>NZ_JBVILA010000016.1:75668-168057 GCF_055580625.1 Amycolatopsis sp. NPDC031561 | reverse complement strand
TGTGTTTGTTTTTGGCGCCCGAGGTTTCCCGGCCAAAACCACCCCTTTAGGCCCACCCCCCCCCCCCCCCCTTCCCCCCCCCGACACCCTGGAAGGCTGGTGTGGCCCTCACGGTGGCCGGGATCAGCGGCTTTTCGGTCGTGAGTGGCGATTCGGGTTAGAACACGAAACGCCACTCACGACTACCAGAGCGTGGACGGTCCCGAGACGACCCAACCGTCCTCGACAGATTTGACCCAGAAGCCCAAGGCCACCTCGATCGTCTGCTCTCGAAAGGAGATCTCGACGTACAGATTGCTGCCGGAGTCACCCCAGGCGAAGCTCCCCAGGTCGAGCTCGCCGAGCCAGGACAAGTCGCGTTCCCATTCACCGGCAGCGGACTCCGCATCAAGGCCCGCACCGACGGAACCTGTCCAGAGAGATTTGAGCACGTGCTTGACCGACGTGTGATCGACGAGTTGTTCGGCCTCAGGCATCTTTCCAGCCCGCAGGAAGCCGAAGTAGCTTCGGATAACGGCTTCGACGTCGGTCTTGGCAGGCGGCTCCGTCCAGATCTTCACCGTCGAGACACTAGGCGCCGAGGGTGGCCAGCAGCGTCCGGGCGGCTTGCTGCGCCTGCCGTCGCCTGCGGTCGTCGTCGACTCCCTGCAGCTGGAAGTACCAATGCGCTTCCACCAAGCACGCCAGGGCGTAGCCGACCTGCTCGACGCGCTCGGCGTCGGCGTCCGGGTACGCGAGGCCGAGCTGTCGCTCGATCTCGGGTAGCCATCGGCCGGTCCACAACTCGTGCAGGCGCTGCCGGACGGTCTGGTCCCTCGCCGCCTTGGCGACCAGCTCGGCCCAGACCACCAAGTCCTCGCGACTGCGGTAGGTGCCGGGTTCGAACAACCGGTCCAGCCGCGCTTCGATCGGCTCGCGCTCGGGCCCGTCGCCGCCGACCATGCGATCGCCGTACTCGGCGACGGCAGTGGTGATGAAGGAGGCCATCAGCTCGTCGCGGCTGCCGAAGTAGTGCAGCACGAGGGTGCGCTGCAGCCCGGCCGCCGCGGCGACGTTGGCGATGGTGATGCCCGCCAGCCCGTCGCGGGCCACGACCGCCGTCATGGCCCGCAGGATTTCTCCCATGCGTTGACGAGCCTTGCTCGGCCGCCCTACTTTATTGACTGACACGACAGTAAATATATCAGCGGGGAGCCGGGGCATGCGAGTACTGGCACTGGGCGGCGCCGGAGGCATGGGCAGGTACGCCTGTCGTGTCGCGTCCGGCCTTGAGCAGGTCACCGATTTGATCGTGACCGACCTGGACGGCGGCCGCGCCGAACGCGCCGCGGCCGCCGTGGGGCTCGGCGTGCGCAGCCTGGCCTTGGACGTGACCGACGCTCCAGCGTTGCGGGCGGCTCTCGCCGATGCCGACGTGGTGCTCAACACCGTCGGGCCGTTCTTCCGTTTCGGGGAGCCGATCCTGCGCGCCGCAATCGATGCCGGATGCTCCTACCTCGACATCTGCGACGACTGGGAGCCGATCGCCCCGATGCTCGAACTGGACGCTTTCGCCCGTTCGGCGGGCGTCACCGCGGTGGTCGGCATCGGCGCAAGTCCAGGGATCACCAATCTGCTCGCCGTTCTCGCCGCAACCCAGCTGGACTCCGTGGACGAGATCATCACCGGGTGGAGCCTCGAGGCGGCGCCGCCCGAAGCGACCCCCGACGGCAAACCCAGCGCGGCGGTGGTGCACGGCATCCAGCAGGTCACCGGGACGATCCACGTCACCCGGCACGGCCGGGCCGTCGACGAACGCCCGCTGCGACCGGTCCGGATCGACTATCCCGGCGTCGGACGACGAACCGTGCGGACCTTCGGCCATCCCGAGGCGCTCACGCTCCCGCGCGTGTTTCCCGGCACGACGAGCGTCAATGTCGCCTTCGCCGGGCCCGGCGTGATGACGGCGGTGGCCGCGATCGGTGCCGCCGTGGACCGGGGCATCCTGTCACCACACCGGGCCGCGTCGATCATCGAGCGGGCCGAACGCGTGCTGCCGAGCACCTTCGAACGGACCTTGGGGCCCGGACGGCTGCCCCCGATCTTCGCGCTGGCCAACGGAACCCATCGCGAACGGCCGGCCGCGGTCGGGTGCGCACTGGCGCAGTTACCCGGTACCACCATGGGTGAAGTGACCGGGATTCCCATGGGCGTCGCGCTCGGACTGCTTTCGGGCGCCGAACCCGGCGTGCACACTCCCGAGAGTTCTTTCGCCCCAACGGATTTCTTCTCCGCGTTGGCGCCGTACTGCCTTGGCTCACCCGACCCGGACGACATGGTCGTGACCACCCGGTCCTGGGATCCCGCACCGGAGCAGGCACTTCGCACGGCTTTCGCCAACGCGCGCGCGGTATTGGCGAGAACTGCGACCGCGTGACCGTTGCGGTCAGGCGGTCAGGTCCAGCCACTCCCCGACGGCCAGCACGTGCTCGCGTCGTCCGGCATGCGCGCGGAACTCGTTCTCCGGATCGGCGATCTCGACGTAGCCCGCGATCTTGTCCGGCTGTTCCGCTTCGTAGTGCATCGGAACCGCGTACCGGGCGTCAAGGATTTCTGCGGCGGCGGCGGACTGCCTCGGGTCCATCGCTGCGGGCAGCGGACTCGGGGGCTGGAGATGCGGCGCGTCGACCACCGCGCCGTTGGCGGGTAGGAACACCGCGTCGAACGGGCTGAACCGGCGCGCGATGAGCCACCAGTAGCCGTGGAACATCGTGTCGCCACCGTGAAAGACCCGTTGCCCGTCGGCCTGCACCACCCAGTTCAGCTGAGGGTCGCCGAGTCCGTCGACGGCCGGGACCGCGGTGACCCGGAACGGCCCGATTTCGCTTGTGGCCCAGGGATCCACGACCTCGGCGGCCAGGCGGTGCAGGATCAGCTCGCGCTCGACGGGCAGTGTCGTCACGTTGTCCACGTCGTCGCCGTGACCGGGAGCCGGCCGGAGCACCGGTGCTCCCGGCATCAGCACGTCCGCGAGCGCGGTCGCGTCAGTGTGGTCCCGGTGCAGATGGGTCACCAGCGCGACGGCGACCTTCCCGCTCGGCATCACCAGTCCCTCGCCGGACTTCCACCCCGTGAACAGCGGCGACAGGTCTCGCACGTAGTCGATCACCAGCCGCTCACCACCCGCCTCGATCTCCAGTCCGGCCCAGCCCAGCCTTCGCACCCGCATCTCGCGCTCCTTCGTCTTCGGGGTCGCCGTCGAATTTAGCGTACGTGCGTACGCTATTCTCAAGGCATGTCACCTCGACGCTCAGCGGCCGAAGCGCAGGCCACCAAGAGCCGGATCCTCGTCCGTGCCGCCGAGATCGCCTCCGAGGAAGGGCTGGACGGCATCACCATCGGGCGGCTCGCCGAGGAGCTGGAGATGAGCAAGTCCGGGGTGCACAAACACTTCGGTACCAAGGAGACGCTGCAGATCTCCACGCTGGACAAGGCGTTCGTGGACTTCTGGCACCGGGTGGTCGAGCCCGCGCTCGCTGAGCCGCCCGGTCTTCGGCGGTTGCGCGCGGTCTGTGCCGGCTCGGTCGGCTACCTGGAAGAACCCCTGCTGCCCGGCGGCTGTCTGATGACCGCGGCGCTTACCGAGTACGACGGTCGCCCCGGTCGCGTCCGCGACGCGGTGGCCGAGGTGTGGTCACGCTGGCGAGGACAACTGAGGGCGGACCTGGCCGCGGCAGTGGAGAACGGCGAGCTCCCCGCCGGATTCGACATCGACCAGGCGCTGTTCGAGATCGTCGCCGCCGGACTGGCCCTGAACGCGGCCATGCAGCTCCAGCACGACCGAGCGGCCGCCGGCCGGGCACGTCGCGCGATCGAACGGGCCTTGAACCAGGCCTAGGGCGTGTTTCATAAGCCCTGTTCGCGGTCTCCGCGCCCAGGTGGCCCCTGACGGCACGGGCGGATGCGGCCGAGTACGACCCGGTACGAGGCCGATCCGCCCGCACCGTCAGGAACCACCTGGATCACGAAGCCCATCGAACAGCCTCATGAAACACGCCCTAGTCCTTTTGACCGGCCCGACGTGAAGGACCCACTGCACGTTCTGGTCGTCACCACCTTCGACCTCGACGAACTGGTGCACGAGGCGCTCTGCTCCGGCGCCTGCGGATTCCTCCTCAAGGACGCCGGTCCCGGCCTGCTGGTGGAAGCCGTGCACGCGGCCGCGAACGGCGAAGCCCTGGTCTCGCCGTCGATCACCACCCGGCTGCTCGCCCACTTCACCGGCTCCCCACTCCGGCGTCGTGCCCGTCGCCGACCCGGCCCTGAGCCAGCGTGAACTCGACGTCACCCGGGCCATCGCGCGCGGCCGGACGAACGCCGAGATCGCCGCGGAGCTGACGATCTCCCTGTCCACCGTAAAACCCATCTCGCGTCGATCCAGCGCAAGATCGCGGCTCGCAACCGCACCGAGATCGCCGTGTGGGCTTGGGAATCCGGTTTGGTACGCCAAGTGTGAAGTCCGGCCGGGCGTTGTTCGCACGGTATGAGCAAACGGTTCGTCCTCATCATGGAAACCAACGGTCATCGGGCACATAATCGCTGCCTGTTTCCGTTTGCCGGAGGGGGAATCACCGTGAAGTTGCTGGACCGCGATCGCACGCCGGTGCGGTTCACCGTCGTCACCTCGGTTGCCGGTGGTCTGGTCCTCGCCGGAGTACTCGCGGTGGTCCGGAGCGACGCGATGACGGCGAAGGTGCCCGCGTGGTCTGTCCTGGTCGTAGGCGTGGTGGTCGCGGGTCTTCTCCTGCTTCAACGGACACGGTGGCCGAGGCGCACCCGGCAGGCCTTCCTGGTCACGTCCGCTTTCAGGCAGAAGTACTGGGTCGCCGGTTTCGTGCAACGTATGCACGGCGTGCTGGACCGCAACGGCATCGATCTGGTGTTGAAGGTGCCCGATCGGGACTATGACGCCGCCGCCCAGGCACACCACCTGCGCAGGATTCTGGCCGCGCGCCGGGCTTACATCGGCGGGATCGTCGTCGCGACCGAAGTGCGGCGGTTGAGGCTGGATCTCGTCGAGTTCTGCACGGAGTTGGCCCTGCCGGTGGTTTTCACCGATGTCGAACCGTTCGACGACGAAGACCAGTACTCGCGCAACGCCGTTTTCGTCGGATACCTCAGTTCCGATCTCGGGGCACTCGCGGGTCGCTGGCTGGCGGCATACCTGCGAGAGCGGAGCAGCCGGCGGCCTCATGTGCTGATCGTGGCGAGCCGGCAGCACCAAACGCGGCAAAGTCACTGCGCGACCGTTCTACAGGCGGAGCTGCCTGAGGTTTCGATCACCGTCAACGACAGCTGCGCCTTCAACCGGCTCCGCGCCCAGGACGCCGTGCAATCCCACAGTCGCGCGCTCGCTTCGCGACATGGCCGCCTGGACGCGGTGTTCTGCACCAACGACGAGATGGCGCTGGGCGCGGTCGACGCGCTTCGAGCGTCGACTTCGCCGGTCACGACGGACACCGTGATCATCGGAGTGGACGGTACGACCGAGGCCCGAACGCTGATCGACACCGGCACGAGCCCCCTTCGAGCGACTGTCGTCCAGGACTCTCATTGTCTTGCCGAGAGCGTCGTCGACGCCCTGGAGAAGATGTGCAAGCGGCGCGAGGCGATCAAGCGCACCATCCTCGATCCAGAGGTCTACGAGACCAAGCAGCGGTCGTAGGACGCGATCCGCTCGCCATTTACATCGTTTTAGATGTATCTTTTTCGATATGAAAGCCGGTGAGCTGTACCTGCTCGGCAAGCACCTGATGGAGCTCGCGTCCCACGGCATGCGCGACGACGCGGATCCGGAAGTACCGGAGATCGACCTCGTGCTCATCTCGGTGATCGTCGAAGCACCGGACATCTCGATCAGCGAACTGACCGCGCGCACCGGTTTCGCGCAGAGCCACGTCTCCACCGCCGTTGCGAAACTGCGAGAGCAAGGCGCCCTGCGCACACGTCCGGATCCCGCCGACCGTCGCCGCACCCTGGTCACCCCGGTCGACGAACTGATCGCGGCGGTCGCGCAGCGCCAGCAGCGTGACGCCGAACAGGTCCTCGCCGCAGCACTCGCCGAGCTCGACTCGGAGCCGGACTCGGTCGCGGACCGCGCCGCGCGATTGGTCAAGGCCGCCGACGAGCTGTACCGGCTGCTCACCGCCCGAGCGCTCAGGGTCGGCGAGGGCTCAGCGCTGATGCCACTGCACGCACTGGCCGGAGAGGCGGCCAAACCGAAGAAATAGGGGGATCACATGGACTATCCGTTCACGGGCACCGAACCGATGCGCTGCCCGGTCGAATACACCCGGCGGCAGAACGAGGAGCCCGTCGGCCGCGTACATCTCGCGACCGGCGAAGACGCCTGGCTCGTCACCCGCTACGACGACATCCGCGCCTTGCTGGCCGACCCGCGATTCCAGGTGTGGATTCCCGGTGTCCCCGAAGACGGCGACGGGGGCCTGCTCTTCACGATGAACGGGCGGGAACACGCGCGGCTCAGACGCCTTGCCGCCAAGGCTCTCACCCCGCGGCGGGTGGAGCAGCTGCGTTCGCGCGTGGAAGCGCTCGCGGAAGATCTGGCCAAGAAGCTGATCGCGCAGGGCCCGCCGGCGGAAGTGCTGGACGGATACGCGATCCCGCTCGCGCTGTCGGTACTCAACGAGCTCCTCGGTGTCCCACCCGCGGCTCGTGACGATCTGCGGGCCTGGGCGGACGGCATGCTCGCGGTGTTCACCGCGCCGAGTTATCAGGACATGGCCGAAGCCGCCCGGAAACTGGGCGGCTACCTCGCGGAACTGGTCGAGACGAAACGCCACGACCCCGGCGAGGACCTGCTGACCGGGTTGCTCCAGGCGCGGGACGACAACGGTGACGCGCTGAGCCCGGAGGAGGTCACCCAGCTCGCCTTTGCGGTCCTTCTCGGTGGATACGTTCCGTCCGCGAACGCCCTGGCCCTGATCGTGCTGCGGCTCGCGGCCGAACCGGAACTCCCCCGCGATCCCGCGTCGGTGCCCGAGTTGATCGAGGAACTTTTGCGGAAGGACCAAGGCTCGGCAGCCGACCAGGGACGGGTGGCGATCGAGGACGCCGACATCGGCGGGGTACCGATCCGCGCGGGAGAGTACGTCCTCGCACCCCTGCGCGCGGGCAATCACGACGCCCGCCGCTTTCCCGAACCGGCGCTGATCGATCCCGCTCGGGCGCGCGGGCATCTCACCTTCGGCCATGGGCCGCACCGTTGCCTCGGCGCGGCGCTGGCCCGGCTGCAACTGCAGACCGGGGTCACCGCATTGCTGGCGGCCGCTCCACGCCTGCGCCTCGCGGTGCCGATCGAAGAACTCGTCTGGCGGCGGATGTTCCTGACGCTCCAAGGCCCGGTCGCGGTGCCGATCGACTGGTGATCCCCTGCGTCACTCGACTCCGAGGAGTGCCGCGAGATCATCGGCGACGGCACTGAGTTGTTCACCCGCGTCCACCGTGAAGGTCGCTTCGGCGCGCCAGCCGTCGGGATCGGACGCTTCGGCCAATTCGACGACCAGGCGGACTCGGCTTCCGAGATGTCGTCCCACAATCCGGAGATCGTGCTCGAGAGACTCGTAAACACGGTCACCTGCCCACCCGTGCCAGTTCTCCGCCATTCCGGCAAAGAACTCGACGAGATCGTCAAAGCCCACGGCGTAGTGAGACGCCACGGTCTTCTCGGCACGTAGTCCGGTGTCGACGACCTCGACGCCGACAGACCAGATCTCTCCTCGGGCTCCGCGGACGACATCACTCAGGACGAGGGCATGCCCGTCGAGGCCGATCACCACCTGCTTCACCCGCCCATCATGGCAAACGACCCGGATGAGGTACTGCCACTCTCAGATGATGTGAACATCTGATCGGAACATCCCTTCTACCGCGAGTGGAACTGATCCGCATGCGCGTACTCTTCGCCGCCCTCGCATCGGTCGGCCACACCTACCCGCTGATCCCGCTCGCGGTCGCCGCCAAGGAGGCCGGGCACGAGGTGCATTTCACCGCCGGCGAGAGCGTTCACCCGCCACTGCGCAGAAACGGGCTCCAGCCCTTTCGCCCCGCGGATTCGTTCTACGAGATCTACGCCGAGGATCTCGAACCGGAACTGGCACGGCTTCGACCCGACCTCGTCGTGCACGAATGGGGATTGCCGGGGGCGGCCGTCGCCGCGCGACGCGCCGGAGTTCCCAGCCTCTGGCACGGGTTCGGCCGCATGTTCCCCGACGGGATCGGGCTCCAGGTGCCCACCGGCGGACCACACCTCGACATCTGCCCACCTTCTTTGCAGGACAAGGACTTCCTCGCGACGGCCGAGCGCATCGAGCTGCGCCCCGTTCCCTACTCCGAACCGGCATCTCCCCCGTGGCGCAGCGATACCACTTCGCGACCACTGATCTATCTGACGCTCGGCACCGCCTTCGGCACGCCGGAGGTGCTCACGACCGCCATCCGGGGACTGGCGGCGCTCGGCGCGCGGGTTATGGTCGCCTGCGGACGGGTTCGCCCCGAGGAACTGGGCGCCATACCGGACAACGTCACAGTACGGCCTTGGGTATCGCAAGCGGAGTTGTTGCCGCACGTCGACGCCGTCGTGCACCACGGCGGCAGCGGTACGACCCTGGGCGCGCTCGCCGTCGGCCTCCCGCAGCTGATCCTCCCTCAAGGCGCGGACCAGTTCGCCAACGCCGATGCACTCAGCACCGCGGGCGCCGGGCTGTGCCTCCTGCCCGGCGAGCTGAGTGCGGACGCCATCACCGAAAACACCCGGAAACTGCTGCCGCACCGAGGAAACAGCAGTCATCGCGACGCCGCCCGCACGATTGCCGAAGAAATCATCCGAATGCCCTCTCCTGACGACGTAGCCCGAGAACTGCCGAAATTGGCTTTGAATAGGCCGTAACCGGATCAGAACACGTTGACATGAAAGGATTTCGGACTCCGCACGATGGGGTGAAACCGGCGGATTCGCGTATTCCCGAGGCCGGACTCTGCCACTTTGGGCAGGTGAGTATCGAACCTCCCACTGCTGGTGAAATCACGGTCAAACCCGCGCGTTTCCTCCCCCAGACACTCGGCGTCGTAGCCGACGTGGCGGCGGTGTCGGTCCTCATCGTCGGCGGCGGACTGCCGATCGTTTGGGCGACCAGCTTCGGCGCGGTGCTCCTCGGGATCTTCGTCGTGTGGCGGCGTTGGGGCGACACCGTCGATGTGTGGCTCGCCGCCGGCGTCGCGGTCGCGGTCGCCGGCGCGGGTGTCTTCGGGTATTCGCTGACGACACGACAAAGCGTGCCCCTCCCGCCTTCCGGCCTGACCGCCGCGATCGATGCGCTACCGAACACGACGACACCGACCTCCTCGCCGCCGCCACCACCGAACGGCGGTACCTGGCTCACGGGCTTGCCGAAGGTCGAGGGAGGCTACGGCGACTGGCGACGAGGCGAAGTCGCGGTCAACGGGAAGATCTACCCGCACAGTTTCATCGGCAGCACCTGTTCGAAATCCGACGACGGCCACGAGGTCTTCGCCGTCAACCGGCGATTCCAGCGGTTTCACGCGACACTCGGCATCGCGGAAGGCGCGCCCGCCGACACGGTCACGCGATTCCTCGTGACCATCGACGGGCGGACGCTGGCCAGCCGGGACCTGCGTCCCGGCCAGGTGGACCTGGTGGACTTGCCCGTGGCCGAAGGCAGGCAACTGCTCCTGCAAGTCGACAACATCGACTCGCCCTGCAGTCCGACGGCGGTCTGGGGCGACGCGATTCTGCGTTAGCCGGTGAAAGGCGTCAGCGGATTCCAGAGTTCGCATTTGTGCTGACGAGGGATCTCGGAGGTGAGTTGACTGTCTCCCGCGGCGTTGAGCGACATGACGACGGGATTGTCCTTGGTGTAAGGGTCCCAGCGCGGCGTACCGTCCACCGTCGGGTCACCGGTACGGGCGAATCCCGTCCACTGCGCGACGAGTTGGTCGGACAGCACCTGCTGATTGGGATTGAGCTTGACCCCGTCCGGGAGCAGCAACAGCCATTCGGCGATGTGGTAGGCGCCATTCGGTTTCGTGGGGTCGACGAAGAACTGCGGTGGCACCTCCGTGGCGTCCATCTGATAGGCGTAGACCGGGATGTGCCGCGCCAGCCGTTCGTTGTTGAGCGCGGAGGGGCAGACCGAGTTGGAATCGGCCACGATCGTCCGGAAGGCCAGGAACGGGGCCGGTGCGGGGAAACGCGCCAGCGGATACGTCCGACGGACAGCGGCCGCGTGCTTGCCGTACTGCTGGTCCACCAGCCGGTCGTAGTCGGCCGGGGTCGAGGCGGAAGGCAGCTGGGTCTCGTCGCGGGCCACGCCGTGCATCAGCGACACGTCGTTGACGCGCCCGGTGGCGAAGGCCTCGCCTGGCGACATCGGCAACGTCGTTCCGTTCACGATCGGCGCGATCGTCCCGCTGTCGGGTTCCCTCCCGTGACCCGCCTGTTCGAGCAGGGTGGCAGCGGGTGCCCCGCGCAGGCACGCTGCGGCTTCGGCCGCGACGCCGCAGCCCACGGCGGTGGCGAAGCGTGCCCCGGCGCGGTGGGCCTGTTTCTCGGTGGGCAGTTTCGCCTTGCAGTCCTGCGCCTGCCACACGGTGTCCACGCCGAGCAGCGAGTTGTACTCCCCGCTTTCGCTGATACCGCGGTGGAACAGCCCTGCCGAAGCGGGCGACGTGGTGTGGGCGCAGACGCTCGAGCCGCCCGCGGAAGCGCCGTAGATCGTGACGTTGTGCGGGTCGCCACCGAACCGCGCGATGTTCCGCTGCACCCAGCGCAGCGCGGCCTGCTGGTCCTGAAGCCCGTAGTTCCCGGCATGGGCGCCGAACGCTTCGTGCGCCAGGAAACCGAAGATCCCGAGCCGGTAGTTGACCTCCACGCTGATGACGTTGCCCGCCGTCACCAGGCGGCTCGCGTCCTGCGGCTTCCACAGCAGGAAACCGCCGCCGTGGATCTGCACCATCACCGCGAACGGACCGGGTCCCGCTTTGGCGGGTACCCGGACGGTCAGGTTGAGGCAGTCCTCGTTGTCCGAGCCCGGACCGGCACCGGAAGGCTGCGCGCACTGGTTGCCTTCCGCGGTCGCGGCGAACGCTTCGGTCCACGGGGCGGGGCGCCGCGGTGGCTTCCAGCGCAGGCTGCCGACCGGCGGTGCGCCGTAGCGGATTCCTTGCCATGACCTGACTTCGGGTCCGGCGACACCGCAGACCGGGCCGTCGTCGGTCACCACCGTGGTGCCCGGCGAGCAGGCGGGCGCGGGCAGCTCCACCCTGTTCAGATCACTGGCCATGGAAGCCGAGCCGGCCAGTGACATCACCAGCACGACGACGGCCGCCAAGGCGGTGGCCATTTTCCGGTCGAGTCTCATCCGTCCTCCTTCACCCCCGCCCGGCCGAATCGGCCGATCGGAAGATTCGCGGCACACGAGTGACATCGACGCACCGAACAACGGTTCGGCGGCCCGGACACGACGACGACAGTGCCCGCCGATCTCCAGTCTGGCCACGGCTCCGGAAGGCGCAACCTCCGTTCGGTCGCGCCGGAATGGTGAAACTACCGGGGAAAATGGTCTTTCAGCCGGGGATGGGAAGGGGTCAGCAGGTCTTGCGGAGGTAACCGGACGCGCCCTCGGGGACGACGTCGCGGTCACGGCGGACGATGCTGAGCGACTTACCCCAACGGGCGCACGCGTTCGCGAGGCCGGTCTCCGTGTACTCGATGACGATCACGTTGTCGCCGAACGACGAAACGTACTCGTCACAGTTGTCCTGCTCTCCGCACTCTTCGGCGACGGCGAAGTCGAGCCCGTTGGCCTGCCGGTTCCGGGCCAGTTCAGAGGTGTTCTTTTGCCCGATCGCGAGGCCCTTTTCGTGGGCATACGCGGAAAGCAAACGAATGTATGCCTGAGCGTCCTCATCGGACAGAAGGCCTTCGGAGCGGGTGAAACTGTCGTAGTTGTCCGGCTCGATCGCCCGGTAGCCCTTGGCCGCGCACTCGTCGGTCCACTCGTTCGCCTTGGCCGCCACCCGCCCGCGTTTGTCCGCGGTCCGGAGGTCGAGCAGGGCTTCGCCCCAGTCTTCGTCCATGACGACGTCGCCGTTCGCGTCGCGCAGCAGGAGGTCGCCCCACTCCCCCTCCGCCCCGGGCTGAGCCTGGAACGCGTTGACGTAACAGATGTTGTACAGGCCCTCGGCGGGGCTGACGGTGTGGTCGCGGCTGACGACCCCGGCCCCGGGCGGCGGCGGGTACGCGCCGCCGATCTGGTAGTCGAAACCGGCCTTCACCGGTGGCGGCTGGAAGCCGCTCGCCGAGGCCGTGCAGCCGCCGACAGCGACGGCGCACAAGGCGGCCCCGGCGAGCAGGACGCCGCCGATACCGGGATTCCCCTTGCCGAAGCCGCTCAAGCCGCCACCTGCTCTCCACCCGCTGGTCCTGGTGGTGGAATCTAGCCGACGGCTTGAGCTGCCGGTGCCCCTACTCGTCGAGAAGGTCCTCGATCAGGATGGGGATGTGCCGGACCCGGATGCCGGTGGCGTTGTGGACGGCGTTCGCCACGGCCGCCGCCATCCCGACGGTGCCGATCTCGCCGATTCCCTTCGCGCCGACCGAGTTGTGCAGGGTGTCCGGGTACTCGACGAAATGGACGTCGACCTCGGGGATGTCCGCGTTCACCGGGATCAGGTAGCTCGCGAAGTCACCGTTGGCGAATCGTCCGTTGGCTTCGATCTCCAGCCCCTCGTGCAGAGCGGCCGAGACGCCCCAGATCATGCCTCCCATGATCTGGCTCCGCGCCGCCGTCGGGTTGATGATCCGGCCGGCGTCGAATACGCCGAGCATGCGGGACACCCGGATCTCGCGGGTCCACTTGTGCACGCGGACTTCGCAGAACTGGGCGCCGAACGAGCTGAACGAATGCTTCGTCAGCTCCTCGCCGGGTGCCGACGACCCGGTCACGGAGATCGACGGGCGGTTCAGGGCCCGCAGGAGCTCTCCGAAGGTCATCGACCGATCTCCGGCCAGCACCCGGCCGTCCGCGTAGGAGACGTCCATGCCGTCGAACGGCGCTCCTGGGGCCGACGCCACTGTCAGCAGGTCGTCGATCGCCTTGGCGGCGGCGATCATGATGGCCGTTCCCGCGCTCGCGGTGGCCGTCGAGCCACCGGACATACCGCCGGGCGGCAGCGCGGAGTCACCGAGCCGCGGCACCACCCGATCCGGCGAGATGTCCAGTGATTCCCCGCCGACCAGGGAAAGCACGGTCAGCAGGCCGGTTCCCGGATCCGCCCCGCTGGTCGCGACGACAGCCGTGTCGTCGGGCCGCAGGGTGATCCCGACCGTCGCCGGGAAACGCAGGGCGGGGAACATGGCCGTCGCCGTGCCGACGCCCACGAGCCAATCTCCGTCCTCCCGTCCCTGGGGCGAGCGCTCCGACCAGCCGAATCGGGCGGCGCCGACCCGGAAGCATTCGTCGAGGTGCTTGCTCGACCACTGCAGATCCTTGCCGGGCGGCGCGGTCGAGTTGTTCCGCTGGCGCAGCTCGATCGGATCCATCTTCAGCGCGACCGCGAGCTCGTCGATCGCGCTCTCCAGCGCGAAAGACCCGGGCGCCTCGCCGGGCGCCCGCATGAAGGTGGTCGGCGGAACGTTCAGCGGCACCATCTTCTGGCTGATGGCCAGGTTCCGGGTGGCGTACCACTCGCGTGAGGTGCCGTGCGACGTCGGCTCGACGAACGACCGGTCCATCGGTGTGCTGCACCAGGAGTCGTGGCGCAGCGCGTTGAGGGTGCCGTCGTGCTCGGCCCCGAGGGCGATCTTCTGCACGGTCGCGGCGCGGCCCGCGGTCGCGGTGAAGACCTGTTCCCGGCTGAGCGCGGCCTTGACCGGCCTGCCGAGGACCCTGGCGGCGGCCGCCGCCAGGAACGCCGGCGTGGACGTGCGACCCTTGCCGCCGAACGCCCCGCCCACGAACGGGTTCACCGCGTGCACTTCGGACGGTTTCGTGTCCAGCGCACCCGCGAGTTCCGCGGCCTGGAGATCGGACCCCTGGTTTCCACTGTGGATCGTCAGGCCGTCGGGACCCCACACGGCGACCGCGGAATGCGGTTCCATCGCGGCGTGGTTCTGGGTCGCGGTGGTGTACGTGGCTTCGACGACCACCGGGCTCTCGGCCAGCGCGTCCTCGATGGACTCGACGCCGGGCGCGAGGACCGCGAGCGACGGTGGTGAACCGTCCCTCGCCGCCGGTGCGTCTTCGGCCGTGACGAGGCCGTCCTGCAGCGACGTCAACGCGGGACGGGGCAGGTAGGAGACCTCGACGAGCATCGCGGCGTCGCGCGCCTGTTCGTAGGTCTCGGCCACCACGAAGCCGATCGGCTGGCCGTAGTAGGCAACTTCCCTGTCCTGCAACGGAACCCAGGTCTCACCCATGAACATCGTGACCGGGGTCCGCAGCTCGAGCGGGTCGAAGGGCGTGTACACACCGATCACGCCGGGAGCATCCAGTGCCTCCGCGACGTCCATCGCCTCGATCTCGCCATGGGCGATCGAGCTGGTCACGACATACCCGTAGGCCATTCCGGGGAAGGTGTGGTCCGCCCCGTATTCGGCCTGGCCGGTGACCTTCAGCGGCCCGTCCACCCGGCTGGTCATCAGCGGCTCCCCTCGGTCAGTTCGAGCAGCGCGCGGACGATGGTCCGCGGCAGCAACGACGTCTTGAATCCGTTCGCGGCCAACGGGCGCGCGTTCTCGACGGCCAGCGCCGCGGCGTCTTCGAATGCGCTCGCTGTCGCCGGTGCGCCGCGCAAGGCCGCCTCGACCTCGGGCAGCCGCCACGGCACCGTGGCCACACCACCCACCGCGACCCTGGCGTCGACGACGCGCGAGTCCTCGATGTGCAGCGCGACAGCGGCGGAGCACAGCGCGAACTCGTAGGACGCCCTGTCGCGCACCTTGACGTACGTGGAGTTCGAGGCCCAGTCCAGCCTGGGGACCACGACCTCGGCGATCAGTTCGCCGGAGCGCAGGTCGTTCTCCACCTCAGGGGTTTCCCCCGGCTGCCGGTAGAAGGAGCTCAGCTCGACGGTGCGGCTACCGGTGGAGCTCACCAGCCGGAGCTGCGCGTCGAGAGCGACCAGCGCGACGGCCACGTCACTGGCGTGGGTCGCCACGCACGAGTCGCTGGTGCCGAGTACCGCGTGCATGCGGTTGGCACCCGAGATCGCCGGGCAGCCACTGCCGGGATCCCGCCGGTTGCACGGCATGGCGACGTCCCGGAAGTACGAGCAGCGGGTGCGCTGCATCAGGTTTCCGCCGATGCTGGCCATGTTCCGGATCTGCTGGGAGGCGCTGAGCAGCAGGGCGCGGGAGATCGCCGGGTACACGCCGGGGTGCCCGGCGATGTCGCTCATCCGCTCCAGCGCGCCGATCCGCAGCCCGTCGGCGGTGTCGATGCCGCGGAGCGGGACCGCGTTGATGTCCAGCACCTGCTGCGGTGTCAGGACATTGAGTTTCATCAGGTCGACGAGCGTGGTCCCGCCCGCCAGGAAGGTGCCGGGTGAGGCGACTGCGGCTTCGACGGTCTCGGGGGCGATCAGCTCAAACGGACGCATCGGCCCGCCTCGCCTGCTCGACCGCCGCGAGGATGTTCGGGTACGCCGCGCATCGGCAGAGGTTGCCGGACATGAACTCGCGGACGTCCTGGACGTCCTGCTCGACGGCGGCGACCGCCGACATGATCTGTCCGGACGTGCAGAACCCGCACTGCAGGGCGTCCTGGTCGACGAAGGCCTGCTGCACCGGATGCAGTCCATCCGCTGTGGACAGTGCTTCGACCGTGGTCACCGGCTGTTTCACGGTGGCGGCCAGGGTTAGGCAGGAGAGCACCGGCCGCCCGTCGACGTGCACCGTGCACGCGCCGCATTGCCCGCGGTCGCAGCCCTTCTTCGGCCCCGTGACGGCGAGCCGCTCACGCAGCGCGTCCAGCAGTGTCACCCCGGGATCGACACTCAGGTGTTCCGTCCTGCCATTGACTTCGAGTGAGATGTCCACTGGATCTCTTTCCGCAGATCGTCGGGACCGAGCGCCCGACGGCGTAGGTTGAGGTGGTGGGAGTCCGTCCGAGAGGTGTAGCGGATATTCATCCGCTTCATTTTTCAAGCTAGCGGATTACAATCCGCTTCGCAATGTCGGTACTCGCCCCTGGAGTCGCTCCAGGTCCCCCGGGTTCCTCGGCTACATTCACGATGAACGGGATCGGCGGACGGGAGGGACGATGACGACGGGATCGGTCAATCCCCGGCGCGCGGACACCCGGCGCAACCACGAACGCATCCTCGTCACCGCGGCGAAGTCACTGGCCGGGTCGGGCGAGGTCTCGTTCAACGCCATCGCGAAACAGGCGGAAGTCGGCGTCGGCACGGTGTACCGGCACTTCCCGACGCCCGAAGCCCTCATCCTGGCGGTCTATCAGCGCGAGGTGCGCCAGCTCGTCGAAGTCGTGCCGAGCCTGCTCGAACAGTACGCGCCGGAGGAGGCCTTCCGCGCGTGGACGACCGACCACCTGGCCCACTACATGATGACCAAGCGCGGCCTGGCCGACGCGCTGCGCGCCGCGACGGCCTCCCGCGGGGAACTGCCGGCGGGCGCCTACGAGTCCATGGTCGGCGCGGTTGCCACACTGCTGGAGGCCAACGTCGCCGCCGGTACCGTCCGGCCGGACCTGAAGCCCGAGACCGTGCTCCGGAGCCTGGGCGGTCTGTTGTACCTCGACCCGAACGGTGAGTGGCGGCGCGACGTCGCGAGTCTCGTCGACCTGCTGTGGCGAGGGATGGGCACTGGCCGGGAGTGAGCTGAGCCGAGGGGCTGAGGTGAGGGGAACTTTGAGGGACCCTGGGTCCCTCAAGGAGTCCTTCACGGACCCGGCTGACGCCGCCCACAACCAGCAAGGACGCGGCTCCCTGCTCAGCTGTAAACGGGTGCACCGATACGGAGATAGTCCAGGTACAGATCGAGCGCCGCCTCGAGGTGGTCCGCGGTTCCGGTGGACATCAGGATCGTCACCCCGCCCTGGATCGCGGCGATCAACGCGGCCGACGCGCGGACCGGATCGATGTCACGGCTGATCGAGCCACTCTCCCGCATGTTCTCGATACCCACCTCGACCTGGCGCTGCCACTGTTCGAGCAACTGCCGGGTGACCGCCTGCGCGGCGGGCGTATGCCTGCCGATCTCGGTGATCAGCACGCCGAGCGGGCAGTGCACTCCTTGCCGCCGGTAGCGCTCGATCACCACGTCACGCCACTGGCGCCACGCCTCCCACGAGGTCAACTGCCCGAGGTAGGGCTGCTGGTCCTCGATCACCCGGGCCGCCTCCCACTCGGCCACGGCCATCAGCAGCTGTTCCTTGCCCTCCGGGAAGTAGTGGAAGAGCTGGCTCTTGCCCGTGCCGCTGCGACGGCAGATGTCGTCGAGGGTCGCCGCTCCCACGCCGCTCTCGCGGATCTCGTCCGCCGCGGCCTCGATGATCCGCTGCCGCGTCGCGGCACCTTTCTTCGTGAGCACCAGGACCTCCTACCGGTCATTATCGCGGACGCGATCTCGGCACGAGCAGCAGCTTTCCCGAGGTGCGGCGGGACTCGAGGTCGCGGTGGGCCTGAGCGGCATCGGCGAGGGCGTAGCGGCCGCCGATCCTCGGTGTCACCTGTCCATTCTGGATGAACCCGAAGAGCTCGCCCGCCCGTCGCACCAGCGCCTCACGAGTGGGCACGTGGTCGACGACCGACGGATAGGACAGGAGAATACTGTTCGGCAGCTCGGCGGGACGGAACGTGGGATTGCCGTTCACCACACCGAAGTACGCGTGCACCCCGTGGCGGCGTAGCGCCAGTTGCGACGAGTGGAACGTCGCCGCGCCGCCGCCGTCGTAAACCACTTGCGCCCCTTCGCCGCCGGTCAGCTCGAGGATCCGGTCCTCGAAGCCGCCACCGGCGGACACGAGAACCCGGTCCGCGCCGGCGTCCTTCGCCACCGGAACCTTCTCCTCTCGCGACACCAGGCCGATGACGGTGCCACCGCGAGCCTTGATCAGCTGCGTCAGCATCAAGCCCACACCGCCCGCCGCGGAGTGCACCACTGCGACGTCCCCGGGTTTGATCGCGTACGTCTCCGTCGTGAAATGGTTCGCGGTCAACCCCTGCATCAGCACGGCGGCGGCGGTCTCGTCGTCGATGTCGTCCGGCACGCGCACCAGGGCCTCGGCCGGGATGGCGAGCCGCTCGGCGTAGCTGCCCTTGTGATAGCGCCAGGCGACCCGGTCGCCGACGGCGAGGTCTTCGACGCCCGCGCCCAGCTCTGTGACGACGCCCATTCCCTCGACACCCAGCACCGTGGGCACCGACCAGGTGGGCAGCGGCATCTTGCGGGCACCGGTGTCCATGAAGTTCACCCCGGCCACCCCCAGCCGCACGCCCACTTCGCCCTCGGACGGCACCGGATCCGGGAACTCGGTCCAGGTCATGACTTCCGGGCCGCCGTACTCGCGGATGTGGATCGCGTGCATCAGGGACTTCTTTCGTGTCGGAACTCGGGTCTCGGCGCCAACGTAGGTCCGGAAAAATGTACCGGCAAGTACAAACTTCACCGCCAAGGAGTGTACTTGCCGGTACATTTTCTCTTCTGCATTCTCGGCTGAGCCAGGCAAGTTCGGCCGACTGAAAGGGAATCGATGGACGACCTCGCCCGATTGGTGGCGGTGGAGGACCTGCGGCGCGTGATGGCCCGCTACGTCTACAACGCCGACCACCATCGATGGGACGAACTCGCGGCGCTGTTCACGCCCGACGCTCCCTTCGCGGCCTCCACAGTGGACGGATCACCTCAGGCGCGGATGACGGGCCGCGACGAAATCGCCGCCGGTCTCAAAACGCGCAATCACCCGGATTCCGTGCTGGTGCATCACCTCTTCTCCAGCGAGGTCGACGTCGAGTCTGAAGATTCGGCCACCGGCGTCTGGGCCATGGAGGACGTCATCACCACCTCGCCGAGCGCGCGTTCCGACGGCGAACCCACCGGAATGCACGGCTACGGCCACTACCGGGTGCGCTTCACCCGGTCTGCGGGGAGCTGGCTCATCGCAGAGCTCCGCATCACCAGGCTCCGCCTGGACTGGACCTACTGAACCTCAGGAGAAAAGACCATGACCGACTCCCTCGAACCGTTCGTCATCCACGTCGAGCAGGACGTCCTCGACGACCTCCGGTCACGACTCGAGGCGACCCGGTTCGCGCCCGATCTCGACAACGAAGACGAGGCCTTCGGGCTGAGTACCGCCTACCTCAAGCCGATCGTGGAGTACTGGGCCGACGGTTTCGACTGGCGGGCCGTCGAAGCCCGGTTGAACGGCTATACCCACCATCGCGTCGATGTCGGTGGCACGCCGGTGCACTTCATCCGCGAGCCGGGCAAGGGGCCCGCGCCGATTCCGCTGCTGCTCATGCACGGCTGGCCGTGGACCTTCTGGGACTGGAGCAAGGTCATCCGCCCGCTCGCCGACCCGGCGGCCCACGGCGGCGACCCGGCCGACGCCTTCGACGTCATCGTCCCGTCGCTGCCCGGATTCGCGTTCTCCACCCCGCTGACCAACGGCAAGGAGAACTTCGTCAGCATGGCCGACCGGTTCCACACGCTGATGACCGACGTGCTCGGGCACCGGCGGTTCGGGGTCGGCGCGGCCGACTACGGCGCGCTGGTCGGGGCGCAGCTCGGCCACAAGTACGCCGGCTCGCTCCATGGTCTGCACCTCGGCAACGAGATGCTGCTCTCGATCTTCCAGGGCGACCGTCACTGGGACCTCACCGGTGGCGCACCGATCGATCAGCTGCCCCCGGGTCCGCGGGCCGACATGGTCAACTTCGTCGACACCTACGTGTCCCATGTCGCGACGCACATGCTCGACGCGCAGACGATCACGCACGGCCTGAACGACTCCCCGATCGGGATGCTCGCCTGGATCCTGAAGCGCTGGAAGCGCTGGAGCGACCAGAACGGGGTGTTCGAGGACTCCTACCCGATGGACCACATCCTCACCAACGCGACGATCTATTGGGTCAACCAGGCCATCGGCTCGTCGATCCGCGCCTACAAGAACGTCAACCGCCACCCCTGGCAGCCGTCGCACGACCGGACCCCGGCGGTCGAGGCGCCGACCGGGTTCACCTTCCACCTCGGTGACGCCGCACCGCCCGGAGCCCACGACCGCGATCAGCGCGTCGCCGCGTTCAAGGAAGGTGCAGGCCACTTCTACGCCGACGTTCGCGCGGTGAACGTCCACGAAAAAGGTGGCCACTTCGGACCGTGGGAGAACCCGGAAGCGTGGATCGACGACCTGCGCTCCACGTTCCGGCCGCTGCGCTGAGGCCGGTGATCAGGGGCGGGGGATGTTGCGGAGGTTGGCGCGGGCGAGGTCGATCATCCGGCCGACACCGCCCTCGAGGACGACCTTGCTCGCGGCCAAAGCGAATCCGCCGAGCTGACCGGCGGTGATGTGCGGCGGGACGGACAGGGCGTTCGCGTCGGTCACGACGTCGACCAGCGCGGGACCGTCGTGGCTCAGCGCCTCCTTGAGGGCAGCGCGCAGCCGGGTCGGATCGGTCACCCGCTCGGAGCGGAGACCGGCGCCGCGGGCGATGGCGGCGAAGTCGACCGGGCGGTGGTCGGTCTGATAGTCGGGCAGGCCGTCGACCAGCATCTCCAGTTTGACCATGCCCAGCGAAGAGTTGTTGAACGTGATGATCTTGACCGGCAGGTCGTGCAAGGCGACGGTGAGCAGTTCGCCGAGCAGCATGCCCAGTCCCCCGTCACCGGACATCGACACGACCTGCCGTCCCGGATAGGCGAACTGCGCCCCGATGGCGTGCGGCAGCGCGTTGGCCATGGTGCCGTGCAGGAACGACCCGATGACCCGGCGGCGTCCGTTGGGAGTGAGATACCGGGCGGCCCACACGTTGCACATGCCGGTGTCGACGGTGAAGATCGCGTCGTCCGCGGCCAGCTCGTCCAGGAGGTCGGCGGCGAACTCCGGGTGGATGGGCACGTGCCGTTCCACGTTGCGGGTGTAGGCGTCGACGACGTTTTCCAGTGATTTGCAGTGGTCGCGCAGCATGCGGTCCAGGAACGCCCGGTCGGTCTTGCGCCGCAGGAGCGGCAGTACCGCGCGCAGGGTCTCCCGCACGTCGCCGTGCACGGCCAGCTCCAGCGGGGTGCGCCTGCCCAGCCGGGTCG
The DNA here is from genome assembly GCF_055580625.1 of Amycolatopsis sp. NPDC031561. Classification (NCBI taxonomy): domain Bacteria; kingdom Bacillati; phylum Actinomycetota; class Actinomycetes; order Pseudonocardiales; family Pseudonocardiaceae; genus Amycolatopsis; species Amycolatopsis sp. NPDC031561. The sequence continues at coordinate 146,711 of NZ_JBVILA010000016.1, read as the reverse complement.
CGTCGTGGTCGACCTGCACCGTCCGGGCCTGGGGAAGGAAGGAGTCGTAAGGAAAATCGGTGCCCAGCAGAAGTAGCAGATCCGCGTCCTGCATGGCCCGGTAGCAGGCGCCGTAGCCGAGCAAACCGCTCATTCCGACGTCGTACGGATTGTCGTACTGGATCCATTCCTTGCCGCGCAGGCTGTGGCCGACCGGTGCCTGGACCGTCTCCGCGAACTCCATCACCTCCGCGTGCGCGCCGCGCACCCCGGCACCCGCGAACACGGTGACGGTTTCGGCCTCGTTGATCAGCTCGGCCAGCCGCGTCACCTGGGACTCGGGCGGCACGACGGTCCCGCGCTCGGTGACCGGCTTGCCGTTCCCGGTGGGCGAAGCGGCCTCGAGCTGCGCGACGTCGCCAGGCAGCACCAGCACCGACACCTCACCGCGGGCCAGTGCGTGCTGCATCGCGATGCGCAGCAACCTGGGCATCTGACCGGGCTGGCTGACCTGCTCGCAGTAACCGCTGCAATCGACGAACAGCCGTTCGGGGTGGGTCTCCTGGAAGAACCCGGTGCCGATCTGACCGGACGGGATATGCGAAGCGAGCGCGAGCACCGGCGCGCCGGTGCGGTGCGCGTCGTAGAGCCCCTGCACCAGGTGGGTGTTGCCGGGGCCGCAGCTGCCGGCGCACACCGCGAGCCGTCCGGTCAGCTGGGCCTCGGCGGCCGCGGCGAACGCGCCCGCCTCCTCGTTGCGCACGTGGACCCACTCGATGCCCGGTGTGCGGCGGATGGCGTCGACGACGGGGTTCAGGCTGTCCCCGACCACACCGTAGATCCGTTCCACCCCGGCTTGAACCAGGACTTGGACGAACTGCTCGGCGACGTTGGGCTTGGCCATCACGACCCCTTCGATACTCCGGCGGTGGGACTACGTTCATGATCCACGTGACAGCCGCGCCTCGCAGGTTCTGAACACGGCGGGGTCACCTACGGCCGCTGAGCTCCGCGGAAGTCGGAACGACGACGGCGTAGAGATCACCGATCGTGGCGAGAGCGGCCCGATGCTGCTCCGCGGCGGTCACCGGTCCGGCGACGGACGGGAGCGCGCGCGTCGCGCAGGCGGCGGCGACCACGGTCGGGGTGTTTCCGCGCAAGAACGCGCCCTCCGCCGTGAACGTCACGCACATGTGTGTCATGAATCCGGCCACGACGACGTCCTGATGCCCGGCGGCGTCGAGCAGCTCACCCAGCCGGGTGCCGACGAACGAGTTCGGCGCGGTCTTCACCACGACCTCCTCGCCCGGCGCGGGGGCGACGCGTTCGTGGATCCGGCCGATGTCCTGCTGGAGGTCGTACGGGCTGCCTTCGCCGCCGTCGTGCATGACGTGAACGACCGTCGCGCCCTCGGCCCGTGCGCGGGCCAGCAGAGTGGCGGCCTCGTCGAGCGCGGCCTCCCAGCCGTCGAGCTCCATCACGCCGCGCGTGTAGGTGTTCTGGTAGTCGACGAGGATCACCGTCGCGTCCGAAAGCGCGGCGGGGGTCGTCGGCAGGGTGCTGATTTCGCGGAGAGTGGTGCTGGTCATCGTGCTTCCTTCGCTTTCCGTGGGTACGGCTACCATGATCGCTGACCCGATCACGTATTGAGATACGGATTCGGGTCAGCTCTGGTCGGGATCGGCCGACGTTCGCGAGGAAGGGATCGATGAGCGCTCCGAAGGTGGCAGTCCTCGCGTTCGAGGGGATCAGCCCGTTCCATCTCGCCGTGCCGTCACTGGTCTGGGGACCGGAATCCCCGGCGGGCGACATGGAGCCGTGGCCGCTCACGGTCGTCGCGGTGCGGCCGGGCCGTCTCACCACGAGCGCCGGCTACGCGATCGACGTCCCCGCCGGTCTCGACGCGCTCGCCGAGGCCGACATGGTCGTCGTGCCGTGGTGGTCCGACCCGGAGACCCCGACACCCTCGCCCGTGTCCGCCGCACTGCGTACCGCGCACGAACGTGGAGCGCTCGTCGTCGGGCTCTGCTTGGGAGTCTTCGCCCTCGCGGACGCCGGCATCCTCGACGGGCGAGCCGCGACCACCCACTGGAAATGGGTCGAAACGTTCCGGAGGCGCTTCCCTTCGGTGGAACTGCGCCCCGAAGAGCTGTACGTGGACGAAGGTGACGTCGTGACCGGCGCGGGCGCGACCGCCGGAATCGACACCTGCCTCCACCTGCTCGCCCGCACGGCAGGCCAGGTCGTCGCCAACCGCGTCGCGCGCCGCATCGTCGCCGCGCCACACCGCCCCGGCGGCCAGGCCCAGTTCATCGAACTTCCCGTGCCCGCGCCGGACGAAGACCCTCTCACCCAGGTCATGAGCTGGGCGCAGGCCCATTTGGGCACCCCGCAGAGCATCGACAGGCTCGCCGCCCAGGCGCATATGAGCCGGAGCACCTTCACCCGCGCCTTCCGCGCCAGGACCGGGACCACCGTCCACAACTGGCTTGTCGCGCAACGCCTCGGGCGAGCCCGGCACCTGCTGGAAACGACCGCGCTCGGCGTCGACGCCGTCGCCGCGCAGTCCGGTTTCGGCACGTCAGCCCGGCTCCGCGAGCACTTCGCCGCAGCGCTGGGTACCACACCGACCCGCTACCGGGTCGAGTTCGCCGGCGGCGGGTGAAATCCTTTTCCCGCGCCGGACGGAAACGGAATTACTGTTTCCGCAAACCGGGCGCCCGGAAACGCCCTGTCCCGCACTTGATTTCCACTTGAACGAATGGCTCACCCGCCAGGGTGAGCTCTATCGAGTGCATTGTCCGACGGAGCTGGATCGGAGAACCACTCCGGGGCAAGATGACCGAGCACGACGACTGCGCAATCACGGAGGACCATGTGGAGCTGTGCGGGACCCCCATCTTCGACTCGGTGGTCGACGAGACGAGAAGGGCGACCTCCGGGAACAGTGCGCTCCTCCCCAGCGATGAGAACAATTCCGAACGGAAAGAGCGACACGCCGAAGCCGACAATGGCTCGCAAGGTCGGCCCGCGTGATTCCTATCCTTTTTCGGACGAATTCGGATCGCCGGGAAGGCCGGTGGAATTCTGCAGATCGTCGAGCAATTCCATTTGGCCGGTGATGACGCTGGTCAGGATTCCGCGCGCGACGGCGAGGAGTTCCGCCACCGACGGACTGGTCAGGGAGTAGGACACGGTCGTGCCGTCCTTGCGCGGTACCACCAGTCTGGCCCGGCGCAGCACCGCGAGCTGCTGGGACAGGTTGGCGGGTTCGATGCCGAGGTCGACGAGCAGTTCGGAGACGTGATGGTCTCGCTCGCTGAGTAGTTCGAGCACCCGGATCCGAACGGGATGGCCCAGCGTTTTGAAGAATTCCGCCTTCACCTGATACAGGGGTTTGCTCATCGGTATCCCTCCGCCGCACGGAGAAGGGTCGATCCGGCCGTCCGCATGACACCGATCGTGCCCGACCACGCCGCCGGCCGAACAACACCCCGCGCGGAACAGCCCCGACCACACCCGATCAGGGCATGACATCCGTAAATTGCATACTTATGCAAGTCTGCACAACCCAGAGAAGGTGAGAACACCTGTGAGCCACGGCATGCGGGATCCCGCGAGCCTCTCGTCGACGTCCCGACGGCACGGCACCGGCGCGAGGAGTGGCCAGTGACCACGCATCGCTCCGGTTCCACCCCGGCCACCAGGGCTCATCTGGTGCTCGCGGCGCAGGCCGCCGAGCTGGCGGACCTCGCCGTGAGCGCCGCCCGGCCAGGCCAGGACACGTGGGACCGATCCGGCCTGATCGGGATGGCTCAGCAGGTCCTCGACGCGGCCGTGGTGGCGGCCAGGCTCGACGGGAAGACCTGGCCGGAGATCGCGAGCACGCTCGACGGAGCGACACCGCAGTCCGCCCGGGCCCGGTACTGGCCCACGGTCGCGCTGTTTCGGGCGGACCCGTTCCCCTCGCAGGACTCCCGGCGCGTCGGCGTGCCGGACCACACCGGACAGACGTCCTTCCGGCTCCGGCGGCTGCCGATCCCGGAACAGCAGCCCGACGATCCCGGCCCGGCCGCGGAAGCGACTCCCCCGCCGTCCGGACACCTCGCCCTCGTCACGATGCCTTCAGAGCAAGACGAGACCGGGTGCGAGTCGGCGGGGGCGGACACCCGGCTGAAGATCGCGGAAAGGCTGGTCGCCGCCTACGAGCGGATCGCGACCAGCGAAAGACAACCCCCGGAGTGGATCCTCGACGGCCTCGCCCACGCCCGCCGCACCGCCGCCGAACTCCGCGTCCACCTCGACGCCTCGGGTACGACGGCCGATTGACCTCGGCCTAAGCCGAGGTCGCGAGACCGGCTTCGAGCTCGAGGTCACGCTCGCCCTCGGCCTGCTTCCGCAACACCATCTTCGCGACCAGATCGAAGATCGGCGTCGCTTCCTGCGGGAAGGTCACGCTCTGCTGATGCGCGCTCTCGGCGATCATGGCCTGCTACTCCTCAAGGGTGACGACTACAGCGACTGCTCACTCTAACGGCCGCACTGTCAGTGACGGGCCGTATTCGGATTTTTCGCCGATTTTTCCGAGGAGGGGTCCCTACGCGAACGCAGGGCCGGACGGTGTCCACCGCCCGGCCCTGGCCATGTCGCAGACTCAGCCTGTCGTCACCAGATGCGCACTTCGTACACCCTGACGGTGCCGGGGAAGCCGACGCCCTGCCAGTACCCGAGGGTCGTCGACTCGTACCGGCCGTTGCGTTCGTAGTTGACCGTCGCCTTGTTGTTGCCCGAGTAGATGTTGTAGACACCACCGATGTTCGTGCCCGTGACGCCGCCGTTGGCGAAGCACTTGTTGGTGCCCATCCCGTTGCCGAACGAGATGTCCAGCTTCACGAAGTCGTCCCTGTTGCCACAGCCGACCTCGCTGATGGCGAAGGCGGGGCTCGCCGGAACCGCGACGACCAGGCCAAGCGCGGCCGCGCCGACGACCGCAAGCCTCTTGAGACTTTTTCGCATGGTGACTGGATTTCCTTCCTCAGAAGAAGTTCTGGGAGAACGAGTTCCCGAGGAAGCCTATCGACGCACCGGCGACAGGGAACGGAAAGACCGTGACGCTGCCTGTTCCGTGAAACGACGCTACCCGAACAGGCAAGCGACTCAAGAATCCTTTGTGGACGAACGAACTTCCTGGTCTCGCCGGGTGAGCACCAAGGGATCGTTCTCGGTGATGGCCACGGTGTGCTCGGAGTGGGCGGTGCGCGAACCGTCGGCCGAGCGGATGGTCCAGCCGTCGTCGTCGAAGACGATCTTGTCGGTCGTGCGGGCGAACCACGGTTCGAGCGCGAGGGTCAGCCCCGGCTTGAGCGTCAGCCCGCGTCCCGCTTTGCCCTTGTTCGGAACGTGGAGCTCCTCGTGCATCTCGCGGCCGATGGCGTGCCCGCCGAACTCGGTGTTGACGGGATAGCCGTAGTCGCGGGCGACCGCCCAGATGGCCGCAGAGATGTCACCGAGGCGGTTGCCGGGGCGAGCCTGCTCGATCGCCGCCTCCAGCGCTTCCTCGGTGGCACGGATGATCCGCAGATCCTCTTCGGCGGCGGTCCCGACGATGACCGTGCGCGCCGAGTCCGCCGCCCAGCCGTCGATCTTGACCGCGAGGTCCGCCGTGAGCACGTCGCCGTCGCGCAGCGTGTAGTCGTGGGGCAGGCCGTGCAGGACGGCGTCGTTGACCGCCAGGCAGATGACGTTCCGGAACGGGCCCTTGCCGAAGGACGGCTCGTAGTCCCAGTAGCACGACTCCGCGCCACGCCGTTTGATCATGCCGCGCGCGTGGTGTTCCAGGTCCATGAGGTTGACGCCCACGGCGGCGAGCTCGCCGACCTCGGTGAGCACCTCGGCGACGAAACGCCCGGTCACGTGCATGCGCTGGATCTCAGCGGGCGTCTTCAGTTCGATCACGGAAACCTCGCGTCACAGGGTTGGTATTATTATACCGCCACCGTAGCAGATGGCGGTATAATAATACCAGTCGCGGTGTCGTGCGGCCTCAGGCGCGGGGCGTCATGTTTCGCGGTCGGGTCGCACCGGGGTGGATCCGTACTGGCCGACAAGAGCCGACCGCACTCTGACTGTCCACTCGGGACACTTTCGAGCGACCAAATGTCTGATTGATGCCCATATGCACACTTTGCGGAGAGGGTCGTGAGTGGCAAGGCGGGTTAGAGCCCAATGCCACGTAGCTTAAGTTGATCTTGGGCAGATCTTGATCATCGCTGGTGATGATTGTCGCAGGTCACATGCTTGGTTGCCCTGACTGATGGGAGCCGACCAGTGCCAGGCGTCCACTGTGGACACCTGTCGCTGCCGTATGTCCGATTTGCGACTGAATGGGCAATTCCATCAAGGGGTCGCGAGTGGTAAAGAGCGTTAGAACGCCCTTTACCACTCACGACCCTCTCGTACGACTACGCAAAGCACCCAAATCAGGCACTTCGATCCCGGCTGGCGTCCTCTGTAGACGGTCACGCCCGGGTTCAGTGCTGGCGACTTATCCAGCCTGATCGATCAGAGCGACAGTCATCGAAGGGCGCATTCCGGGATCAACTTAAGCTACGTGGCATTGGATTAGAACCCGCTTTGCCACTCACAACCCTCTCGAAAACCGCACATTAGCCATAAACCGGACATCCGGGCGCCAGAGAGTGTCCCCTGTGGACACTCGGGAAACGACTGGCGCCCGGAGGCCAGTCCAGAACCACGCCGCGAAGGGGTCCTTCACCACAGAGGCTGGTCACGCCAGATTTCACCTGTCCTCATTGCCGCTCACGGCCCACGGCACCGTCCATGAGCCAACGGACACTCACCTCAGCTCACGGCCGCCTCGCAGTGCTCGATGGCGTCGAGCAGGATCGTGGCGGCGAGTTCGATCACCTCGGCGGTCACGGTGAGCGGGGGCATCAGCCGGATCACGCCGTCGTCGCGGCCGCCGAGCTCGATGATCAGCCCCCGCCGCAGCGCGTACGCCTGGACGGCGCGGGCGTAGCCGCTCGCCGGGCGGCCGTCGCGGGGGTCGGCCAGCTCGATCCCCCACATCAGGCCCAGGCCGCGAACCTCACGGACCCACGGATGACCCCGCAGGGCACCGAGCCGTCCTTCGAGTTGCCGTCCACGGTGCCGGACGTTGCCCAGCACGTCATCGCGCCGGACGACGTGGACGGCCGCGGTCCCCGCCGCGAACGCGGCCTGGTTCCCCCGGAAGGTGCCCGTGTGCGCACCGGGCGCCCAGCCGTCCAGCCGCTGGTCGTAGAAGATGACCGCCACCGGCAGACCCATCCCGCTCAAGGCCTTCGAGGCGATGATCACGTCGGGTTCGATGTCGTAGTGCTCGAACGCGAACCAGGTTCCCGTGCGCCCGCAGCCGGTCTGTACCTCGTCGACCACCAGCGGAATGTCCAGCTCCGCGGTCAGCGCGCGGACACGCCGCACGAATTCGCGGTCGGCCGGGATGACCCCGCCTTCGCCCTGCACGAGTTCCAAAATCACTGCGGCGGGGAGGGGAATGCCGCCGTTGGGATCGCGTAGGGACCGCTCCAGCAGGCCGACGCAGTTGGTTTCGCAGCTGTCCGGCGAGAGCCCCACCGGGCAGCGGGCACAGTAGGAGTACGGGAAGAAGTGCACACCGGGCACGCCGTTGGCGATCGGCCGCTTCTGGGCGACGAGACCGGTCAACGCCATCGCGGCATGACTCGAACCGTGGAACCCGCCCTGGAAGGACACCAGGTCGCCGCGTCCGGTCACGGTCTTGCAGAGCTTGATCGCGGCGTCCACGGCGTTGGCCCCGCCGGGACCGCAGAAGTGCATCCGCATCCGCGACCGCAGGTCCGGCGGCAGCATGGACAGCTGGGCGTCGACGAACTCACGTTTGGCGGGTGTCGGGAAGTCCAGGCCGTGGGTGAGCACGTGCAGCTGTTCGGTGGCCGCGTGCACCAGCTCGGGATGGTTGTGCCCCAGGGAGAGCACCCCCGCACCGGCCAGGAAGTCAATGAAGACGTTCCCGTCCATGTCCCACAGGTAGTCGCCCTCGCCGCCGGCGATCGCGATCGGCAGGTTGCGTGGATAGGCCCGTGCGCTGGATTCCCATTGTCGCTGGTGTTCGAGGAACTCGGCCGAGCGAGGTCCCGGCAGGTCGCAGTCGACCCGTGGTGCCAGCGCCGGTCTCGCCGTCGGGGTGTGGGTCATGGCAGCCTCCTTGCCGCGGTGATCTCTTCCGCCGTGTCGAGCTCGACCGCCGGATTGGCGTGCCAGCGGGTTCGCGCTGGGGTCGTGGTGCCCTTCATCAGGAACGCGTCCGCCTCGACGATCGCCCCTTCCGCCATCGTCACTCCATAGTGGACGAAGGCTCCGGTGCCGATCGTGCATCCCGCGCCGATGGAGATGTGGTCGGATTTGAACGTGCCGTCCTCCAGCGAATGTCCTTGCAGGACGGTGTGCAGGTTCAGCACGCAGTCGTCACCGATGCTCACCAGGGACCGTTCCGGGATAGCGCATCCGTCGTCGAAGACGCGTCGGCCGATCCGGACGCCGAGGCAGCGCCAAAGGAAGTTCTTGAACGGAGTCCCGTTGAACAAGGCGAGGTAGCGGGCGGGGCTGAGCTTCCAGTACCGCTCGTGCCGCCAAAAGACCGGATCGTAGATCGAGCAGAACCGCGGTCTCAACGCCCGGAAGCCCTGCACGGCGAGCTCGGCCAGCATGAGGAACCCGACCGAGAACACCAGCGAGGCCACGATGCCGCCACCGACCGCGAGCGAGCCGAACCGGTCGTGCGCGACGCTGGCCGCGGTGCCGATGAGCGTGACACCGAGCAGGTGGAGCCAGTGCACCAGCAGGTAGACGAGGATGGTGGCGATGTTGTGCCGGTTCTTCGCCAGCAGGCTCCGGCGCAGGCCCTCACCCGAGCTGAGGTGCTCGAACCCGGTGTCACGGCGAACGTTCCGGGGGATCTCGAAAGCGGGTGACCCGAGCAGGCCGACGTTCTCCCGGACCGGCCCGTCCAGGGGAACGAGGACCTTGGTGGCCAGAAGGACGTTGCGGCCGACCCGCGCGTCCGGCGGGAAGGCGATCTCGTTGCCCAGGAACGCCTGCGGCGCGATGGACGTCCGCCGCAGGCGGAACGACGAGGCGGAGAAGTCCGCGTTGAGCTGCGAAAGGCCGTCCGAGACCATCGTCCCGGTGCCGACCGTACTGAGGAACGGCGACTCGTGCTTGACCTCGACCCCGAAGTTGGACCCGGTCTGCTGGATCTTCGACAGGTCGTATCCCAGTGCCCGCAGGTAGTACACGATGTAGCTGCTGTCACCGAACAGGTAGGTGAACGCGCGCAGACTCGTCAGCCGTGCGATCAGCCGTTGGATCCCGAAATGCGCGCCGTACATCGGGTAGACCCGGTCCGGCCGGAGAAACCGGTTGAGCAGGCGCGGGATCGTGAGGACGACCGCCAGTCCGGCGAGCAGTCCCCCGAAGTACAGCAGCGCCGAACCGGCGATCTGGTCGCGGTAGAAGGACCAGCTGGTGAAGTCCGCCGTCGCCGTGAACAGCCTGTCGACGATCAGGTCCGTGCCGCCCAGTGTCGCGGGAAGCGTCACCAGCAGTAGGAGCAGAAGGCTCGAAACACAGAAGACGAACGGCCTGAACCCGCCGCGTGCGACCGTCCCGAGCGCCTGGTAGTCCACTGTGGAGAGACGGGCGGGCGAGCCGTGCCAGGATTCGCCGTCGGGTACGGACTGCCCGGCGTTCAGGGACGACGAGTGGCCGAGTTGCGCGTCGTCGCCGATCGTGGTTCCGATGTCGAGCACGGTCATCTCACCGACGAAGGCGTTCTCGCCGAGGGTGACGCTGCCGGTCTGGATCCAGCCCGCTCTCGCGCGATAGCACGAGAAGAAGGCGTCTTTCCGGATGACGGCCCCGGCGCCGATGGTGAGCAGATCGGTGCACACCGGCGGATTCCGGGACAGGATCACGGCGCCCTTGCCGATGTCCGCGCCGAGCGCCCGCAGGTACCAGGAGTACAACGGCGTGCCGGTGAACAGCATCAGCGGGCTGAACCGGACCAGTGTCTTCACGGTCCAGAAACGCAGATAGCCGGGGCTCCACAGCGGGATCTCCCCCTGCTTCCAGCGGCCGACGATCGTCCATTTCGCCAGGATCGGCACCACGGAGAGGACGGTGAACACGATGAGCCCGAGTCCGACCGCACGCGTGTAAGCGTCGACGAGCCCGGTCGCAGCGGAGATCCAGTTGAATCCCGTGTCCAGGATCCAGCCCGAACCGGCGGCGTAGGCGAGGAAGACCACCAGCTGAAAGAGTCCGCAAAGGACATAGGCACCGGTCGATGCCCGGCGCGGCTCTTCGGCACGGGCGGCCGTGGTCCGCGCCGAAGAAGGAACCAACTCCGCGAGGCCGCGGACGGTGGGGTTGAGGTACACGTCCCTCGCCGACAACGGCGCGACGTCGCCCCGTTCCCGGATCAGCGCACAGAACTTGGCCAGCAACAGCGAGTCCGCGCCGTAGTCGTCGAAGAAGTGCCCCGTCGCCGAGATCCGCTCCACGCCGAGGACACGGCCCAGTGCCTCCGCCAGATGCCGTTCGGTCTCGGTGGCCGGTGCCACGTAGTCCGCGGTGCTCGGCGCGCTCCGGGGGTTGCTCGGTGCCGGGAGGTTCTTGCGGTCGGCCTTCCCCGCCGGGGTCAGGGGAATGTGGTCGAGCCGTTCGAGATAGGCGGGCACCATGTATCCCGGCAGCAGTTCCCCCAGCCGACGACGCAGCTCTCCTGCGTCGATGTCCGCCTTGTCGCGTCGCAGGCTGTAGTAGGCGACCAGTTCCGTCCTGCCGGCTTCCGGATGGTGGGTCTCGACCACCGCCTGGGCGATTCCGGGGATCTGCAGCAGAACCGATTCGATCTCCGTGAGCTCGACGCGGTAGCCGCGGATCTTCACCTGCGTGTCGGCGCGACCGTGGTACTCGATCTCTCCTTCCGGGGTGACCCGGCCCAGGTCACCGGTGCGGTAAATGCGGCCGGACGGGTTGTGCCCGATACCGAGGAAGTCCGGGATGAACGCGCGTTCGGTCAGGTCGGGGCGGTTCAGGTAGCCGCCGGCGAGGCCGATCCCGGCGATACCGATCTCGCCCAGTTCGCCCGCCGCCAGCGCCTCCGGCTCGTCCGGATCGAGGATGACGACCGAGTAGGTCGGCAGGGGCACCCCGATGGTCACCGGCCGGTCCGGTCGCAGCACCGCCCAGGTCGCGGTGACCGTGGCCTCGGTCGGACCGTAGACGTTGAGGAACCGCCGGTCCGGGCGGTACCAGCGGCGGACGAGGTCTTCGGGACAGGCCTCACCGGAAACGAGGAGAAAACGCAGCCGCGGCAGGTCTTCGTCGAGGCTGGCCAGCAGGGTCGGGACACAGCACAACGCGGTGACCTCGTTGTCCCGCAGGAATTCGTGGAGTTCGTGGCCGACGAGCCCGGTGCCGCCGGGCTTCGGCACGAGCGTCGCGCCGCACAGCAACGGCACCCAGATCTCCTCGACCGAGAAGTCGAACGCGATCGTCATGCCCTGGTACACCCGATCGGTGCCCTGGATGCCGTAGACATCGGCGGCGACGCGGACGAAGTTGCAGATCGCGGCATGGTCGATCGTCACGCCTTTGGGGCGCCCTGTCGAGCCGGACGTGTAGACGACGTAACAGAGTTCGTCCGTCGGGACGCCCTTCTCGTCCGCGCTGAGCCGGTCGCCCGGCAGCGCGGCGATCCGGTCCGAGTCTTCGTCGAGACACAGCAGATCGACGCTGTCCGGCTCGAAGCGGCCGCGCAGCCCGGAGATCGACAACACCAGCCGGACGCCGGCGTCCCGGACGATGTAGGCCAGCCGGTCGTCCGGAAACCCCGCGTCCAGCGGCACATACGCCGCGTTGATCTTGAGCACGGCCAGCATCGCGACGTAAGGATGAACTGGTTCGTCGAACAGGAGCCCGATCCGGTCGCCGGGGCGCACCCCCCGCGCTCGCAGATGCCGGGCGAGGCGGTTGGCTCGCTCGTCCAACCCGGCGAAGGTGAGCTTCGTGCTCCCGGAGTCCACCGCGAGCCGATCACCGAGGCCGTCTGCGTGCAACCGGTCGCAGAGTCCCTCGTACAGCTGCTCGAGCCGCTCGCCCGCGCGCCAGCGGACCTGCTGCTCGTGGCCGTCGCACGTCAGGACCAGGCCGTCGGTCGTGAACAGACCCGACGGCTGTCCGTACGGGCTCATGTCCGGTCCTCCGCGAGGCCGAACGAGTCGTGCAGAGCGCGGACGGTCGCGTCGACGGCGTCGGCGGGGATCACGGCGGTGAGCCGCGATTGCGAGGTCGTCATCGCCGGGACGGTGACGCGGTGGTCGGCGAGGACCCGCAGCAGTTCGGGCAGACAGCCGGGTGGGTCCAGCAGCGCCGTGCCGACCACGGAAACCGAGCCGAGTTCCTCGAAAACCGTGGAACGGGCGTCGAACTCCATCGCGAGTTCGGTGATCGGCGGGCCGAGCGGCTCCGTACCCCGGACCGTGAACCGCAGCTCCCCCGGATCGGGCCAGCTCAGGTTGTCCGGTTTCACCCCGCACCGGGCGAGCATCGAGAGCACCCTGGCGTAGTGGTCCGGGCTGGAGGCCGAAACCTGGACCCGGACCAGCCGCACGTCGCGCTCGTGCGCGATGCCGATGACCCGGGGAGTGCCTTCCAGCGACGATTCCCCCGCCGTGACCACGGTCGAGGGGCCGGGATCCGAAGAATGCGTCACGCGCACCGCCACCCCGTGACGGCGTGCGAGCTCGACGGATCTGGGATGCAGCACCCGGGCACCGACTCCGGCGAGTTCGACCATGGCGTCGTAGGAGATCGTCCTGACCGGCCGGGTGTCCGGCACGATCCGGGGGTCGGCCGTGCGAACGCCGTGGACATCGGTACAGATCTCGCATTCGGAACCGCCGAGCGCGGCCGCGAGCGCGACCGCGGTGGTGTCGGAACCGCCTCTGCCGAGCGTCAGCAGTTCCCCGTTCTCGTCACGTCCCTGGAAGCCGGCGACCACGACGACCTGCGCGTCACGCAGCCGTGCGGTGATCTTGCCGGGATCGACCCGCACGATCGTTCCTGCTCCCGGTTCGCCGCTCACCTCGATCCCCGCCTGGTCACCGGACAGCGACACGGCCTCGACCCCGCGTTCGGCCAGCGCCAAGGCGAGCACCGCGGCGGAGACCTGTTCGCCTGTCGCCATCAACTGGTCGAGTTCCCGTGGAGCCGGTGGCTCCGCGAACTCCCCCGCCAAGGCGATCAGCCGGTCGGTCGTGTCTCCCATGGCCGACACGACCAGAACCACCCGATCCCCCGCTTCGACGAGTGCGGCCACCTCGGCGGCCACCTCGCTCACCATTCCGGGTGTGGCCAGCGACGAGCCACCGTATTTTCGGACGACCAGTCCCTCGCTTCGCGCCTGCGGTAACGGTGGGGTCAAGCCAACGTCGAGATCTTGGGAAGAATTCACCATTTTCCTTTAATAGATCGTCACTGTGACAGCGACTTGCATTCGGGCGACTCGCGGTGACCGGATCAGCCCACCACGAATACAGGTATCCGAAGTGGGGGTACTGCAACGACTGCCGCAGAAGTACCTGCCGGACGACACTCCCCGAAGTCCAGGATTCAGCACCGCGGGCCGGGATGACAGGTTTGGAAAGTAGTGCGAGAAACTTTCGCCGGGTACCTCCATCCGTACGAAAGGTTGATTTTCCCCGTTCGCAGGACATAACGTGGCGACATTGTGCAAGGACATGCCTACAAACAGCCCAGTTCGATGGACTTAGGTCAAATGAATGAATCAGCCGGACCGACTTCGAAATTCGAGTGAACCGCAGATCGACAGGACGAAACTTATTTCATCACCCGCCTGAACGTACGAGATCCACCAGGCTTCGGTCGAGCGGGGAAGAATCTGTCAAGGTGACCGTTGCCCGCCTTGCCGGGCCACAGAATCCCATATTGCGGGTCGAGTTGCGCTCGCGGACATCGTCGGACCGGGCAGCAATTTTGTTCCCGGTCGCACGGTCAGCGTCTCGCAAACCATGACGAAATTCGGTCCGGTGATAACAAATACCGTCAATGGGACTTATCGAAGGATAAGGCACAGTCGGCCCGGTACCACCCGAATTCGAGCTTTCCGAGAACCGGTTTCACACCAAAGCAAAGGTTTTCCGACGCCGCCTACGACAACTCGGCATCTCAGGCGGGATCATCAGGGCGAGGGCGCCGACGATGAGCAGGACCGCCATTCTTTGGGTGCGTTCGCCGTCGTCCACGATGTGCCGGAGCAGCGCCGTTCCCGGAGTGGCGGGCTCGGGTGGGCGTTTTCCGCTCATCGGCGCGCTCGAGGTCGGCAGCGAAGCCATATCGGCTGATCGACTGGCGGAGGTCATGAAGCACCTCCCGCCAGTCCGGGTCGGAGGCGGCCGAGCGCGATCGCCGAAGTCCTGGCAAGCGCGGCCCCCGCGAGCGCGACACCGTCGGGACTGAGCCGGTAATACCGGCGACGCGGTCGTCCCTCCGTCTTCGGATCGACCTCTTCCCAGCGGCTCTCCAGCCAGCCGAGGCCTTCTAACCGCGCCAGAATCGGATGGATCGTCCCGCTCGCCAGGCCTGCCGCCGACGAGATCTCCAGGCCGTAACGCTCCTGCGACGGGTCGTCCAGCAGCACGCGGAGCACCACCTGCGTCGGGAGTGTCATCCGGGGCCCGGACCGATTTCCAGCCATACTCTAACTCTACCTAGGGGCTAGGTAGAGTTCAAGAGAGCCGGGGTGACCTCACATCCGGCGGCGGTCTCTCGTCGTACCCAGGACAGCACCCGCGACCAGGAGGCGAAATTCGATGAACGAGACACTCGACCCGGGCCTGAGCGCGATCGTGAGCGAGCGGCGCCAGCTGATCGGGCTCGCGTATCGCCTGGTCGGTTCCCTTTCCGAGGCCGAGGACGTGGTGCAGGAGACCTACACCCGCTGGTACGCCTTGTCCCCCGCCCAGCGGGAAGCGATCGAGTCCCCCGGCGCCTGGCTGACGACGGTCGCCGGCCGCATCTGCCTCGACCTCCTCGGTTCGGCACGCGCCCGGCGGGAGCGCTACGTCGGCGAATGGATCCCCGAACCGCTGCCGTTCGCGTGGACCACCGGACGACCGTCCGCCGTCGACCCCGCCGACCGGATCACCCTCGACGAGTCGATCACCATGGCGTTCCTCGTCGTGCTGGAGTCGTTGACCCCAGCCGAGCGAGTCGCGTTCGTCCTGCACGACGTCTTCCGTTACGCCTTCGCCGAGGTGGCGGAGATCGTCGGCCGGACTCCCGCGGCCTGCCGTCAGTTGGCCTCCTCCGCTCGCCGTCGCATCCGCGCGGCGCAGGCCTCACCGGCCCCGATCGCCCGGCAGGCCGACGTCGTCAAGGACTTCAAGAAAGCTTGGGAAGCCAAGGACATCGAGACCCTCATCGGCCTTCTCGACCCGAACGTCAAGGCTGTCGGCGACGGCGGCGGACTCGTGAGCGCCGCACTACAGCCCTTCGAAGGCAGCGAGCAGGTTGCCGCCTACATCATGGAGGTGGCGCGCCGGACGTCCGGCCTCGAACTCATGGAGCGGACCGTCAACGGCCAGCCCGGCCTTGTACTGCGTCAGGCCGAGCTGACCGTCGCGGTGTTCGCGTTCCAGATCGACGGCGACCGCATCCGGCGCATCTGGGGTGTGCGGAACCCCGAGAAACTCCGGTCGTGGACCGGCGAGTGACCGCTACGCCGCGAGGGCGCCGAGTTGCCGCAGCTGGGTGAGGACGTCGACGACTCCCCAGATCTCGGCGATCCGCCCTCCGGCGAACCGGAAAATGAAGATCTCGTTGTAGGAGACCGTCTTTCCGGTAGCCGGGAGGCCCCTGAACTCGCCTTCATGGGTACCGGTCACGAGGTTCCGGCAGACGAGCTTGTCCCCGTCCTCGAGGACTTCCTCGACCGTGACCCGCAGATCCGGGAACGCGCGAAGCAGCACCGCCCACACTTGCTTGAGCGCCTGCGCTCCCGTCGTTTCCATCGGCACCGGCGCGTGGAACATCACGTCCGGCTCGACGACCTCGTCGATCGCCGTCTCGATGGCCTCGAGGTGGCCGCTGTTGGTCGCGTCGTGCAGGCGCGCGAACGCCGCCCGATTGCGTGCTGTCTTGGTGATGGTCATGGTCTCTCCCCAAGGTTCTCGTCCGGTCAGGCGAACTGTCCGGCCCGGTAGTCACCCGCGGGGTTCTGCACGATCGCGTTCACCCTGTTGAAGGCGTTGATCAACGCGATCACCCCCACCAGCGCGGCGAGCTGGTCGTCGTCGAAGTGCTTGGCGACGTTCGCCCACGCCTCGTCGGTGACCTCGCCGCCGTCTGCCATCCGGCAGGCCTGCTCCGTCAGCTCCAGCGCGGCGCGCTCGGCGTCGGTGAAGACCGTCGCCTCCCGCCACGCCGCGACCAGGTTGATCCGCACGGCCGATTCGCCCGCGGCGGCGGCCTCCTTGGTGTGCATGTCCAGGCATACGGCGCAACCGTTGATCTGGCTCGCACGCATCCGGACCAGCTCCTGGACGGTGACCGGCAAAGACGAGTCGAGCAGTCCCTTCCCTGCCGAGATGATGCCCTTCAGGAACTTTCCGCCGACGGGGTTGCCGAAGTAGTCGAGCCGGGTGTTCATGGCGATCTCCTTGTGTCGTGGTGGTGTTCTGCCCAACCGACGACACAGCCCGGCCAGATGTGAGTCAGGCCGCCCGCGCGGACCCGGACCGCCGAGCACGGTCCGGGTCCGATGTGGACGCGATCAGTTCCTGAAATACCCCTTGAACAGGATTTCGCTGATCTTGGTGGTGGTCTCCATGCCGGTTTCGAAGCCGTTCTGGATGACCTTGGTGTTGTTCATCAGGGCGAGGGTGTATCGCTCGTGCGGACCGACGAAGCCGACCGAGTTCATGATCCAGGAGCCGTCGTCGTTGTCGTCGGACCAACCGTCCTTGTTCCCCGGCCGCGCGGCCGGGCCCGCACCCCAGACTCCCCACTGCTGGTTGACATCGACGGTGCGCATCTCGCGGACGATGTAGTCGCGGTGCTGCCGGGGCAGCTTCGTCAGGACGTAGTTGACCAGCCGGTCGAGGTCGTTCGCGGTGGTGAGGATCCAGCCCCAGTGATGCGGATGCTGGTCGGTGAAGCGCATGTCGGTCATGCCGTAGGACGGGAACCGCTTGGCGAACTCGGCCTCCCCGCCGTACCGGGTCCACAGGGTGTGCGCGGCGGCGTCGTCACTGGAGTTGAGCATGCGGTGCATCAGGTCCCGGTCTTCGGCGGTCAACTGGACCGCCCCGGAGTCGTTGCGCAGCAACAGGTCGACGACCATGGCCAGCTTCGGGGTGGAACAGGCCCAGATCAGGGTCCCGGCGGCCGCACTCCGGTAGACGGCACCGGTCCATCGGTCCCGGAGGACGATCCCGGTGTCACCGGGCCTGCTGTCGGCATAGGCCTGGGCCTTGGCGATGCGCGTCTGGAGCTCCCTGTCGAAGCGGGTGGTCGCACCGGCGGGTGCGGCGGAGGTCAACGCGACCACGGCCAGCATCGCGGTCAGGATTACGGAAAATCTCTTCATGTGTTCCCCAGTTTTCGGAATCGGTCCTTCCTGAGCATGAAGGCGTTCCGAGGTGCCGGAGGTTGCCACGACTTGGTCGACAGTGACGACGGTCACTTACAGCAGCATCTCTTCGATCAGGTCCGGTGCGGAGACGATGCCGTACCCGATCAAGGTCAGCGGAACGAGTAGTGCCAGTGCTTTGCCGAGTTGACGGCGTGTCCGGCAGCGCCTGCCGTGGCGAGCGCTCCCGGCCAGCCGGGGTCCCCGATGTGACGGAAACCCAATCCCAGTACGACACCCGCGACGACGGCGAGAACACACCAGGTGCCGACGGTCGGCAGATCGATCCCATAGGACGGAGCATCGGGGTACTTGATGCCGTACACGACATTCTTGCCCAGGTAGAAGGCAAGCACGGCGGACAGGAGCGCGATGGTCGCTCGCACCACTGCCTGCCGAGACGAGCGCCGTGTGGTCACGAGGCTCACCAAGACGATCCAGATGACGAAACTGTGCGCCAACACCCGCAGATCCGTGTAGTAGGCGACGGACGCGAACGCGCCGGAAACTACGCCCGCGACGCTGATCAGAAGGTGAATCGAGGCTGAGCGGGCCAAACCGTCCTCAGCACTCACGGGCCACCTGCCTCGCGTGCTCCAGCAGTTCTTCTCCCGCCGGACCGGACGCGTACCGCGCCGCCGACAGCGAGCGAATCGCGCCGGACAGCGGATCCGGATTGGTGGCGTGGTGAACCGCCTCCCACAACCAGGCGTGGTCACGATACGCCCGCAGCTGCGATCGCCTGGCCAGGAGTTCCGCCTCGGCGCTCAGGCGGCGCTCCGCGAGTACGTCGGCGATGACCGGGTCGCCGGCGACGCCGACGTGCTCGGCCACGGCCGATGCCGCCAGCCAGGCCAGGTCCCGCAACGTTTCCTCCGGTACGAAAGCCAGCCGATCGGTTTCGGCGCCCAAAGGGCCATCACCGGGGAACGCCCGCGAACCGTCGGGATTGCGTGCCTCGGGATACAGCTCGGACAGGTGCGGAAGGATGCGATAACCGGCGTTCGCCTCGACCATCCGCTCGACGTCCTCCTTCCGCAGCCGGTTTCCGCTGTACCGCTCGACCGCGAGAACACCTTTTTCCAGGTTGTCGCGATAGCTCTCGAAATCGAGACCGGCCAGGGCTTCGTTCACGTCGGGATCCGTGATCTCCTCCGCGCAACCGAGCTCGTGCGAAGCGAGGACGTTCCCGTCGTCCGCGAAGGAAAGCCTGGTCACCGCGTTGATGTTCCAGAACAGGCTCGCCGTCCGGCCGGTCCGCGACAACGACTCCAGCACGGGCCCGCAGGAACCCTGGAACCCGTTGAACTCCACGGCCAGCACGCCACCCTCGACCGGCAGCACCGATACCCAGGGATCGAGATCGAAATCCTGCGAGAGTTCTTCCGCGGACTCCGGTTCGGCCGGGTCCGCGCCGAAGGCCAGGAGTACTTCGTCCGGAGAAGCTCCCCTGACCATCGTGACCGTCGCCGCGTCACCGAGCGCGCTCTCGTCGATCCACCGATACGCGGCTTCCGGCGGCGGCTCGATGTCGGGTGCGGGCTCACCTCGGAGGGCGTAGCCCAGCCTGTCACCACGCTTGTACACGATGTCCGGGCCCGGCGGCGCCTGCCACAGCACGAGTTCGTACCGCTCGCGCTCTTCGCCGTCCCGGCCGATCGCGTGCACCCTCACCCGGAAATCGCCGGGCCATGGCGGTGTTCTCGTGCGATGCGGGGTGCTTTCGCCCAGCGTGGCGTCACCTTGCTCGGCCCGCCAGGAGATCTCGGTGACTTCGTCCCACCAGTCGACGTCCACCGTGTCCGGCGGTCCCTCGAGAATCCGCATCGACACGGACAGCTGGCCTTCGCCGAGCCCGGTCCGCACGGCGACCCCTCCAGGAACCGCGACGGCCAGGCCGTTGCCGCTGAAGTCGGCCTCTCCGACGACGGGGCGCTCGGCGAGGACGAACTGATGTGCGTGCACCTCCGCCGAACAAGACGCCGTCGCCGGCAGCAAGTATTCGGCCTGGCGTTTCTCCAGCAATGCGGCCGCGTACCCGGGCGGCATCGGACTTTCGCTCAACAGAGCCGAAACGGCGGCGAGGGCGACGCCGACGACAGCCGCGGGGGTCCCCGCGAGCAGCGGAGCGTCCGTCCGCCGCAGGACCGGCGCGGCGACCGCGACGGCCAAGGCGAGATGCGCTTCTCCCTGTGCCGCCGCCAGTTCCTCCTCGCCGGTGAGTTCCGGTGCGACCGCCAGCAACGGCGCCAAGGTCTCGTGCTCGGCCAGCTCCGCGACCAGCGCCACGATCAGCGCGGAGATCCCCGGTCGCACCTGGTCGAGCAGGCGCACCGCGGTGACCGTCTGCGCGTTCGGCCCGTTCGACATCATGAAACCGAAGGCCTGCGGTGTCGCGTCCGGCCCCGGTACCGCCGCTTCGACCTCCTCCGGAACGACCACCACCAGCTCGTCCAAGGTCAGTTCGAGCGCGCCGAGCAGCCGCTCGGAAACGGGATCACCGAGCGAACGGAGCCTGCTCAACACCTCCGATTCGCCGGGCCCGGCCACCAGCCGGCCCGCCTCGAGCCCGAACGCGTCCGGCGTCACCTCGGGAACGCCCAGCCTGCCGAGCGCCGTCGCGGGGCCGCGCGGGATACGCCCGCGCAGCAACGGAATCAGGTCCGCCACCACCGGCACGAGCGCCTCCGCCAGCCTCGACGGCACCTCCGTGTGCTTCTCCACCCCAGTCCTCCACTTCGACGACGCGAGGCACGGTAGCGGGTCCCACCGACGATTTTCGGACATTGGCCGAGACTCCGTGTGGGACGCTGTCCGACCTGGCCGGGTGAAGGAAGGTCGTGGGTCATGACGCGGACGTTCTGGCTTCTCGCAGCCACGACGGTGGTCGGCCTGGGGTTGCTGTTCGGGACGTTGCTTCTGCTGCCTTTGCTGCTCTACCCGTCACTGGCGGAAGCCGAGTTGACGGGAGTCGGCAACCCGGAGACCCGGATCCAGCTGCGGCAAGCCCAAGGACAGCTGCAGAACAACGCCCGCTCCACCTTGCTGCAGGCTTTCGCCGGGCTGTTGGTCGTCGTCGGCGGCGCCGCGACCTGGCGCCAGGTCAGAGTCAACCGCGACGGGCAGTTCGCCGAACCGAGGCGATCCTCGTCGGCGCGCGCGCCGACGGCACGACCATCTGGCCCGAGGATTTCGGACCAGATGTCCGGCGAGAACACGGGATTTCCCTAACTGAATAGAGCGTGCGCTGGTCGAGCAGCAGCTCGACCAGCGCACACATGTCCTACATCGAGACGCTAGCCGAGGGTCCAGTACACCGCGTGATCTTTTCCGCCGGCAACGGTGGCGGTTCCGACGACGCGGCCGCTGTCGGTGATCCGGTAGGCCTGGCTGCGGCTACCACCCGGGAGCAGACCCAGTTGCCTGCGCTCACCGTTCCGGAACCAGGCGGTCGCCTGATTCTTGAAGGTACCCACCGCGGTTCCGACCGAGTCGACTGCTTCGACGTCGGCGCCGAGGCCGTCGTCAGCCAGGATGGTGAGATCGCCGGCGGGATCCCAGAGCACGGCCTGCCGCTTGGGCGGGTAGGCGTAGCCGGTACCGACCGCGTAACCGGTGGAGCCGATCTGGTAGACCCAGACCGAGTGCGGGCTGGGCCAGTCCAGGCTGTGCCTCGTGCCGCTTTGATCCCAGGTCGCCGGGATCCGGGGCCCGGTCTTGGTCTCGCTCAGCACACCTGCGGCCACGCCGGGCTTGTTGATCTTGCTGGCTCCACTGCTGTATCCCAGGGGCTCCAGTTCGGTGATCGGCCCGCCGTTCACCCACCGCACGGCTTGGTTCGCGCCCGTGCGGAAACCGCTGCCCACGATGATGCTGCCGTCGGCGGAGATGCCGTCGGCCATGCTCCAGGTCTCGCCGGGCAGCGCGCCCAGATCGGTGGCCTGGCCGTTCGGATCCCAGCGGACGGCGTGATACTGGTTGTCCGGCGTCGTCCAGTTCCCGACGACGACACCGGTGTCACTGATCGCCGCAGCGGTGCCGTTGCGATAGCCGGGTGGGACCTGCAGCGTGGTCGCCACGCCGTCGGCGTCCCATCGGGTCGGCACGGCGGCGGTCGGGGTCAGCACATAGCCTGCGGAAACCCCCTGGTTGTTGATGTCACGAACCTGCCCCTCGGTACCGCCTGGGGTGGGCAGGGCCATGATCTGGCCATCGGCGTTCCAGCGAACCGGAAGACTGCGCCGCGCGGGTCCCGCGAAGGACAGTCCGACCATCACCCCCGCGTCATTGACCGCCAGAACGGTGCTGGCGTCGTCGCCGGGCAACGTACCGAGGTCGACCGGCCCGGCCTGGGTGGCCCGCGCCGTCCCGGCCATCGCGCAGGTGAACACGACAAGAGCCGCCGTCAGCGACCAAAACGGTCTTCGGCCACCGGCCACACGATTCCCCATCATGATGACTCCCCATCCTGATCCAGTAGCGGGTGACGGACATCGGGCAACACGACGCCTCACCGATCACCCCCTGCGGTGACGGCGAGTGTCCCACTGACCGGGTATCGAATTCGCGACACAAAGCGATTCGCGCGTATCCCCCGAATGACCCCTCACCCAGTTTTGACGCGAGGCGACGCCTCGCCGTCCGCGGATCACAATGCCCTCACTCACAAGTCGGAAGTAACCGCCACTCGGGCGAATTCGACAGGCCGAGTCGTCGGCGGAGTGTTCATATCATTCCGGCAACAACAACGAATCGATCATAAAAATGCCCTGGTGGACGCCACGCCCCGTCCTCTGAGGACCGGAGCAGCGCGGGCGACAAGGCTTGCCGGAAATCGGCGAACGCGGCATTAAAGTAATAACAACCCCATGAATGGGATTCGGAGAATCCTATTTCGCGACATCGTTCTCTTCCCGGCCTGGGCCGAGCGCCTCCTCGCCAACGGCGAAATGGCCGGAAGTGAGGGCCGTGGCCGGATCCACCGGGATCAGAGCTGGTGGAGGTCCTCGAGAGTCAGCTCGGCGCGGGTGGCTTCCGACGGGCCGTGGCCCGAACGGCGATAGTGCACGGAAACGACGCCGGCGCACCCGTCCGGACCGCAGATCGGGATGCTGTGCACGGCCCGGACTTCTTCGGCGACAAGGGCTTCGAGCGCAGGGCGATCGAAAATGCCGCACGTGGTGACGTCCCCCTTCGACGTGGGCGAAGTGCTGGAAGAACTCCGAGGAGAATCCCTTGGCTCGTTGCAGTTTCAGGCCGGTATTGCCCGTCGTCACCGTTTGGATGTCACCTTGGGCGGTCTGGGCACGATCGGCCACGGTGTCCAGGGTCGCCCGCAGGAGCCCCGACGGCCGGATCGCGGGCAAGGCAGGCAGGAAGTCGAGCCCGGGCGTGCTCCGCCAGACGCGAGGCGAGAACCAGCGCCCGTTCCGCCAGGGGCGAGGCGCGACGAGCAACGCCCTCGCCAGCGTGTCCGGGGCGATGTGGTGACGGCGAGCGGCGGTTCCCAGCGCACGCATCGCGGTCGTGGCGTCGGAGACGCCCTACCTCGCCATCAGCACACTGGCGGCATGGCCGTACCTAGCCCACCGGTGAGGGAGTGCTCAGCCTGCCATCGTGGACTTCGGTGATCCGGTCCACGGCGGCGAGGTGGACGCGGTCGTGGGTGACCAGAACCGTGGCGGTGTCGCGTTCGTGGGTGAGCCGGGTGATCAGCTCGATGACCGCGGCGCCGCGCTCGTGGTCCAGGGCGCTCGTCGGTTCGTCGATCAGCAGCACGGTGGGTTCGTTCATCAGCGCGCGGGCGATGTTCACCCGCTGCCGTTGGCCGCCGGAGAGCTGATGCGGTCGACGACCCGCCAGGGGCGCGAGCCCGACGGCGCCGAGCAGTTCCATCGCCGCGCCACGGGCTTTCGCCGGGGAGCGGCCGTCGATCCGTGCCATGACCTGGAGTTGCTCGGCGGCGGTCAGGGACGGCAGCAGATTGGGCTGCTGGAAGACGATCCCGATCTTCCGGCGGCGCAGTTCGGTGAGTTCGCCGCGGTTCAGGCCGGTGGTCACGACGCCGTCGACGGTGACGGTGCCGTCGTCCGGGCTGATGAGGGTGGCGGCGACGGCGAGCAGGCTGGACTTGCCGGAACCGGAGGGCCCGGCGACGGCGGTGAGCGAACCCGGCGGAACGTCCAGCGTGACGTCGTCGAGGGCGGTGAGGCGGGAGTCGCCGTCGGGATAGGTGAGGGTGACACCGGTCAGGTTCAGGCTCATCGGGCACTCCCCAGTGCGGTCAGCGGGTCGACGGAGGTGATGCGGCGGACGGACAACGCGGCTCCCAGCGCACCGAGCAGGATCATCACGGCGGCGGGAACGAGCACGGTGGCCGGAGTCAGCAGGAACGGCACGGCGGAGCCCGCGACGACGGCGCCGAGCAAGGCGGCCAGTCCGGTTCCGGCGGCGGTGCCGCCGACGAGAAGCACGACGGCCTGGCCGAGCGCGTCCTTCAGCAGGAAGGCCGTGCTGGCCCCCAAGGCCTTGAGAACGGCGATGTCTCCGCTGCGCTGGATGGTCCAGACGGTGAAGAAGGCGCCGATCACGAGTGCGGAGATGGCGAACAGGAAGCCGCGCATCAGTTGCAGGGAACCGTTTTCCGAGGTGTAGGAACCGATGGCGGACAACGATTCGTCCTTCGACACCGTCTTCGTTCCCAGGGCACGGTCGACGGCCGCGAAATCGACGTCGCCGGCGGTGGTCAGCGCGAGCACGGTCGCGCTCGGCTCACCGCCGGTGGGCGGCGCCGTCCTCGCCCAGACGTCGATGCCCGCCCACACCACCGGGGTGTGGCTGAACCAGGCGTCACCCGACACGGCGGCGACCGTCAGCGGGCGCCCGGCCACGGAAATGGTGTCCCCGCTCCGGACGTCCAGCTCTTCGGCGGCGGAGGACGAAAGTGTCACCGAGTCGCCGGTGAGCATTCCGCTGTCCGGGGCGAGCGCGGAGCCGGGACGGACTCCGAACACGGAGATCCCGGCGCTGCGGTTTCCCGCGGTGGCCTTGGTGGTGGCGATGCCCAGCGGTTCGGCTCCGGTGACGCCCGGTGTCGCGGTCCACTGCCGCAGCTGTGTCTCGCTGACCGCGGAGTTGGCGAAGGAGAGGCTCTGTTCGTCACCGGGAGCGGCGAAGACGATCTTGTCCGCCGGCAGGCCGGTGACGGCGGAGATGTTCTGCTCCCCCAGCCCGGCGGTGAGCCCCGATAACAGACCGACCAGCAGGGTGATGAGCACGACGACGGCGCCCATCAGGGCGAACCGCCCTTTGGCGAATCTCAGGTCTCTCCAGGCGACGAACACGGCTCTGGTCTGTCCTTTCCGGCGGGTGGGCTGGGTACCTCTCCACGATCGCCGTCGAGTCCCGAATGGACATCTCGCCGGAGTTGGCACTTCACGAGCCGGAAGGCGGCGCGCCGCTTCCACCTTTCGATAGAGGCGATTCCCGATCCGGCTCCGTAGCCTGGACATACTGTGAACGCCGCGCCCGTCCTGACCCCGACCAGCCGGGTGCTGACCTGGTGTCTGCACCTGCTGCTCCTCGCCCTGCTCGCACTGGCGGCCGCGCGGGCGGTGGCCGACGACTCTCCCCGGGCGGGAGCGGTCGTCGTGACGGCGGCGCTGTGCGCTGTGGTGTACGCGGCCGGGCCGCTCCTGCCCCGCGTCCGGACGTCACGACGAGCCGCCACGTGGTGGCTGACCGCGGTGGGCACCGTGTGGCTGGCCCTGCTGGTGCTGACCGC
The DNA here is from genome assembly GCF_055580625.1 of Amycolatopsis sp. NPDC031561. Taxonomy (NCBI): domain Bacteria; kingdom Bacillati; phylum Actinomycetota; class Actinomycetes; order Pseudonocardiales; family Pseudonocardiaceae; genus Amycolatopsis; species Amycolatopsis sp. NPDC031561. The sequence continues at coordinate 121,194 of NZ_JBVILA010000016.1, read as the reverse complement.
CGACGGCGTGTGGGTCGCCTTCCCGCTGTACTTCCTGCAATTACACCTGCTGCCGCGTCGCCAAGGCCTGCTCGCGGTGATCGTGACCGCGGTGGCCGCGATCACCGCTTTCGCCGCCCATCAGGGCTCCTTCACCCCGGCTGCGGCGATCGGCCCGGCACTCGGCGCGGCCGTCGCGGTCGCTGTCGTTTGGGGATATCAGGCGCTTTACCGCGAGAGCGAGAGCCGCCGGAGCCTGATCGAGGAGCTCACCGCCACTCGCGCCGACCTCGCCGAAGCCCAGCACGCGGCCGGAGTGCTCGCCGAGCGGGAGCGGCTGGCCCACGAGATCCATGACACCCTCGCCCAAGGGCTCTCGAGTATTCAACTCTTGTTGCGTGCGGCCGAAAGGACGCTGCCCGACACCGCCGGGAACGCGGCCCGCTACGTCGAACAAGCGCGCCAGGCGGCCGCGGACAACCTCGCCGAGGCTCGCCGCTTCGTCGTCGCGCTGAGCCCTCCCGCGCTCGACGACACCACGCTGGCCGACGCGCTGGAACGGTTGTGCGCCACCACCGGCGCCCGGCACGGAATCACCACGCGCTTCCACCTCACCGGCGCACCCGTTCCGCTGCCGACCACGCACGAGGTGGCGTTGCTGCGCATCGGGCAGGCCGCCCTCGCGAACACCGTCCGGCACGCCGACGCGGCCGCCGCCGAGGTCACCCTGAGCTACCTGGGCGAGCAGGTCGCCCTCGACGTCGTCGATGACGGCATCGGTTTCGACCCCGGCGCCAGTGGCTTCGGTTTGACCGCGATGCGGACCCGAGTCGAGACGCTGGGCGGAACCTTCGCCGTCGAGTCCTCCCCCGGCCACGGCACGACCTTGTCCGTGCGGTTGCCCGTCGAACCGGAGGACCGCTCGTGACCGACACCCCGATCCGCCTCCTCCTGGCCGACGACCACTCCATCGTCCGGGCGGGTCTCCGCGCCGTGCTCGAAACCGAACCTGGTCTCGTCGTCGTCGCCGAAGCCGCGACAGCGGAGGAAGCGGTGGTCCGCGCCGCCGAGGGCGACGTCGACGTCGTGCTGATGGACCTGCGCTTCGGCGCCGGAATGACCGGTGCCGAAGCCACCGCCGCGATCACCGCGCGGCCCGGCGCACCCCGCGTCCTGATCGTCACCACCTACGACACCGACGCCGACACCCTGCCCGCGATCGAAGCCGGAGCCACCGGCTACCTCCTCAAGGACGCCCCGCCCGAAGACCTGGCCGCCGCCGTGCGCACCGCCGCGGCCGGACGCACCACCCTGGCCCCGACGGTCGCCGACAGGCTGATGAACCGCATGCGGATGCCCACCATCGCCTTGACCCTGCGCGAGATCGAGGTCCTGGGGCTGGTCGCCGACGGCCTGTCCAACCGGGCGATCGCCGCACGGCTTCACCTGACCGAAGGCACCGTGAAATCCCATCTGGCGCGCAGCTACACCAAACTCGGCGTCGACTCGCGGACCGCCGCCGTCGCCACCGCGACCGACCTCGGCCTCATCCGCCGCTGATCACCTCGTGAGTGGTAAGGACGGTTCTAGCGGACCCGTATTTGCCTACCCACTGGATCCTGATGTCAGCTCGGTGGGCTTGTAGAGCTTGTTCTGGATGGTGATGTGGGCGAGTGGGGAAGATTTGGGACGTTGAACGTCCGGAATCTTCCCCACTCGGCTGCCGTCCGCGAGGTTGTGGGGTGGCACGTCTTTATCGACGGAGGATCGGGGACGTTGAGTGTCCCCGATCCTCCGTTGATAAGACCGGGACCGGAACACCCGCCTCGACGATGTAGGAATCGGGACACTCAACGTCCCAATTCCTTCATCGTCAACACCCCACACGCTGAGCCGCCACCCCGTACTGGTCAGGTGGCCGTGTGAACCGACCGTGGAGGATTTAGGACGTTGAACGTCCCGAATCCTCCACACTCGAACCCTGTCGCGGTGAGATTCCGGTGTCATCAAGCTCCGAGACCGAAGCGACACCTCGACCCCCGCACCTCGCCTTCGCCCTGGTCACACGTAGCTAGGCAAATACCGGTCCGTACTAACCGTCCTTACCACTCACGAGGTGACGGACCGCCGAGCAGTGCCGCGACAGCCTCGCGCGCCCGACGGGCCGGAGCCGGATCACCGCTGATTCCGGCCGTCACGATGGCCCCTTCGGCGAGCAGGAACACCGGCTCGGCCACCGCGAGTCCCGTGGCCCGCACCCAGGTCTCGATCTGCTCGTGGAACGCCCGCTTGTGCGCCCGTACCTCGGCCAGCACCGCCGTCGACGAGGGCCCGACCTCGCCGTGGGCGTTGATCCAGGCGCAGCCGCGGAAGCCGGGTTCGGCGAACCATTCGGCGAGCCAGTCGAAGATCGAGAGCACCCGCTCCCGGGGATCCGCGACTTCCTCCACATGAGCGGCGAGGCTGCCCCTCCATCGCGCGTCACGACGTTTGAGCATCGCCACCACCAGGTCCTCCTTGGCTTCGAAGAACCGGTAGATCCGCTTCAACGAAAGGCCGGACGCCGCGCGGACCTGGTCCATACCGACCGCCTGGATGCCGTTCTCGTAGAAGAGCTTCTCGGCCGCATCGAGGAGGGCTTCGCGGTCCAAACGGTTCTGCTCGTCGGTGACGGCGGCCGGCATCGGAACTCCTTGACGTTGAGAACGGTCGTTCCCTACTCTAGGCGTCAGACGTGGAGAACGCACGTTCTCAACCTGAGGAGGCCGACAATGCCCGAAGATCGCCCACCCTTCCCGCCGTTCACCCAGGAGACGGCCCTGCGGAAGGTCCAAGCCGCCGAGGACGCTTGGAACACCCGTGATCCCCGCCGGGTGGCATCGGCGTACACGCCGGATTCGGTGTGGCGTAACCGGGACACCTTCGTCCAGGGCCGCGAGGAGATCGTCACCTTCCTTACCCGGAAGTGGGAGCGTGAACTGGACTACGCGCTTCGCAAAAACCTCTGGGCGTTCCACGACAACCGGATCGCCGTCCGCTTCCAGTACGAATGGCACGACCAGGCCGGACAAGGGTGGCGTAGCTACGGCAACGAACTGTGGGAGTTCGACGAGCACGGTCTCATGAGCCGTCGTGAGGCGAGCATCAACGACGTCGCCATCTCCCCCGGCGATCGGCGCATCCACGGTCCCCGGCCCGCGGACGAGCACGGTGCAGAGTTCCCGCTCCGGTAGCTCAGCTCGGCTGGATCGCCCGGACCGCGGTGGCGACCTCGCCGCGAAGAGCCGCGTACTCCGCCCAGCCCCGCAGTTCGGCCGCCGGGACACCGGTTCGCGGCAGGTCGACGGACAGGTCCAGGACGATCCGGCCCGGCCGGTCGCTGAGCACGATGATCCGGGTGGCGAGGAAGACGGCCTCGTCGACGCTGTGCGTCACGAACACCGCGGCCTGCCCCTCCGTGTCGGTCAGCCCTCGCACGTCCTCCTGTAGTCGCTCCCTCGTGAGGGCGTCGAGCGCGGCGAACGGTTCGTCCAACAGGAGCAGCCGCGGCCGGGTGGCCAGCGCGCGGGCGATCGCCACCCGCTGCTGCTGCCCGCCGGAGATCTCCCACACCCGCCGCTTGCCGAGTTCGCCGAGCCCCACCTTCGCCAGCAACGAGGCCGCGGCGGCCGGGCGCTCGGCACGCGGGACACCCGCCCACCTCAGCACCGCGGTGATGTTGCCGTTCACCGTGTGCCAGGGGAACAACCGCGGCTGCTGGAAGACCAGGCCGACGTCGCGTCCCGGCCGGGGCGGCCGTCCGGCGAGCGTCACCGACCCCGTCGCCGGCCGCTCGAACCCGGCGACGAGCCGCAGCAGCGTGCTCTTGCCCGATCCGGACGGACCGACGATGACCAGGAACTCCCCCGCGTCGACCTGGAGGTCCACCGGGCCGAGTGCGACGACGTCGCGGTAGCGGTGCTCGACACCGTCGATGTCCAGGAGCGGGCTCATGCCGTCTCCGGGACACGGAGTGCGGATCGGAAGGTCTCCAGAGCTGGGACGGCGTCGACCTTCTTCTGTGCTCGCAGGAATTCGGCGGTGTCGCGCAGCCGATCGGCGAGCGCGCCCGGCGCCGACGCCGAGCCGAAGTACTCGGGCGCGCGCTGCTGGGCGTGGTCGAGATAGATGTTCTGTTTCAGTTGCGCGAGCGCGTCTTCACGGGTGCTGCCGATCTGACGGGCGACCGCGTCGGCGACCGTGCCCGGATCCTTGGCGATCTGCCCGAGTGCCGCGTTGGTCGCCTTCAGCCACTCGGTGACCACCTGCGGATTGGCGTCGATGAATTCGTTACTGGCGACGGTGAAGGTCAACGTCGGCTTGCCCGCCTTGGCCAGCTGGGCGCTGTCGATGAGGGTCGTGCCGTCCTTCTGGATGCTGGACAGCGTCGGCGTCCACACGTAGGCCGCATCGATGTCACCGCGCTGCCAGGCCGCGAGGATGTTCTGTGGTTCCAGGTCGACGATGGTGACCTTCGCGGGATCGACCCCGGCCTGCTGCAGGGCGGCGAGCAGGCTGTAGTGCGCGGTCGAGCTGAACGGAGCGGCGACCTTGCGGCCCACGAGGTCGGCGACCTTGGTGATTTCCTTGCGCGCCACCAAAGCCTCGCTGTCGCCGATCACGTTCAGCAGTTCGATGATCCGGTACGGGATGGCCAGCGGCGGGCACAACGCCTGTGCGGTGGGACTGCTGCCGATCACCGCGAGATCGAGCGAGCGGCCCAGGAAAGCGGTGTTGATGCTGGCGCCGGAATCGAAGGCGGTCCACTGGATCCGGTAGCCCGGCAAGGCTTTTTCCAGTGTTCCCTGGTCTTTCACCAGCAGGGTGCTGTCGGCGAACTTCTGGTAGGCGATGCGGACGGTCTTGCCGTCGGCGCTCGGCGAGGACCCGCCGACTCCGCAGGACGCGAGCAGCGGACCGGCGGCGAGCCCGCCGAACAAGGACAGCGCGGATCGCCGGGTGAACTGAGGCAAGGGTTTCTCTCCTGGTTTCAGACCCGTCCCCGCCACGGGGACAGCAAGCGGGCGAGGGCGACGATCACCGAGTCGATGAGCAGACCGGTGATCCCGATGACGAACAGGCCGAGGATGACGACCGCCGTCTGGTTGTAGCGCTGGGCGTTGAGCACCATCCCGCCGATACCGTCGGCACCATTGACCGTTTCCGCGGCGACGACCGAGCTGTAGGCGACACCGACGGCGAGCCGGATCCCGGTCAGGATCTCGGGGGCGGACGCGGGCAGGATCACCGAAGCGAGCACGTGTGCCCGCCGGGCGCCCAGTGCTTGCGCCGCTTCGACGTACTGCCGGTTGACCCCGAGGACGGCCGCGGCGGTCGCCACCGCCACCGGCGGGAACGCCGCGATCATCAGCAGGTAGACCTTCGGTTCCTCGTCGATGCCGAGCCAGATGACCAGCAGGCTCAGGTACGCCAGCGGCGGAAGGGCGCGCAGGAAGGTGACCAACGGCTCAAGCGTCACGCGGACGACCGGTACCAGCCCCATCACCAGCCCGAGCCCGATGCCGATCAGGATCCCGTACCCCGCCCCGTACCCGACGCGCCGCAGGCTGACGCCGAGCCGTTCCCACAGCGTGGAACCGGCATAGCCGCCTTGACCGTTCGCGGAGTCCGAAGTGGACAGAAGCTGATCCCAGACCCGTGCCGGGGCGGGGACGATCTGTTCCGGCCACAGCTTGGCGAGGGTGACCAGCTGCCAGAGCACCACCAGGACGACGATGGCGGCGAGCGCCAGAGCGGGCCTGGTGAGCGCGGCGGCCCGGCGCGACGAGGACATGCCGGGGAACTTAAAGCAGGGCGCGGCGGACGCAGTAGGGGTTCCGCATGCTGGGAGCGCGGCCGTCCGGCGCGCTCAGTCCACGATCGCGGCGATCTCCCACAACCCCAAGGACTTGTCTGCGTAGGCACCGTTCTCCTCGGTGCATCCCTCGACCAGTACCGCCAGCGGCTCGGGGAACCCGAACGGTTCCCGGCACAGGTTCAACGGCCGCCAGTCGCCGGTCGCGATGTCGGTGTTGGTGCCCAGCTCGGTGAAAGTAGTGGTGAGGAGGTACCGGGAGCCGCTCCGCCGAAGGTTGCGCAGTGCGCGCTCGATGTCGGCAAAACTCAGGTGGACCAGACAATCCCGGCACAGCACCAGGTCTGCCGAGGGCAGCGGATCACCGGTCAGGTCGAGCACCCGGAACTCCCGCACCGGATCGTCCCGGAACCGCGCGGCGTTCAGCTCGACCAGTTCCGCGACGATGTCGGCACCGATGTAGCGCTCGAGATCGAGATCCACCTCACTGAGCCAGCCGAAGTCCCCGCACGGCAGATCGAGCATCGTGCGCACTCCGAAACGGTCGAGCAGCCCTGGTAACCGGTCGTGCAGCTGTCTGGTCTGAACCGCCTCGGAACCGGGCCCGGAGACCGAGCCGGAACTCCACAGCCTGGATCGGAAGATGTAGGTGAAGCGGTCCTGGTTCTCCATGCTTTCGAGCTCTTCGGCGACTCGCCGGTAGTTGCGCTGCGCAGTGGTGATCGGCCGTTCGTCCACGCCCTTCATCATAGATCGATAGGGTTGTTCGGGAGCCAAGGCGAATCCAGGGGGCAGCCGATGACCGGGTGGGACACCGAAAGAGACCACTTGCTGAGGGCGAATGCCGGCGATCTGGCAAGGACGGCGTTGACGAACGTCGTACGCGAGTATCCGCACCACGAAAGCCACTGGCAGTTCGAAGGTGTGTCCGTTCCTGCCCCGCGACTGTCGCACCCGTGTTTCTACGGCAGTTTCGACTGGCATTCCTGTGTGGAGATGTTCTGGGTGCTGGTTCGCCTGCTGCGGCATCACCCCGAGCTCGTGCCGGCCGCGGAGATCCGCACCACGCTCGACGCGCATCTGACCACCCAGGCACTCGCCGGCGAGGTCGCTTTCTTCTCCCCCGATGAACACCGCACCACCCAGCGCCCGTACGGCTGGTCCGCGCTGCTGGAACTCACCTTCGAGATCGCCACCTGGGAAGACCCGGACGCCGCGCGCTGGTCGGCCGCCTTGCAAGAGTTGAGCGCGGTCTTCGTCAACCGCTACCTCGACTGGCTGCCGCGAGCCGCCTATCCCATCCGGTACGGAATACACGAAAACGGCGCGTTCGGACTGTCCCGCGTCCTGCCTTACGCCCGCCACCTCGCGGACGACGGTGACCCGCGGCTGCACGAGGCCATCACCGAGACCGCCTGGCGGTGGTTCGGATCGGACCGCGACTATCCCGGCGCCTGGGAACCCTCCGGAGCCGACTTCCTGTCCCCCGCCCTGGCCGAGGCCGAACTCCTCTCCCGTCTGCTGCCCGCGCCCGAGTTCGCCGACTGGCTGCACGGTTTCCTTCCCGGCCTCGCCGACCGGACACCCGCGACGCTCTTCACCCCGGCGGCGGTGTCCGATTCCTCCGACGGGCAGATCGCCCACCTGCACGGCCTCAACCTGCATCGCGCCTGGTGCTGGCACCGCCTCGCCCAGGCCCTGCCCGACGGCGACGCCAGGATCACCGCCCTGCTGGACACCGCGCGCGTCCACACGCAGGCGTCGCTCCCACAGACCACCGGCGGCTCGTACATGGTCGAGCACTTCCTTGCCTACTACGCACTTCTCCTGCTCAGCTGAGCGAATCGAGCCGACAATGACCTGGTCGATGGCGAAGACCACCACCGGCGCCGAACGTCGTCTGCTCGAGTACATGCTCGACCGCAACCGTGCCGAGGTCGTCGGCGCGGTGCGCGGCCTGTCCGAAGCCGACGCCCGCCGCCGTCTCGTCGCCTCCATGACCACGCCGATCGGCTTGCTCAAACACGCCGCGGTCGCCGAACGAATCTGGTTCCAGCACGTTCTCGCGGGCCTGCCCGAGGACGAATGTGACGGCGGCACGACACCGGGCGACGCCAGTTTCGTCGTCGCCGACAACGAGACACTGGACGAGGTGATCACCGAGTTCGAGCGCGCCAGTGAGCGTTCCCGAGCGATCGCCGCCGGTTTCGACCTCGACGTCGTCAAGACGCACCCCCGCGCCGGTGATGTCAGCCTGCGGTTCATCTACCTGCTCTTGATCGAGGACTTCGCGCGGCACGCCGGGCACGGCGACATCCTGCGCGAACAGATCGAGGATCCCGAGGCGTTCAGTAGGCGGTGAGACCGCCGTCGACGACGAGCTCGGTCCCGGTGACGAATGAGGATTCGTCACCCGCCAGGAAGAGCATCACGGAAGCGACCTCGGTGGGGAAACCCGCGCGGCGCATGGGAGTGCGCACGATGTCCGGCTGCCGGTCGCCCTGCTCATCGAGGAGATCCTGGATCATCGGGGTGGCGATGACCCCGGGATGCACCGAGTTGATCCGGACGCCACGGGTCGCGTATTCGACGGCGGCGGTCTTGCTCAGCAGCCGCACCGCTCCTTTGGACGCCTGGTACGCCGCGGCGGCGCCGCTGCCCACCAGCCCGAGCACCGAGGAGGTGTTGATGATCGAGGCGTTGCCGGAGGCGCGCAGCAGCGGCATGGCGGTCTTCATCCCGAGCCAGGTGCCGGTCTGGTTGACCGCGATCACCCGTTCCCAGGAATCCTGCGTGGTGTCCTCGATGCCGGGCCAGTCCACGACACCGGCGAGGTTGACCAGGATGTCGAGCCTGCCGAAACGCTGCCCGGTCAGCTGGACGACCTCGCTCCAGTTCTCGGGCGACGAGACGTCCAAACAGGCAGCCAGCACCTCCGCGCCTTCCGCGATCAGGCGTTCGGCAAGCTCTTCCGTGGCGTCCTCGACGAGGTCGGTGACGATCAGGCGGGCGCCTTCGCGGGCGAACAGTTCGGCGGCGGCTTGTCCGATACCGCCGGTCGCGCCGGTGATCAACGCGACCTTGCCGTCCAGCCGTCCAGGCGGGTTTTCCCTTCCGGCGGACTCTCGATAGAGGACGAGATGCTCGTGATAGAGCACGCCGTCGCGGATGTCACCCGTCGCGGTGAAGCCGGTGTCGTCCACGTAGTCGAGATGGTTCCCGGTCACCGTGTAGCGCCCGGTGTAGGCGCTGCGCCGTTCACCGCGCGCCTCGTCGTACCGCCCGTCGGCGCGCAGTTCTTGCCGGATGTGCCCGTCTGCGGTGACCCACATGCCGACCACGTCAGTATTCCTAGTCATACCGATCAGCGTCGACGACGGCGAAAGCCGGTGGCAGGACACCTGGCGCCTGGGTGTGCCACACCCAGGCACCACCACAGGCGGCGACCTACCCTGGCCCCATGGGCACAGGCGAGCTGGGAACGTTCCTGCGTGCACGCCGCGCGGGGCGGACCCCCGAAGACGCGGGCGTGCGCTATTCCGGCAGGCGCCGGGTGCCCGGCCTGCGCCGCGAAGAGGTCGCCGTGCTCGCCGGGGTGAACGCCGACTACTACACCCGCCTGGAGCAGGGCCGCGAAACCCGTCCGTCGCCGCAAGTGCTCGATGCTCTCTGCCGCGCCTTGGACCTCGACCCCGACTCCCGCGAGCATCTCTACCGGCTGGCCGGGGCGACACCGGACGGCGCACCCGCGCCGGTGCATCGGACCGTCAGCCCCGAACTGCGGCAGCTCATGGACGGCTACCCGAACACCCCAGCCTTCGTGCTCGACCGCGTCCTGGACGTACTGGCCACCAACACCCTCGCCGACGCGCTGTTCTCACCGTTCCGCGCGGTGGACAACCTCGCCAGGATGACTTTTCTCGAGCCCGCGGCACGACGGTTCTACGAGCGATGGGACTGGACCGCGCAGGCCACCGTGGCAAATCTGCGGGTGGCCGCGGGCTTCGACGCACAGGACTCCGGCCTGCGAGATCTGGTGGCCGAACTCGGCGAAGGCAGCGCGCGTTTCCGCGAACTGTGGGAAACCCATCAGGTGCGCGGCAAAACCCGCGAACCCAAACACCTCGTGCACCCCGACGTCGGCCCGCTGACCCTCACCTATCAGGCTTTCGACGTCCGAAGTGCTCCTGGCCAGCAGTTGATCATCTACCACGCAGAACCCGCCACCCCCAGCGCCCGGGCTCTCGCACTGCTGAGCAGCCTCCACGCCACGGAACGCCGCGCGCGGACGGCCGACGACGACATGTCCGGAGTGTGACCACCTGATCAGAGCAGTCACTCGCTGTTCGTGAGCCAGGCGAGGCGACGAAAGGCAGCCAGCTACCTGTTCGGGTGAACTCACCGTGAGCGCAAATGCTCGAATCCCGTCGGTTTTGGCTGAAGTTGACCGTACCCGCCAGTTGCGATCAGCATCTTTCATTCCTGCGGAACCGGTGCGCGCAACGTCGTCGACATGGTTCTCCACCTGCGAAGATCACTGCGTCGGCGCAAGTCGCGGTGACCAGGCACGGCGACAAGAAGACAGCCCGCCGGGCTGCCGGATCCGGTTCACGGGTCTGGTCCATTCGATGCCGCCGACTACTTTGAGTAGCTTCAAGAGTCACTCGGACCGCTGAGCGACGCGTGCATACCGTTCAGCGCGACACACGCTGTACTACTGAACGGTCACAGTCTGCTTTCGACAAGATGTCTTCAGCTGCACCGAGTGAAGACCCGGTAACGCACGCGTGGCCCCCTGCTGTAACAGGAGGCCACGCGGATGTCCCAATCGCCCGCTCGCTAGAACAAGGACAGGACAGCCGTGACCCTACAGCCTGATAACGCGAAGGCACCAGACAGCGACCCGCCCCAACGGGTCAAAGTTGTCATAGAGCACATCGAAAAGCCGCCGCCTCGGGTCGCCACCTCCGCGGAAATGATCCGCGCGGCGCGACCTCTCCTGAGGAGCCCGGGCCGCCACCGCAAAGTGCAGGACCGCGACAGCTGGCTTTGCCTGGCGATGGCGGTCCTCGCCGGCTGGGCTCCGACACTGCGGATGTGTCTCCTCCTGACGATCGGCGGCGGAATCATCGTCGGTCTCGTCAAGATCAGCACACCGGAGATCGGTGCGTCGGCAGGGACCTGTGTCGGTCTCCTGACTCTCTTCGGCGCCTGGATTGTCAAAGCGCGCCAAGGTAAACAGCGCCGGGAACCGAGCTTGTAGCCCGATTCGCCCCGTGTCGGCCGGATTGTCGGCACGGGGCCCGCGATTCCGCCGCATTGTTGGAAAATCTCCCCATCTGCCCGACGTCCTCCGGTTAAATGATCGCGAAGTCCCTGACATGTGAGGAGATCTCGTGCGGAGAGCTAGAAGACTGGGGGCCCTGGCCGTTTCGGTGCTGGTAGCGACCACAGCACTGGGCAGCCCGGCGTTGGCCGACACCGTGCAGTCGTTCCACACCTCGCTCGACCCCGCCACGGTGCGGGAGTCGGTGCAATACCTGGTCGAGACCTACCAGGTGAACGAGCAGGAAGCGTTGCGCCGTCTGGAATTGCAGACCGACGGCGCCAAACTGGACGAGCTGCTGCGACGTGATCGTGGCGCCGAATACGGGGGCATGTGGCTCGACCAGGGTAAGGGCCAGCTGGTCGTGGCCATGACCGAACCCGCCAGGGCCGAGCCGTATCTCAAGGCGATGCCCGTCCGGGCGGATGTCCGCACTCAGCGGGTCCAGCATTCGTTGCAGCAGCTCACGGCGGCGAAGGAACGCGTCGCGGCCAAGGTCGGCGCGGGACCGGAAGCGGTCTACCTGTCGTCGGTGAGTGAGTCCGAGAACCGCGTCGTGCTGTGGGAACGCTCCTGGGTGGCTCAGGAGAAGGTGGCCATGCGCGCCGCCGGCGAAGTCGTGACCGCCGAAGTGAACACCGCCCACCAAGCCGCGGCGGCGGAACCCGGCGTGGTCGTCTCCCGCGTGCTGGCGAATCCGAACGCGCTCGCCACGCCGAACGTGGACCTGGGTTTCTGTCATCCGCTCTACTGCACCAATTACGGCCCCATGCGGGGCGGCATCCGGTTGGACATGAAGCGGGACGACGGCACCTGGGGCGGCTGCACCAGCGCCTTCAACCTGCGGTCCACCGGCGGCGGGTTCCCCGGCAAGGGCTGGGTTCTCACCGCGGGGCACTGCATGAGGACGAAGACCAACAACACGCCGACCCAGCACAACGGCAATGCCGTGCTGCAGCAGCACGGCATCGAGAAGAGCTCTTATCCGTACGACTACGCGGCTCTGCCGTACGTCGACAACGCGGCGGCCACGAAGTGGCTCGAAGGCCAGACCGGCCGTAACCGGGTGCTCAAGTACTGCCGTAACGGTGGCATGGACAGCAACGGTGACACCCCGTGCGGTGCGCAGGCCACCTCGGTGGACGAGTACATCACCGGTACCCGCAAGCTCACCGAGATCAAGGCCGGGTGGGTCGTCTGCGCCAGCGGGACGGCGTCCAGCGCGGTGAACTACCCGGATTCCGTCGACAGTGGCGCGGGCGCCGGCTACCTCGTCGGAACCCGCTGCGGCCGTGTCCTCTCCACGGACGTCGGCATCAACACCGACCTCTGCGCCCGTCCGGGCGACAGCGGCGGACCGCTGTTCAGCCAGGCCGATCACGCGGCACTGGGCATCCTGATCGGCAACCAGCAGTCCCGGTCCGGCCCCTGCCAGGCGGGCGAACTGAACAACTACGCGCCGATCGAGACGATCACCACCGATCTCAGCGAGCGGATCGCCGGCCAGGGCTCGAAGTTCGCGGTCATCACGACTTCGAACGGCTGATCTCCAAGTACGTGAAGGCCCCCTTCATTGCGTCTAGCGCAGTGAAGGGGGCCTTCACGTATTCACACCCGCTCGGTCATCTGGTCAGCAAGGGACCTTCGTACCGCAACTCGTCGCCCTCGCCGTACACCCGGACCGTCAGCTCCGGCGGCTCCCACGGCGCGAACACTTCGTCCATGGTCTGGGGCGTCGGCCCCAGGTCGACGTCCACGGCGAAGGTGTGGGCCACGATGTCGGCCGGGACGACCACGCCGTCCGTGTCGGCCACCTCCAGCCGGGTCACCCCGGCATCGATCGCGCCGAGCACGCCCGGCCGCGAACTCCACACCGCGAACCCTCGCTCGGTGGTGTCGCTCCCGTACCCGGTGCTCATGATGTTGAACAGCGTGCGTTCTCCCTCACGGAAGATGCACTCCGCCTCGACACCCGACTCGTTGTAGGCCAGCAACCGCCCGCTCGCGGTGTCCGGCCCGAGCCTGGCCCCGGCATGCCACCCCGCGTGTGACACCGCCTCCGCCGGCCCCTCGGTCTCCGCCGCCCGGTAAAGCTCGGTGAAGGCCGTCAGTTCCTCGATCCACTCCGCGACTACTTCATCCCTTGGTGGGGCCACTACGCGTGCGCCCTCCTCTCTGACTGTCCACAATGGTCATTACCGAGGCTGACATACGCGGATGCCGATCGCATCGGGGTTTCCCCGGAGATCACCCGGGGCCGCTGCACGGTTCCATGCAACCGATGTCGGACCGCTCGGTGCTCACGCAGACGCCATCGAGCGGGCACGGAACGTGGGTTTCCGGGGCCTGGGGAACAACAGATTGCGCCGAGTAGAGCAATCTCGCGGCTTTGCCGTCATGGGGTTTCCCATCGCACGTCGGAGTGTCGCCGGGACAAATCCGGCGGCACTCCGACGCAGAGGGGCAAGGCTGATGACCGCGCAACGCACGATCACGGACGAGATCGGCGAAATCGGTGTCTGGCTGATGGGCGAATTCGGCGGCCGCGTGCCCGCTGCCGTGATCAGCCGCGTGCTCAACGCGAGCAGGCGCGACCTCGAAGGCCGCATCGACCCTGAGGAACTGGGCGAGATGTTCCATACCCTCTGCCGGTTCCGGCTTCAGCGGATCTTGGCGTCGGACCAGCGGATCACGATCAAGATCCCCGCGCCCGCGTCTCGTGAGTGGTAAGGACGGTTCTAACCGTCCTTACCACTCACGAGTTCGACACGGTGACGGTCTTGAGCTCCACGTACTGGGCAAGGCCGGCGGCCCCGTATTCACGGCCGACGCCGCTGGCCTTGAACCCGCCGAACGGGCCGTCGAAGCCGATCGGCGCCCCGTTGACGGTGACCGTCCCGGTGCGCATCCGCCGGGCGACCGCGAGCGCGTGCTCCTCGTCGGCCGACCAGACACCGCCGGAAAGCCCGTACTCGGAGTCGTTCGCGATGCGGATCGCGTCGTGCTCGTCGTCGTAAGGCAAAACGACGAGCACCGGCCCGAAGATCTCATCCTGGGCGATCCGCATCGCGCTGTCGACGTCGGCGAACAACGTCGGCGTGACGTAGTTGCCCTTCTCGAGGCCGTCCGGGATCTCGGGACCTCCGGTGACCAGCCGCGCGCCCTCGGCGACGCCGATCTCGATGTAGTCGCGCACCCGTTGCTGCTGGCCGGGCCGCACCATCGGGCCGATGAAGGTCTTCTCGTCGGCCGGGTCGCCGACGACGAGAGACTCCATCATCTCCTTGAGGCCGGCGACGACCTCGTCGTATCGGCTACGCGGCGCGAGGATCCGCGTCTGCGCGATGCACGCCTCGCCGTTGTTGAGCAGCGACCCGAACTTCAGCCCGGCGATCGCGTCCTTGAGCACAGCGTCGGGCAGGATCACGGCCGCGGACTTGCCGCCCAGTTCCAGGCTGACGCGCTTGAGTTGCACACCCGCCAGCGACGCGATCCGGCGCCCCGCGGCGGTCGATCCGGTGAACGCGATCTTGTCGACGTCGGGATGCTTCACCAGGTACTCGCTGGTCTCCCGGTCCGCGGGCAGCACGCTGATCACCCCGGACGGCAGCCCGGCCTCCGCCAGCAGGTCCGCGAACAGGCTCATGCTGAGCGAGTTCTCCGGCGAGACTTTGAGGACGACCGTGTTCCCCGCGAGCAGCGCCGGGACGATCTTGGCCATCGACGCCGAGAACGGCGAGTTCCACGGGATGATCGCGGCCACCACGCCGATCGGCTCCCGGCGCACGATCGAACGGAACGACGCGGACGGGTCCGACGGCGTGAGCGTCTCCTCCCAGCCGAACTCCTCGGCCGCCTTCAGGTACGAGACGGCCAGCCGTCCCACTCCGGGCTGACCGGCCCGCGTGAACCACAGGGCCGAGCCGTTCTCGGCCGAGATCAGCTCGGCGATCTCGTCCGCCCGGGTCTCCCTCAAGGCGTTCAGGCGCCGGAGTACGGCGATCCGTTCCTCCGGCGGGGTCCGCGGCCACGGTCCTTCGTCGAAAGCGGTCCTGGCCGCGGCGACGGCACGGTCGATGTCGGCGGGAAGGGCCTGGACGACGCGCCCCAGCACGGACTGGTCGTGCGGGGACACGATGGCCAGCGGTACCGGATCGCTCGGCGTCGTCCATTCGCCTCCGATGAAGAGCTTGTCGTTCGTGATCACCGTTCCGCCTTCCTTAACTGTCACATCAAAGTAGCACTTAGGGCGGTTAACGACACAGTCGTGTGATACATTCCCGGACGTGAGAGTTGATGCGGCGCGCAATCTCGAAGCGGTCCTGTCCACGGGCGCGCGGATGCTGGCGAGCGACCCATCGGCAAGCATCGGCGCGATCGCCGCCGAAGCCGGCGTAGACCGGCGCACCGTCTATCGGCGCTTCGCCTCCCGTGAAGACCTTTTGGCGGCCATCTACGACTCCCGGCTGACCGCGGTCGAAGAGGTGGTCCGCGGCGCTCGGCTCACGGAGTCGGCGGTCCCCGTGGCTCTGCACCGCTACGTCGAAGGCATCATCGAGGTCAACCGCGCCTGGCCGGTCGAGCTGACCCGGATGCGCGCCGAACCGTCCATCCAGGAACGTCGAAGCCGGCTCACCGCCGACGTGGACTCGTTCCTCCGGCGCGCCACCGACGAGGGGTTCCTCCGAACGGACGTCCCGGACGGCTGGGCGAGCCGTCTGCTGATCCAGCTCCTCCATCTCGCCTCGCGCGAAGACCTGGACGCCCCGCGCGCCGCCGACCTCCTCATCGGGACCTTTCTGGACGGTGTCGGCATCCACTAAGAAGTTCGTCACCCTGCGCCCTGGATGGAGCGGCGACGTCACGCTGGGTGTGCGAAGGTGACGTCATGGCCGCCACGCGCAGACGATTCCCCGTGTCCTGGACCACCGTCACGCCGGTCCTCGCCATCGTCGTCTTGGCTCTGAGCTGGGGCCGCGATCTGGGCCCGGTGCCGGTGGCCATCGTCGCGCTCGCGCTGGGCGCGACAGTGCTGGCCGCAGTGCATCACGCCGAAGTGGTCGCGCACCGCGTCGGTGAACCCTTCGGCTCGTTGGTGCTGGCGATCGCGGTCACGGTCATCGAGGTCGCGCTGATCGTCACGATGATGTCCTCGGGCGGCCCCGAGGCGGGGACGCTGGCCCGCGACACGGTGTTCGCCGCGGTGATGATCACCACGAACGGCATCGTCGGCATCTCGGTCATGGTGGGTGCCCGCCGCTACGGCGAGACGCACTTCAACCCGGAGGGCAGTGGCGGCGCCCTCGCCACCGTGGCCACTCTCGCCGCCGTGACCCTCGTGCTGCCGACGTTCACCTTCAGCACCCCAGGGCCTGCTTTCAGCAGCACGCAGCTCACGTTCGCCGCCGTCGCGTCGCTGCTTCTCTACGGCCTCTTCGTGCTCACCCAGACCGTGCGCCACCGCGACTTCTTCCTGCCGGTCGACACCGACGGCACCGTCAAGGAGGAAGAGCACGCCGAGCCGCCGACGAACAAGGCCGCGCTGACCAGCCTCGGACTGCTGCTGGTCGCGTTGGTCGCCGTCGTCGGTCTCGCGAAGGTCGAGTCGCCCGCCATCGAGGCCGGAGTCAGCGCGGCCGGCTTCCCGCAGTCGTTCGTCGGTGTCGTCATCGCGCTGCTGGTGCTGCTGCCCGAAACCCTGGCCGCGACGCGGGCCGCCCGGCGCGACCGGATGCAGACCAGCCTCAACCTCGCTTACGGTTCGGCGATCGCGAGCATCGGGCTCACCATCCCGACCATCGCGCTGGCGTCGATCTGGCTGGACGGGCCGCTGCTGCTGGGTCTCGGCGCGACCCACATCGTGCTGCTCGCGCTGACGATCGCGGTCAGCGTGCTCACCGTCGTCCCCGGCCGCGCGACCCGGCTGCAGGGCGGTGTGCACCTGGTGCTGCTGGCCTCGTTCCTGGTTCTCGCCGTCAACCCGTGACGCGAGTCCTCTTCGGACGGTGTTCTGTCGGTGGTCACGGGTAATCTCTGCCCCGTGAACGCTCGGGACCGCATCCAAGAACTCGCCGATCAGATCGTCGTCCTTCGCGACGCCTACTACCGGGGCTCGCCGAAGGTGGCCGATGCCGACTACGACGCGGTCGAGGACGAGCTGCGGGGGCTCATCGAGGCCAACCCGGAGCTGGCCCCCGACCCGAACCCGCTGGATCAGG
Organism: Amycolatopsis sp. NPDC031561; assembly: GCF_055580625.1. Lineage (NCBI taxonomy): Bacteria > Bacillati > Actinomycetota > Actinomycetes > Pseudonocardiales > Pseudonocardiaceae > Amycolatopsis > Amycolatopsis sp. NPDC031561. The sequence continues at coordinate 103,817 of NZ_JBVILA010000016.1, read as the reverse complement.
TCGGCGCGCCCGCCGTGCTGCACGCGCCCATCCGGCACTCGCGCCCGATGTTGTCGCTGGAGAAGGCGACCAAACCCGAGCAGGTCGCGGCGTTCTTCACCCGTTTCCCCGGTCAGTCGGTGGTCGTCATGCCGAAACTGGACGGCCTGTCGCTGGCCCTGGTCTACGAGAACGGGCGGCTCGCGCGGGCGATCACCCGGGGCGACGGCACCACCGGTGACGACGTGACCCCGCTGGTGCGGGCGCTGACCGACGGCGTCCCGGAGAAGGTCGACGCCCCCGGACGGGTCGAGGTGCGCGGCGAGGCCGTCATGCTGCGATCCACCTTCGCCGCGTACAACAAGGTGCATCCGGACAAACCGCTGATCAACCCGCGCAACGCCGCCGCGGGCACGCTGCGCGCGAAGGATGCGGCCACCGTCTCCGAGCGGCGCCTGCGGTTCTTCGCGTTCGACCTGTCCACCGAACCCGACAGCGCGGAAACCGATCTGGACGGCGCGCTGCGGACGCTCGGCTTCACCGCCGCCGACATGCGGCACTGCGAAGACGCGGAAGCGGCGCAAGCCGTCATCACGACCATCGAGGAGCAGCGCAACAACCTCGATTACGACCTCGACGGCGCCGTGCTGCGCCTGGCGGATCGCGACGCGTACGCGGCCGCCGGGACCCGGTCCAGCTCACCTCGCGGCGCGCTGGCGTTCAAGTTCGCCGCCGAGGAGAAGACCACCGTGCTCGCCGATGTGGTCTGGGATGTCGGCAAGACCGGCAAAATCGCTCCCGTGGCGTGGCTGGAGCCGGTGTTCGTCGGCGGGACCACCGTCACCAGGGCGACACTGGCCAACCAGGAGGTCATCCGCGCCCGCGGCATCAAGATCGGTGACACCGTGCTGGTACGCCGCGCAGGTGACGTGATCCCGTTCGTGGCGGGCGTCTTGGACGCTTCCAAGCGCACCGGTGAGGAACGCGAGATCGTGCCGCCGTCGGTGTGCCCGTCGTGCGAAGAACCGTTGACCGAACAGGGCAACAGCCGGGAACTGTTCTGCACCAACGTCGCCTGCCCCGCGCAGACCGTCCGCCGTCTGATCCACTGGGCTTCGCGAGCGGCCGCGGACATCGACGCGATCGGCGGGGTCTGGATCGAGCGGCTCGCCGAAGCCGGGATTCTCGAACACCCGTCGGACTTCTACCGGCTCACCAAGGAAACGCTGCTGGAATTCGACCGAATCGGTGACATCTCCGCCACCCGCATGATCGAATCGATCGACGCGAGCCGTGCCGTCGGCCTGCGCCGGGCGCTGATCGGCCTGGCGATTCCGATGGCTTCCGAGGGCACCGCCGCGCGACTGTGCCGGGCGGGGTTCGGTTCCCTGGAGGACGTCGCCGCGGCGGGCGAAGAAGGTCTCGTCGCTGTAGACGACATCGGCCCGAAGGTCGCCGCGTCCCTGATCGAGCACCTCACCCGACTGCGCCCCGAACTCGAGCGGCTGCGAGAGGTCGGTGTCTCGCTGGACGTGCGCGAGGAGGACCTCCCGCCGGTCGTCGTGGCCGGTGCGCCGCTCGAAGGCAAGACGGTCGTGGTCACCGGGTCGATCAGCGACCCCCGCTCGGGCGAGAAGGTGCCGCGCCCGACCTTCCAGCGGCTGTGCGAGAAGGCGGGCGCGACCACCGCGACGTCGGTCTCGGCGAACACCGACATGCTCATCACCGGCGCGGACGTCGGGGCGAGCAAGATCGCCAAGGCCGAGAAGCTCGAAGTCGAGGTCGTGGACCAGGGTGTGATCTGGCAGCAGCTGATCGCCGCGGGCGTCGTCTAGGCGTAGATCTCGTGAGCAGTGTCTTGAAAGCCACTTTCGCGACGCCTGATGTCCCGAAAGTGGCTTTCACGACCGGTTAACGCAAACGTGTCCTGTCGGACGGACTTGTATGTCACGTGGGTGGGTGCGAGGTGTCGCCGAGATCTGGCTACCCGCCTCTCGTGACCGGATCGGTCACGCGGGACTGTGTGGATTTCTGGTCATCCAACGCACCAAAATCCACACAGTCGGTACTAGAGGTCCGTGTCGCGTGCTTGATGACCGTTGGAGGGGCTGGTCGTGAGTGGTGAGGACAGTTCTATTGAGAGTTAACGCAAACGCGTCGGGGTCGGCGTAGCGAAAGCCACGTTCGCAACACACCACGGTCGACTTACCCCTCACGAAAACCCGAATCGCCACTCACGAGTCCGCGGGCTTCGTCCGATACCGCGGACTCGTCGAGTGCCATTCGAAACCGCCGCCCATCCACCCCCGCAACCCGCGCATGAACCGTTGCAGTTCGAGAGAAGGCACCGCGCTCAGCTTTTCGTGCGCCGCCTGGAAGTCCCGGACGACGTCGTTGTGCAGCTCGACGGTGATCACCGTGGCCTCCTCGATCGAGCACTTCCGGTCGTCGGCGATCAGCAGGACCGCATTGCACGGCGGCGACTCGTCCTCCAGATCCTTGGTCACCGAGTGCACGTCGTTGACGAGCACGGCCGCCGTACCCGCTTGGATCGCCGCCTCGCGGACCCGCGGGTCGTAGTAGAGGTTCGACGTCAGTTCATAGCCGCCGAGGACGTCGATCAACGTCATCGACGTGTAGAAGCTGTCGTGCTGCCTGGCCGCGAGATACTCCCAAGCCGGCGGGTACTTCCCACTGTGGCGCCAGGCCGCGTACGCCGTCCAGCTCACGAACATCGCGAACGTCGAATAGCAGACCCGCTGCACTTGCGCGGCGGTCCCGGACTGGCGCAGGAAGTCCGTCGCCGAATTCAGCGCCACCAGGACGCGGTCGCCCCGCAGTGTTTCATCGAGTTCGGTGCTGAATTCGCCCAAGGACGGCACCGGGTCCATCGCCGCCATCGCCAGCGCGAGCTTCGGCGGCAGCTCCGCGGGCACCGCTCCGAGCGAGGTGTCGTCGGCGTAGAGGTCGTCGGCCGCCCACCAGGAGGCGTTGAGCTTCGCCGAGATCAACAGGCGTTCCGGATCCTCGCAGTCCGGGTGCGCGAGCATGACCAGCCTGCCGAAGCCGGCCTTCCCGATCTGTTCGCATTCCTCTTCGCCGAACCCGCACTCCCCCGCCCACGCGATCAGCCGCCGGTCGACCTCCTCGCCGAGTGGGTCGTTGATCCGTTCGGTGACGGGGCAGTACAACGGCGGTGCCGACCCGTCACCCCACGGCCGGAACGCGTACGCCGGATCGAGGCCGGGGCCCTCCGGCGGCGGAGCCTCCTCCACCGCCGGAGAAATCGCGGCGGGCTGAGCCAGCCGGGCCGCCAGCCGGGCGGCGGACGTGCCCAGTCCGCTCGGACCGGCCAGCAACGTGGCCAGCGCACCGTGTTCCGTCATCACTTCACTCCGGTGGTCTCGCGGGATCAGACGCGGTCCGCGGCGATGAGCAGGTAGTGGAAGCTGCCTTCCCGGTAGGCGTCGAGGAACGGCCCTTCGATCCCGGTCGCCACCGACGACTTCGCCCGCAGTTCCCAGTACGGGATCGTGTCCGCCGTCAGGTCCACCACCGAGATCGGCACCAGGTCGTTCGCCGTCATCGCCTTGAAGTACTGGCTGCGCGGATGGATGTTGCAGGTGTAGTGCTGGTCGATCTGCGCGACCGCCTTGGACCGGCCACCGGTCACGTCGTTGTAGCACCCGGTGATGGTGACGTAGCGGCCGCCGAACTCCAGCTGACGCGCGTGCTCGGCGAACAGCTCGTGGAGGTCCACGTACATGGTGCTTTCGTTGTTCCAGATGCCCTTGCGCGAGCCGGTTTCGAAACCGGTGTCGAGCATGTTGCGGAAGTGGTAGCGCACCCGGTCGGCGACGCCCCTGATCTCCGCCTGGTGGTTGGCGAACTCGACCTGCTTCTCCGAGATCGAAATCCCGTCGACCTGACAGCCGAACCGTGCGTTGGCCATGATGCTGGAACCGCCACGCCCGCAGCCGGCGTCGAGGAGCCGATCGCCCGGTCCGACGTCGCCGAGGTGATCGAGCAGGACGTCCGCCTGCGCGGTCTCCAGGCGGTGCATTTCGGCGATGATCCGCTCGTCACGGGTGCTCTCGGGCCCCTCCAGCACCGACCAGTCGACCTCGCCCACCCCGTAGTGGTGGTGATACAGCCCGTCCACGTCACCCAGCCGCAGGTTGACCGGGTCCTTCTCTTTGTTCCAGTACGACGCCACCGACTTCTGGTACTCGGTGCGCAGCACCTTGGCGGGAACGGGGGTACGGGCGATGGTCACGTGGGTGGTCCTTTCTGGAGCATTGGTGTTCGTTGTCGTGGCAGGACTGGACGTCACCGAGCGACTTCGACGTTCTCCAGAACGCCGAGCGCGTCGGGCACGAGAACGGCGGCCGAGTAGTAGGTGCTGACCAGGTAGGTCGCGACCGCCTTCTCGGTGATGCCGTCGAAACGCACGTTCAGGCCCGGCTCGTATTCGTCGGGCAGACCGGTCTGGTGCAGGCCGATCACGCCGTTGTCCTCCAACCCGGTCCGCATGGCGAGGATCGAGGACGTGCCCGCCTCGGTGACCGGGATCTTGTCGCAGGGCAGGATCGGCACCCCGCGCCACGCGGCGACCACCTTGCCGTCGACCGTGGTGCCTTCCGGGTAGAGACTGCGGCGCGTGCATTCCCTGCCGAACGCGGCGATCGCGCGCGGATGGGCGAGGAAGAACTTCGTCTTGCGGCGTCGGCTGACGAGTTCGTCCATGTCGTCGGGCGTCGGCGGGCCCGACCTGGTCTGGAACCGCGATTTGAGGTCGGCGTTGTGCAGCAGCCCGAATTCGCGGTTGTTGATCAGGTCGTGCTCCTGCCGCTCCCGCAGCGCCGCCACGGTCAGCCGGAGCTGCTCGTCGAACTGGTTCATCGGCCCGTTGTAGAGATCGGTCACGCGTGTGTGCACGCGCAGCGCCGTCTGGGCGACGGCGAGGTCGTACTCGCGCGGCGAGATCTCGTAGTCGACGAAGGTGCCCGGCAGCAGCGGCTCCCCGTCGTGCCCCGACGACATCCCGATCTCGGACTCGCCCTTGGCGTTCTGTGGCTTTCCCTTGTGCGCCAGCATGTCCTGCACGTGACGGCGCATCGCCTCCGACCGGCCGTTGAGGTCGGCGAAGTCGTCGGCGCGCAGGGTCAGCACCGTCACCGGGGTGACGGCCTTGACGGTGAACGGCCAGTTGCGATCGATGCCGGCGAGCATTTCGTCACCGAAGTGGTCACCGTCGGCCATGCTGCCGATGGCGGCTTCGGTGCCGTACTCGCCCGGCGCCACCTTGGCGACCTTGCCGTGCGCGACCAGCACGACCTCGTCGAGCGGCGACCCATGGCTGACGATCGTCTCGCCGGGCCGGTACTCGTGCTGCACGAACCGGTCGGCGAGCGCGGTGAGCGTGTCCTCGTCGTCGAAACCGCGCAGCAGTGCCAGTTCCGCGAGTTCCTGCGGGACGACCCTGATCTCGGTGCCGACGTTGGTGAAGCTCACCCGCCCGTCGCCGATGGCGTAGGTCAGGCGCCGGTTGACCCGGAAGGTGCCACCGGTCGCCTCGACCCAGGGCAGCATCTTCAGCAGCCAGCGCGGCGTGATGCTCTGCATCTGCGGCCGCGTCTTGGTGGTCGTCGCCAGGTTGCGCGCGGCGGCGGGGCCGAGACTGAGCCGCCGGTCGGCCTCCGGCGTCGTGGCGGTCATCCTTCGCGGCCGAGTTCGGCGGCTTCGAGCACGGCGAGCGCGTCCGGCACGAGCACGGCGGCGGAGTAGTACGTGCTGACGAGGTAGGAGATGATGGCCTGCTCGGAGATCCCCATGAAGCGGACGTTCAAGCCTGGCTCGTACTCGTCGGGCAGGCCGATCTGACGCAGGCCGATCACACCCTGGTTCTTCTCGCCGGTGCGCATCAGCAGCACGGAGCTGGTGCTGGTCTGACTCACCGGGATCTTGTTGCACGGCAGGATCGGGACCCCGCGCCAGGAGGGCACCTTGTGTCCACCGAGGTCGGCGCCGGTCGGGTAGATACCGCGTTTGCTGCACTCGCGGCTGAACGCGGCGATCGTGCGCGGATGCGCGAGGAAGAAGCCGGGGTCCTTCCACACCAAGGCGAGCAGGTCGTCGAAGTCGTCCGGAGTGGGCGGACCGGTGCGCGTCGGGATGCGCTGGGTGAAGTCGGCGTTGTTGAGCAGGCCGAAGTCCGCGTTGTTGATCATTTCGTGCTCTTGGCGCTCGCGCAGCGCCTCGATGGTCAGGCGGAGCTGCTGCTCGGTCTGGTCCATCGGCTGGTTGTAGAGGTCGGAGACGCGGCTGTGAACTCGCAGCACGGTCTGGGCGACGCTCAGCTCGTATTCCCGCGGCGAGGTCTCGTAGTCGACGAAGGTGCCCGGAAGCAGCGGCTCGCCGTCGTGACCGGAGGAGATGTCGATCTCGGCTTCACCGAAGTCGTTGGCACGCCCGGAGTCCTGCGACGCCTGCTCGATCTGCGCCTGCAGCGATTCGGACTGCTCCAGCACGCGCTCGAAGGCCTGGCGGGTCAGGGTCAGCACGGTGCAGGCCGTGGCCGCCTTCGCGGTGAACTCCCAGATCCCGTCGTCGGCGACGAGGGCCTGCGCACCGAAGTAGTCACCGTCCTTGACGACGCCCAGCGCGGTCTCGTCACCGTAGTGACCGGGCCCGGTCTTGGTGATCTTGCCGTGGGCGATGAGGTAGACCCGGTCGGCCCGGTGCCCGAACTCGACGAGCACGTCGCCCGCCGATACCTCCTGCTGTTCGAAGCGGCGGGCGAGTTCTTCGAGCACCTCTTCGTCGTCGTACCCCTTGAGCGGCTTCAGTTCTCCCAGCTCCGCCGGGATCACGCTCACTTCGGTGCCGGCCTTCGAGAACGTCACCCGTCCGTCGCCGACCGCGTAATTGAGCCGCCGGTTGACCCGGTAGGCGCCACCATTGACCTGAACCCATTCGAGCATCTTCAGCAGCCACCGGGAAGAAATTCCCTGCATCTGCGGAACGGATTTGGTCGTTGTCGCCAGGTTTCGCGCGGCGGCCCGGCCCAAACTCAGCTGCGGATTTCCCGGCCCCTGGACACCTTCGGCGGAAGTGTCCGATTCGGTCACGGTCACAGCAAGGTCCACCCTTCAATAGTCGCGTGAGTAAACAAGATCCACCAACCACGGTGTGCCGACTGTGCCCCGAGGTGCGGCCCCCGCAGGGATCAACATAGCAAGGCGGTTTGCCCGCACAAGCGCACTTTCGGGTAATGAGAAAAGGCCACCCGAATGCCGATTTCGCCATTATGCGAGAAGGTCTCCATCACCATTACTCGGTGCTTTAAGGCACCCACACAATCGGTCCAGCGATTGTTCTGAGGTGTCATGCGCCGCCGCCGCAGGACTCCCGGGCGTACGCGCTATGCGGCCGTTGGAGGGGTGCGCCGTGTCCTTTCGGGTCACCCGCGCGCCCGTGTTCGGCGATGGCTTGACAGACAGCGACGAAACAGAGGGTCGCGTCCGGACACTCCGTCGTGTCAAGCAGCCGTTCCACCTCGACGCACCCGGCTCCCAGTTCACCCGTTGCCGACATGTCAGCGAGGGCTGTACTGTTCTCCCCGTGCTGACGTGTGAAACCCAGGGCGCCGCGCTCGCGCGGCTCGGTCGCGCCCTCGCCGACCCGAACCGGTGCAGGATCCTGGTCGCCCTGCTCGAGGGCGTGAGCTATCCCGGCCAGCTGGCCGGGCAACTCGGCCTGAGCCGCTCCAATGTGTCCAACCACCTCGCCTGCCTGCGAGGGTGCGGGCTGGTCGTGGCGACTTACGAAGGCAGGCAGGTCCGCTATGCGCTGGCGGACGCCCACCTCGCCCGCGCGCTGCGGGAACTGGTGCAGGTCGTGCTCGCCGTCGACACCGCGGAGCCCTGTGTGGACGACGCCGGTATCGAGGCGCTCCGATGAGTGTGGAGAGCGGATCCTGCGCGGACGGCTGCTGCGCCACGACATCCACAGTGGACGAGGATCGCCGCGTCGTGTTGTCGCGCCGAGTGCGGATCCTGGTCGCCGCGACGATCACCTACAACGTCGTCGAAGCGGTCATCGCCATCTCCGCGGGCACCATCGCCTCCTCGACCGCGCTGATCGGCTTCGGCCTGGACTCGGTCATCGAAGTCGCCTCCGCCACCGCGGTCGCGTGGCAGTTCTCCGGCAAGGACCCCGAAGCCCGCGAACGCACCGCGCTCAAGGTCATCGCGGTGTCCTTCTTCGCGCTGGCCGCCTATGTGACCGTCGAATCCGTACGCACCCTGTTCGGCGCCGACCCCGCCGAGCACTCCACCGTCGGGATCGTGCTCGCGGCGGCCTCGCTCCTCGTGATGCCCTTCCTGTCCCACGCCCAGCGTCAGGCCGGGCGCGAACTCGGCTCCGCGAGCGCTGTCGCCGATTCGAAGCAGACCTTGCTCTGCACCTATCTTTCCGGTGTGCTGCTCGTCGGGTTGCTGCTCAACAGCCTCTTCGGCTGGTACTGGGCCGATCCGCTGGTCGCCCTCGTCATCGCCGCCGTCGCGATCAAGGAAGGCCGCGAAGCCTGGCGCGGTGAGCACTGCTGCTGAAAGGAACGCCATGACTCCGCCCGCGCGCTGGAACCGTTACTGGGACGGCAAATCCCGGAACTACGACCGGGAGATGCAGTTTCTCGACCGGAAACTCTTCGGCGATTCGCGAGCGTGGGCCTGCGGCCAGGCGACCGGCGACGTCCTCGAGGTCGCCGTCGGGACCGGCCTGAATCTGCGGCTCTATCCCGGCGACGTCACGCTCACCGGCATCGACCTCAGCGACGGCATGCTCGCCATCGCCCGCGACCGCGCCGAACGCCTCGGCCACCCGGTGACGCTACGGCGTGCCGACGCGCACGACCTGCCGTTCGACGCCGGTTCGTTCGACACCGTGGTCTGCACCCTCGGACTCTGCGCCATCCCGGACGACGGCAAGGCGTTGCGGGAAATGGCCAGGGTCCTGCGGCCCGGCGGCCTGCTCATCCTGCTCGATCACATCGCGAGTTCGTCGCGTGCCGTCCGCGGCCTGCAATGGCTCACCGAAAAGATCACCGTGCCGATGGCGGGCGAGCACTTCCTGCGGCGCCCGTTCGACAAGATCGGCGACCTCGGCCTGACGGTGGAGCACCGGGACCGGTTCAAGCTCGGGCTGGTGGAACGGCTCGTCGCCCGCAAGTGAACTCTGTCATCGGAATTTCATCGACGCCGTCGATCCTGATGACGTGACCTACCCCCAGCAACCGCCCGTCTGGCAGCAGTACCCCGCCCCGTCACCGAAGAAGTCTCCGAACACGGGGCTGATCTTCGGGGTCGCGGCGGCCGCGCTCGTCGTCGCCGTCGGAGGGATCGCGGTGACCGTGGCGATCGCGACCGGTGACAACACCATCAGTGGCACCGCCACCAGCGGCAGCGCCCCCGAGGTCGACCCCGACCCGTTCTCGGCACAGTCCGGAGACTGCATCTCGGCCGACGAAGACGCCGGGACGAACGGCAGGTTCAGCGCCAGCGCGGTCCGGGTCCACTGCACGGACGATTCGGCCAACTACACGGTGATCGCGCAGCTGGCGTCCGGTACCGGCTCGGACTGCAAGGAAGTGCCCGGCTACGAGTACGGCAACCCGGTCGTCTACGACTTCAAGTCGGGATCGTCCAGGGAACTCTGCGTCATGCCGAGGAACTGACGGCTCAAGACAGCGAGCCCAGAACGGCTTGGGACTCGAGGAGACCGTCTTCGCTGGGTGCTTGCCCGGCGCCGAACACCCGCTGGTGCTGCTTCGCCCGGATGTCACGGTGGGCGTCGGCCGGCCTGTCGTAGCCGTAACGCCGTCGTGCTTCTGCCGGGGTCAAGACCTCTTCGGACAGCGGCGGGACGCCGAGAACGTACGGAGCGACGATCGGCACCGCGGAGGGCGCCAGCAGTCGGGCCACCGCCAGTTTCAGCCGCGGGTTGCGATCGACGACGCCGTAGCCGAGCCGCAGGACCGGCCGGACCAGCAGATCGACGATCCGCGGTTGGGTGAACCCGCTCAGCTTCCGCACCCAGCGCGGCATGGTCGCGATCGTCCCGGCACGCAGGAACCAGTTCACGATCCAGAGGGCCGGAGCGAGCACCCTCGGCGCCGGCGGCAGGACCACCTTCGCCGTCAACAGGTGGTCCATCATCTTCCGGGCCGCCTCACTGACCGCGAGCCGGGGACGCATCCGCTCGAAGTACTCCCGGACGCCGTCGCGGCTGCGGGGAACGTCCGAGGGGTCGCAGGTCTGGAACTCGGCTGCGATCGCGCACTCCTCCCAGTACCGGTTCTCCTCGGCTGGCGTGAGCCGGCCTCTGGCGTGAGCCGGCCTCCGCCGTACAGCTCGTAGGCCTTGAGCACCGAATGCCAGCCGGTGAGCAGGATCCACAGCTGCGAGTGCGGATCGTTGGCGTCGTAATGGTTGCCGCTGACGGGCTCGACGCCGATCGCCTTGGCATGCACCTTCACCAGCACGTCCGCGGCCTGGGAAACCTTCTGGCTGTCGGCGAACGCGACCATGGCGAAGTAGCGGACCGTGCGGTCGTAGCGGGTGCGAGGCCGCGCGTAGTTCGCACCGGTCTTGTCGACGGCGGCGATCAGCGCCGGGTCGAGTTCCTCCACCACGACGGATCGCTGCAGCCCGGTGACGGCGGCCGTCACATGCCCCCACACCTTCCAGGTGACCGATCCGGGTCCGAAGAACCCGTGGTCCAGCATCGGTTCCACCGGTTTCATCGCCACGTCGACCTCCCGTTCCCGCAATTAATACTGATGCGTAGCAATATCCTACGCTAGAGTAGCTTTGTCCAGAGTGCGCTTGAGGAGGGCCGTTGAACAGCACGACACCGCGGAAACGCCGCGCCTACGCCGCGCGCGTGCCCGCCGAGCAACGCCGCACGCAGGTGCTCGACGCGGCCCTGCACCTGGTGGTCACCCGAGGTCACAACGCCACGACCATGGACGCGGTCGCCGAACAGGCCGGCGTCACGAAACCGGTGGTCTACGGCCAGTTCCGCAGCCGGAACGAGCTGCTGGCCGCACTGTTGCGGCGCGAGCAGGAAGCCGCGCTCCGGCAGTTGCTCGAAGTACTGCCGGGTGACCCGGGCCGGTTCCTCACCGAGGACGCCCCCGAGTTCATCGCGCGGACGCTCGCCGACTTCCTCAACGCCGTCCAGGAAACGCCGGACCGGTGGTACTGCATCGTCATGCCGATGGCGGACATGCCCGCCGAGTTCCACGCCGCCCGCGAAGCCGCGCGCACCATCGCCCTCGACCGGGCGGAATCGCTGACGCGATGGCTCCTGGAAGCCATCGGTGCCCCGGCGGAGCTCGATCCGGAAATCGTCGCGCACACCGTGACCGCGCTGTTCGAGATGGCCGCGCGGCTCGTGCTCACCGATCCCGGACGGTACCGGCCGGAGCGGTTCGTCGGCGCGATCCGGGCCGCGGTCGGCCTCATTCAGCCACAGTGAAGGTCTTAAAGGTGTTCCTAGCAGGCTTCGCGACATCGGGATGGCGACCGTGTTCAAGGCTTGAGTCGCGCGTCGGTCGGGTGGGGCCGGGGTTTGCGGCGGAGGTCCCGCTGCCCAGCCGCAAGTAGTCCTCTGGATGCGGTCGATGAGAGCGCCCGGTGTCTTGAAGGCCACCGTTGAGACGTTGAGCGTCCTGAAGGTGGCCTTCGAGACACCTGCGACAGGCACCGAACCGGGCGGCGCTCCGGCCGGAACCCGGGACCGGCAGCCGAGCAGGGAAGATTCCGGCAGGTCGGCAAACACGGATCACGACCACCGCGACCTCAGCCCGCCGGTTGACTCGAAGGACTGACAACCTTCCAGGCCGCCTCGATCATGCGGAAGATCTCGTCCACCGCGGCTTCCGGATCGGCCGCCTCGCGACCGAGCGAATGGGCGTCGACCACGAACCGCGCGATCGTCCGGCAAGCCGTCGCGGAATGCGCGAGGTCGGGATCGGCCGCGATCGCCGCCGCCAACGACTCCGCGTGCCGCAGCCTCATCGACTCCTCGTACTCCCGCAACGCGGGCGATCCGTCGATCATGCGCCAGATCGGCGCGGCACCGTCCGCCGTGCAATGCCGCACCATCGCGTGGATCTCGCGGCGCAGTGCGGGAATGAGCGGCTCGTGCGGGGCGCGGCCGGTGACCGCCCGCGCGAGGCTGTGCTCGAAATTCGCGTCCCGCTCGAACACCAAAGCCTCTTTCGAGGCGAAGTGGGAGAAGAGCGTGGTGACGGCGACGTCGGCCTCCGCGGCCACCTCGCGGATGCCCACCGCGTCGTATCCGCGCTCCAGGAAGAGCCGCAGGGCGGTGTCGGCGATCTTCTGCCGGGTCGCGGCCTTCTTGCGCTCACGACGCCCGGGAATCTCGGTCATGCTGCAACGCTATCAGATACAAAACACCAACAGTTCCAAAACACTAACGGTTAGTGCTACGGTCGATCTCATGAAGAAAGTGATCTTCACCGAGTTCGGTGGTCCGGAAGTCCTGCAGCTCGTCGACGCCGAGGACCCGCACGCAGGTCCCGGCCAGGTACGCATCGCGGTGCGGGCGGCGGGCGTGAACCCCTTCGACTGGAGGGTTCGCGAGGGCCAGGTCCTGGGCGCTCATCCGACAACGCTGCCGTCCGGGGTCGGGCTGGACGCCGCTGGAGTGGTCGACGAGGTCGGCGAGGAGGTCACGGATGTCGAGGTCGGCGACCGGGTGTTCGGCGAGGGCTTGAGCACCTATGCCGAGTTCGCCGTGATGACGGTCTGGGCCAGGATGCCCGAGGGCCTGACGTTCGAAGAGGCGGCCGGATATCCCTCCGTGGTGGAGACCGCGCTGCGCCTCATCCGCGAAGCGGGAGTGCGGCCCGGGGAGACGCTGCTGGTCAGCGGTGCGTCCGGCGGGGTCGGATCGGCTGTAGTGCAGATCGCCCGCGAACGCGGCATCACGGTGATCGGCACGGCCGGGGCGTCGAATCAGGACTATCTGCGCGGCCTGGGCGCCATCGCCACGACGTACGGCGAGGGATGGGTAGGACGGGTGCGAGAGCTCGGCCAAGTCGACGCGGCTCTCGACCTCGCGGGATCGGGCGTGATCCGCGAACTCGTCGAACTCACCGGGGATCCACTGAAGGTGCTCTCCATCGCCGATCTCGGCGCACCGGAGTTCGGTGTCCGGTTCTCCGGCGTCGCGGGCAGCGTGCCGGACGCGCTCGCCGAGGCCTCGGACCTCATTTCACGGGGCAAGCTCCATATCCCGGTCGAGAAGTCGTACACGCTCGCCGACGCCGCCGCCGCGCATGTCGACAGCCATGCCGGTCACAGCCGCGGGCGCCGGGTCATCGTCATCTGAGCCTGCTTCAAGCGGGAAGGATCACGACGCCGTCGTCGTCGGAGTAGAGCGTGTCGCCGGGAGTGAAGGTCACTCCCCCGAAACCGACAGGGACGTCGACGGCGCCGACGCCCGCCTTGGAACTCTTGCGCGGGTTGGTGCCGAGTGCCTTCACACCGAGCGGGAGTCCGGCGAGTTCGGCGCTGTCGCGGACCGCGCCGTTGACGACCACGCCCGCCCAGCCGTTGTCCACGGCGGATTTCGCGATCATGTCGCCGGTGAGCGCGCTGTGCAGGGAGCCGCCGCCGTCGACGACCAGGACGCTGCCCTCACCGGGGGTGTTCAGCAGCTTCTTGACCAGACCGTTGTCCTCGTGACAGGAGACGGTCCGGATCGGGCCGGAGAACCTCCGGTGGCCGCCGAACTGGCGGAACTGGGTGTCGCAGACGCGCAGCCGGTCGCCGTGTTCGTCGACGAGGTCGGCGGTGGTGAAGGAATCGATCACGGCGCCCGAGTGTAGGCGCTCCCGGCGGCCCGGTGCTGTGCCTGAAAGATCAGATTCGCCACATTCGCGGCGTCGGCGACGGCCCGCAACTCCAGCACCGGCGTCGCCCACGCACCGCGGAGTTCGTTCTCGCGGAGCTGATGATGGCTCCACACGCCGCCGAACGTGATCGTGCCGACGCCCGCTTGCTCGGCTTTGACCTTCGGCGACAGCTGGACGTGACGCAGCCAGACCCAGCGGAACTCGGTGCCGTTGGGCCAGCTCGCGACGAAGATGATCCGTTCAGTGGTGACCAGGTAGGACAGCGCGCGGTCTCGTGCTCGACGGTCGTTGATGCGCTGAAAGAGAAAGATACCGAAAGCCGACACCAGACCGGCGTAGACGGGCAACGCCGAGCCCAGATACCCGAAGGTGACCAGGACGGCGACCATCCCGATGGCGATGATCATCACCGTGTACTCGGGAAACCACTTTCGCGGGCGCTGCGACTGCCCTGTCCACAGCACTTCTTCGCCCTCTTGCAACGGATACGGCCGCATCGAACCCTCCCAGGTCGTCATCGGGAGTACGTCCGGACTGTCCGTCACGTTGCCTCGGACCGGAACAATGTGCCCAGCACGTGGGCGAGGATCGCGCCGGGGTCGGCAGCCGGGGCGACGGTCTGGCGCAGAGCGAGGCCGATCCCCAGTGCGCCCAGCATGACGACGGCCTGGTCCAACGGCATCGCGGGATCGAGTCGCAGGCGGCGGGAGTGCTCGGTCAGGAGGGCGACCACCTCGTCGTCGTGACGCCGCTGGATGGTGGCGATCAGGGCGGCGGTTTCCGGTTGCTGCGCCGTCGCGGCGAGCACTTCCGCGGCCGCCGCGCTCCATTTCGCCGCGTCCTTGTCCGCCACGTCGACGGGGTTCAGTGCGGCGATCACCTCGTCGCGCGTGGTGGCGCCGGCGAGAGCTTCCCGCAATCCCTGGAGATGACCTTCGGCGCCGGCTTCGATGATCGCCAGCCACAGCCCTTCCTTGCCACCGAAATGCTTGTAGACGGCGCCGCGGGTGTAACCGGCGTCGGCCGCGATCTCCTCGACCGTCGCCGCCAGGAAGCCACGCCGCAGGAAGACCTCTCGCCCGGCTTCCAGCAAGTGTCCGTGCGTGCGTTGCTGCTGCTCAGCCCGCGTCAGCCTGGTCATCGTCCCACTTTCAGTAACAGTACGTTTCTAGAAACACGATGTTACTGTATCGTCCGGTGCATGGAGTTCCTGGCCCCTGTGGCCGCGTTTCTCAGCCTTCCGCTCTTCCTGGCCGGGTTCGCGTGGTACGCCGTGCGTGCCCGCCGATGCGGCGTGAGCCAGTCCTTGCTGGCGCCGATCGAGGAGATCTGGGACCCGATCGCGCACAAGACGAACATCGAGATCCAGATCGAGGCCGAACGGAGTCCGGAGACGCCCTCCCCCGGCGACCCGCCGGAGCTGCTGTGGCGCCGCTGACCGGCCGGACAGCGATCGTCACGGGCGCCAACAGCGGGCTCGGGTACGAGACCTGCCGGGCGCTGGCGGCGCGTGGGGCGTCCGTCGTCATGGCTTCGCGTGACGAGCGCAGGGGCTCGGCGGCTCGCGATCGCCTGCGCGGCGAGGCCACCGGTGAGCTCGAGGTGCTGCGGTTGGACCTCGCGGACCTCGAGTCCGTGCGCGAGTTCGCCGACACGATCACCCGGCGGGCGGCGCCGATCGACCTGCTGGTCAACAACGCCGGGATCGGGATGCCGCCGCGTTCGCTCACCGCGCAGGGCTTCGAGGCA
This sequence comes from Amycolatopsis sp. NPDC031561, assembly GCF_055580625.1. NCBI lineage: Bacteria > Bacillati > Actinomycetota > Actinomycetes > Pseudonocardiales > Pseudonocardiaceae > Amycolatopsis > Amycolatopsis sp. NPDC031561. The sequence continues at coordinate 88,141 of NZ_JBVILA010000016.1, read as the reverse complement.
CAGTTCGGGGTCAACCACCTCGGGCATTTCGCGCTGACCGGACGGCTGCTTCCCTTGCTGCGGCGTGGTGTCGGCGCCCGGGTGGTGACGATCAGCTCCGAGGCCTACCGCCAGGGCGGAATCGACTTCGACGATCTCGGCGGCGAGCGATCGTACCGGCCGCTCACGGCCTACCGGCAGTCCAAGCTCGCCAACGTCCTTTTCGGACTCGAGCTGGACCGCCGCCTTCGCGTGGCCGGGGTGCCCGTGGCGAGTGTGCTGGCACATCCCGGCTTCGCGTCGACGAACCTGCCGTCCTCCGGCGCCGCCGGGATCGGCGGGCTGCTGCTGCGGATCGGCAACGCGCTGGTCGCGCAACCGGCGGAGAAGGGCGCGCGGAGCCAGGTGCACGCGGCGACCGCGCCGGAGGTCGAGGGCGGCCAGTTCTTCGGGCCGGGCGGCCGCACCGGGATGTTCGGGGACCCGGTCCTGCTGCGGCCGACCCCGAACGCCACCGACCTCCGCACCGCCCGGCTGCTCTGGGAGGTCTCCGAGAACCTCACCGGCGTCCGGTACGAGTTCAATATCCGACGGTGAAATGCCGGTCCTGGCCCGGATTCTCGAGTTCGTCCACGATCGCGATGGCGAAATCCTCCGCCGAGATCCGGGACGAGCCGTCAGCCGCGGTGAGGATGGTGGTCGCTCCTCGCCGGTAGCCCCCGGTCCGGATCCCGGGCTCCAGCATCGCGGGCGGGCTGAGGTAGACCCAATCCCCCGCGTGCGCTTCGCAGGCTTCGAGCTGCGCCGTGCTCGCCGAGGCGATGGTCCGCCAGGCCACCGGCACGAACGCCGGGTCGTCGATGACGAGACCGCCGGAAGGCGAGCGCAGCGGTCCGGCACCGCCGACGACCAGGACACGCGTACCCGCCGCTGCGTCGAGCAGGGCCGTGATGGTGGCCGCGACAGTGTCTTCCGCGCCGGGCGCGGGTCTCGTGGCGCCCACGATGGCGTCGGCTCCGGCGAGGACCGCGGTCATGTGGTCGACGTCGGTGGCGTCGCCTCGCACGACCTCGACATCCGGGTGCGGGGATCCCACCGGGTTACCGCGGAAGACGGCGGTGACATGGTGCCCTCGGGCGACGGCCTCGGTGACGACACGGGAGCCGGTCATGCCCGACGCTCCGACAACGGCGATCTTCATCGGACGACGCCTTCCTGCTTGGTCTTCGGGGTGATCTGGCCCGCGACGATCGAGGCCAGGGCGAGTGCGAAACCGACGAGCTGGATGAAGCCGAGCGACTGGCCGAGCAGCGCGGCGCCGAGCAGTGCGGCGACCATCGGCGAGAGCAGGCCGAGGACGGCGACCGAGGTGACCGGCAGGGACGTGATGCCGCGGAACCACAGGACGTACGCGAGCAGACCGCCGATCAGGCCGAGCCAGAGGTAGCCGAGGGCCGCGTTCAGGTCGATGGCGGGGGGCGCGCCTTCGAACAGGAAGGTCACCGGTACCAGGAACAGTCCGCCCGCGGTGAGCTGCCACGAGGCGAACGCCGTCGGCCCGACGTCCGCCGGACGTCCCCACCGTTTGGTGAGGGTGACACCGAGCGCCATGGTCGCGGCGCCGCCGAGTCCGGCCAGAACCCCGATGACGTCGAAGCCCGCCGCCGGTCCGATCACGACCAGCCCGACGCCCACCATCCCGACGATTCCCCAGGCGAACCGCCACGCGGACGGGCTCTGCCGCAGCACGGCCACGGCGAGGATCGCGACGAGGAGCGGCTGGGCGGCACCGAGGGTGGCCGCGACTCCGCCGGGCAGCCGTTCCGCGGCGACGAAGAGCAGGGGGAAGAACAGCCCGATGTTGAGGATGCCGAGCGTTGCGGCCTTCAGCCACCAGCCGCCACGCGGGAGGGTGCGGGTGATGGCCAGCGCGATCAGGCCCGCGGGAAGGGCGCGCATGAGCCCGGCGAACAGCGGGTGTCCCGGCGGGAGCAGTTCGGTGGTGACGACGTAGGTCGTACCCCAGACCATCGGGGCGAAGGCGGTCAGCGCGGTGCCGGCTAGCCCGGCGGTGCGCGGTGTGGTCGTCAGCGTTTTCACGCTTCTCAGCTTCGGCGCTGCCGATCAATGAGTCCAACACATGTTTGTCACCTGATCCATCTTAATTCAAGATAGATCCATGGAGCTTCAGCAGATGCGGTACGTCGTGGCGGTGGCGGAGACGAACAGCTTCACGCGCGCCGCGGAACGATGCCTCGTCGTGCAGTCGGCGCTGAGTCACCAGATCGCGCGGCTTGAGCGGGAGCTCGGCGCGCGGCTGTTCGAGCGCACGAGCCGCAGGGTCCGGCTCACGGCCGCGGGCGAGGCGTTCCTGCCTGCCGCCCGTCAATGTCTCGACGCCGCCGAACGGGCGGGCTCGGAGGTGGCCGCGGCCGTCGGCGAGATTCGCGGACGGCTGACCGTCGGTGTCATCCCGACCGTCGCGGCGGTCGACGTCCCCGCCGCGCTGCAGACGTTCCACCGGCGGTATCCGCAAGTCCGGATCGGACTGCGGGTCGGCGCGAGCGGCCACCTGGTGCAGCAGATCAAGGACGGCGCGATCGAGGTCGCGTTCCTCGGGCTTCCGGTGTCGGACCGTCCGGAGGGCGTGGGTACCTGTGAACTGGGGCGTGACGACCTGGTCGCCGTGGTGGCACCCGGTCATCCGCTCGCCGCCGAGTCCGAAGTGGACTTGAAGCGGCTCTCGTCCGAAGTGTTCGCCGACTTCCCCGCCGGATCGGCGGGGCGGGCCCAGACGGATCAGGCCTTCGCCGCGGCCGGGGTGACCCGTGAGGTGGCCTTCGAGGTGACGGCCGCCGACTTCATGGCGCGGCTCATCCATCAAGGGCTGGGAGTGGCGTTGCTGCCGTCGAAGTACGTGCCGAACCTGAGCGGTGTGGTCACCGTGCCGGTGACGGACGCGCCCGCGCGGATCGAGCATCTGGTCTGGAACCGCTTCACGGTCACTCCGGCGGCGAAGGCGTTCCTGGAAGTGCTGGGCGTCGGTCCGTGAAGGCCTCCTTCCCTACTTTCAGGGTAGGGAAGGAGGCCTTCACGGACCATCAGCCGGGTCAGCCTTCCTTGATGACTTCGAACAGGCTGGTCCACGAGCTGCGCCCGTGTCCCGCGGCGATCGCCCGGTCGTAGTGCGACTTGACCGCCTCCGGCAGGAGGACGTCGATCCCCGCGTCCCGGCTCGCCTGCACGATGTGGTCGGCGGTCGCGCCCATCATGGTCACGTCGGCCTCGTCGCCGGGGTGGTCGCCCTTCTCGATCTGCTCGGCCGCGGCGTCCAGGTAGAAGTCCATCGTCGCGAACAGGTCCTTGGCGTACGGGACGAACTTCTCCACGGACGTCCCGGCAGAACGGACCAGCGCGCTCGCGTGCATGAACACCGAGAGCGAGTTCAGGAAGATGTCCAGCTGTGCCTGGTAGAAAAGCTGCGCCAGCCGGACGTCCTCGCCGAGGAAGTCCGCTCGCCCGATGAGCGCCAGGGTCTCGCGGTACTTCTCGAACACCTCGGCCGGACCGCTGTAGAAGACGTAGGCCTCCTCCTTGCCCACCAACGGCGCCGGGACCATCAGGCCACCCGCGAGGAACTGCCCGCCGCGGGCCTTGACCCAGTCGGCGGCTTCGCGGGTCTTTTCCGGGGTGTCCGAGCTGAGGTTGACGATCACCTTGCCCGCCAACGCTTCCTCCGCCTTGTCGAGGATGTCGTACATTGCCGCGTAGTCGGTGAGGCTCAGCAGCACCAGCTCCGACGCCGACACCGCGTCCGCCGGTGTCTCGGCGCGCACCGCACCCGCGGCGACGACGCCGTCCGCGCGGGCGGCGGTGCGGTTCCAGACCGTCACGCCGTGGCCGTTCTCCAGCAGCACCCGGACCATGGCCTGTCCCATCGGGCCGAGCCCGATCAGTGTGATCACTGTTCTTTCCTTACTTTTTCAGGAGTTCGATGATGCCGATCAGGTCTTCGGCGCCGTGTCCTGCCGCGACCCGTTTGTCCATCAAGGGCTGTAGCGGCGCGAGCAACTCGGCGCTGACACCCTGTTCTTCGGCGGCCTTCGCCAGGTTCGGGAAGGCCGCGGCCTGCATCGCGAGGTTCGACACGACGCCGGTCACGTAGTCACCGTCGTCGATCTGCTCGGCCGCGCGCTCCAGGAAGCCGCTCATCGCGTCCATCCAGCCGCGCAGCAGCGGAGCGAACTCCCTCGCTTTGGCTCCGGTGGAGCCGACGAGGGTGAAGGCCTGGATGACGCCGATGAAGTGCCCGTACATCCCGCTGAGGAGCGCGATGTCGTACAGCGGCGCCAGTCCGGGATCGGCCCCGAGGTAGTTGGTGCCGCCGAAGGTGTCGAGCGCGGTGCGGGCCCGGCCGAAGACGGTGCCCGAGCCGCTGTAGAAGATGAACGCCTGCGGCGAGCCGATCATCGGCGGGACGGCCATGATCCCGCCGTCCAGGTAGTCCGCGCCCAGTTCTCCGGCCCACGCGCTCATCTCGCGCGCTTGGCCGGGGGTGCCGTTGGTCAGGTTGATCAGCTGCCGTCCTTCGAGCCCGGCCGCGACCGGGTCCAGGACCTCGTGCACCGAGTCGTAGTCGAGCAGGCAGGCGATCACGACCTTGTTCGCCGCGAGAGCCTCGGACGCCGTCGAAGCGACAGTGGCTCCCTTCGCCGCCACGCCCTCGGCGCGGCTCGCGGTCCGGTTCCACGCGGTGACCGGATGCCCTGCGGCCAGCAGTGCCTCTACGAGCGCGGTTCCCATCGCGCCCAGCCCCAGTACCGTCACCGGGGTCTTGCCGTGTTCGGTCATGGGACCACCGTGACGCCGCCCGCGCACGGATCGCTGCGGGTTCGCGCACGGCCTCCCGCACGAGATTGTCGGTGGTCCGCGCTAACGTCGGTTTCGTGCGTTTCGGAGTGCTGGGACCGCTCGCCGTGTGGACGACCGCCGGCGAGCCCGTCGTCGTGCCCGAGGCGAAGGTCCGCCTCCTGCTCGCGGGACTGCTGAGCAGGGAGGGCAGGGCGTCGTCGGTGTCGTCGCTGACCGACGATCTCTGGGGTGAGCATCCGCCGGGCAACCCCGGCAACACCCTGCAGACCAAGGTCTCCCAGCTGCGCCGCACCCTCGACAAAGCCGAGCCGGGCGCTCGGGAGATCGTGACGCATCAACCTGCCGGATACGTCCTCGCCGTCGAACCCGGAGGCCTGGACGTCCACCGGTTCCGCGCGCTCACCGCCCGGGCCCGCGAGGCCGTCGATCCACGCGCCCGGGCCGCACTGCTGGCGGACGCGCTGGCGTTGTGGCGCGGGCCCGCGTATGCCGGGTTCGAGGACGAAACGTTCGCCGTGGCCGCGGCACAGCGGCTCGAGGAGGAACGGCTGCTCGCCGAGGAGGAGCGAGCCGAAGCCCGGCTGGCGCTCGGCGAGCACGGGGTCCTCACCGGGGAACTGGCCGGTCTGGTCTCGCGGCATCCGTTCCGGGAACGGCTCCGCGGCCTGCTGATGCGCGCGTTGTACACGGCCGGGCGGCACAGTGAGGCGCTCGAAACCTATGCAGAGCTGCGCACCCGTCTGCGTGACGAGTCCGGCCTCGAACCGGGACCCGATCTCGCGGCCCTGCACCAAGCGATCCTCACCCGGAGCCCCGACCTCGAACCCGTCCGTGCCCCCGCACCGGTGCGCGGGAACCTGCCGGAGGCACTGACCGAACTGGTCGGCCGCACGACGGCGGTCAAGGAGGTCGGAGCGCTCGTCACCGACTCACGGCTGGTCACCCTCACCGGTCCGGGAGGGGTGGGCAAGACCAGGCTCGCCATCGAGGCCGCGTCGAAACTGGCGATGGCCGACGGCACCTGGCTGGTCGAACTGGCGGGCCTGGACAACGTCGAGTGCCCCACGTGCCCGCCGGAAGACCTGGTCGCCGTCGTCCTGACGGCCGTGCTGGACGTCCGGGAGGAGGCCACTTCCGCGAAGACGCTGACGCACTCGCTGGCCGATGCGTTGCGCGACAAGGAGATCCTGCTCGTCCTGGACAACTGCGAACAGGTCGTCGAACCGGTCGCGGCGCTGGTGGAGAGGCTGCTGGCGGCGGCGCCCCGGCTGCGCGTGCTCGCGACCAGTCAAGAGCCGCTCGGTCTGCCCGGGGAGACCGTCTGGGCGGTCCCGCCGCTCGAACTGCCCGAGCAGGCCGATTTCGCCACCGTGCGGGAATCGAGTGCCGTCCGGCTGTTCACCGCCCGGGCAACGGCCGCCGCCCCGGGTTTCGCGCTCGACGCGGAGAACGCGGCCGTCGTCGCCCGGATCTGCCGCACGCTCGACGGGATCCCGCTGGCACTCGAACTCGCCGCCACCCGGGTCCGGACGCTCGGCGTGCACGAACTCCTCGCCCGCCTCGACGACCGGTTCGGCCTGCTGTCCTCGGGCAGGCGGGGCGGACCACGCCGCCAGCAGACCCTCCGCGCGATGATCGACTGGAGCTGGAGCCTGCTGAGCGAGCCCGAACAGATCGTGCTGCGCAGGCTCGCCGTCCATGCCGAAGGCTGCGGTCTCGACGCGGCTGAATCGGTTTGCGCGGGCGGCGAGATCGCCTCCGCCGAGGTCCTGGACCTGCTGTCCCGGCTCGTCGACCGGTCTCTGGTGGTCAGCAGGCCGGGCAGGTCGGGCGAACCACGGTTCCGCCTGCTGGAGTCCGTCTCGGCGTACGCGCTGGAACACGCCGGGCAGGCGGGCGAACTCGACGACCTGTATCTGCGGCATGCCCGTTTCCACGTCGAACTGGCCGAACGCGGCGACGCGGGATTGCGCGGCAAGGAACAGCGGCGCTGGCTAGACAGGCTCGACACCGAAGGCGCCAACACCCGCCGCGCACTGGAAACCCTGTTGCGACAAGGCGAACACCGGCTCGCGTCGCGGCTGGTGAACGCGACGACGTGGTTCTGGTTCCTCCGCGGCAGGCTGACCGAGGCCCGGCGCTCGTTGGACCTCGTGCTCGCCCCGGATTGCGCCACCGGCGACGAACACGCGCGGGCGCTCGGCTGGCGCACCGGCATCGCCGTGCTCGACGGCACCTGCACCGAGGGTGCGGAGGAGGAGGCCGTGTGGGGCATCGTCGATCCGGTCGCGCGGGCCCGATCGCTGTGGTTCCTCGGGTACGCGTGGTCCACGATCGGCGACCTGTGCCGGGCGGAGAAGCTCACGCTCGGCGCGCTGGAAACCGCCCGTGACGCCGGCGACGACTGGGGTGCCGCGGCCGCGCTGAGCGACAGGGCGGGCCACCTGATCGCCGGGGGCGATCTCACCGGCGGCGGCCGCATGGCCGCCCAGAGCGCCGGGGTCTTCGACGAGCTGGGCGAGCGCTGGGGCTGGCTTCAGGCATCGTTCGTCCTCGGCATGTTGGCCTCGATCGCCGGAGACTACGACCACTCCGCTCGCGTCCATCGGGAGAGCCTTCGCCGCGCGGAGGAGCTGGAGCTGTGGCCGGAGGTCGCCTACAAACTGTCCTGGCTCGGCCGGACGGCGCTGCTCACCGGAGACTTCCAGGAGGCCCAGGACTTCCACGAGCGGGCCAAAGCGCTGGCCATCGAACACAGCTTCACCCCGGGCGAGGTCTACGCCGAGACAGGGCTCGCGCTCGGCGCGCGACGCCAAGGGCTGTTCGACGAGGCCGAGCGGCGGCTGCTGTCCATTTTGGACTGGCATCGCCGGGTGGAGTCCGAAGCGGGCAGCACCCTGATCCTCGCCGAGCTCGGGTTCATCGCCGAGCAACGCGGAGACGCCGTGAAGGCGAAGAAGCTCCAATTGGACGGCCTGGCCGTCGCTCGCCCCAGCGGCGATCCTCGCGCGATCGCCCTCGGTCTCGAAGGCCTTGCCGGCGCGGAAGCGGCCGCCGGTTCGCATCGCCGTGCCGCACGCTTGCTGGGCGCCGCCGCGGCCTCCCGGGAATCGGCGGGTGCTCCCCTGCCGAAGGCCGAACGCGGCGACGTCGACAGGATCACCGGAGTCATCGTCGAGGCTCTCGGAGAAACCGCGTTCTCCGAGGAGATCGCGATCGGCGAAGCGGCCTCGATCGAGCAACTCGTGACAGACAGTCAGTAGCCGGGCACCCGCGTCACCACAATGGACCAAGGATTTACTTCACGTCGACAACAAAGGGTGATTTCTTTCTGTCGCCGGGCCTCCCCGACCGGTAGCGTGCGTATCCATGCGGGTGAGGTGGGGGGCTCCCGGCGGGCCCAAGGTGACGATGCCGTGGCGAGCGGCTCCGCGGGCGGCATTGACCAGCCCCTTGACTTTGATCATCGCCGCGGTGACCGCCTTACTGGCCTGTTTCCTCGGTACCGCCGCCGTCCTGCAGGCTTCCGCCGCGGGCGGGGCGGCGGTCGCGTACCAGTCCGGCATCGCCTGCCCGGATTACTACGGACCTGTTTTCAGCAAGGACAACGTCCCTGCCGCGGCTGCCCCGCAGATCATCGACTCGATCCGCCGCCAGGCTCCGGCGCACGGTTTCACCGCGCCGGTCACCTCCCGCTACACGACCGTTCTCGTCGGCACCGAGTTCAACGGTGATTCCAACTACAAGGTCACCCTCGCCCACCGGGACCAGGCGGTTCAGGGTCACCTCGACGTGACGAACGGATCTGCGGGCGCCGGGCTCCTGCTCGGCACCGTCGTGGCCAAGGCGGAAGGGATCAAAGCCGGGACCACCCCGAGCTTCCAAGGCGCCCAGCTCCCTCCGGTCACCGGGCTGTACCGCGACCTCGCCGACCCGGCACCGCGCTGGTGGTGCTCGCAGCAACGGAACGCGGTGGTCAGCAGGCTCGCCAACGACCCGCTCGACTCGGTCATGTTCGCCACCGACGGCAAGACGTTCGACGACGCCGTCCGCACGCTGGGCCTTCCGGCGATCAAGTCGCTGCACCTGTCGTTCTACGAGGCTCCGCCCAAGACCGTGAGCGAGGCAGAGGACCGGCTCGAACGCTCGAAGGCGCTCATCGCCGACGTCAAGGCGGACCTGGGCGCCCGCGGCCTCGGTGACGCGATCACCGGTTCGCTGCCGTTCGAGCGCTCCGTGGAAATCAGCAACCAGGCCGAATCGAATGTCCTGGTCTCGATCCTGCCGCTCGCGGCCATCAGCATCCTGGTCGGCTGCGCCGGTATCGGCACCGTCGCGTTGCAGTGGCACCAGCGCCGTCACCCGCAGCTGCGGCTGCTGGCCGCCCGCGGCAGCGCGCCAGGGGCGCTGGGGATGCTCGCGGTCGCCGAACTGGGACTTCCCATCGTGGCCGGTGGTGTGGCGGGCGCGCTGCTCGCCCGGCTGTTGCTCGGGGTTTACGGACCACCAGGGGAAATCGACGAGGGGGCGCTGCTGAGAGGGTCGCTCGTGGCGGCCGTGATCCTGCTGGTTTCGCTCGCGCTGCTGGCCGGGGTGATCGCCTTCCGCACGCATCGGGAGTTCGAACTCGGCCGGGTCAGGTCCGGACGCCGCAAGGGCATGAAGCTGCTGGCGATCTTCCCGTGGGAACTGCTCACCGCCGGCGTCGCCCTGCTCGGCTGGACCCGGCTCGTCGACTACAGCAAGGGATCCCGGATCGGGAACCCGCTCCCCCAGGTCGACCCGCTCGCGCTCACCTATCCGGTGTTCGTCGTGCTCACCGTCGGCCTCCTGGCAGCACGGCTGGCCTGGCTCGCGCTGCTCGCTTCACATCGCGCGCGGCTGTGGTCCCGGCCCGCGCTGCAGCTGGCGATCCGGCGGCTCGCCAGCGCTCGCGCGCCGGTCACCGGTGTCCTCGTGATCGGCACGCTGGCCATCGGCACCCTGGCGACCGGGATCGGGATCGCGCGCGGGCAGGAGGAGGCGCTGCACACCAAGTCGGCGATCTTCGTCGGCGCCGAGACCCGGGTGGACACCGAAAGCGTCATCGGCACCGGCCAGATCCCGCTGCCCGCCGAGATCAGCGGCAGCACCACGATCGTCGGCGAGCTCACCGGCACGGGCAACGTCGTGCTGGTCGTGGATCCGCAGACCTTCCGGCGCGCCGCCACCCTCGGCCCGCTCGACGGTGCCGAGGTCGACCGGTTGCTCGGCGGCCTGTCGGGTACCGGCAACGGTGTCCCGGCGATCCGGGTCGGGAGCGACGCCGCCCAGAAACCCCGGCTGGGAGCCGGTCTCCCGGACGCCAGGACGATCGGCGAGCTGCCGATGTTCCCGATCATCGGCACCAAGGCCGGGTACGTGATCTCCCGGGAGTCACTCAGCGCCGCGCAACTGCGCGCCGTGCCCAAGTGGAGCCTGTTGTCCGGCTCGTCGATGACGCAGGTGACCGAGGCGTTGATCTCCGTGGGAGTGGCCACGGCGGTCAACCGCGTCACCCGTGACTCCGCCCTCGACGCGCTTCCGTTCTACGTCGTGTCCTGGACGTTCTCGTTCATGGCCCTGCTCGGCGCCGTGCTCGGGGTGGTGGCGGTGCTGTCGCTGCTGGTCGCGGTCGAAGTCCGCCGACGCCAGAACGCGCTGGCCGGGGCGCTGGTCCTGCGGATGGGCATGCGACCGCGCGCCCTGCTGGCGAGTCACCTGATGGAACTGGGCGCGCTCAGCGGGCTCGCGGTGGTCATCGGCGTCGCCTGCGGGATTTCGGTCGCGGGACTTTCGGTGCCGCGCTTCGACCCGGCGACCTTCCTCGCCCCGCGGTCGGCACTGCCCAACCCGACCCCGATGGCCCTGACCGTGCTGGCCGTCGGCGTGCTCGTCGTGGCGCTGGCAGGCTGGATCGCGATGCGCTCGGTGCGCACCGCCCGGACCGCGGAGCTGATTCGTGCCTGAGAAACCGATCTTCCGGCTTCGCGGGATCGGCGTCGACTACCAGACGCCCGCGGGCACCGTCACCGGTGTCGACGACGTCACCATCGACATCCCCGCACGCGGGATCACCGTGCTGGCCGGGCCGTCCGGTTCCGGCAAATCCACCCTGCTGCGGACACTCGGCCTGTTCGAACAGCCTGTGCGGGGCACGATCTCCTTCCAGGGAACCGAAACCGCCACGCTGCGGCATCGCGAGCGGCGGGCGCTGCGGCGCAACCACCTCGGCCTGGTGTTCCAGAACCCGACCGACAACCTGCTCGCGTATCTGAGCGTCGCCGACAATCTCCGCGCGGCGGCGGAATCGGCCGGAACGGAATGCCTGCCCGACGACATCCTCGAACAACTGGGACTCGGCGGCACCGGCGCCTGGCAGATCTCCGCGCTGTCCGGCGGGCAGCAGCAGCGCCTCGCGTTCGGCTGCACCCTGGCGCGCCGCTCGACCGTCGTCCTCGCCGACGAGCCGACGTCGCAGCTGGACGAAGGATCGGCCGACCTGGTACTCGACACGCTGAAGTACTTGGCAGACCAGGATTTCGCCGTGATCGTCGCTTCGCACGACGACCGGCTCATCGAACTCGGCAGCCGTGTCGCGCGGATGCACAAAGGCAGCCTCGAAGCTGTCGAAGAACGGGAGGTCGTGCCGTGATGGCGGAACCCGCCCTCGAGGCCGTCGGGTTGCGCCGCCGGTTCCCCCATCCCAGCGGGGACGTCGAAGTCCTGCGCGGACTCGAACTGCGGGTGGCCCCGGGCGAACTGGTCACCGTTTCCGGCCGGTCCGGTTCCGGCAAGAGCGCACTGCTGGCCCTGCTGTGCGGCTTCGACTCGCCGGACTCCGGCAGCGTCCTGCTGGACGGCGTCCCGATAGCGGGCGCGCCGCCGTGGCACACCTGCGCCGTCCTGCCCCAGGCGCTCGGTCTCGCGAACGAACTGACGATCGCGGAGAACGTGGCGCTGCCGTTGCGTCTCCGGTCCGACATTCCCAAACCCAGCGCGAAGGACATCCACGCGCGGGTTTCGGAACTGCTGGAAGAACTCGGGATCGGTGACCTCGGCGACCGCTATCCCCTCGAGGTCTCCTTCGGGCAGCAGCAGCGGGTGGCGCTCGCCAGGGCCGTCAGCGGGCGGCCACGGGTCCTGCTCACCGACGAACCGACCGCGCACCTGGACGCCGGGAGCACGCCGCGGGTGCTGAGGTTGCTGCGACGCTGCGCGGAAGAGGGCGCCGCGGTCATCGTGGCGACGCACGACGACGACGTGCACCGGATCGCGGACCGGCGGGTACGGCTGCTGGACGGCGTCCTCTCGTAAGCGACCTCTCCGGAGTGTCATGAAAGGGGCTTTCAGGACGTTTTTCGTCCTGAAAGCCCCTTTCATGACACTTGCCGACCGGACCGGGGCGTGGTGCGGGTCAGTGGCTGCGTGACGTCCGTCCGATGACGCCGACTGTGTGGATTTTGGTGCGTTGGATGACCAGAAATCCACACAGTCCCGCGTGACCGGTCCGGTCGTGACGGAGACGTGGAGGTGTGTGGGAAAAGGGAAGGTTGAAATCCCCCCCCCCCCCCCCCCCCCCCCCCAAGCAACACCCCCCCCCC
>NZ_JBVILA010000016.1:0-75658 GCF_055580625.1 Amycolatopsis sp. NPDC031561 | reverse complement strand
GGAAAACAAGAAACCCACAAATTCCCGCGGGACTGGTCCGGTCGGAAAGGGGGGGGGGAGTGGTGGGGAAATAGGGATGTTGAACTTCCCTATTCCCACACACCCCCTACCGCAGGTAACACCTCACACGCTCACCAGCCACGTCCAGTAGCTGACACGGGGGCGAAGGGGCCCTTCACCTCATCTGACGTGGCGAAGAAACGCCTTCGCCCCAACCGGAGACGCGAACGGTGAATCGCGCGGTCTCCCAGCGTCGGCTGTTCCCAATGTCGCATTCGAGACGCTCAGCGACTCAAATGCGACATTGGGAACAGCGAACACCCCTCACGAGGCGCGCTAGGGAGCGACCGGACCCGCCTTCCCGTACAGATCGTTCCCGGCCCAGTTCACGATGTCCTGCGAAGGCCGCGAAGGCGGGACAGGCACGAAGTTCGCGGCGTCGTCGACGCTTCCGGTGCCGTCGTACTTGGCCTGCAGCGGGTACGGGAACACCGGCCGGGTGCGGAAGACCTTGCCGTCGGCGTCGCGGCCGGTGGCGATCGTCCGGTCCGGCGCGGTGCCGCGTTCGACCCAGGAGACCAGTTCCTTCAGCGGGTCGTACTCGGTCAGCTTGTCGCCGGTCGCGCAGTGGTACAGCCCGGGGACCATGAACAGCCGCGCCCAGTCCCGCGTCGCGGCGGGGCCGCCGTTGGCACGGGTGAGCCGCTGGTAGTAGTCGATGGTGCCCGCCGCGGGGATGGCCTGATCCGCCCAGCCGTGCCAGATCACGAGTTTGCCGCCGGAGCGCCGGAACTCACGCAGGTCCGTCGACATCGCGTTGGAGCGGACGCCTTCCGGGGTCAGCCTGTCGAATTCACGCGAGGTGAAGGCGAACTTGTCGACCGACGAATGCGGTGTCCCGATCGGGTAGGCCATGTACTTCAGGTAGTTGTCGGCGAGTCCGTACGCGGCCGGGACGCCGCCGAATTCCGGCGCCGGGATGATCCAGCCGTACCAGGACAGTTCGGAGCCGACGGTCTGGCCGCCCGGATACAGCTTGCGGCCGCGTTCGTCGGTGGGCGGCGCGTAGATCTTCTTGGTGGCCTCGACCTGGGCCGGGGTGAGGCAGCCGGCGTTGTCGGTGCCGGTCGGGCAGGCGATCGTGGCCGGGTCGAAGCGGCAGGTGCGCGGGTCGTCGATGGCGCCGTCGCCGAGGCCGTCGGCCTTGTCGCAAGAGGACAGTGCGGCGGCGTGCAGTGCCGGGAGTTTTTCGGCGGTCAGGACGGGTTTGCCGTCGGCGCCGGTGTTCACTTTGGCGAGCCAGGTCTGGTAGGCCCCGATCAGCGGGTCCCAGTAGCCGGCCGGTGCGCCGGCGACGATGCCGTCGAAGTCGTGCGGGTAGCGCTGCGCGAGCAGGAGCGCTTCACGACCGCCGTCGGAACAACCGCTGAAGTAGGACTTCTTCGGAGGAACGCCGTAGAACGCCGAGATGAGGCGCTTGGAAGCCTTCGACACCACGTGCGGGGCCCGGAACGCGAAGTCGTCGCGCGCGGCCTGGTTGTTCTCGGCCCATTTGCCGTCGTCGAAGATCAGCTCGCTCTTGCCGACGTGACCGTCGTCGGTGGCCGCGACCGCGACGTCGCCGCCGTGCGGCAGGCCGCAGTCGGCGAACGGCGGGGTCGTGACGACGCCGCAGAACCCGCCGCAGCCGAACTGCAGATAGCGGCCCGCGTAGGTCTTGGTCGGCAGTCGGAGCTGGAATTGCACCGCCGGTTCGACGTAGCCGCGGACGTCGCAGTTCTCCGGTTCGGTCGCCGTCGCCGGCACCACGGTCGCGGTCTTGACGTGCGTGACCGCGCCGGGCACGTCGTAGGTCCGCACCAGGTCGGCGCAGGTGCGCACCGGTCGGAAGGTGGTTTCGCCGGCGGTGGCCGCCGGTGCCGTGAGTATCGAGCATGCCGTGATGAGCGCTGCCACGCCGAGCATGGACAACCGCCGCATTTCCCCACCCCAGTTTCCCGGATCGCTTTCCTCGGATTCATTCACCCTGGCCCGGGCCCCGGAGGTTGTCCACCGGGTTTCGAAGGCGCTCGCGAGGGCATCCGGGTTGTCCAGTTCGGGCCAGGTTTGTCCGAGTGTCTTGACATCGATGTCACAACCGAGTTTTTCTCTCTTGGCGTCCCCGGTCCCCCGCCTGTGCGGCGCCCAGCATGCCCCCGCGAGAAAGCATTGGTGCAACGATGCCCCGAAGCGTCAGACCCTTGGTCTGCGGCCTCCTGAGTGCCACGGTCGTGGCGTCTGGGCTGGTAGCCCTCCCGGCCACCGCCGCGGCCGAAGAAGCTCCGCCGGACTTCTACTCCTCTTTCGAACAGGGTGAACCGCAGCCGACGTGGAGCGACACCGTCGACGTCGACCCGTCCGGCAAGCCGAAGGCGTTCGGCGTCGACGGCGCGAACGCCACCACCATCCCCGGTGACATCCGCGGCAAGGTCACCGAGACGTCCGCCAACAGCGAGAACACCCCGAACGAGGGGGCGTCGAACCTGGTTGACGGCTCGACCGACACCAAGTGGCTTGCCTGGACTCCCACCGGCTTCGCGCAGGTCGCGCTGTCCGAGCCGACGTCGATCACGCGGTACGCGCTGTCCTCGGCGAACGACTTCGACAACCGCGACCCGCAGGACTGGACGCTGCAGGGCTCCGCCGACGGCCAGGCCTGGACGGATCTGGACAAGCAGACCGGACAGAAGTTCTCGGAGCGGTTCCAGGCCAAGGAGTACCGCCTGCCCGCGGCGAGTGCCGCGTACAAGTTCTTCCGGCTGAACATCACGAAGAACAACGGCGGCGACATCATGCAGCTCTCGGAGCTGCTGCTGGCCAACGAGGACCCGGCGCCGCCGGCCCTGCCGAACATGCGCAGCTTCGCCGACAGCGGCCCGACGGGCGGCTACACGAACAAGAACCGCGTCGGCTTCACCGGCAAGCGGGCGTTCCGCTACTCCGGCAGCCACCAGGCGCAGGGGCACGGCTGGTCGTACAACAAGATCTTCGACGTCGACATCCCGGTGGCTGCGACCTCGGAGCTGTCGTACAAGGTGCAGCCGGAGTTCATCCGCGGCGACCTGAAGTATCCGAGCACGAACGTCGCGGTGGACCTGGCGTTCACCGACGGCACGTACCTGAGCCAGCTCGGCGCCGTCGACCAGTACGGTTTCGGGCTTTCCCCGCAGGGCCAGGGTGCGAGCAAGGTGCTCTACACCAACCAGTGGAACCTGGTGCGCTCGCAGATCGGCGTGGTCGCGAAGGGCAAGACGGTCGACCGGATCCTGGTCGGCTACGACAACGCGAGCGGCCCGGGTTCGTTGCAGGGCTGGCTGGACGACATCAAGGTCTCGGCCACTCCGACACCGCCGGCGAGCCTGCGCCCGAGCGACAACGTGCTGACCACGCGCGGTTCGCTGTCGAACGGGTCGTTCTCGCGCGGCAACAACATGCCCGCGACAGCGGTGCCGCACGGGTTCAACTTCTGGATCCCGACGACCGACGCGGGCACGTTGAGCTGGATGTACTCCTACCACTCGCGCAACAACGAGCAGAACCTCCCTGCGCTGCAGGCGTTCTCCGCGAGCCACGCGCCGAGCCCGTGGATGGCCGACCGGCAGACCTTCCAGTTCCTTCCCTCGACCGCGTCCGGCGTGCCGAACCCGGATCGCGAGGCACGGAAGCTGCCGTTCAAGCACTCCAACGAGACGGCGCGGGCGCACTACTACGGCGTCGACTTCGAGAACGGGATCAAGACCGAGGTCGCGCCGACCGATCACGCGGCCCTGTACCGGTTCAAGTTCCCCGGCGCGGACTCGA
The DNA here is from genome assembly GCF_055580625.1 of Amycolatopsis sp. NPDC031561. Taxonomy (NCBI): domain Bacteria; kingdom Bacillati; phylum Actinomycetota; class Actinomycetes; order Pseudonocardiales; family Pseudonocardiaceae; genus Amycolatopsis; species Amycolatopsis sp. NPDC031561. Next base: position 71,818 of record NZ_JBVILA010000016.1, on the reverse strand, counting down.
ACCTGCTCTTCGACAACGTCAACAACAACGGCGGGCTGACCCTCGATCCCGCGGGCCGGGCCATCACCGGCTACAGCGACGTGAAGAGCGGGCTGTCGGCGGGCGCGTCGCGGATGTTCGTCTACGCCACCTTCGACAAGCCGGTGACCGCCGGCTCGAAGCTGTCGACCGGTTCCGGTGACCAGAAGCGGGACAACGTCCTCGGTTACCTCAAGTTCGACGCCGGTGCCGACAAGACGGTGAACATGCGGATCGCGACCTCGCTGATCAGCGTCGACCAGGCGAAGAAGAACCTGGCGCAGGAGCTCGCCCCGAACGCGACCGTCGAGTCGGTGAGCGAGACGGCGGCGAAGGCCTGGGACGAGAAGCTCAAGGTCGTCGAGGTCGAGGGCGCGTCGAAAGACCAGCTGATCACGCTGTACTCGAACCTGTACCGGCTCTTCCTGTACCCGAACTCGGGCTTCGAGAACGTCGGCACCGTCGAGAGGCCGGTGAAGAAGTACGCGAGCCCGGTGTCGCCGAAGACCGGACAGGACACCCCGACGCAGACCGGGGCGAAACTGGTCGACGGCGAGTTCTACGTCAACAACGGTTTCTGGGACACCTATCGCACCGTGTGGTCGGCGTATTCGCTGCTCAGTCCGGACACGACCGGGAAGCTGGTCGACGGTTTCGTGCAGCAGTACCGTGACGGCGGCTGGATCTCGCGCTGGTCCTCCCCCGGCTACGCGGATCTGATGACCGGAACCAGTTCGGACGCCGCCTTCGCGGACGCGTATCTCAAGGGAGTCAAGGGCTTCGACGTCCAGTCGGCCTACGACTCCGCGATCAAGAACGCCACGGTGACCCCGCCCAACGGGGCGGTCGGCCGGAAGGGCATCGACGAGGGCACGTTCCTCGGGTACGCGCCGAACACCGCCGACCACGGGTTCTCGTGGGCGATCGAGGGCTATGTCAACGACAACGCCATCGCGAACATGTCGAAGAAGCTCTACGACGAGGCACCGGCGAACGACCCGCGCAAGCAGGAGTACCTGGACAACTACGGGTACTTCACCGAGCGGGCCACGCAGTACGTGAACGTGTTCGACCCGAGTGTCGGCTTCTTCCAGGGCCGTGACGCGGCGGGCAAGTTCACCCGGGCGAAGGGCCAGTTCGACCCGGAGGTCTGGGGTATCGACTACACCGAGACCAACGCGTACGGCATGCGGTTCTCCGTTCCGCAGGACGGCCAGGGCCTGGCGAACCTCTTCGGCGGCAAAGCGGGGCTGGCGTCCAAATTGGACGAATTCTTCGCCACCCCGGAGACGGGCCTGAAGTACGGCAGCTACGGCGGGATCATCCACGAGATGACCGAGGCGCGGGACGTTCGGATGGGCATGTACGCCCATTCCAACCAGGCCGCGCACCACACGCTCTACATGTACGACTACGCGGGTCAGCCGTCGAAGACGCAGGCGAAGGTCCGCGAGGCACTGGCCAGGTTGTACGTCGGCAGCGAGCTCGGCCAGGGCTACGGCGGTGACGAGGACAACGGCGAGCAGTCCGCCTGGTGGCTGTTCGGCATGCTGGGCTTCTACCCGTTGCAGGTCGGCAGCTCGGACTACGCGATCGGGTCGCCGCTGTTCACCAAGGCGACCGTGAACCTGCCCGGCGGCAAGAAGATCGTGGTCAACGCGCCGAAGAACAGCGCGAAGAACGTCTACGTGCAGGGCCTCAAGGTGAACGGCAAGGCGCAGACCTCGACGTCGCTGGCGCACGCGTCGATCGCGAACGGCGGGACGCTGGACTTCGACATGGGCCCGAACCCGTCGTCGTGGGGTACCGGCCCGGACGACGCGCCGAAGTCGATCACCAAGGGCGACGCGGTGCCGACGCCGGTGCACGACCTGACCAAGCCGGTCTCCGGCGGGGACGCCGCGTTCTTCGACAACACGTCGCGGACCGAGGCGAAGGTCAAAGCGCCGATCCAGTACCAGGTGCCTTCGACGAAGGAGGCGGGTTCGTTCTACACGCTGACTTCCGGCAAGGGTGCGGGCGACGCGAAGAGCTGGGTGCTGAAGGGTTCCTACGACGGGAAGACGTGGGCGGTCGCGGATCAGCGGACCGACCAGAAGTTCCCGTGGCGTCAGCAGACCAGGGCGTTCAAGATCGCGAACCCGGGGCACTACGCCCACTACCGGCTCGAGGTCACCGCGACCACGGGCGGGGAGGCGTCGCTGTCGGAGTTCGAGGTGCTCGGCAAGCCCGACGCGGCGTGCACCCAGACGATCACGGCCGCGCACAAGGGCCCGCTGACCGTCCGGAACGGGGTGACCTGTGTGGACGGTGCGACGGTGTCCGGCCCGGTTTCGGTGGCGCAGGGTGCGAGCCTGATCGTCCGCGGCGGGTCGATCTCCGGGCCGCTGACGGCGACGGGTGCGGCGCAGATCGTGCTGGACCGGACGAAGGTGAACGGTCCGGTGGCGATCACCGGGTCGACCGGGCCGGTGTCGATCGAACTGACCGAGATCGGCGGGCCGGTGGCGTTGACGGCCAACAAGGGGCCGGTGCTGACCTCCAGCACGATCGGCGGACCTCTGGCGTGCGCGGCCAACTCCCCCGTTCCGACGGACTACGACCTGCAGAACACCGTCCGCGGTCCGTCCGCCGGGCAGTGCGCGAAGCTGTAGTCCTCGGGTAAGTACGTGAAGGCCCCCTTCCCCGTGAAGGGGGCCTTCACGTCTATTCGGGACGACGTCCGCGCAGGATGCCGAACCCGACGAGGGCCCCGGACAGCAGGGTGAGGGCGAGTCCGGCGTAGGTGGTCGCCGTCTGGAAGCCTGCCGTGTGCAGGGCCGTCGTCAGCGCGCCGGGGAAGACCAGCGCCAGGATGGTGCCGCCCAGCGCGATGCCGATCCCGGTGGCGACTTCGCTGGCGGTGTCGACGAGCGCGGCCCCGATGGTGGTCCGGTTCGGTGGCAGGCCGCGCATCACGTTGGTGCCCGCGACGACCCCGACCACGCGCATCCCCGCTGCGACGAGGGCGAGCGCGAGGGCGATCCAGACGTAGCCGAAGCCGCCGAACGCGGTGTAGACGGCGAGGCCGCACACGACCGCACCTGCGCTGAGCCAGGCGGCCTTGGTGAGGCCGACGCGGGTGACCAGGGGGCCGACGAGAGCGCCGCCGGCGATCAGGACGACGACCTGGGGCAGCATCCCGATCGCCGCCTGGGCGGGTGCCCAGCCCAGGCCGAACTGCAGGTGCAGGGTCACGAGGTAGCTCAGCCCGGCGGTCGCCAGCCCGGCCGCGGCCTTGAGCGCCAGTCCGCTGGACACCAGGGGCCTGGCGACGAGTTTCAAGTCCAGCAAGGGATAGCGGGCCGTCTTCTCGCGAAGGACGAAGCCGATTCCGGCGACGAGCGCGGCCGCGGCGGTACCCCAGGGCAGAGCCGAGGCGGTGCCTGCTTCGACGAAGAGCGTGGGCGCGAGAAGCGTGAGGACGATCGTCGCGGTCCCCAGCACGGCGCCCGCGATGTCGATCGGATCGCGGTGCAGCTCGGCGGGATCGTCGGCGGGGATGCCGTTCCGGATGCCGATGAACGCGAGCGCGGCGACCGGCACGTTCACCACCAGCAGGGCTTGCCATGGCGCGACGGCGAGCGCGAGCCCGCCGACGGTGGGGCCGATGGCGAGACCGACCAGGCCCACCGTCGAGATCAGGGTGGTCGCGCGGACGCGCAGCATGTCTTCGTCGAACAGGCGGAACGCGAGAGCGAGCGACCCCGGTGTCGTCATCGCCGCCGCGATGCCCATGACGACCCGGACCGCGATGAGCTGCCACGCGACGGTGACGAACATCGTGGCCAGGCTCGCCACCCCGAGCAGGACGAGCCCGGCCAGCATGATCTTGCGCCTGCCGACCCGGTCTGCCAGCGCGCCGAACGCCAGCATCAGCCCGCCGAACACGACGGAATACGCCCCGGTCACCCATTGCAGGGTGGTCGTCGAGGCGGAGAGTTCGCGGCCGATGGTCGGCAGCGCGACGTTGAGGATCGAGTTGTCGAGCATCTCGAACAGGAACACGGCCGAGAGCCCGGCCAGCGCGGGCCACACTTCGGCCAGGGACCGGGGTTCAAGGGAGGTGGGGGAACGCAACATGAACACTCCTTCGAGGTGAAGGAGTGACGGTTCATTCGAACCCGTGTATGCGCGTGCTCAGAACGGAGAGCACGTTTCTACCCCGATGCGTTGATCATACGACATCCGCCGCCGGTGTGTCAGGAAAGGGGCTTTCAGGACGTTTTTCGTCCTGAAAGCCCCTTTCCTGACAGGTCACAGCGGATCAGGCAGGAACACCCCGCACCGCGAGTTTCTGCACGTCCATGTACAGGCACCCGGCCGTGGACGGCTGCGGCGAGCAGGCGTTGCCCGGGTAGAACGACAGCTGGTTGGACGAAACGGTGAGCCGCACGAACTGGATCCCGGTCCCGCTGCCCGGCGCGAGCTGGAGCGCGCTGAGCTTGTTCAGGTCGGCGGGCTTGAAGTCGCCGGTGCCCGCCTTCACCCAGGTCGTGCCGTCCACCGAGGTCTCGACCGTGACGTCCTTGGCCGCGGCGGGCGGATCGTCGCCGCAGTGGTTGGCCGGGTCGATCTCGATGGCGCTGACGTTGACCGGTTTGCCCAGCTTGATCGTGACGAACCGGGTCTCGATCGTGCCGTCGGGGCGGACCACCTTGTCGGTCGACCAGCCACCGCCGCCGAGCACCGAAGACGTCAGCAGATCGCCGGGGCCGCAGCCGTACTGGGTGAAGTCGACGCCGTTGAACCCGGCGACCGTGGCCCCCGCGGTGCCGGAGGCCCAGTTGAGCCGCAGCGACCAGTCGACCTTGGTGGTACCCGAGCGCACCGAGACCGCGCGGATCTCACTGTCCGCGCCACCGCCGGAGGCGTAGACCTTCGGATAGGTGCCCGGCAGTACACCGGGGATCGTGTACGCGCCGCCGGCGTCGGTGACCGCGGACAGCGAGCCGCCGAAACCTGAGTCGTGGCCGCTGAACCGGACCGCGACGCCCGCGATCGGGGCACCGCCTTCGCGGTTGGTGACCTTGCCGGTCACCGTTCCGGTCGGGGTGCCCGCGGGAGGCGGCGTGGAGAAGTCCTCGGCCGGTTCGGTGTCGGCGCCGGTGATCGACGCGGCGAAGTAGCCCATGCCGCGGGCGGCGAAGGCCTTCCACAGTTTGGCGTGCGCGCGGCCGCCGTTGATCACCGTGTCGGCCTGCAGGATCGCGTTCCGCATGTCCAGGAAGGACGGCGACGCGGGCGAGAGCTCCATCGCGCGGGTGACCAGCGCCCGCGCGAGCTGGACGCCGAGTGCCGAGCGGACGTCCCACAGCGTGCTCGCCCAGATCTCGCCGTCGGCGTGCACCTCCGGGAAACCGAGGATCCGGCCGAGGTCGCCGTAGGTGTAGCCACCGGGGCCTGCTCCGGGCGTCCCGGGACACTGCGGCGCACCCGCGCCGACCGGGCAGTCCAGCGGCTGGGTGCGGGCGAGGGGTTTCCCGTCGCTGACGTAGTCGCCGCCGAGGAGCTCACCGGGAGCCGAGGTGTCCTTGATCGCGTTGCGGCCGACGAGGTAGTCGAAGGCGTACCAGTCGCTCCACGCCTCCCCCATCGCGCCGGACTGCAGGGCGTTCAGAGTGGAGTTTCCCTGCGCGTCGACGACGAGCCGGTTCGACAGCCCGTGGGTGTACTCGTGGTGGATGATCGTGGCGTCGTCCGCGGAGTTCGCCGCGAGGAACGGGTCGGTGGGGTCCCTGGGGTCGTGGAACAGGAACATCCCCATGGTCGGCGCCTGGCCGTCGGGCGGGGTGCCCATGAACGCGTTGTCGTAGTAGCCCGGTTCCTGGGCGCCGAGCAGGGTATGGACCTGGACGGCGTCGCCGGCGACCTTCTCGAAGTTGCCCGCCTGGCGGGTGAAGCCGATCGGGAAGGAGGCGAGGTGGTCGTGGAAGCTCCCGACGTAGGCCAAGGCCTGCACGGCGTTCTGTTCCCGGTTCTTCGCCCACGAGCCCGGTGTCTTCGGGTCCCAGGAGCACGGCCTGGCAGCCGAGCAGGGCGGTCCGACGGCGGCGTTGAAGTCGGTGAACTTGTACCGGTAGGTGCCGTCGGTGTTCGGCCCGACCTCTTCCTGGGGCTGGAACTTCAGGTCGCCGTTGACGTCGGCGGCGACGTGCGCGACGTTGCCGTCCAGGGTCTTCGCGTCGGCGGGCAGCCAGCCCTTCTGTGTCAGGTTGACCTGTTTCTGCGGGCCCGGCTGGGCTTCCCAGGCGAGTCCCTTGGCGCCGTCGGCGTCGTTCGCGTGGTTCACCAGGTTCTTGCGGTAGAGCAGCTTCCCGGTCGCGGCGTCGGTCACCTCCTGGAACATCTTGTCCACGGCGGGTTTGGCCAGCGTGTACCAGGCGAGACGGATCCCGTCGGCGGTGAGGAACGCGACCTGCTTCGAGTCCGGGCCGGGAGCCGCGAGCGCGGCCGTGCCCAGCGAGGCGGGAAGGTCGCGCACGGGCGAGCCGTCCAGCTGGATCAGCCTGCCGTCCTTGGTGACGTGTGCCTTCAAACCGTTGCCGAACAACGGAATCCCGCCGACGGCCTGGGTGAAGGACAGGTGGTGCGTGCCTTCGACGTCGACGTAATCCTTGCGCAGGCTCAGTTTCGCGGTGTCGGCGGCATTGAGGCCGACGAGTCCTTCCTGCGCGCGCAGGTAGTCGAGCACGATGTCGCGGGGCGCTTTGCCGCTCGGGCCGGTGAGGAAGCCGTCGGTGCGGGCGAGGACGCGGGGGGTGCCGGTGAGTTCGTCGAAGTCGAGTACGGCCTGGTTGCCCAGTTCCGCGCGCGCCTTCGCGACGGAGTTCGCCCGGGACGCCGCGAGCCGGTCCTGCGCGCCGAGGACGCGCGGGCTGGTTCTCGCCGTGTCTCTGACGTCGATGTCCTTTCCGGATCGGTCCGGTGTGGTGTGCACGGCGCCTGGTGCCGGTGCCGCGCCGGCTTGGGGCGCTGTGATCAGCGCTAACACTGTCATTGCGGTCGCAGCGCACAACGAGGCACGCGAACGTGACGAACGTGACGTCACTCCAGACCCCTCTCTCGGTGGTGACGCAGACGTTCCATTCGTACCGATACAGTCACAGTGGACATCAGCGCCGATCAGGTACGGCCATCCCGGTGAGCGGTACCCCCGGCCTCGGACCGTCCACAGTGGAATAAAGCGGGATTCGTAGGGGAAGATGGACGGCGCAACGGAATTCGAGCACCTGCGGCCTGTCATGTTCGGGCTCGCGTACCGCCTCCTCGGTTCGGCGGCGGAGGCGGAAGACGCCGTTCAGGACGCCTATCTGAAGTGGGCAGGTGCCGAGCGCGGGTCGATCGAGTCGCCGCGGGCGTGGCTGGCGAAGGTGGTCACCAATCTCTCCCTGAACCGGCTGACCTCGGCCCGGGTCCAGCGGGAGCGGTATGTCGGGCCGTGGCTACCCGAACCTGTCCTGACCTCGGACGACACGCTCGGTCCGATGGAGACGGCGGAACAGCGGGATTCGGTGTCGCTGGCGATGCTGGTGCTGCTGGAACAGCTCAGCCCGGTCGAGCGGGCGGTGTTCGTACTGAAGGAGGCCTTCGCCTACAGCCATCGCGAGATCGCCGCGATCCTCGACGTCTCCGAGGTCAACTCGCGCCAGGTGCACAGCCGGGCCCGGCGGGCGCTGAACCGCTCGGACGAGCGACGGGTTCCGGACCCGTCGCAGCTGGAGAAACTCGTCGAAAGCTTCTTGTCGGCGGCGCGGGACGGTGACCTGCCTGCCCTGGAGAGCCTGCTCACCACCGACGTCACGGCCTGGTCGGACGGTGGCGGCAAGGTCACCGCGGCCCGGCGTCCGGTGCGCGGCGCCGCGAAGGTCGCGCGCCTGTACGCCGGGATGTACGCGGGTGCCGCGCAGGTGTCGATCGAGATCGGCGAGGTCAACGGCGGGCCGGCGGTGATCGCGACGGTCGGCGGCGTGCTGTACGGCATCCTCGGGTTCGAGGTCACGGACGACCGGATCGCCGGGCTCCGCGCGGTCGCGAATCCGGACAAACTCGCGTTCGTCTCGCGGCAGCTGTCACGTTCCGGGCGGCCCACCGGTTCTTGAGGGTGGAAGCTCTCGTGAACGGAGGACCATGGTGGCGAAACCGATTCTGGTGACCGGCGGTACCGGCGATCTCGGCCGTGAGGTGGTGCGGCGGCTGTCCGCCGAGGGACTGCCTGTCCGGGTGATGAGCCGTCGGCCGCGTCCCTCCGGCGAGTCCCATGAATGGGCGCGGTGTGATCTGCGGACCGGTGACGGTCTCGCCGAGGCCGTCACCGGTGTGTCGGTGATCATCCATTGCGCCTCGACCCTGGGCCGCGGGGACGAACAGGTGACGCGGAACCTGGCCGAGGCCGCGCGGCGGGCGGGTGGCCCGCATCTGGTGTACATCTCGATCGTCGGCATCGACGTGATCCGGTTCTTCTACTACGACGAGAAGCTGGCCTCGGAGAAGGTGATCGAGGAGTCCGGTCTGCCGTGGACGGTGCTGCGCGCGACCCAGTTCCACGACCTCGTCGCGCGGGCGTCGGAGGTGCAGCGGCGGCTGCCGGTGACGTTCATGCCGTCCGGCTTCCGGTTCCAGCCGGTCAGCACCGGCGACGTCGCGGACCGGCTGGTCGCGCTGGCCTCCGGTGAGCCGGCCGGGCGGGTGCCGGATCTGGGTGGCCCGGAGGTGCGGACCGCGCGTGACCTGGCGGAGGCCTACCAGCGTTCGGTGGGACGCCGGAAACCGATCGTGCCACTGTGGCTGCCCGGCAAGGCGTTCCGGGCGTTTCGGGCGGGCGGGAACCTGACGCCGGAGAACGCGACCGGAGTCGGCACCTTCGAGGAGTTCCTCTCTTCCCGCGTTTAGTCCTCTAGTTGCGACGGGACGATCACACCGAGCCGTGCTCGCGGGGGCGAGTTACGGTGGCCTGGTGACGATCACCGGGTTCTTCTCCTCCTTCGAAACGGGTGATCCGCAGCCGGTGGATCCGGCCTTGCGCGTCGGCACCGGGCCACGGTCGTCGCCGACGGCGAAGCCGGGCGTCGGGTTCACCGGCGAGCGCGCCCTCCGCTACGAAGACTCGCTGCGCGCGACGCTGTTCGAAGTGGACGTCGAGGTCACCGGCGACACCGAACTGTCCTATGTGGTCTTCCCCGAGGCCGAGACCGACGCGGTCCCCGGCTATCGCAGCACGTTCGTGGCGCTGGACGTCGAGTTCGCCGATGGGACGCGCGCCGGGTTCAGCGCCGAGAAGCAAGGCCAGGACAAGACGCTGTACGTCGACCAATGGAACCTGGTGCGGCGCGGGCTGGGTGAGTTCGCCGGACGCCGGATCGCCCGGATCGTCCTGGTCAGCGAACCACCGGACGGCGAAAGCGCGGGCTGGCTGGACGACGTCCGGGTCACCGAGCACGTGGCCGAGATCCGCGACCCGGTCGACCACGTCCGCACCACCCGCGGCACGCATTCCAGCGACAAGTTCTCGCGGGGCAACAACTTCCCCGCGACGGCCGTCCCGCACGGCTTCAACTTCTGGACCCCGGTCACCGACGCGGGCGTCACCAACTGGCTGTACAGCTACCACCGGCACAACGACGCCGCCAACCGTCCGGCCCTTCAGGCGTTCGCGCTGTCGCATCAGCCGAGCCCGTGGATGGGCGACCGGCACACCTTCCAGGTGATGCCGGGAATCGGCCCGGTCGAGCCGGACCGGTCCCGTCGCGCGCTCGCGTTCTCCCACGACGACGAGACCGACCGGCCGCATCACTACGGCGTCCGGTTCGCCAACGGCGTCACCACCGACATCGCCCCGGCGGATCACGCGGCCCTGTTCCGGTTCACCTTCCCGGGTGACCGCGGCTGGCTGCTGTTCGACAACGCACGCAACCGGGGCGGGTTGCGGCTGGACGCGGCGAACGGCGTGGTCACCGGCCACACCTGGGTCCGCAGCAGGCTGTCGACCGGGGCGAAGCGGATGTTCGTCCACGCCGAATTCGACGTCCCGGCCGAACGGGGCGGGAAGATCCGGCGCCCGGCCTGGCGCACGGTGACCGGGTTCCTGGAGTTCGCGGCGGGCGAAGTGACGATGCGGATCGCGACGTCGCTGATCAGCCTCGCGCAGGCGAAGCGGAACCTCGAGCTGGAGATCCCCGCCGGAACGAGCTTCGAGCAGGTCCGCGAGCAGGCTCGCGCTCGGTGGGCCGAACTTCTGGACCGCGTCGAGATCGAGGGCGCCACCGAGGACCAGCGCGACACGTTCTACTCCAACCTCTATCGCCTGTTCCTGTATCCGAACTCCGCGCACGAGGACACACCGGACGGTGTCCGCCACGCGAGCCCGGTCATCCGGCGTCTCCGGCCCAGCACCCGCACCAGGACCGCCGCGAAGGTCGTGGACGGTGAGATGTACGTCAACAACGGCTTCTGGGACACCTATCGGACCACGTGGCCCGCGTACGCCCTGCTCACGCCCGGCCGCTGCGGGCGGATGATCGACGGCTTCGTCCAGCAGTACCGCGAAGGCGGCTGGATCTCGCGCTGGTCCTCCCCCGGGTACGCCAACCTGATGACCGGGACCAGTTCCGACGTCGCGTTCGCCGACGCCTACCTCAAGGGTGTGCGCGGATTCGACGTCGAGGCCGCCTACGAAGCGGCGTTGAAAAACGCGACGGTGACGCCGCACGGGCAGAGCGTCGGCCGGAAGGGCCTGCACGAGTCGATCTTCCTCGGGTTCACGCCGACGTCGGTCCACGAAGGCCTGTCGTGGGCGCTGGAAGGCTGTATCAACGACTTCGGCCTGGCCAATCTCGCCGAGGAGCTCGGCCGCCTGGACGACGCCGCATACTTCCGGCAGCGCTCACAGCAGTACGCGAACCACTTCGATCACCTGATCGGGTTCTTCCAGGGCCGCAACCGCGACGGCAGCCGTCACTTCGCCGCCGAGGGCTACGACCCGGAGGCGTGGGGCGGCGACTTCACCGAGACGAACTCCTGGAACACCGCCTTCTCCGTCCCCCACGACGGCGCCGGACTCGCCGCGCTGCACGGCGGCACCGAAGCGCTGGAATCCAAACTGGACACGTTCTTCGCGACTCCGGAGACCGGCCGGAAACCGGGGTCCTACGGCGGGCTGATCCACGAAATGACCGAGGCCCGCGACGTCCGGATGGGGCAGTACGGGCATTCCAACCAGCCGTCGCACCACATCCCCTTCATCTACAACCACGCCGGCGCGCCGTCGAAGACGCAGCGGATCGTGCGGGAGGTCCTGCGGCGGCTCTACGTCGGCGGCGATCTCGGCCAGGGTTATCCGGGCGACGAAGACAACGGCGAGATGTCCGCTTGGTACATCTTCGGCGCGCTCGGGTTCTACCCGCTGGCGATGGGCAGCCCCGAGTACGCGATCGGGTCACCGCTGTTCACGAAGGCGACCGTCCACCTGGAGAACGGGAAGGACCTGGTCGTCGAGGCGCCCGGCAACACCGCGGACACCGTCTACGTCCACGGGCTGACGATCGACGGACGTCCGCACGAGAGCAGCACGCTCCCGCATTCGGCACTGGCCGACGGCGCGGTGCTGGAGTTCACGATGGGCGAGCGGCCGTCGGACTGGGGCCGGTCCCCCGCCGCACCGGCCGACCCGCGCCCGCTCGCGGACATCACGGTGGGTCCGGGCGCCCTGTTCGACGACACCACCAAGACCGAGGTCACCTTCCCGTCCCGCGAACCGGTCATCGACCTCCCCACGGACGGCTCCTCCCGCGAGGTCGTGATGTACACGCTGACCTCGGGAAACCGCCGGGGTGATCCGCGCTCGTGGGTGCTGGAGGGGTCCGACGACGGCGAGCGCTGGGCGCTGCTGGATCAGCGCGAGGGCGAGGTGTTCCGATGGCGCCGCCAGACGCGGCCGTTCGCCCTCGCCGAGCCGGCGAAGTACGCCCGCTACCGTCTCCGTGTCACCTCGTCCACCGCCAGGCGGGTCACCCTCGCCCAAGGAGAACTGCTCGCCCGATGATCGCCCGCATCACCCAGGCCACGACCGACCGTCTGGTCGCCTCCGATCCCGGCCTGGTCCGGCTCCGGCTCGGCTTCTCGGCCGTCCTCAGCATCATCGTCGCGGTGCTGGCCATCCTGCCGTTCCACCAGCCGCTCACGGTCACGCTCGTCGCCGCGATCGCCGCGATGACGTCCGCCTTCACCGTCAACGACACGACCCCGGGACAGCAGGCGGTGACGCTGGTACTGGGGCTGCTGCTCGGCGCGGCGTCGCTCACCGCGGCCAGTGTCGGCTCGGCGGTGCCGCCGCTGGACAGCATCGTGTTCGTGCTGCTGATCTTCGTCGCGGTCTACGCGCAGCGGTTCGGTTCGCGCGGGATCGCGCTGGGATCGCTGGCGTTCTTCCTGTTCTTCTTCGCGATGTTCCTGCAGACCCATCTGAAGCAGGTGCCGGTACTGCTGCTCGCGCTGACCATCGGGATCGCCGCCAACGCGGTGGTCCGGTTCCTCCTGCTGCGCCGGCGCACCGACGCGGAGTTCCTCCGGATCCGGCGGGCGTTCCGGGCGAGGCTCGCCGCGGTGGTGCGGGCCGCCGAGGACCATCTCGCGGTCGGCGGCAGCGAGCGCACCCGCAAGCGGCTCCGCACGACGAACGCCCGCATGCACGAGTCCGTGCTGCTCATCGAGGACACCGCGCCCGAGGTGACCGGCGCCGACTCGGCGAACCGGCTCCGGCGCCGCGCGATCGAGGTCGAGCTGGCGGTGCAATGGCTGACGATCACCGTGCAACGCACCTGCGCCGAGGATCTCGACGAGGACGTCCGGGACGACCTGATCGCGCGAATGCGACGGTTCCGGTCGCTGATCGAGCGTGATCCGAGGGAACTGCCGCTGATCAGCGAGACCGAAGAATTCAGCAAGATGCTGGTGGAAGGCAGCCGGATCGACGAGCACGCCGCGCCCGGCGACGGGGTCCGCCGGGCCATCGCCGAACTCGCGCTGGCCGACGTGCGGGCGCAGCGGGTCGCCGAGCACGACGTCTCCGACGCCGGTGGCGATCCCGAGGATCCCGACGAGGAGAAGTCGGCGGCGTTCGCCTACGACAACCAGACCCGCAGCGCGATCCAGGCCGTGGTGGGCGGCGGGCTCGCCGTCCTCGGCGGCGAGCTGGTGTCGAGTCAGCGGTGGTACTGGGCGGTGCTGACGGTGTTCGTGGTGTTCATCGGCTCGTCGACCGCGGGCGCGACGTTCGTGAAGGGCGTCCGGCGGCTCGGCGGGACGCTGATCGGCATCGTGGGCGGGCTGGTGCTGACACTGCTGGTGTCGGGCAGTGTGCCCGCGACGCTGGCGCTGATCCTGGTGTGCGTGTTCGGCATGGTCTACATGGCGCGGGTGTCGCAGGTGATCATGGCGTTCTTCATCACCAGCATGCTCGGGCTGCTCTACAGCCTGCTGGGGACGTTCAGCCTCGAGGTGCTGTGGATCCGGGTCGCGGAGACCGCGGTCGGCGCGGCGGCGGGCGTGCTCGCGGCGGTGGTGATCGTGCCGGTGCGCACCCGTGCGGTGATGCTGGACGACGTCTCGGCGTTGCTGGACGAACTGGACGAGTTCCTCCAGAAGGCCGCGGGCCTGTTGTCCGGCGCGGAGAACGTCAGTGTCATCGAGAAGTCGCGTGATCTGGACCGGGCGGTGGACAAGGTCCGCACGACGATCGAGCCGCTCACCCATCCGGTGAACCTGAGCAGCCGTCGTGACTACGGCTGGCACGTGCTCACGACGGTGGAGACGATCGCGTTCCGCGCCCGGCACGTCGCGGCGCGGTCGCAGGCCGGGCTGCTGGTGAACGAGGCGGATCGGCTGATGCTGTACACCGGGCGGATCCGGGCGAACATCGCGGTACTGGGGAAGGCGATCGGCTCACCCGGCGGTTCCGGGCACGGGACGCTGGTCCGGGACGACGGCACGCCGGTGGCGGACCGGATCGACGATCCGCAGGCGCGTTCGGTCCTCACCAGTCTCGGGCATCTCGACGAGACGGTGATCGCGCTGGGCCGCGTGTTCGGGGTCGAAGCAACCGATCCGGAACCGTCCGGGAAAGGGTGACGGCCTCCTTCGCCGAAGTTCGAAGAAGGCCGCCACCTCAGGGATCAGTTCTTAGGTTTGGGACAGGGTTTCCAGGAGAAGTGGTAGGTGGTCTTGATGGCACCGTCGGTCGAGTCCATGGTGACGAAGCTGGTGGTCTTCTTCGGATCGGAAGTGCCGACCGCGGCCCGCAATTCCGTGTTGATGTTGAAGTTCCGGTCCTCACCACAGGGCTTGTAGACGATGGCGCCGACTTCGATCTCGTCGGTGAACTGCCAGTTGTCCTCGAGCGGGCCTTTCAGGTTGTGGTTCACGTAGGATGTCGGGGAATTGCCCTGGAAGTAATAGTTCGCTCGTTCGATTCCGGTGGCACCCGCGGCCAGTGATGCGAAACCACGGTAGTCCGCGCTCGCGATACCGTAGGTGAATCCCTGCGGCACGTGAACGTAGAGGTTGAGCTGACAGTTCTTGCGCAGATCGGTCGGTTTGGCGCCGACGCCGACCTGGGCGGTGTATTCGCTGTAGGTCACCGTGAATGCGGTGTTGTCCGGTGACACGGAAACAGCCGAGGTACCCGGTCTGCATCCGGTTCCGTTGACCGTCACGACGTCGATGACTATCTTGTCGGACGGCAGCAGAGGCGGCACCCAGCCATTCGGTGTGACAACCGAGGAGAAAAGCGTTACGGCAGCAACCAGCGCATTGAGCATGGGATCCTTCCCAAAACTTCCACACGGCGGGGAACTGGGGGGATTCGATGTTAGCGGAGACGATCGTTTCCGGGCCGCCCGCCGATCGGACGAAAACGGTTCCGGTCACCGGATGTCGCGGTGACCGCGGAAATAGGGTCGTCTAGAAGACCCGTCGCCGCCGGCTGGGCGACGACGAGCCGCGAAGTCCTCGTCAGGGCGGCCAAGGCCCTGACCAGGCATGGGTGGGACGGCCTTCTTCCGGGCGGGGAAGCAGGCCGTCACCCTGGAGACGATGTCAGGCGGTCGGGCAGGTCTTCCACGAGAAGTGATAGGTGGTCCTGAACCCGCCGTCGGTCGAGTCCATCGTGATGAAACTGGTGGTCTTCTTCGGATCCGAAGTTCCGGCCCCGACCCGCAGTTCCGTGTTCACGTTGAGATTGCGGTCCTCGCCGCACGGCTTGTAGATGATGACGCCGCCCTCGGCCTCGTCGCGGAACTGCCAGTTGTCCGACAGCGGCCCGTTGACGGGGTGACTCACCTGCGCTGTCGGCGAATTTCCCTGGAAGTAGTAATTCGCCCGCTGCAGCGCCTTGGAGCCCGATTCGAGCGAGGCGAAACCGCGGTAGTCGGCACTGGCGATACCGTAGGTGAATCCCTGCGGCACGTGGATGTTGAGGTTGAGCTGGCAATTCTTTCGGAAGTCGGTGGGCTTCGCGCCGACACCGACCTGGGCGGTGTATTCACTGTAGGTCACCGTGAAAGCACTGTTGTCCTTGGCGACGGCGACCGCGGACGAACCGGGCGGGCAGCCGGAACCATTGACGGTGATCACGTCGATGGTGACGCGGTCCGGCGGCGGTCCAGGAGGAGGCGCCAAGCTATTCGGTGTTATTATCGATGAGAAAAGCGATACGGCGGCAACCACTGCGGTGAGCATGGGGTCCTTCCCAAAACTTCCACACGGGGGGCGGGGAACTGGGCGGACTCATGTTAGCGAAACGATCATCATGGTGCCGCCCGCCGATCGGACGCAACCGTACTGGCAATTGGTTCATGAAATTGCCTTATGGGCATGTAACCGTTTTCCGAGGTCGATGAAAACACCATCGGCCCGGAAAACACCATTCGGTTCGCACGATATGGAAATGTGTTCCCCGGAGTCGGTGTTGACGATTCCGGAGAGACAAACCGCGATCAGCCGGCGGTGAGGGTCGCGGCCGTCGACGCGAGCTCCCGGCCACCCCGACCAACGCGGTTCCGGCGCATGGCCTGTGTCACGCCTCACCGCGAACGTGACCGGTAGCGGCATCGATCAAGACAAAGGTGACTGGACGCACCCGAACGGCGACTCGGGACAGGACTAGCATCGCGGTACAAGTCGATGTCGCCTCAAGCTGGAGAACCGCAATGACCCAAGCCCCTGTCAACGTCACCGTCACCGGTGCGGCCGGCCAGATCGGCTACGCGCTGCTCTTCCGCATCGCGTCCGGTCAGCTGCTCGGCCCGGACACCCCGGTGAAGCTGCGGCTCCTGGAGATCCCGCAGGCGGTCAAGGCGGCTGAGGGCACCGCGATGGAGCTCGAAGACGGCGCGTTCTCGCTGCTGGCGGGCATCGACATCTTCGACGACCCGAAGCAGGCCTTCGAGGGCGCGAACGTCGCCCTGCTGGTCGGCGCCCGTCCCCGCGCCAAGGGCATGGAGCGCGGCGACCTGCTCGAGGCCAACGGTGGCATCTTCAAGCCGCAGGGTGAGGCCATCAACGCCGGCGCGGCGAGCGACATCAAGGTCCTCGTCGTCGGCAACCCCGCCAACACCAACGCCCTCATCGCGCAGGCGCACGCGCCCGACGTCCCGGCCGACCGCTTCACCGCGATGACCCGCCTCGACCACAACCGCGCCCTCGCGCAGCTGTCGAAGAAGCTGGGCGTACCGGTGACCGAGCTGAAGAAGGTCGCAATCTGGGGCAACCACTCCGCGACCCAGTACCCGTCGATCGCGCACGCCGAGGTGTCCGGCAAGGCCGCGACCGAGGTCATCACCGACCAGGAGTGGCTGACCGAGAACTTCATCCCGACCGTCGCCAAGCGCGGCGCGGCGATCATCGAGGCCCGCGGCCTGTCCTCCGCGGCGTCGGCCGCCTCCGCGGCGATCGACCACGTCCACACCTGGGTCAACGGCACCCCCGAGAGTGACTGGACCTCGGCGGCGGTCGTGTCCGACGGCTCCTACGGTGTCCCGGAGGGCCTGATCTCCTCGTTCCCGGTCACCGCCGCGAACGGCGAGTACAAGATCGTCCAGGGCCTGGAGATCGACGACTTCTCGCGCGCCCGCATCGACGCTTCGGTCAACGAGCTGGCCGAAGAGCGCGACGCGGTGAAGAAGCTCGGCCTCATCTGAGCCTGAACAACCCGCGAAAGGCGGCCGTGTCCCGAGGGGCACGGCCGCCTTTTCGTTCGTCAGGCGAAGAAGTCCCGCGCGGGCCGGGGCACCCACAACAGCGCGACCAGCACCACCTGGGCGAGGACGACGACCGGGATCACCGCGTGGAACATCGACGAAGACGTCCACGAGAACACGCTGAACACCACCGAAAGCAGTTGCGTGGCCGTGGTCAGTCGCCGCGTCCAGCGCCGTCCCGTCGCGAGCTTCCACGCCGGAACCACGCACAGCACCAGCAGGATCCCGTGGAACACGGCCCCGGACTCGATCGCGACCGCGGCCGAGCGGCCGACCTCGGCCTGCCCGAAACCCGGGTACCGCGCCGCGATCTCCGCGCGCAACGCCGCCTCGTTCGCCCACATCACCAGCGGAACCACCAGGTGGCTCACCGCCACCGCGAACAGCAACGCCCGGGACGACCGGACCACACCCGGCACCGTGCTCATGTCACCTCACCCGCCTGATCCGCGCCGATGATCGTGTCGAGGTTCGCACGAGTGATCTCCAGCTCGCCGATCGCCTCGTCGATCCGGTTCCGCTGCTGCCGCAAAGCGTCGACGAGCTCCGGGCAATCCGGCGTCAGCCAGCCGTCCTCGTCGACGATGCACGGCAGGATCTCCAGGATCTGCGCGGTGTTCAACCCGGCCGCGAGCAGGATCCTGATCCGCCGCACCGCCGCCACGTCGGCCTCGCCGTACACGCGATAACCGCTCGGCCGCCGCTCCGGCGTCAGCAATCCTTGTGCCTCGTAGTACCGCAGCGCGCGTTCGCTGACGCCACTCCGCCGCGCGAGTTCCCCGATCCGCATCCGCACCCCAGACTTGACTCTGACGTCAATGTCAAGGTTTAGCTTAGCCGCCATGACCTTCGTGACCGTCCTCGGACTCGGCCCCATGGGCCACGCTCTCGCCGCCGCCTTCATCGCCGCCGGCCACCCCACCACCGTGTGGAATCGCACCCCTGGCAAGGAAAACGGGCTCGACGCAGCCGTCGCCGCGACCGCCGGCCAGGCGATCGCAGCCAGTCCTCTTGTCGTCGTCTGCGTCCGGGACTACGCGGTGGCCGAGTCCATCCTCGACACCGACGCGCTCAAAGGCCGGACTCTGGTCAACGTCAGCGGCGGCTCACCGCGGCAAGCCCGCGAGATGGCCTCCTGGGCGGCGGACCACGGGATCAACTACCTCGACGGTGTGATCGTCGCGACCACCGAAGCCATCGGAGGCCCGGAAGCCACCCTGTTCTACAGCGGCCCGGCCGACGTCTACGAGAAGCACCGCGGCACACTGGCCGCGCTCGGCGAGAACGCGAACCACCTCGGCGAGGACCCCGGCCGCGCGGCCGCGTTCGACGCCTCCCTGCAGGACATGCTCTGGACCTCGATGAGCGGGGTGATCCACATGTTCGCGCTCGCCAAAGCGGAGCACATCGGCGCCGACGCCATCGCCGGACACGCCAAGGCGATGCTCGGCTTCTTCCCCGACATGATCGACCTGCTCGCCGCCCAGGTCACCGCGGACCACTACCCCGGCGACGCGGGCACACTCGAGTCCACGGCCGCGACGATGGACCACATCCTCGAGGCGATCCGGGCACGAAATCTCGACAACGGCGTTCTCACCGCGGCCCGAACCCAAGTGGGCCAAGCGATCGACGCCGGCCACGGGTCCGAGGGATTCGGCAGGCTCGCCGCACTCTAGGACGGCACGGCACCAACGAACGCTAAATTGACCAAGTGCAGCTCAACGCGCTCCTCACCGGCCAACCGTCGGAAGTCCTCACCCGGACCCTCGAGCTCTCCCAAGCCGAGCGGAAGGCCCTGCTCCCCGACCTCCTGGCCGCGTTCAAGGGCAGCAGCGAGTTCATCGAGATCAAGCCCGACACCTACGGCGCCCGAGACCCGCTCAAGGGACAGCAAGCCGCGACCGCCCTCTGGGCCATCCTCCCCGCGAGCGACCCCCTGCTGCGCAGACTCTGGATCGCCTCACCCACGATCCTCGAACGCGTCCTCCAAGACCGGTCACTCGCTGAACGCAAGACGATCGCCCTCCGCATGATCGGTCACCAAACCGCCTGGGAAGCGATCCGCCGCATGATCCTCGACGGCGACCTCGAACCCATCAAGACCGCCGACTACCACGCCGGCTGGTTCCGCTGGGCCGGACGCTTCCGCGGACAGTCCTTGGCCGAACGCCTCCGCACCGAACCCGAAGCACTCACCGAACTCTGGGAACTGCTCGCGACCGAAGGCAACGGCGACGCCAGCTTCGCCGCCTTCGACAAATACGTCCGCGACGAGGACAAGTGGTCCACCGCGCTGCTCGAACTGATCGGAACTGGCGAACTCGACCGCACCCGACTCTTCGACCTCACCCTCGACATCCTCGCCCGCGACTTCGCAGCCTTCCGCGCCCAGTGGTACGCGGCGCTCCACGAGGCCCTCGAGCCCACTCCCGACGAGCGCACGACAGCGCAGAACCGCTACGCCCGGCTGTGCGGAAGCGGCCTCCCCCGCACCGTCTCCTTCGCCGTCAAGGCACTGTCCCTAGTGGACAAACAAGGCACGCTCGACGACGAAGTCGCCCTCCGGCATCTCCCCGCGGCAGCGGCCGGACGCGGCGCCGCCACCGCCAAACTCGCACTCAAACTCGCCGACCGCATCGCCGACCGGCGACCCGAACTGACCGACCTCGCCGACGAAGTCTTCGAAGCGGCGCTCACCCACGAAGCCTCCGACGTCCGCGCCCTCGCCACCGCCAGACTCGGCGTCACCCCGGACACCCCGGCCGTCATCGAGACCGTCGAGTACCCGGAACCCGTGCGACCGCCCTGGCACCAGCGCGAGACGCTCACCATCCCGCTCCAAATCCCGGACACCCCGGCCGCGGTCGCGGAAGCCCTCTCCTCCCTCCTGGCCGACCCAGACCAGGCCGACCTTCTCCTGGCCGTCCTCGACGGCACCCACCGCGTCGCCGCCGAACTCAAGGACGCCCTCAAACCGCTCGTCAAACGCGCCACCAAAATCACGAACGAGAAATACAGCGCGGCCGTCCCCAAACTGCTCGCCACCCTCATCCTCGGCCTCAGCGGCCGCGACGTCGCCCACCCGCCCCAGGTCGACGGCTGGCGCCGACCACTCCACCACCGGGTCACCGCCCTGCTCGAGGGCACCGCCGTGCCCGTCTCCGCGGCCACCCACCAAGGCGGCTGGCTCGACCCGGTCGTCTTCGTCTCCCGCATGCTCGAACACCCCGAAGCAGCCGAGGACGACGTCGCCGACGCACTGCTCCGGCTCGCCCCGGACACCCGGACCGAAGCACTCACGCACGCCGACGCGCTCACCGGACCGCACGCCGACCACATCCGCTACGCCCTCGGCGGACCTCCGATCTCCGAAACCGGCTGGACCGCCCTCGCCGCGGCCCGCGCACGGCACCCGGAATCCGCAGACCCCGCCGCCGCCTTGCGCGGTGAACCCGGACCGCCGATGACCTGGTCGGCGAAGGTCGGCCCCAACGCATACGGCCTGAACTCACTGGACCTCGACGAAACCCCGGAAGCCGTCTCACCGAAGGCTCCCTGGCTAGGCGTGCTCTACGACGGCCCGGATCCCGAGTGGCTCGGCTTCACCGAATGCCACGAGGCGGTGTCCTCGCCGTACGACCGCGACTACCTGGAAGCCGCGGTCGCCGGGAACCTGTTCTTCAACGACGTCGAGGTCGGCTATCCCGTCGAGAAGGCCGTACTGCCCCCATTCCTCGAGAGTCCGTCGATACCGGGATTCCCCGGCACGATGCTCATCGCCACCACGCTCGTGCTGAAACGACCGACAGCCTCCCAGCTGGGCACGGACGCCGCGCTGACCCTGTTGGACCAGCGGCTGCTCGGCCCTCGCGCGCTCGGCGAAGCACTGGGAGTGCTCGGTCCTCATCTCATTCCGACGAGGCTGGCACCCCGGCTCTCGATCATCGCGAACGAACACCCGATCGCCGTACTGTCCACTCTGGACACCTTGCTGCCTGCCTTGGAACCTTCCCACCGGGGCCTCTTCGCGCTGTTGGAACTCGCCGCGGACCTGGTGGAACGTGGAGCAGGCGCGATCAGCGCCGAAACGAAGGAATGGCTGGCGGGGTTCAAGGGCAGTTCGAAGGCAGCGAAGGCGGCATCACGCCTCAACCGCTGACATCCGGGCCGCCAGCACGTGTGAACACGGACCTCGGTTCTCCTGGTGCTTGGCCCACCAGGCACAGGTGCACCCGGGCGGCGAGAGCCGCACACGCTGCACCGACCCGGCGCGAGCGATCTCGTAGCCGCCGTCCGGCAACGACCGGACGGCTCCGGCGGCGACGAGCTCACGGGCCTTCGCCAGCCGCCGGTTCTCCGGGCCACGCCCGCTCAGGAGCTCGCGCGAGAACCACGTGCCGTCGACGACGTCGTGGCCGGCGCGGCCCACGACGAGTTCCGTCGCTTCGAGGCCGGCCGCCAGCGAGTTCAGCCAGCCGCCCTCACCGGAGAAGCCGCGAGACGGTTCAGGGGACAGCGTCACGATCAGCCGCGCGCGCTCCAGCTCGAGCACCCAGCTCGCGACCTCACTGCCCGGCCGTGTGTAGACGGTCAGGCCTCGGGCGAACCGGATCAGCGGCTCGACGATCCGGAGCCGATGCAGCCCGGACGCCGGTATCGAGTCCTGGCCCGCTCGTGCGGTCAACCGGAGTCCACGGCCGGACGCCACCGCCCACGACTTCCCGACGGCGGTGGGAAGCCTCCGCAGAAAGGCGCGTGCTTCGAGCTTGTCCAGCTCCGCCTTCTTCACCGCGCCCGCCGTGACAGCGGCGACTTCAGCGAAGCCCGCCACCCAGCGATCCGGCAGTGGCACGAGCGACTCGTCGTTCTGCCCGTCGAGAGTGCGGAGGTGGATTCCGTCCCCACGAACGGTCAGGTGCAACGGATCTTGCGCCACCACCCCGGCCAGCACCGTCCTCGTCGCCTCGGACAGGTCCACATTGGTGCATCCCTCACCGAGCTCGCCCGCTTCCAGCAGATCGAGCCTGGCGTAGACGCCGCAGCACGGCGAAAACGCCTCCGCGCGCAGCGTCGTCCGGTCCGCGGTGAACACCGGATCGGACTCGGCGATGAGCCGGTTCACCATCGACGGTGGCATCCAGAACCGCGTGCGCGCGACTTTCCCCAGGAGCAGCAGAGCCTGCGCCGCCTGCGCCCCGGGTTCGACGAAACCGTCGAAAAGCACTGGTACCCGGACGTCTTCTTCAACCGGCTCCAGCAAGATCTCGGTGATCACCGGGCCACCCTAGCCAGAGCCCCTGACACTCTTTGCGGGTTTTGGCCAGTCGTGTTTGAAGTTGATCTTGTTTTTTGCCAGGATGTATAGGGCGTTATACATTCAAGTCAACGGCAGACCCCGGGATTGCCATCCGAGGCCTGCCGCCGCCCTCCCCCCGGTCGTTGGCCTACCGGGCCGATCTTCTCGAAACGACCGGGTCCGACTCCCCTGTCACGAAAAAGGCGTCGCGAGAGCGTTCCTGAACCAGGCCGCGATGCCCCATCGCGACCCCTCCCCCAAAGGACGCACGTTCGTCCCGACGGGAAACCCGCCCGGCCCCGAAGCCGATTGCCAGCCCCAGTGGCAACAACGCGAGTTCGGCGATCTGTATCCAGTTGGCGAACATCGGACTCCCTCTGCTCAGCTTGACCCTCTCCCGATCGCCTCATGCTATTCGCAAACTATTCGCACTTGAAGCGGCTATCCGTGTACTATTCGCGATCTAGTGCTATCTGGGGGTAGCATGATCATGCTTCGAGCAACAGCTCCGCCCGCCTCGACCCTGCGAAAGAAGCTCATGCCCACGTCGTCGCCCCACCCTGGTTCCGACCGCGCCCGGCTCGCCACGAAGCTTCGCGAGATCCGGGCCGCCACCGGACTGTCCGGCAACCAGTTCGCCAAGACCTTGGGCTGGCCCCAATCGCGGGTGTCCAAGATAGAGACCGCGGCGCAATTCCCGACCGGCGAAGACGTCATGAGATGGCTCGCCGCTGCCGACGCCGTCACCGAGGAAGACGTCGTCACCGAGCTACTCAAGCGTGCCCGCGTGGAATCAGTGTCGTTTCGCCAAGAGTTCCGGAAGTCCGGCGGGGCTACCGCACGACAACGATCGGTCCGCGAGCTGGAGCGGCAGGCGTCCCGCGTCGCCACGTTTCAGCCGGCCTTGCTTCCCGGTCTCGTGCAGACGCCGGGTTTCATGCGTGAGCTGCTCGCACTCCCCTCTGGCCCCGCGAGCACCGGCGGCGCCTCCGACGCTGATGTCGAGCACATGGTGGCCGTCCGGATAGAACGACAGTCTCAGCTGTACGAACCGGGCAGAGCCATGCCGATAGTCATCGGTGAGGCCGCTTTGTGGATCCGGATAGGCGATCTCGAGACACAACTCGGCCAGCTGGACAGACTTCGCTCACTAGTCGGCCTTCGCACGGTCGACCTGCGGATCATGCCCTTCAGCGCCGCCATGCCGATCGCTCCGCTGCACGGCTTCAGAATCCATGATTCCGACTTCGTCATCGTGGAGATGTTCGCCAGTGAGCACCTGATCATGGATCCGCACGAGATCTCCGTGTACGAGCACATGTTCAGCCGGCTACAAGCCGAAGCCGTGGCCGGTGACGAAGCGGCCCGGCTGATCCAGAGCGTGTCCCGGCGTCTGACAGGCGAGCCCTGATCACACCGCGGTCCGGCACGTCCGGCACTCCGCGTGCGACTCTTCCAAGCTGGTGATGAAACTGTGGTCCATGGTGGCGAGACTGAAACCGTACTGACTGTTCAGCGCGAGCTTCGGCGCGTTCGTGATCAAGCGCATCACCGCGTGCGCGACCAAGTTGCCCGAGACGCCGGCCGTCACCGCGTTGGCCGCGTGCGCCGGAAGGGTCGCCGCGGGTCTCCACGTTGCCAACGGCGGCCGCTGAGCGTCCCGATCCTGCTCGGCGAGACGCGCGCACTCGTAGCACGGTCCCGCCCCGGGACGGTAGATGCCCAGATTGACCTGCGGGCCGTGATATCCCCCGTACACCCAGGGCGTTCCGGTCGACGCGCACGCTTGGTTCGTCCACGTCCGGAGTTCCGGAGGGTGGTCGGCGGTCATGATCAAGACGTCACAATCGGCGGCAAGTCTCCGCAGCGACGCGACGCTCTCGATCCGCGTCGGCTCCCCCGTGACTTCGACGTCCGAATTGGCCGCACGCAGCCTGTCCACTGCCACGTCCACCTTCAGCAGGCCGAGATGCTGCTCGGTATAGAGAATCTGCCTGCTGAGGTTCGAGAGCTCGACCACGTCCGGTTCGACGCAATGCAACCGCCCCACCCCTGACATGACCAGGCCCAGGGCGGCCGTGCACCCGACGCCACCCACGCCGACCAGCACCACCCGCGCCCGGGCCAGGGAAACCTGGAAGTCCCAGCTCGAACTTCTTCGCGTCAGATCGATCCACCGGTACAGCGACCGGCCTCTCGAGTGACGCTCGAGTTGTCGCGCGGTCAACGCGATACACACCGGCTCGTCGGCGTCTTCGACGTAGCCGTGTTCGATCAACGTCTCGATGGCGGCAGTGGCCTTTTCAGGACAGGAAGCCGGGATTCGATCAGCCAGGTCGGCGACGACCTGGCTGATCGTTCGCGTTCCGTCGAGAAGGTCCAGCAACGCCCACACGGCACCATCGGTGTCTCTCATTTCGGCGGCTATGCCGAAGACTTCCCCGCCGATCCGGATCCAGCCGTCGCCGAAGCGGACCGGTCGATGCTCGTCTTTGATACGTGGACGCACCGGAACCCCTCCTCGGTCAGCCGTTGTCTCCGCTGTAAACGTGGCGAATCGCGTCAACGCGCTCCACCATCACGATCTCGATCATCACCAACCACCCCCTCTCCCCCGACAGAGCCGCATCTCCCGCCGACCCGCCGCCCCACCTATCGGCGGTCCCACCTCCACAATGTAAACTCGGCGTTTGTAGATGACCCAAATGTAGAACTCTACATTGTGGTCGTCTATAGTCGTTTCTAGACTAAGCGGGTGATCCTGGGGGTCACCCTCCGTGTTGAGGCTGGGGAGGTGGCGACTTCGTGGGCACGCTGAACCCCACTGCGGTCAAGCGCTGGATCGCGCTCGAGATGAAGCGCCTCCGGGAAGCCGCCGGCTACGACAGAGCGGCTGCGGCCGAGCGCATCGGCAAGGCCACGACGGTCATCGCGCACATCGAGACCTCGCGGAACCTACCGGCGCCTGCCGACCTCGAAATTCTGCTCGATTTCTACGGAGTACCAGAACGGGCGTCGTTTTTCCGCGATCTCACGAGGCGGGCGAAACGCGGCCGGGACTGGTGGATCAAGTTCGACCAGGGGGTATACGAATGGTTCAACCTGTACCTGGGCCTGGAGACCGGCGCCGCGCGGATCAGCACGGTTGACCTGGTCGTTCTGCCCGGACTGTTCCAGACTCGCGGTTACGCCCACGCGGTCATCCGAGAGGGTCGCCGATGGAGCAGCGAGGCCGAACTCGACACCATGGTCGAACTGCGGATGGCGCGACAAGAGATAGTGAATCGCCCCGAAGACGCGCCGCATATCTGGTCGATACTGGACGAGAGTGTCCTACACCGCCAGACAGGCGGCCCGAAGGTCATGCGTGACCAGTTGCACCACTTGATGGATTTGTCCGAACGACCGAATATCGACATCCAGATTCTCCCCTTCGCCGCAGGGGCCCACGGCGCCTCGGACGGCATGTTCGTGCTCTTGGACTATCCTCCCGAATTTGGCGGGGATCCCGGAACTGTTTATGTCGAGAATCGACGTGAAGGTCTTTATTACGAGGACAGGGAAGACCTGCTTCGATTTCGGAAAACGTTCGAACGCCTCCAGGCACAAGCAGAAAACCCTGGGCGGACACGGGATTTCATCCAAAACTTGACAAGGGAAGTCAATGATCAATGATACGTCTCGACCCACTCTCGTCGGCCTGACCGGCTGGTGGAAGTCGAGCTACAGTGCGGGCACGTCCGGCTGCGTCGAGGTCAACAATACCGTCCCCGGCTTTGTGGGCGTGCGAGACTCGAAACTCGGCGAGCAGAGCCCGATCCTCGTATTCGAACGACATGAAATGCGAGCGTTCGTACTTGGCGCCAAGAGCGGCGAATTCGACAACCTGCTCACCTGACCGCTAGGTGGTCCGCTCCGGCCGGAGCGGACCACCTTTCTTTGCGGGGATACGGCAAAGATGGTGTGGCGCTCACGATCCACCAGATCACCCGATCCGCCACACACCCCGCACATCACTCCGGCCGTCCCGACTGGGCCCAGCCGCGCGGAACAGCGTCAAGACCGTGCCTGACGTTGGCGATACGCACGTTGCTGACAAGCCCTCGAGCAGTAGTCCCGCGGCCTGCCTCGCACTCCCCCGTCCAGGGGCTTACCGCACATGACACACTCCCCTCCCCTGGTTTCGTCACGCGTTACCTCACTCGCCCTGCCTTCGACCAGCGCTTGGACGCCGTCGAGAGTGCTGCGCAGCCCGAACTCGAAGGGATCGAGCGGGGTATCCATCCCCCCGCTTTTCCACAGCCGCTCCAAGGCCGGGTAGCCGTTGAGGCGCTCGAACAGGGACTCGCGCTCGCTCCACCAGCGCTCATGGGACACACCCGTGCTCCGCTGGAGCTCCACGGTGTCCGCTGCCTGCCGAGCGACGGACTCGACGAATCCGCCCACCAGATTCACCACCGCGATCACCTCCGCGGGCGCCAGACCACTGCGTGACGCGACGTCGAGGGCGTGGTCGTAGCCAGCCATGATGTTCGGACCGGGCAGCCGCCTGGTCCCGGCGCTGTGAACCAGCCACGGGTGCCGCTGGTGGATTCCCCACGCTCGCCGCGACCAGCGTTCGAGACCCTCACGCCAGCCGAGCCCGTCCGAAGGCTCCATCGGGAACTCGCCGTACACGGCGTCCCGCATGAGTTCCACCAGTTCCGCCTTGCCGGGAACGTACCGGTAGAGCGACATCGTGGTGGTACCGAACCGTTCCGCGACCTTGCGCATCGACAGCGCGGCAAGCCCTTCGGCGTCCGCGACCTCGACCGCCGCCGTGACGATCCGGCCGAGGCTCAATCCCGGCCGATCCGGCTCGGGCGCTCCCCACAGCAGCTCGATCGCGCGCTCCGGATCCGGCTGCGCGTCGTCTTTCGCCACCACTACTCCCTTGACGCTCGACGCTCTCGCGTGTTTAGCTGATAAACCTCAGTATATCTCATAAACAACTCCCAGGAGCGCTTCAGCATGCCTGAAATCAGGTTGTACGTGTCCCCCGACGGCCAGGACGACTGGCCTGGCACCGTCGACCAGCCCTTCGCCACCCCGAGAGCGGCGCAAGAAGCCGTCCGCGCCGCCACCGCCGGGATGACCGGGGACATCGTCGTCGCCTTCACTGCCGGTGTCCATCACTTGCGAGAACCCCTGGTTTTCGACGACAAGCTGGCGGATTCCGGCACGAACGGCTTCCGCGTGATCTACCAGGCAGACGGCTACGGAACGCCCGCACAGGCGAAGGTCGAACTGAGCGGCGGCCGCGAGATCTCCGGCTGGTCGGCAGGCGACGACGGCGTCTGGACGGCGCCGGTCGGCGAACTGGCACCACGACGGCTCACCGTGGACGGCCGGCCCGCGGCACGAGCGGCCCGCGTGACCGGATTGCCGGGTTCCGTGACGAAAACCGGGACTGGTTACGTCACGGACAGCGTCGAACCCCAGTCCTGGCCGGATCCCTCCGGGCTGGAGTTCGTCTATCCCGGCGTCTACCCGTGGTCCGAAGCCCGGCTCGCGGTCGCATCGGTTTCCGGCGACGCCTCGTCGACGACCATCACCATGGTCCAGCCCGCCTTCGACAACGCCAAGTCCCTCTACGACTCGAAGTGGTACGCAGCAGGCGGAGACGGGACGTGGGACGGTCTCGCCGCCCCTTCCGTACTCGAGAACAACGTGGCGTTCCTGACCGAGCCGGGCACCTTCGCCGTCAGCCGCGGCGAGCAGGGCGAACACGTCCTGCATTACCGCCCACGCCCCGGCGAAGAAATCGGCAAGACCACCGTCCTCGCGCCGGTGCTCGAAACGCTCGTCAGCGGGAAGGGTGTGCACGACCTCGTGCTCCGCGGCTTCACTCTCGCCGACGCGGCCTGGTCGGGCCCCGCGCACACCGGTGGCTACCTGCACTATCACGGGAACTCCCGCTACGAGCAGGGCGAGTTCCGGAAGATCGACATGGGCGCGGACGTGGGCTACGTCCATGTTCCGGCCAGTCCGGTTCAGCTGCCCGCCAACGTCAGCCTCGCGTCGGTCAGGCGAGTCACGCTGGAGGGCAACCACTTCACCCGGCTCGGCGCGGGCGGGCTGCTGATCGAGGACGGCACCGACGTCGAGATCCGGGGATGTGTCTTCGACGAGATCTCGGGCAGCGGGATCGCCGTCCACGAGAGCACCCAGGTCTCGCTCGAGGACAACCTCGTCCACCACATCGGCACCGAGTACCGCGGCTCGTCCGCCGTCATCGTGGTCGAGTCCGAAGAAACGACCGTGGCGCACAACGAGATCCACGACGTCCCGCACAACGGCATCGTGATCACCGGCGGCGAGCGGGCCAAGGGCACCCAGGTGATCGCGAACCTCGTCGAACGCAGCATGGGGAAGCTCATGGACGGTGGCGGGATCTACCTCTCCGCGCCGCAGGGGTCCTCGTTCGCCGGCGGCGCGGTCGTCCGCGGCAACGTGATCCGGGATGTCCTCACCTCGTTCAACTTCGGGCTCTACACCGACTACGGCGCCGCGTGGATCACCGTCGTCGGCAACATCGTCCACGGCGCCGACACGCCGATCGTGCTCCAGGTCGGCCCGCCGCTGGAGAACGTCGCCTTTCTCGGCAACTTCTGGGACGTCCAGCCGGACGGCGAAGCGCCCGAGACGGTGACGATGGCCGGGAACACCTTGCTCTCCAAGGAGAACTTCGACAAGGAAGTACAGGCCGATCCGGCGGGCGCCGACATCCTCGCGCGGGCGGGCCGACGGGGTCTGGAACGATGATCACCGCTCCTGCCGGGCGCTCGCCCGGCAGGAGCCGTTCCGCCCACGATCCCCCGAGGAGACCACCCGCCATGCCGACCCAGTCCACGGACTCCCCCGGGACACGCCATCGCCTCGCGAGGATCGCGACCGAGGTGCTCGCCCCCTGGGTCTGGGTGCTCGGCCTGCCGCTGATCGTCGCTTGGAAGGTCACCGGCTACCACCTCGGCGAGACGGTGTTGTGGGGACTCATCGTCGGCGTCACCGGCTCACTGATTCCGATGGCCGTGATCGTGCGGGGCGCGCGGAAGGGCAAGTGGGACAGCCACCATGTGACCGACCGGGCCGGACGACTCGTCCCGTTCGCGGTCTGCATCGGCTCGCTGGCCGCCGGATTCGTCATCCTGATCGCCGGTGGCGCTCCGCACGAGATGATCGCGCTCGCGGCCGCCGAGCTCGTCTGCCTGATCGCCGCGCTGGCGATCACCTTCGGCTTCAAGTTCAAGATCTCCATGCACGCGATGGTGGCGGCGGGTGCGGCCGTCATGCTGATCCGGGTCTACGGCCCCTGGCTCGCCCTGGTCTTCCTCGGCGTCGGCTGGGTCTGCTGGTCTCGCGTCGAACTCGGCGACCACACGAAGGCCGAGGTCACGGTGGGGACGATCGCCGGTGTCGTCCTCGGCGGTGGTGTTTATCTGGTCCTCGAAGCTTTTTTGGCCTGAGCGACGCCGTATAGGTCGTTATACATCTCTCAAGCGCCGGATGCCTTCGGTGAGTTCGGCGAGGTCGGCCGTCGCGGCGAAGCCCAGGCGCAGGAACGGCCCGGACGGCTCGGTGGCGAAGAACCGCTCCCCTGCCCCGACGACGACTCCCCGCTCTCTCGCGGCGCGGGCGAGCGCGTTCGCGTCGCTCCCCGCCGGTAGCCGCACCCACAGGTGCAGCCCGCCCGCGGGAAGGCGTGCGACAGTCCATTCAGGACACTCCCCCGCCAGCGCCGCGGCCGCTTTCACGCACCGTTCCCGCAGTTCGGCGCCCAGTTTCCGCACGTGACGTTCCCAGGACGGCGCGCTGAGGAGTTCGAGCGCCGCTTCCTGCAGTGGACGGGAGACGAAGAAGTCGTCGACCCGCCGGATCGCCTTCATCCGGTCGAGTACCGGTCCTCGCGCGATCAGCGCCCCGATCCGCAGGCTCGGCGCCGCCGCTTTCGTCACCGACGTCAGGTGGACGACCGTGCCGTCGCGGTCGTCGGCGATCAGCGGACGCGGTGCCGTGGATTCGTGCGACAGGTAACGGGCGAAGTCGTCCTCGAGCACGAACGCGCCCGCCGCCCGCGCCACCTCCAGCACCTGAACGCGACGTTCGGCGGCCAGCACGGTCCCGGTCGGATTGTGGAAGGTGGGCTGACAGTAGAAGAGCCGGGCGCCGGTCATCGCGAACGCCTCGGCGAGCAGGTCCGGACGGACACCGTCCTCGTCGATCGGGACCGGCACCGGACGGAGTCCCGCCGCTCGGGCCGCGGCGAGCGCGCCCGGATAGGTCGGCGACTCGACCAGCACAGGACTTCCCGGAGCGGCGATGGCCCGGAACGCCATCGACAGCCCGCTCTGTCCGCCGGACGTGATCAGGACGTCGTCCGGCGACGCTGAAGCCGGTCCCGCGAACACCGACCTCAGCGCGGCCAGCCCGGTGGCGGGCGCGCGATCCCAGGCGTCCGGACGACGGCCCGCCCGCGCGAGCGCCGCGCTCAAGAACCGGGCCGCCTGCAGTGATCGGTGCGGATAGCCGCCGTCGAGCAGGATCGCGCCGTCCGGCGGCGGGCCCAGGGTGCCGGTGAGGGACCGGGTGTCGACGCTGCGATCGGTCAGCGCGACGGTCTGCCAGGCCGTGTCGAGCGGCTCTCCCGCCGTCCTCGGCTTCGTCGCCACGTACGTCCCACTGCCGGGACGGGTCACGACAGCGCCTTCCGCGGCCAGCAGGGCGATCGCGCGCGAGACCGTCACCGGGCCGACCCGGTAGCGCTCGATCAGCTCCCGGCTACTGGGCAACCGGTCCCCCGGCGCCGCCGCACGGACCAAGGAACGCAGCTGGGCCACGAGCGCGGAAGTGCTACTATCCGACATGAAAGAACATGATAGTGCTACTGGAAACCGCGCGGAATCACTACTGGACATTCCAGCGCTGCGAGCCGATACCCCCGGTAGCGAGAAGGTCGTCCACTTCAACAACGCGGGCTGCGGTCTCGTCGCCAAACCGGTGCTGGCCACGATGCTCGACCACCTGAATCTCGAAGCCGAGATCGGCGGCTACGAGGCCGCCGCCGTACGGGCCGACGAGGTCGCCGGGTTCTACCGTGAGATCGCCGCGTTGATCAACGCGGCGCCGCGCAACATCGCCTTCGCGGCCAGTGCCACTCACGCCTATTCCACAGCGCTGTCCTCGATCCGGTTCGAAACCGGCGACGTCGTCCTCACCACCCGCAACGACTTCATCTCCAACCAGATCGCGTTCCTGTCACTGCGAAAGCGGTTCGGTGTCCAGGTCGTGCACGCACCGGACACGCCGGAAGGCGGTGTCGACGTCGAGGCCATGGCGGCGCTCATGCGCAGCAGGAAGCCGAAACTGGTGGCGGCCACGCATATCCCGACCAATTCGGGACTGGTCCAGCCGGTCGCCGAGATCGGGCGGCACTGCCGGGAACTCGGTCTGCTGTACCTGGTCGACGCCTGCCAATCGATCGGCCAGTACCCCGTCGACGTCGAGGAGATCGGCGCCGACCTGCTCACCTCGACGTGCCGCAAGTTCCTGCGCGGTCCCCGCGGCTCCGGCTTCCTGTTCGTCTCCGATCGCTTCCTCGCGGACGGCCACGAGCCGCTGTTCATCGACATGCACGGCGCCCGCTGGTCCGCGCCGAGGAAGTACGAGCCCGCGGAATCGGCCGTCCGGTTCGAAGAATGGGAATTCCCGTACGCCACGGTGCTCGGCTGTGCGCGAGCGGCGCGCTACGCCCGAGAGGTCGGCCTGGAGGCGATCTCACGGCGGACGCCCGCGCTCGCGTCGAGACTGCGTGACGGGCTCGCCGCCCTTCCCGGCGTCGAGGTGCTCGACCGGGGCCGGAAACTGGGCGCGCTGGTGACGTTCTCGATCAAAGGCTGGGAGGCCGTCCCGTTCAAGGCGGTGATGGACGCCCGGCGGATCAACTCGGCGCTCAGCTACCGGGAGTTCGCCCAGTTCGACTTCGGCGACAAGAACGTCGACTGGTGCCTGCGGCTGAGCCCGCACTACTACAACACCGAACAAGAGGTGGACGACGTGACCGCGGCCGTCGCCGAACTCGCCGCCTGATCGCGGTTTCCCTGCCTGGGCACTGGGGGTGCCCGGGCAGGGAGACCGTCAGAGTGTCAGGCGCCGGCGAGACCGCGGCGCTGCAGCAGCGGCTCGATCTCCGGGTCACGGCCGCGGAACGCGCGGAAGGCGTCCATCGGGTCGATGCTGCCACCGCGCCCGAGCAGCTCGCGGCGGAAGTGGTCGCCGTTCTCCCTGGTGAGCCCGCCGTTCTCGCGGAACCACTGGACGGTGTCGGCGTCGAGGACCTCGCTCCAGATGTAGGAGTAGTACCCGGCGCTGTAGCCACCGCTGAAAACGTGCGCGAAGTAGGTGGTGCGATACCGCGGCGGCACGGCTTCCAGCGCGACTCCGGCCTTGGTCAGCGCCTCGGCCTCGAACCGCTGGACGTCTTCGACGTGGTCCTCGGTGCCGAGCGCGTGCCACGCCTGGTCCAAGAGGGCCGCGGCGAGGTACTCGGTCGTGGAGAAGCCTTCGCCGTACTGCTGCGACGCCAGGAGCTTGTCGATCTGCTCCTGCGGAAGCGGCTCCCCGGTCACGTGGTGCTTGGCGTAGTTGGCCAGGACCTCGGGCCAGAGCATCCACATCTCGTTGACCTGCGAGGGGTACTCGACGAAGTCACGCGGGACGCTGGTGCCGGAGAACGTCGGGTACTGCACGTCCGAAAGCAGCGAGTGGAGCGCGTGCCCGAACTCGTGGAACGCGGTGACGACCTCGTCGAAGGTCAGCAGGGTCGGCTCGCCCGCCGGAGGCTTGGCGACGTTGAGCACGTTCACCACGACCGTCTTGGTGCCCAGCACTGTCGTCTGGTCGACGAAGTTGTTCATCCAGGCGCCGCCGCGCTTCGAGTCGCGGGCGTAGTAGTCGAGCAGGAACAGGCCGAGTGCCGTGCCGTCGGTGTCGAAGACCTCGAAGATGCGGACCTCGGGGTGGTACTTCGGCAGGTCTTCCCGCTCGGTGAAGCTCAAGCCGTACAGCTTGGACGCGGCGAAGAAGACCCCGTCGGTCAGCACCCGGTTCAGCTCGAAGTACGGGCGGAGCGCCGCGGTGTCGACCTCGAACCGGTCCTTGCGGACGCGCTCGGCGTAGAACGCCCAGTCCCACGGCCGCAGGACGGCGCCGGGGATGTCGGCTTCGAGGTAGCGCTGCAGTTCTTCGGCCTCCGCCTTGGCGTTGGCCACGGCGACCGGCGCGAGGCGTTCCAGCAGCCCGGCAGCGGCGGCGGCCGTCTTCGCGGTCTCGTCTTCGATGACGTAGGAGGCGTGGTCGGGGAAGCCGAGCACGGCGGCCCGCTCGGCGCGCAACCGGACCAGCCGGGCGACGATCTCGTTGTTGTCGAACTCGTTGCCCCGGTTGCCCCGCGACACCGACGCGGTGAAGATCCGCTCGCGCAGCGCGCGGTCCTCCAGCGTGGCCAGCGCCGCCTGCGCTGTCGGCAGGGTCAGCTTGAGGACGTACTTGCCCTCCTCGCCCGCTGTCTCGGCGGCGGTCGCGATCTCGTCCCCGCCCAACCCGGTGAGTTCCGCGACGTCCTCGACGACGACGGCGAGTTCGTTGGTGTCCTTCAGCAGGTTCTGCTGGAACCTGGTCGACAGGGTCGAAAGCTGCTCGTTCAGCTCGCGCAGGCGCTTCTGGTCGGCTTCGGGAAGCCCCGCGCCGGCACGGCGGACGTCGGTGTGGTGACGCTCGAGGAGGCGGAGCGACTCGGTGTCGAGGCCGAGCTCGTCCTTGCGCTCGAACAGCGTGTTGATCCGGGCGAACAACGCCGGGTTCAGGTTGACGGCATCGGCGTGCGCCGCCAGCCGCGGCGCCATTTCGGCCTGCACTCGCTGGATCTCGTCGTTCGCGTTCGATCCGGAGAGGTTGTAGAACACGCTGGAGACGCGGGACAGCAGCCTGCCGGACTTCTCCAGCGCGGCGATGGTGTTCTCGAACGTCGGCGGCTCGGCGGAACCGGCGATCGCGTCGATTTCGGCGGCGTGCTCGGCCAGGCCCGCTTCGAAGGCCGGCAGGAAGTGTTCGTCGGCGATTCGGTCGAACGGCGGAAGGGCGTAGGGCAGCTCACTCGGCGCGGCGAACGGGTTGTCCTGCGAAATCATCGGTGTTGCTCCCGGGTCGTCGAATCTGCTGTTCAGGCCACCTTACGGGCAGTCAGGGGCCGGTGGATGCCGTCCGTGGCGTGACGCCGCAGGCGGCGACGGTCACGCTCCGGTGGTACCGCCCACCACCGCGTCGGAGCTCTGCTTTCCCTTGCCGCGCTTGGCTTTGGCCTTGGGCGCCGGTGGGGCGATCCCGGCCAGGTCACCGCCGTTGTCGTTGACGCGCAACACGAACGGACGAGTCTCGGTGTAGCGGACCACCGAAACCGACGCCGGGTCGACCACGATCCGCTGGAACGCGTCGAGATGCTGGCCGAGCGCGTCGGCGAGGATCGACTTGATCACGTCGCCGTGGCTGCACAGGAGCCAGACCGCGTTCTCGCCGTGTTTCGCGGTGATCCGGGCGTCGTGCGCGCGAACGGCCGCGACCGAACGCGCCTGCATCGCGGCCAGTCCTTCCCCGCCGGGGAAGACCGCGGCCGAGGGGTGCGCCTGCACGACCCGCCACAAGGGTTCCTTGAACAGATCCTTGAGCGCGCGACCGGTCCATTCGCCGTAGTCCACTTCGGACAATCCGGGCTCTTTGACCTTGTCGAGACCGCGTGCCTCGGCCAGCTTCGCGACCGTCTGGCGGCAGCGGAGCATCGGCGAGACCACCAGCTCGGCGAGAGGAACCGGCGCCAAGCGCTCGACGAGCGCCGCCGCCTGTGCCCGGCCGGTGTCGTCAAGCCCGACCTTGGGCGTGCGGCCGGCCAGGACGCCCGAACCGTTCGCCGTGGACTTGCCATGGCGCAGAAGGATCACAGTACTCACGTGGCCCACCCTACGTGTCCGTGCTTTGCCCGCTCCCGCGTTTCGTCCTCTGGATGCGGTGGTTGCGTGTGCAAGGACCGCATCCAGAGGACTGGATGCGGGGGTTTACAGGTGCGGGCCCGCGCCGGGGTCGAGGACGCCGGTGAAGATCAGCACGAACAGCAGGACCCCGAGCACGAGCCGGTAGATCACGAACGGCACGAAGCTCTTGGTCTTGATGTAGGACATCAGCCAGGCGATGACGGCGTAGCCGACGCCGAACGCGACCAGGGTCGCCAGGATCGTCGGCCCCCACTGGGCCGGGGCGCCGTCCTTGCCGATGTCGGTCAGCTTGTACAGGCCCGAGCCGAACACCGCCGGCAGCGCCAGCAGGAAGGAGTACTCCGCCGCCTCCGCGCGGGTGTAGCCGAGCAGCAGCCCGGCGCTGGTGGTGCCGCCGGAGCGGGAGACGCCCGGGATCAGCGCCAGCGCCTGCGCGAACCCGAACCCGAGGCCGTGCGGCACGGTCAGGTGGTCCAGCGTCCGTTCCTGCCGCACGATCCGGTCGGCCAGCAGGAGGATGAGGCCGAACACGATCAGCGTGGTCGCGGTGATCCGCAGATCGCGGAAGGTCTCGTCGATCGCGTCCTGCAGCAGCAGGCCCAGCACCACGATCGGCAGCGAGCCGATGATGATCAGCCAGCCGAGGCGCGCGTCCGGGTCTTGCCGCCAGTCCTTCTTGTAGATCGAGAAGAACCAGGCGCGGAGGATCTTCCCGATCTTGCTCGAGAAGTACAGGATGACGGCGAGTTCGGTGCCGATCTGGGTCACCGCGGTGAAGGCGGCGCCCGGGTCGTCCCAGCCGGCGAGCGCCGCGGTGATCCGCAGGTGCGCGCTGGAGGAGATCGGCAGGAACTCCGTGAGGCCCTGGACGAGTCCCAGGACCAGTGCTTCGAACCATCCCATCAGGCGACACCGGCCAGTTCGATCGCCTCGGCCGCGACTTCGAGAGCGTGTGCGGAGCTCTCGGGGTCCGGCATGGAGAGCGCGACGGTCAGCGTCGTGACCCCCGCACCGGCGAAGGCCTGCATCCGTTCGGCGATCCGCTCCTTGGGCCCCAGCAGCGACGTCGCGTCGATGAACTCCAGCGGGACGGCCGCCATCGCGCCTTCGTAGTCCTTGCCCAGGTACTTCTGCTGGACGTCGGCGGCTTCGCGCTCGAAGCCCATCCGACAGGCGAGCTGGTTGTAGAAGTTCTTCTCCCGGCTGCCCATCCCGCCGAGGTACAGCGCCGCGTACCCGCGGACCGCGTCGGCGCAGTCCTTCCAGTCGTCACCGATCACGAGCGGGACGGTGGGGACGACGTCGAAGCCGTCGAGGGACCGTTCGGCCTTCTCCGCGCCCGCCTGGATCAGCTTCAGCTGCTCTCCGGCGTGCTCGGGCGAGAAGAACACGGGCAGCCAGCCGTTCGCGATCTCGCCGGTCAGTTCGAGGTTCTTCGGGCCGATGGCGGCCAGGTACACGGGGATCTCTTCGCGCACGGGGTGCACGGTCAGCGTCAGTGCCTTGCCGGGCCCGCCGGGCAGCGGGAGCTCGAAGTGCTCGCCTTCGTACTTCAGCCGCTCACGGGACAGCGCCTTGCGGACGATCTCGACGTATTCGCGCGTCCGGCCGAGGGGTGACGCGAACTTCACGCCGTGCCAGCCTTCGGAGACCTGCGGGCCGGAGACGCCGAGGCCGAGGCGGAACCGGCCACCCGACAGCGTGTCCAGGGTCGCGGCGGTCATCGCGGTCATCGCGGGCGTCCTCGCCGGGATCTGCAGCACCGCGCTGCCCACGTCGATCCGTGAGGTCTGCGCCGCCACCCACGCCAGCACCGTCGGCGCGTCCGAGCCGTACGCCTCCGCCGCCCAGACGACCGCGTAGTCCAGTTCGTCCGCCTTCTTCGCCAATGCCAGGTTGGCCGCGTCGTTGCCCGCGCCCCAATAGCCCAAGTTCAGTCCGAGTCGCACGGCGTGAATGTATCCATCGGAGTGTCACTCCTCCGTTCAGGGTGTTGACACCGCGGTGACCCGGCCGGTGGTACTCGATCACGACACGCTCACCTGCTCCGCGTCCCGCACCGGCCTTCCGGCTAGGCTCGCCCGTCGTGGAAAAACGACAGCTCGGCCGGTCGGGACTGCGGGTCTCGCGGATGGCCCTCGGGACCATGACGTGGGGTGGCGACACCGACTCGGAGGAGGCGGCCAGCCAGCTGGTCGCGTTCGTCGACGCCGGGGGCACCCTGGTCGACACCGCCGACATCTACAGCGAGGGCGAGAGCGAACGCGTTCTCGGCGCGCTGCTCGGCGACCTCGTCCCGCGTGACGACATCGTGCTCGCCACCAAGGCGGTCGCCCGCCGCACCGACGGCCCGTTCGGTGGTGGTGCCTCTCGCGGCGCTCTGCTGAGTGCGCTCGAAGGTTCGCTGCGCCGCCTCGGCACCGACCACATCGACCTCTGGCAGCTGCACGCCTGGGACACCACCGTGCCGGTCGACGAGACCCTCGCGGCCCTCGACTACGCCGTGACCAGCGGAAAGGCCCGCTACGTCGGCGTCTCCAACTACTCCGGCTGGCAGCTCGCGACCGCCGCGGCCCGCAGTTCCGCCGTCGCCCCGCTGGTCTCGACGCAGGTCGAGTACTCGCTGCTGGAGCGCGGAGTGGACCGCGAGGTCGTGCCCGCCTCGGAGCACCACGGCATCGGGATCCTGCCCTGGGCCCCGCTCGGCCGGGGCGTGCTCACCGGCAAGTACCGCACCGGGACACCCGCCGATTCCCGTGGCGCTTCGAGTGTTTTCGCGGGCTATGTCGAACATCACCGGACCGATCGCGCGGCCAGGATCGTGCAGGCGGTCGCGACCGCCGCCGACGGGCTGGGCACCTCGCCGCTGGCCGTCGCGCTGGCCTGGGTCCGCGACCGGCCGGGAGTGGTCGCGCCCGTGGTCGGAGCCCGTGACACCGGCCAGCTCACCGGATCGCTCACGGCCGAGGAGATCATGCTCCCGCCCGCCATCCGATCGGCGCTCGACGACGTCAGCGCGATCGAGGTCGGGTACCCCGAACGCGGCCTTTGAGCCGTCTCGATTACTGGATTAGGTGACTGTTAGGTGACACAGACGTGACGCGGTGGGGTTCCTGGGGGATGCTGGACAGGTCCGTTCGACGAGTAGCAGGTGGAGGCACCAAGGTGGGTCGGCTGTCCGCCGTTTCCCGGATCGCGATCCCGCTCGCCGGTGCCCTGGTGCTCTCGTCCTGCGGTACGGACGACACCCCGAACGACACGCTCCAGATCGTGCAGAACCCCGTCGCGGTGACGGCTGCCGTCTCCCCCGCGGTGACGGCCAAGCCCGCCGGTTCGGTGTTCGCCGGGCCCGGGGTGAAGGCGCTGGCCACCGACGAGGCGAGCAAGACGCTGATCGTCGCCGTCTCGGAGCCGCCTTCGCTGCGCATCTACGATCTCTCGGCCCTGGAGGCCCCGAAGACGACCGTGGCCTTGCCCGGCCCCGCCGAGCGGCTCACGGTCTCGGGTGGCCAGGTGCTCGCCAGCGTCCCCGGCAAGAGCCTGCTGGCGAAGGTCTCCCTGCCCGGCGGCGCGCTGGAGACCGTCCCTGTCGCGGGGCAGCCTTCCGCCGGTCTCGCCGACGGAAACTCGACGCTGGTCTCGGTCCGTGATCGCAAGGTCGTCGAGGTGCTGTCCGCCAACGCGGGCCCGAAGACCATCACCGGCCAGATCTACAGCGCCGACGACGTGCTGAACACCGGCGACGGCGTGGTCGTCCTGGACAAACTGCGCACCGCCTTGTTCTCGGTCGACCTCGCGGAGGGCAAGGTCGGCGAGGGCCTGCGGGCAGGCGACGGCGCGGCCAACGCGGTCACCGACGATCTCGGGCGCGTTTTCGTCACCGACGCGCGAGCGGGCGCGCTGCTGGCGTTCTCCACGACGCCGCTGCTGCTGCGCCAGCGGTACCCCGTCCCCGGCGGGGCGTACGGCATCGCCTACGACCGCGCCCGGGGCCTCGCCTGGGTCACCCTCACCGAGCGCAACGAGGTCGTCGGCTTCGACGTCCGCGGCGGAGAGCCGATCGAGAAGCACCGGTTCCCCACCCTGCGGCAGCCAGATTCGGTCACCGTCGACGAGCAGGGCGGCCGTGTGGTCGTCGGCTCGGCCATCGGAGAAGGGATCCAGGTGATCACGCCATGACAGTTGTGGACGAGGCGGTGGTCGAAGGGGATTGGGAGTACCGGCGGCTGCAGTTGCCTCCCGGTGTTTCCCGGCGGGCGGCGGCGACACAGTTGTCGATCCACGCCGAGTT
This sequence comes from Amycolatopsis sp. NPDC031561, assembly GCF_055580625.1. Taxonomy (NCBI): domain Bacteria; kingdom Bacillati; phylum Actinomycetota; class Actinomycetes; order Pseudonocardiales; family Pseudonocardiaceae; genus Amycolatopsis; species Amycolatopsis sp. NPDC031561. Next base: position 31,840 of record NZ_JBVILA010000016.1, on the reverse strand, counting down.
CGCCGGCTGGGAGCTCTCGACCGTCCGGCTCTACTCCGACGGGACCCGGAGGGTGTGGTTGCGCCGCAAGCGCACCGCCACACCCCTGCCCGGCCTGATCACCTGAAGACCCGGCCGAGCCAGTCCGCCCAGAGCTCGTCCTGTTCCGCGGGGTCGACGTCGCCGAACAGGTGATGCATCGCGAGCATCGGCCCGCGGAAACCACGGACGAAGCGCAGAAGCGCGTCCGCGGTCCGGATCCCGACCGTCTGCTCGTTCGCCAGATAGACCTCTCCGTCCACTGTGGACATCGACCCCGTGCTCAGCCGGACCCGGTCGCCCGTGTCCGGCCGCCCGGCGAGACCCAGTTCCCGGCCCAGCGCCAGCCACGCGCGGTCCCAGTCGTCGATCGCCGGCCCGAACACCGTCACCGGCACCGCTTTCCGGCCCGCGAACCCGTTGAGGTACTCGACCAGGGTGCGGAGGAACAGCTCGCCGCCACCGCGCATCGCCTCGAACTCTTCTTCCCAGTCGTCGCCGGGCAGGAAGCCGCTCGTCACGGTCCGCAGCACGGTGCTGCCGCCGGCACGGCCCTCGATGAGGAACTCGTAGGCCACGAACCGCCCGTCCGGATCGGGCTCCTCGCCGTAGACGAGGCGCTCCAGCGGATCCCACGCGGTGATCGCGGACGCGGGTTCGTAGCCGCCGAACGCGGTCTTCACCGTGCCGCCGACGCCACCGTCCACCTCACTGCGTCCCATGAACCATGACGTGATCCCCGGCCCGGTCGCGATGGCGTCCCAGACCTGCTCCGGCGTCGCGTCGACCTCGACGCGTTCGGCGATCTCGAATTCGTGCCCCACTCAGCGCTCCTCGGTCTCGGTTTCGACGCTCGGGTGGACGGCGACGACGATCCGGTGATCGCGGCCCTGTTCGGCGCCTTCGTCGTGGTACTTGCTCACCAGGTTCGTGATGGCGACGGTGAGTTCTTCGGCGAACGCGGCCCTGTCGGCCGCGTTCGAGAACCGCACCTCGCCGTCGATCGCGAAGGTCGCGACCCGCTTGCGCGCCTTGGTGGAGCCGGTGATCAGCAGGCCGACGTCGCGCACCAGCCTGCCCGCGACCGCGAGCAGCCAGCGCGCGGACAGGCGGTCCGGCGACTCGGCAGGGTCGGGCTGGACCGCGGAGAGCGCGGTCGGCGAGATGACGTAGGACGCCGCTGTCGCGCGCATCATGCGTTCGGTGACGTTGCCCTTGCGCCGCTCTTCGACGAGCTCGACCAGGCCGTGCTTTTCCAGCGCGCGCAGGTGATAGTTCACCTTCTGCCGCGGCAGATCCACCCGCGCGGCCAGCATCGTGGCCGACGCGGGCTCCGCGAGTTCGGACAGCAGCCGGGCCCGGACCGGGTCCAGCGACACTTCGGCCGCTTCCGCGTCCTCGATCACCGCTACGGAGAACATGGCAAGAAGGTGCCACCGAAAAGAGAAATTGTCAAGGAAGTCAGTCTTGTCGGCGGGCTCTGGTCGCCAGGGCGAGCAGCCGGGGCACCACCTGCGGGGCCGCCTCCAGCGGGACGACGTGCCCCACCCCGGGCAGTACCACCGACGTCCCGTTCTCCACCGCGCCCGCCAGTTCTTCGACGTCGGCGGTGGGCACCAGTTTGTCGCGCTCCCCCACGATCGCCGTCACCGGCACCGCGCCGACCTGCGACAACGCCGATTCCCGCGTGTAGGCGTCCAGTGCCGGGCGGAACGCGGACACCGTCTGGGGCCAGTTGCCGCGGATCATCCGGACGGTCAGTTCGACGTCGCCGGGCACCGGGTCGTCCCCGAAGAGCCACCACCGCAGGCCCGCGGTCACCGCCTTGCTGGTGTGCTCCCGCACCAGGCCGATCAGCTTCGTCCCGAAGACCATTTCGAGGTCCCGGCCGAGTTTCCCGAGCGCGTTCGGCCAGATCGCGTCCGGGGTGACGCCGCCGGCGGACATGGCGAGCAACCCGATCCCCGCCACCCTGTCCGCGAAGACGTCGGGGTGGCGCTGGGCGAGCGAAAGGATCGCGAGCCCGCCCATGTCGTGACCGACCAGGACGACCCGGCCCTCGGGAATCACCTTCTCCAGCACCTCCGCGAGATCGTCGGCGAGATGCCCCATCGTCGCCGACGCGGCCCGGACCTCACCGGATTCGCCGTGCCCGCGCTGGTCGTAGGCCAGCACCGCGATCGGCTCCTCCGCGGCCTCGGCCAGCACCGGCGCGACGGCGCGCCAGCTCCGCCTGTCGAGGGCGTACCCGTGAAGGAGCACCACGGTCACCGGCGCCGACGGATCACCCCAGCGTTCGAAATGCAGGGGTGTTCCGTCGGCGGCCAGCAGACCGGACATCAGGCGGAGCGGAGGAAACGGTCGAGCACCCGCACACCGAACTTCAGCGCGTCGACCGGGACACGCTCGTCGACGCCGTGGAACAGCGCCGAGAAATCGAGGTCCGCGGGCAGCTGCAGCGGGGCGAACCCGAAGTTGCGGATCCCGAGGGACTGGAACGACTTCGCGTCCGTGCCACCGGAGAGCATGTACGGCAGCGTGCGGGCGCCCGGGTCTTCGGCGAGGACCGCCGCGGTCATCGCGTCGACGAGAGCGCCGTCGAAGGTCGTCTCGACCGGCGGCAGCTCCATCCACTCCTTCTCGATGTCCGGGCCGAGGATCTCCTCCAGCTCGGCGTTGAACGCCTCGAGACGGCCAGGAAGGATCCGGCAGTCGACGGAAGCCTCCGCGACCGAGGGGATGACGTTGGACTTGTAGCCCGCGGTGAGCATCGTCGGGTTCGCCGTGTCGCGCAGGGTCGCGCCGATCATCCGGGAAATGTTGCCGAGCTTGGCGACGGAACCCTCGATGTCGTCCTCGGGGAAGTCCCAGCCGGTGATCTCGGTGACGCCGTCCAGGAATTCGCGGACGGAGTCGGTCATGACCAGCGGGAAGCGGTGGTTGCCGAGCCTCGCGACGGCCTCGGACAGCTTGGTGACGGCGTTGTCGCGGTGGATCATCGAACCGTGGCCCGCGGTGCCGCGCACCCGCAGCTTCATCCAGCGGATGCCCTTTTCCGCCGTCTCGATGAGGTACGCGCGGACGTTGTCCTTGAGCGTGATCGAGAAGCCGCCGACCTCGCTGATGGCCTCGGTCACCCCCTCGAACAGCTCGGGCCGGTTCTCCACCAGCCACTGCGCGCCGTACTTCCCGCCCGCCTCCTCGTCGGCGAGGAACGCGAAGACGAGGTCACGCGGCGGCACGATGTTGTTGATCTTGTAGTGGCGGGCCAGCGCGAGCGTCATCGCGCACATGTCTTTCATGTCCACTGCACCGCGGCCCCAGACGTAGTCGTCCTGGATCGCGCCGGAGAACGGGTGCACCGACCACTCCGAGGCGTCGGCCGGGACGGCGTCGAGGTGACCGTGGATCAGGAGCGCGCCCCGCGACGGGTCGGCGCCCGCCAGCCGGACGATCACGTTGTGGCGGTTCTTGCCCCCGGACTCGACGTAGGTGATCTCGTAGCCCGCGTCGGTGAGCTTCTCGGCGACGTACTCCGCCGCGGCGCGTTCACCGACGAGCGTGTCGGGATCACCCGTGTTGGTGGTGTCGATGCGGATCAGTTCACTGGTGAGGGTGACTGCCTCTTCGGCGGCGGCTTCGATCAGATTCGGTTCGGTCACCAGGCATTCCTACCATTGGTGGAGCGTGCCGACCCGTCACGACCGCCGCGTGGACACGTGTGAAGACCCACTCCCGCGGCCGGCGGCACCACCAGGCATGTCCGGCGGCCTGCGAGTCCGATCGGCGGTATGGGTGCCGACCGGTCGTGGATAACGTCGGAGTCCGCGAGAGTTCCGGCCGTAGCGCGCGTGCGGGGGGCGAATTCACGCACTGGGGAATGCACTGAAATGACTCGGCCGGTTTGCCCGCGCCTGGAGGTATCGGAGTGTCCGGAACACTTGCCCGTCTTCCGTCGTCCCAGGACGTCGTGTCCGAAAGCAGGCCCCCTCGCTGGGCGGTGTGGCGTTCGCCGTCCGATCAGCCGCGCTGGGCCCGGCCGGTGTTGCTGGGCATCGCGGCGGTGGCAGCGGTGCTGTACGCGTGGAATCTGCCGTCGGTGGACTTCGCGCCGCTGTATTCGGACGCCGTGAAGAGCATGTCCGGGAGCTGGAAGGCGTTCCTGTTCGGGGCCGTGGACGCGGAGGCGACGTCCACTTTGGACAAGCTGGCCGGGTCGTTCGTGCCACAGGTGGTCTCCGCGAAGATCTTCGGGTTCCATGCCTGGTCGCTGGCGTTGCCGCAGGTGATCGAGGGCGTGATCTCGGTGCTGGTGATGTACCGGGTGGTGCGGCGCTGGGCCGGTGTGGTGCCCGGTCTGCTGGCGGCCGGGATCTTCACGTTGACTCCGGTCGCCGCGTCGATGTTCGGGCACAGCATGCAGGACGGCGCGCTGGTGATGTGCCTGGTGCTGGCCGTCGACGCCTATCAGCGCGCGGTGCTGGAGGGGCGGTTGCGGTCGCTGGTGTGGGCCGGGGTCTGGGTGGGGCTGGGTTTCCAGGCGAAGATGCTGCAGGCGTGGATGGTCTTGCCCGCGCTGGCGATCGGTTACCTGCTGACCGCTCCGGTCGAACTGCGCCGCCGGGTGAAGCACGTGGTGGTCGCCGGTGCGGTGACATTGGCGGTGTCGCTGTCGTGGATCGCGCTGTACACCTTCACCCCGGCCGATGCCCGGCCCTACGTCGACGGCTCCACGAACAACAGCGCCGTCGCCATGGTGTTCGGCTACAACGGCCTCGGGCACCTGGGCATTCAGCTGCCCGGCGCCAGGAAGTTCGACAACGACGGCGGCGCGATCGACCCGCAGCAGCTGGCCGGGCAGCGTGACATCCTTCCCGCCACGCGGGGAAATACCGAGGAGGACCCGACGAAGGCGACGAGCAGGCCGGTCCAGAAGGGCGGGGCCAAGCTGTTCGACGGCCACCTCGCCGTCGCGGTCGGCTGGCTGTACCCGCTCTCGCTGCTGGCCCTGCTGTGCGGACTGTGGTGGCGGCGCAGGGCCGGGCGCGCCGATCCGGTGCGCGGCGGACTGGTGATGTGGGGGGTGTGGCTGCTGACCTTCGGTCTGGTCTTCAGCGTCGCCGAGGTCCCGCACACCGCGTACGTGGCCTCGCTCGCGCCAGCGGTCGCCGCGCTCTCCGCCCTGGGCATCGTGCTGTTCTGGCGCGCGTACCGGGAGGGCGGCAAGCAGGCTTGGCTGTTGCCACTCGCGGTGGCGGCCGAGGTGGCCTGGGCCGCGTGGCTGTGGTCGCACTACCCGAATTTCCTGCCGTGGGCGAAATGGGGCGCGCTCGCGCTGGGCGTGGCCGCTGTCGTCGCCTTGGTCCTGGCGCGCGTGGTCAAGACCACCTCGCCCCGCCTGGTCACCGCCGGGCTCGCCGTCGGGGTCGCGGCCGTGGTGGCCGCGCCCGCCACGTACGCGATCTCCGTGCTGGACCCCGATTACTCCGGCATGTCCTTCGACGCCAACGCCGGCCCGGAGTCGGGCCGGATTCCCGCCGCGCCGCCCACCCCGGCCAACGGGGCGGGTGGGTGAGCCGGGTCGCGATTTCCAGGTTGCTCCTATTCCAGGCCCACGGTGACGCGACTCCGGTGACGATCTCTCATTCCTCCTGGATCGGGCACGATCCTCGAGGCGTCCCGTGTGACGTAAAGTGGGCCGCTGTGCTCAACACAAGACTTTCGGTCGGCCTCTTCGTAGCGGCCGGCGCCCTCGTACTGGCCGCGTGCGACGACTCTGCCGGGCCGGACGCTGCCGGCCTCGACCCCGCGAAGTGCGCTGACCCGAATTTCGCCAGTGCTCACAAGGATTTTTGCGTCGACAACGCCTCCGTGCCGGAGACGCCGGCAGCCGAAGCCGCCACGTTGTCCAACGGCTTGAAGGTCAGGATCGTCTCCGCGAAGTCCGAGACCGTGGATTCGAACGCCTACGACTCCGGCCCGACCGAGAACGTCGTGGTGACAATAGCCACCGAGATCACGAATACCGGCAACGCGACGCTCGTCCTCCCAACGGCGAAGAGCAACGTCCGCACGGAGTTGTTGTACGGCGCCAACCACGCCAAGGCGACGAACTCCGCCGTTCAGAAGAGCGGCCCCACCGACCTTCCGGAGCAGCTCGTTGCGGGCGGATCGGTGACGATGATGTCGACCTTCACGATGCGCGCCGGGGGCGCGGACAACGTCGTCTTCCGGTTCAACCCTGACAGCACCACCACGGACGACATCACCTTCACGAACGTCCAGACCTTGTACAAATAGCGCTCGCGCGCCTTCTCCGCCGGCTACCTGCCGCGGGACGTCACCGCCAGAAGGAAACCAACCAGCACCACCACAGGTGGAACCGCGCTCGGGATTTCTTCATCCGCACGCCGTGATGCCATAGCACCATCACGACTATGGCGCCCGCGCTGAGCAGAGTCAGCACACTGCCCATGACGATCACACCGGTGTGCTTGTCACCTTCGTCGAATTCCGCGCGTCGCTCGTCCGGCCACACCCGGATGTGTACCCGGCCGCCGGTGAAGACGTTCACCGGCACGGCCTATCTCCGGCTGATCGGCGAACTCGCCACCCGGACTCCTCATACCGCGTCCGTGGCGGACGACTCCGTTCCGGAACTGTTTCCCGCTTCAGCCCTGCGTGCGCTACGCAGCCATCTTCTCCCGCTGGAGGTCCCGAACCTGCCGGACCTGATCCGTCGCGCGCTCGGGCCGTCCATTCCCGTGCCCGCGATCGATCACATCACCGATCCATGGAACGCCGTCCAGTTCCTTACGGACTTCAACGCCGGCCCGGACGGAATCCCGCCAGCCATCGCGTTCCTTCGTCTTCTGGCCGAGGAACTCGATGGTCCGACCGGCGTCGTCATCACCGACTGGGTCAGCGAGCAAGCCCATCGCCTTCGTCTGGACCCCAGATTGGTATCGCCGCCCTCACGTCAGGCTGCGACCTCTGAGCAACCAGTCCCGGTTCCTCCCACCACCGAGACCAAAGTCGACTGGGCCAGCGATGCTCCAGCCCTCGACGATCACCTCAGCCGAACGTCACTGGCCGATGTCCTCGCCGCCCAGTTGCACGACGTCCGCGGCAGGGCCCCCTCGACCTCGTTCCTCATCCACCTGGACGGGGCCTGGGGCACAGGCAAAAGCACCTTGCTGAACTTCCTGCAGCTCCGACTCGAGGACGAGTTCACGATCGTGCGGTTTGATGCCTGGCGCCAATCACGTCTCGGACCGCCGTGGTGGGCGCTGCTCTGCGCGACCCGCGGAGCGGTCGCTCGTGAACGCGGCGCCGTCTCAAGGGCCGCGCTCCGTGCCGCCGAAGGAGTCGTGCGTGCCCGGCGAGTCGGCGCGGGCGTCACACTCGCGCTCTTCCTTGTCGCCCTCCTGGTCGCGGGGCTCGCGGTCTTCCTGTTACCCCGTATCGCGGGAGGAGACGCACTCTCCACCCTCGCCAAAGCCGTCACCGCCGTAGTCGTCACCTTGGCGACGCTGTGGGCCGGCGCCCGCGTCGTAGGCCGGACGCTCCTGTGGGACACCGTCCGCGGCGCCCGCCTGTTCGAGCAATCCACTCCCAATCCCATGGATCAGGTCGCCGCCCACTTCGACTGGATGCTGAGCAAAGCCCGCAAACCCGTCGTGTTCTTCATCGACGACCTCGACCGCTGCCCTGGCAGCTACGTGGTGGACCTTCTCGACGCGGTCCAGACCCTGATCCGCGACACCCCGACGCCGACGACGACCGAGCACGCAGCCGCGTACTTCGTCGCCGCCGCCGACGGCGCCTGGCTCCGCAAAAGTTACGAAGACGCCTTCCCGACCTTCCTCGGCTCGGTCTCCACTCCCGGCTACTCCCTGGGCTACCTGTTCTTGGACAAACTGTTCCAGTTGACCGTCCCCGTTCCGATGCCCAGCACCAGAGCGCGCACGACCTACCTCGGGCACCTGCTCAACATCACCGATCCCCACCGCGACGAAGCTCTCGACCAGGAGATCACGGCCGGCAAAACCGCCCTCGCCGACGCCGACGACGAATCCGAGATCCTGGAGATCTTCGACGCCGCCACCCCCGCCGCGCGAGACCAGCTCGCCAGGGACGCCGCCCTCGCCCTCGCCTCACCACAGAACCGCGCCCACACCGAACACAGCCTGGGCAGATTTCTCCCGCTGCTGCACCCCAACCCACGCAACATCAAGAAATTTCTCAACACCTACAGCATTCTGCGGTCGGTCCGCACCCTCGAGCAGAACACCGTCCCCTCCGACGTCCTCGCCCTCTGGACCATCATCCGCGTGCGATGGCCATCCATCGCCGACCACCTCGAAACAAACCCTGACGCGATCCGCGGACTCATCGAACCCCTGTGGGCCTCGGAATGCCTTCCAGCAGAACTCTGCGAACTGGCCACCGACACCGAGCTCCGCGCCGTGATCCTGCACTCCCATGGCGGACCACTGAACGCCGACCTCATCCGGCAATGCGCCGGAACCGAATGGCAATAGGCCTCTTCACCACCCAGTCTCCTGCGGCACACCGGCATCCCCGCCATTCAGCCAAGCTCGCGGAAGACATCTCCGGCAGGTGCGGCCTGCAAAGCTGACCGGCGTCGTCGGCAACTCCGGCGCCAACCTGCCGAGAGACGCCCTGGGAATCCACTCGAGCCGGATTCCGGCCTGGAAGAGCCGACGGTCAGCAAGCACTCCCGATGATCTCGTGGATCACCCCGTCCACCGTGCGCCAGATGTCGGCGCGCACATGGGGATCCGCGGCGTCGACGCTGTCGTAGACGAACCGGGTGCGTGCTTCGGGGATCCGGCAGAACGCCGAGATCTCCACGCGTAGCTGGCGATCGAGGTGTTCGTCTAAACCGGCTTCGACAAAGTCCGCCCGGGAGGTGCCAGCCAGGCCCAGCCACGTCATGGTGCGGACCGTCAGGTCGGAACCAGCTTGGGTGTAGGCGAAGCCATGGGTCCAGGTCCGCTCGATCCAGCCCTTGAGCATCGCGGGCGGCGCCGACCACCAGACCGGGAAGACCGCGACTATGTGGTCGGCGCCACCGATGCGACACATGTGCCTTCGCACCTCGGGCGAATGCACCTTGCCCGGGTCTGCCCAGTCCGGCTCGTCAGCAATCCGCATCCGCGGGTCGAAGTCCTCGGCGTACAGGTCGAGGAAGTCCACCGCGAACCGGGCCGCCACGAGCCGCGCGCGCACGCGTGCCGCGACCTGCGCGGTCAGCGACGTGGCGCGCGGGTGGGCGAGCACCAGCAACACGTTGCGTGCCATCACCGGTTGATGTGGACCTGCTTGTGCCGGGGCATGGTGAAGGTGGCCGGCCGACAGGCGGACGTACAGCGCGCCATCGCGGTCGGGTCGTCCAGGCGCCACGAGGTTTCCACGCTGGTGTACTCGCCGAGATCGGCGATCTTCTCCGGGCGGGAGGTCAACGTGCGGGAGTCCGCGTCGATGGTCTCGACCAGGATCTCGTCGTCGCCGACCGCGAAGTGCTCGTGCAGCAACGTGACGCCGAACCGCAGCAGGGCGCCGTGTTTCGCCAACACGGCGCGGACCTCCGTGAGACACGGCTCGTCCGTCGTCGACAGCGGGGCGACGTCGTCGATGTCGGGGAGCACGGGAAGCGTGGTGCCGCCGATTGTGTTCACTGGTTCCTCCTCGGTCGAAACGTGTGTGTCTGGTCACCGAGTGAAGCTGTTGGTAGCGTCGATCGACGGCGATCCAGAACGTTTCCGAACAGACCAGAACGGCTACGGGGAAGCGAAAGGGAGCGGATGAAGGTCGGCGGACCGGATCCACGGCGAGTCCGGAAGCTGGCGGATCTGGCCGCGGAACTCTCCCTGCTCCTGGTGCGCGCCACGCCCGGCACCGGCCGGTCCAGGGTCAGCCTCGCCGAACTGGCCCGGCGGCTGGGGCTGCCCGCGTCGAGCAAGTCGAGTATGCACAGCTACGTCACCGGCAAGACGCTCGCACCTGCGGACGTGCTGGACGCGATGGTCATCGCGCTCGGCGCCTCCCCTGCCGAGCAGCGGGAGTGGAGCGAGGCCTGGTTCCGGGTCGCAGCGGACAGGCAGCAGGTCCGGCGCCCGGCCGTTCCGCGACGGGAGACCGCACCTGCCGTTGCGGAGTTCGTCGGCCGCACCTGGACGTTCGACCGGATCGCCGCCTGGTTGGCCGGCACTGAACCCATCCTGTTGATCACCGGCGAACCCGGGGCGGGCAAGTCGACGCTGATCGGCAACCTCGTCGCGGTGAGCGATGGCGAGACCGCGCCGTACGGCGCTCTCGGCCCGGGGTGCCTCGCCGCCACGCACTTCTGCCGCCAGCAGGTGGCGGAGTCGGTGGACGCTTTGGCCGTAATCCGATTGCTGGCGGCCAGGCTGTGCGAGTCGGTGCCGGGGTTCACGGATGCACTACGCGTCGGCGGGCCGTCCACTCTGCACATCGAGGAGTTCCTGCGCGCGGAGTCGGTGCCACGTCAGGCTTACGACAAGTACATCCGGCAGCCACTGCGCCTGCTGGCGGCGCCGACGGTCCTCGTCGCCATCGACGGCCTGGACGAGGCGGTCGAGGGCGGCGCCGGGTACCGGCTGGTGACCATGCTGGCCAGGGAGTCCCAGCTCCACACGCCAGGTCTACGGCTTCTGTTGACGAGCCGTCCCGGCCGGGCGATCCAGCACCTGACCGCCGCGTCCCGGCTCGACCTCATCGACGACGAACCCCTGGTAGGCGAGGACGTCCGCGCCTACATCGAAGGCAAGCTGCTGGCCGGTGACGTGCCATCGGCGAGCGTGCTCGCCCGGAGGATCGCGGCGACCGGGCGCGGCAACTTCCTCTACGCGCGGTTCGTGGTGGACGACCTGCTGTCCAGCCCTCGGCCGATCATCCCGTCGAAGGTGCGGCTGCCCGCCGGGCTAGCGGGACTGTACCGCGAGTTCCTCGACCGGGAGATCGCCGCGATCGAACCGGAGTGGCGGGAGCGCCACCGCCCGGTGCTCGGGCTGCTCGCCCAGGCGCGCGGCGACGGGTTCACCGTCGAGCAGTTGAGCGGGCTCACCGGGCTGCCACGCTCGGCGGTGGCGGACTCGATCACGTTGTGCGCGCCCTACCTGCGAGAACACCCGGAGTCCTTCGCGCAGCGGCTGTTCCATCAGTCGTTCCGGGACTATCTGCGTGCGGGCGGCCCGCACCACGTCTACCCCGACGAGGCGAACGGGCGCATCGTAGCGGCGCTGGCCGGCGCGATGACCACGGTGTCCCCGCTCAGCGCGTACGCTACGCGCCACCTCCTCCGTCATCTGGCCGAGCCGACCAACCGGGACGGTGGGGAGGGCGCGGTCCTTGACCGGGCACTGCGACACGTGCCGTTCGTGTCGGCGAAGGCCTCGATCCACGGTGTGGACACGTTGGTCACCGAGGCCGAGCGGGCGGCAGCGGCGTGCGGTGCCCTGGCCGGTCCCGCCGCACGCCTGCTCACCACTCTCCGCCACCAGGCCTTCAACCTCCGCACCTGGCAACCGGAACAGCATCCGGGCCTGCTGCTGCAGCAACTGCAGTACGAGGCCGCCAAGTCCGGGTTCGACGACGTCCACGCGCTGCTCGACGCCCACTTGGTCGCGCATCCGGTCCGCAGGCTGCGAGTGACATGGTCGTCGGCGACCGACGCCGAGCGGGCCGATCTCGGCCACAACGACACCATCTCGGCGGCAGCGACCAGCGGGGACGGACGGTTCGTCATCACCGGGTCCTATGACCACACCGTCCGGATTTGGGACGCGTCCGGCGTCGTGCGCCGCGTGCTGCGCCACCCCGGGCCGGTGCAGGAGGTGTTCCCGCTGCCCGACGGCCGCGTCGGCAGCACCTGCGAGGACCACGTCGTGTACCTGTGGTCATCCGATCCGGGAGGACCGGACCAGCGGCTCACACACAGCGCCGTCGTCGGCCCGGTCGCCGTTACACCGGACGGGCGGCTGATCGCCGGCTGCCACGACGGGATCGCGACCGTGTGGCGACCCGGCTGCCCCGCGGTCCAGCACACGTTCGTGCACGACGATCGGGTGCGTGCCATCGTGGTCCTCGACGGTGACCGCGCGGTCACCGGCTCGGACGACCACACCGCGTATGTCTGGGACCTCGCCACCGGCGCGCTGCTCCGGCACATGGAGCACGATAGGCCGGTCCGGCTGCTGGCCGCGTTCCCGGGCGGTGAGCGCCTGGTCTCGGTGTCCGGTGAGACCCTGCTGACCTGCTGGGGCCCCTCCGGCGAACAACACAGGCTGGACGTCCCGTACCCGGTGCGGCAGGTGAGTGTCGTCGGCGGGAGGGTGCTCGTGGCGTGCGGGCGGCAGGTGCTGCGATGGGACCTCGCGGGCAAGCTCGAGCCAGTGGCAACCCACGAGGAACTGGTCGACCGGTTCGTCGTGCACGACGGCGCGCTGATCACCGCGGGCCGGGACGACACGGCCCGGATCTGGACCGGTGGTCCGCAGCCGCGGCACGTGCTGCGGCACGACGATTGGGTGACCAAGGTCGTGCCCGCCGGCGCGGGCGAGGTGCTCACCGCGTCCGATGACCGGACTGCGTGCCGGTGGCGGATCGAGGACGGGGCATTACTGCGTCGCTTCGACGGCGACGCCGACTCGGTCCGCACGGTCGCGTTCGGCCCGCACGTGGTGGTGTCCGGCTCCGACGACCACACCGTGCGGGTACGGGACAGCGAGTCCGGCCGGGTCCGGCACACGTTCCGGCACGATCACCGGGTGCGTGAAGTGGCCGTGCTCGGCGATGCGGTGATCTCCTGCTCCGACGATGGCACCGCGTGCGTCCGCGACCTGCGTTCCGGCGAGGTCCGGCACCGGCTGGACCACGGTGCGCCGGTGCGCGGGCTCGCGGTCGCTCCCCTGCGCGGGCTGATCGTCACCGGCACCGACGACGGGCGCGTCCGCATCTGGCACACAGGGACCGGGCGGCTCGAACAAGTCCTTTATGGACACTCCGATGTGGTCAGGGCGGTAGCCACCACGCCCGACGCGGACCGCGTCGTCACTGGTTCCCGGGACGGCACCGCCGTGCTCTGGTCCGCGGCGAGCGCCGAGCCGCTGCACGTGCTGCCGCACGACGAGTGGGTGCGGGGCGTCGCGATCGCCGCGGACGGGCGGCACGTGGTGACCACGTGCCGGGACGGTGTACTGCGAGTATGGGACGTGGCGGACGGCCGGTTGCGGACCGAACTGACCGGGCACCGCGCCAAGCTGCGCGACGTGAGGCTCAGCGCGGACGCCCGGTTGGCGGTCACCGGGTCGAGCGACGGCACAATGGGCGTGTGGGACCTGTGGCGCGGCACGGGCCTGCATCTGCTCGCGCACAATGCGGGGGTGCGCTCGGCGCGGATCACGCCGGACGGCCGGTACGCGATCAGCACGTCTGATGACCGCACCGCGCGCGTGTGGGACGTGCGCACCGGCGCGGAGTTGTATCGTCTCAGCGCCGCAAACCGAATCGCGTGTAGCGCGGTGGATCCTGCCGATCCCGCGTGTTTCGCATTGGGGACGTCGAGCGGTGAGGTGCTGCGGGTCACGAGCGATCCCGGTTAGCGTCCAGAAAGAACCGTGTCTATGAAACTGCTCAAGCACGTCGATGCTGTGTTGTCTTCTGTGGCCCGGACTCCCTCGAGGACGTCATCCCCTGGTGACATCTTGGCTCGGCGTCTCGCCGGTCAGAGGCCGGGGCCGGTGATGTAGCGGCGGCGTAGGTCCGCGTGTGCCCGGTCGGTGAGGTCCGTGTTGTCGACGTACTGATCGATCGCGCCCACCAGGGGCAGGGCCCGCACGGCCGCGTCACTGATCGTCGAGACCAGGGCATCGGTGAACCGATAGGCGTCCAGGACCCGGAACGGCCGGTCGTGGAAGTAGCGGACCGTCACGTCCATCGGTTCGGTGAGACCGAGATCGTTGTGCAGCCGAGCGACGAACTCGTAGGCGAGGGAAAGGTGTTCCTCCCGTTCCCTCCAGCCTGGTGCGGACAGCGCGCCGGACAGGTGCGGAGTCAGCGCCTGAGCGCAGGGCAGCGCGGCGAAGGCGGTGCCCAGCCACTTGCTGTAGGGCGGATACACCCGGTTCATCAGCAGGCACAGCTTCATCAGGTCACGGACCTGCCGAGCGGCGACCACCGCGGAGCCCAGGTCATCGCCGACTTCGCCACAGCGACCGACGAACGGCTCCTCCTGCGACAAACGCATCCACTGGCAAGCCAGGACGTGGCGCCAGACGTCGTCCGGATACCAGGCGAGCAGCTTTCGGTAAGGCTCCAGCAGACCCAGCCCATCGTGGAAGACCACTCCACCGGTCAGCTCACGCAATACCTGCGTCGGAATCGCTAGCCAGGCCGAAGTCGACAGACCGTCGGCCGGGTCCGTACCGAGTTGCAGCGGTATCAACGGTGTCGCGGCGAAAGCCGGGGGCATGGCGCAGATGCTGCAGGTGAACAGCATGGTGATGACCTTCATCGAGGAGCTGATCAAGGCGATCCTCACCGAGGTCATCAGCTGGCTGATCACGCTGTGGGTGCCCGCGATCGCCGCGGCCGTCCCCACCTGCGGCGCCTCGACGGCCGCCGCCGGTGCCGCGACGCCGCCGAAGCTCGCGGCCACGGCCACGAAGACGACCGGGTTCGTCAACCGGCTCCGGAAGCTCCTGTCCGACGTGCTGGCGTGGCTGCGCAAGATGCAGGCCAAACTCGCCGACAGCAAGATGGGCAAGTTCCTGACCGACGGCAACCGGGCCACCGACCGGTTCGCCGACCGGATGAAGAACACCAAGTCCGGCAAGGGTTACGTCGACGCGCTGATGGGCGAGAAGGGCATGCTGGGCAAGCGGCTCGACACACCCCGTCCGGTGTTCAACGCGACGAAGGACGCCGTGGACGTCGACGCGACCCTGCGCGGCGAGATGCTCAGGGACGTGGGCAAAGCGGCGAAAGACGGCGTCGTCAAGGGCCTGACCGGTTCGACGACCGGGGACTGGCAGGACAAACGCGGCCGGGCGATCCTCGACGCCGGCGGCAAGGTGATCGGCTACGCCAAGGACGGCAAGAAGGCCGCGGACTACGGTGACCGCGGCCAGGAGCAGTCCGATGAAGAGACCAAGAACGACCTGGATTTCTGAACGACGACGGAAGGTATTCGGGATGGTCTCGGCGCTCGATGCCGATTCGCCGATCGCGACCGTGTTCGGCGCGATCCTCATGCTCGTGGTCGGGGTCGGACTCCTCGCCGTCGTGCTGATCGTCGCGTCCAAAATGAGCGGACGGCGGGAGCGCCGGCACTGGATGGCGGGCTTCGCCGCCGAGGTGTCGGGCACGTTCCACAGCGAGCACGACAAGACATCGCCGGGTTTCGGGGTGGATCCCGTGAGCCTCGAACGGCCGCTCGCGGAGGCGGCGATCGTCCGGTGCGTGGAGTTCAGGTACCGCGATCACGACTTCGTCGGCGTCGACTATCTGGACGACCGGCACCAGCCGGGCGGGGACAGCACGCCGCGGGCATTCCATTCGGTCCAGCTGCGGGTGCCGGAGTCGGCCCCGCTGTTCGTGTCCGCCGACGGCGCGTTCCCGACCCGCGTCATGCGGGAGTTCGAGCAGGTGAAGACGTTCGACCGGGACTTCGACGGGGCCGTGAAGGTCCGCGCGGCCGACCGCGAGCGGGCCGCGGAACTGCTCACCCAGGAGGTGCGTGACTGGCTGCGCGCGGAGACGCGCCTCACCCAGTGGCCCGTGTACCTGGAGCGGGCGACCCTCCGCACCGGCGGGCAACGGCCGCTGACCCGGGAGACGCTGCTCGCGGAGGCCGATTACCTGATCGACGTCTCCGGCCGGTTGCCCACCGATCGGTTTTAGGGCTTGAACACGAGCTATTGAGGGGAAGGGCGAAGGTGGCCGGGTCGGCGGCGGGAGCAGGCTCGCCCGGGAGGCCTGGAGCTCCTTGACTGTCCTCAAGGGACACACTTCACGATCCAGATGTCTAGTGTCCGCGATGACACGGTCGAGCGTGGAGGATTCAGGACGTTCAACGTCCCGAATCCTCCGTTGATCAAGACCGTGCCCACACACAACCTCACGACCGACAGCCGAGTGGGGAAGATTCCGGACGTTCAACGTCCCAAATCTTCCCCACTCGCCCACCTCGGCATCCAGGTTCCAGAACAGAGCCGTCGTGAGTGACGAAGACGGTCGTTCGAGCGTCCCGGCTATCCGTCGTCGTCGGGGAGCCGGTCGAGGACCCGTTCGAGTGCGGGGCCGATGACATCGAGCTCGGCATCGGTGAGCGCGCCGATGAAGTACAGCCGGACGGCGGCGACGTGTGCGGGAGCGGCGGCGACGATGGCCGTCCGGCCCGCTTCGGTGAGCCGGACCATCGAACCGCGCGCGTCCGCACTGCACTCCTCGCGGACGACGAGGCCGCGCTTCTCCATCCGGATGATCTGGTGGGAGATCCGGCTGCGCTCCCAGCCGACCATCCGGCCGAGGTCACGCGCCCGCAGCACCCCGTCCGGAGCCTCCGAAAGCGGCACCAGCAAGGTGTACTCCGCGGCGGACAGCCCCGCGTCCTGGACCAGCTGGCGCTCCAGCACCGCGGTCAGCCGCGGCAGCACGTCGATCATCCCGCGCCACGCGCGCGCCTCCCGCTCGTCGAGCCAGGGCGCCTCATCCATTGGTCTCAATCCCTACGTGTCGGTTTCCCGCACCGAGCCTATCAGCGTTGTTGACGCGTCACCGAAAACTCGGTAGATGTAGACGCGTCAACAAAACCGGGTGACGACAGAGGGAGATGCGCCGTGAGCGCCAAGAAGGCCGGCCTGACTGCTTTGTTGACTCCGGAGGAGAGCGTGCTCCTGCTGATCGACCACCAGCCGTTCCAGTTCGCCAACCTCAACAGCCACGAACCGACGATGGTCGTCAACAACGTCGTCGGACTCGCGAAGACCGCCAAGGCGTTCGACATCCCCACGATCCTGACCACGGTCGCGCAAGACCGCGGCGGCAACCTGATCCAGGGACTGCAGGACGTCTTCCCCGACCAGAAGCCGATCGACCGGACGTCCATCAACACCTGGGAGGACAGTCGCGTGGTGGACGCCGTCAGGGCGACCGGGCGCAGGAAGCTGATCATCGCGGGTCTCTGGACGGAGATCTGCGTGGCCATGCCGGCGATTCAGGCTCTCGAGGACGACTACGCCGTCTACGTCGTGACCGACGCTTCCGGCGGGGTGTCGGCCGAAGCGCATGACATGGCCGTACGGCGCATGATCCAGGCGGGTGTGGTGCCGATGACCTGGGTCGCCGTGCAGGGCGAGCTGCAGCGTGACTGGGCTCGCGAAGCGACCATCCCGGCGCTCGCCGAGATCGCCGCACAGCACCAAGGCGGGACCGGGGTCGCCTTCGCCTGGGAGACGCAGCTGCTCAACACGCCCGCTCGCGCCTAGCAGCGCCGAGAGAAGAGATGAGAGAACCGATGACCGACTCCACGACAACGAGTTGGCCGAGCCTGCGGGTCTCGGACTGGACCCCCACCCGCGAGACCCTGCACATGTGGACTCAGATCGTGGGCAAGATCCGCATGGCGCACACTCCCCTGCTCAACCACTGGTGGCAGGTGACGCTGTATGTCAGCCCACGCGGGTTGACGACGTCGGCGATCCCGTACCGCATGGGGGCCTTCGAGATCGAATTCGACTTCGTCGGCCACCGGCTCGAGATCCGCAGCAGCGACGGCGGCGCGGGAAGCCTCCCGCTCCGGCCGATGCCGGTCGCCGAGTTCTACACCCGGATCCTGGACCTGCTCGGCCGGCTCGGGATCGAGGCATCGATCCGGCCACACCCCAACGAGGTCGAGCCGGCGATTCCCTTCGCCGAGGACCACACCCACGCCTCCTACGACGGCGAGGCGGCCGCCCTGTTCTGGCGGCAGCTGCTGCAGGCGAACCGCGTGATCGGCGAGTTCCGGTCGCACTTCGTCGGCAAGGTCAGTCCCGTCCACTTCTTCTGGGGAGCCATGGACCTCGCCTGCACCCGGTTCTCCGGGCGGACGGCTCCGCCACACCCCGGCGGAGCGCCCAACTGCGGCGACTGGGTCATGGTCGAGGGCTATTCCCGGGAACTTTCCAGCTGCGGGTTCTGGCCCGGCGGCGGTGAGGAAGGCGCCTTCTACTCCTACGCCTACCCCGCACCCGAGGGGTTCGCCGACCAGCCGGTCGGCCCCGAAGGCGCGTACTACAGCACCGAATTCCAGCAGTTCCTCTTGCCCTACGAGGTCGCCCGCGCCGCACCCGATCCCGACCGCGCCGTCGCCGATTTCCTCCGCACCACCTACGAGGCCGCCGCGAACCTCGGGCACTGGGACCGCTCCGCGCTGGAAGACGACCCCTTCCGCTGGACTACCTGAGGCTTTCGTTCCTCGCTATTCGCACACGCTAACGATGTGCCGAGTCCCTTTCGGACCCACTGGGTTCCTTGGCCTGGCTGGCGTAGTGGGCGGTGACGATCGCGCCCGACATGGCCAGGATCAGGCCCACGACCGTGAAGGCGGTGAAGCCGTCTCGGACGCGGTCGTCGAGGAAGACCAGGCCGATGACCGAGGACAACGCCGTGTTCGTGGTGAACATGATCGCGTTGACCGCGGTCGCGCCGCCCTTCTGCAAGGCAAGGGCGAACGCGACCGCGGCGCCCAGGCCGTTGAGGATCATCCCCCACACGGCCGGTTCCACCAGCACGGCCCAGCCCGAGGACGGGAGTTCGAGGGTGCGCGCCGAGACACCGACCATGCTGAAGCCAACTCCCGTAGCGAAGCCGAGCACCTGCGCGGCCCAGGGACGGTCGAATCGCCTGAAGTACCAGGCGATCGCCCCCACGACCAGCGCCATCGCGGGCAGCACCCAGCGCCACTCCGACGGGAGCACCTTGGCGGGCCCCGGCTGCGCCGACAGGCCCAGCAAGACCAGGCCGACCGCCCCCACGCCCAGCGCGACCCAGCCCGCCGCCGCCAGGCGGGTGCCCATGAACGCGGAGATCGCGGCCGTCACACCCACGCTGAACGCCAGCACCGACTGGACGAGGAACAGCGGCAACCGCTGCAACGCGGCCGCCGCGCAGGCGAAGCCGACCAGGTCGACGCCGATGCCCAGGAAGTAGATCCCCTGGCGCCGCAGGTGCACCAGGTCCAGCGCGGTGCCGCCGAAAGCGCCCGCGCGGCGGACACCGATCGACTCCAGCACCGAGCCGCTGCCTGAGGCCAGCGCCGCCAGCAGCGCGAGGATGTATCCGACGATCACCCCCGCAGTCTGTCAGCCGGTCCCGAAGGCCCGAGCCCATACCGTGGCCCGACGTCGGTTACCGGATCGGGTGATCATCGAAATGCGGTGCCTCCGGCGCCTGTCTTACGTTGTCTTCCTGACGCGAGGGAGACTCGATGACCACGACCGCCGAGGTCAGCAGGCCGGACGTCACCCCTCCGGTACTGAGCCGCAAGCGCAGGAACGCGGTGTTCGGGGCGGTCATGCTCGGCATGTTGCTCGCCGCGCTGGACCAGACGATCGTCGGCACGGCGCTGCCGACGATCGTCGGGGATCTCGGCGGGGCGGGGCACCTGTCCTGGGTGATCACGTCCTACCTGCTCGCCGAGACGATCATGACCGTCGTCGTCGGGAAGCTCGGCGACCTGTTCGGCCGCAAACTCATGTTCCAGCTGTCGGTGATCGTGTTCACGGTGGGCTCGTTCTTCTGCGGGTTCGCCGACGACATGATCTGGCTCATCGTGGCCCGCGCGGTACAAGGGCTGGGGGCGGGCGGGCTGATGGTCACCGCGACCGCGCTCGTGGCCGACGTCGTGCCCCTGCGCGAGCGGGGCAAGTACCAGGGCGTGCTCGGTTCGGTCTTCGGTGTCGTCACGGTGCTCGGCCCGATGCTGGGCGGGCTGTTCGTGGACCACCTGTCTTGGCGGTGGGCCTTCTACGTCAACGTCCCGATCGCGGTCATCGTGCTGATCGTGGCGGCGAGCGCGATGCCGAAGGTGAAGGCCGCGGCGAAGCCGGTGATCGACTATCTGGGAATCCTGCTGATCGGGCTCGCCGCGACGGGGCTGACGCTGGTCACCAGCTGGGGCGGCACGCAGTACGCGTGGGATTCGCCGACGATCATCGGGATGGCGATCGGCTCGGTGATCCTGCTCGTGCTGTTCGTCTTCGTGGAGAAGCGCGCGAAGGAACCGACTCTTCCGATGAGGCTGTTCCGAAATCCCGTGTTCGCCGTTTCTGCGGTTCTGAGCTTCGTCGTCGGCTTCGCGATGCTCGGCGCCCTGTCGTACTTGCCGACGTATCTGCAGTACGTCCACGGCATCTCGGCGACCAGTTCGGGTGTGCGGATGCTGCCGATGGTGATCGCGCTGCTGGTGGCGGGCGTCTTCGCGGGCAACGTCGTCGGCAAGACGGGGCGGTACAAGATCTTCCCGATCGCCGGCGGGGTCGGGCTGACGCTGGGCCTGTACCTGCTCTCGCGGCTGACCCCGACGAGCGGATTCTGGGAGATGTCCCTCTACTTCGCCGTCCTCGGCCTGGGGATCGGCTTGAGCATGCAGGTCTTGGTCATCGTCGTGCAGAACACCGCCGACTACCGCGATCTCGGCGTGGCGACCTCCGGGGTGACCTTCCTCCGATCTTTGGGTTCTTCGTTCGGAGCGGCCATCTTCGGCACGATCTACGCCAATCAGCTGGCGCCGAACCTGGCCGCGGCGGGCGCGGAGCACCCCCTGCCACCCGGGATCGACCCCAAGGCCGTACAGGTTCCGAACGCGCTGCACGCTTTGCCGGATTCCGTGTCTGCGCCGTATGTGCAGGCGTACAGCGATTCCCTGCACACGGTGTTCCTGTACGCCGCGCCGGTCGGACTCGTGGCGCTGGTGCTGGCGTTCTTCCTGAAGGAGGTGCCGTTGCGGGACACCTCGCGGGCGGCCGCGCCGGACCTCGGCGAGGGGTTCGCGATGCCGGAGTCGGGCAACGGCGACCAGGACCTCGAACGCGTCGTCGGCCGCTTGCTGGCCCGCGAGGGGAAGGCGGCGTCCAGCGGTGTCCTCGCGAAGTCCGGATGCGAACTCGACAACGGCGGGCTGTGGTGCCTGGGGCAGATCCGGCTGCGGGAACGACGGAACAAACCGACGTCCCTGGCGGTGATCGGCAGCCGCTACGGCATCCCGCCCGAGGTGTTCGAAGCCGCCTTCGCACGACTCGAGTTCACCGGGCACCTGGCCTTCCGGTCCGGCGAATGGGTCACCACGGCGGCGGGACGCGCCGAACTCGAAAAGCTCATCCGGGCGTGGAAGAACTGGCTGGCCGAGCGGCTCCTGGATTGGGGCCTCGAAGGACACGAAGAACTCGACGCGGCTCTCGGCCGGGTCGCGAACCGGATCCTGGACCAGGCTGCCGAAGACCGGCCCAGCGGGAAGCACGCGGCGGCTGTCTGAGCCTGAGCACTACGGAAAGAAGATCACCCCCTCGCTACCCCCGGCGTAGTGCTCACGCCACCACGAACCGGCGGGCTGACCCGATGGTCCACGATGCCGCGGACGGCGATGCTGGATTCGATCGATCCGAAGTCGTCGAACGAAGGAAAAGCATGTCGCGAGTGGATTCCGTACGCCGCAACCTGATCCGGACGGTCAGTGTCGCGCTGGCAGGAGCGTTCTGCGCGATCGCGGCGGCCGGCAGTGCCGATGCCGTCGTGAACGGGAGGAACTCGACCGAGCGCTACGAGTTCATGGCATCGATCCCGGAGGTCGTGCCCGAGCTGAACAACGCCGAGGGTGTCTGCGGGGCGGTGCTGATCCACCCGCGGTGGGTGGTGACCGCCGCGCACTGTGTCGACCCTGGCAACAACCCGGCCGTTCCGGAGGGGACCGTGCGCATCGGCAGCCAGCGGCGGACCTCCGGCGGCACCGTGCGCCAGATCGACCGCATGGTGCGTCATCCCGGCTACCAGCCGGGCCGGCCGAACAAGAACGACATCGCGCTGGTTCGCCTGGACCGCCCGGTTTCCGAACGGCCGATCCGCGTCGCCGATCGCCCCGGCCGTCCCGGCACACCGACCCGCCTGCTGGGCTTCGGCACCACGGTCGACACCGGCGACCTCACCAAGGCGGTGTTCCCCGAACGACTTCAGGAGCTCGACACCCGCCGCGGGGCGGAGTCCGAGTGCTCGCCCGGATACGCGGATCCGACCCGGCTGTGCACGATCAGCCGCAAGCGCGACGCGATGGCGTGCATGGGCGATTCCGGTGGACCGCAGATCCAGTACGGGCGAGCGGGCCGGTGGGAGCTGATCGGCGTCACTTCGGGCCCCGGTGACGACGACGTCCCTTGCGCGAACGGCCCCGGCCTCTACACCAGCGTTCCCGCCTACGCCGACTGGATCCAGCGCACCATCCACGCGCGCGTACAGTGAATTCCACTTACCCTTTCCATTGCGCGAATCTGCGCGCAGCACAAGGGCACCGCACATTTCCGCGCATTCACGGACAATGACCGGATAATCACGTCGTGGTAATTCGCTGTCCAATAGAGCAGGAGCACTAAGACCCTATTCGGATGCACCTGGCCGGAGTACACCGGATAAGGGGGATGAAGTCTCACCTCCTTTCACGGACAAGCTCATGTCAAGGGCGAGGTGCAGCTGTGCTCGAAGTCGAACTCGACATCTTTTCAGGTATGCCCAATCCGACCTGGATCCTCTCGGAGCGAGAGGAACGGGAACTCATCGAAAGAATCTCGGCCGACCCGGCACAGGTGTCGCCGGCGGTCACTCCGGACGAGCAGTTCAGCCTGGGTTACCGGGGACTGCTCGTCCGGCTCGTCAAGACCGATGGCGGACCGCGGAGCGAACTCACGTCCGCCTGGGGCACTTCGCTCCCCACCGAATTCCGGATCGGCAGCAAACCCGCGACGGAACCCGTCGCCGACTGGCTTTTGGGGACGTCCGAGGCGTATCCGGACGCCGGAGTCGACGACGAACTGCGCGAAGTCGCCTCGAGCGGTGTCGATCTGATGCAGTCGTCCTTCGACGCCGTGGATCCCGCGAGCTTCGTCAGCCGCCACGCGGACGGTGCCACCATATCCGGGCTCGAAGGCGAGGGAGCGCACGCGCCCAACGAACCCGGGGGTGACGTGCATGTCGAAGGCGCGAGCTGGTGGGACTGCGATTCCAACTACTTCAACGCGAACGCGTCCCTGTTCAACCAGCCGGAGCATGTCGGCAGGAACAACTGTTACTGCTTCGCCAGCAACCATCTGGCGGGCGTGCGCTACGCGCTACCGGGCAAGCGCGGCGGACACCCCGCGACGTCCATCACCTGCGGTGGCGTGACCAACGGCCTCTACGCCGACGGCTGGAAAGACGGCTGCCAGACCAACGGACTGACGATCGTCCTGGTGATCTGGCCGAACCGCGACTACCACTTCTACCGGCTGGTCACCGACGCGCCGTACTGGTGGTGGGGCCACAAGCCGGGCGCGACACCCGCCAAGTACACCGATGACTGCGGTCACAGTATTTACCAGTACAACGGTCAGGGATACGCTCCCAACAACTGCTGCCGCGGGAATTACACGAACTTCTGCGGGTACTTCTACCAGAACAACAGCACAGCCCTCGTCGCCTAGGAGCCGCCATCACCGCGTATTCCGGTCTCCGGTGGATCCTCCTGGCGCTCGTCCTCTGTGCCTGCAGCACGGTGCCGACGACGTCAGGAGGAAACACCGCCGTGGCCGACAACGCAGCCGTCGAACTCGACATCCACTCCGGGATGCCGAACCCGGCTTGGACCCTTCGGCAGGCGGAAGCCGCCGAATTCCACCGCAGGCTCGAAGCCCTGCCACCGGCTGCGGCCGGCCGGATCGACAACAATCTGGGCTACCGGGGCTTCGTCGTGCGCAGCGGCGGGACCACCGTGCTGCTGCAGCGAGGGATCGCGCGGGTCACCCGGGAAGGCGGAACCTTGTTCCACACCGACTCCGGCCGTGAGCTGGAGCGATGGCTGCTCCGGACTGGCAAGCCGTTCATCGACACCGAGACCTTCGCGCTCGCGGAGCGGGAGCTCGGCAAGTGACCGACGAACAGCTGATCGTCGAATTCGCGCTCACCCGCCTGGACAATCCCGGCCTCGACCTCGAGGAAGTGGCCACGCTGACCGTCCGGCGGCTGGGAGAGGACCGGATGCTGGACTTCGCCGGGCGCACCCTCGTCAGCCGCGGCGAACTGCGCGGCGCCGCGTTCCCGGCCGCGGTCGAACACGTACTCCGGGTCGTTCTGACACTGCGCGGCCCGGACGAGTGATCCGCCGTCGGCGCGGGCCGGACCCCCAGTGAAACCGGCCCGCGCCCGAAACCACGGCGGGCCCCCTGCGCCCGCCGCGAGTTCCCCGCCACCAGACCATGGTGAGGCCGGGACCGGTCCCCGCGTATGGGTGCCGGGACCCCATATTCCGGCGGTGAGCGTGCCGTACCCCGTCGTCACTCTCCGGGCACCTTCGTGTGTGCGCTGAATGTGGGGGTCCCGCCCCCATGTGCGGGTCCCGCCGAACTGAAAGCATGAACGCCGTGACGCCCCAGCTCCCGGCGACGTCCCTGCCGCTGAAGTGGTGGGTGCACGGCCAGACCCCGCGCGAACGTACAGCGGACAAGCCCAGGTGGGCGGACTTCGCCGAACACGCCGTCACCACGCTTCTGCCGAAGCGCCCCCCAGTCGGTGATTGGTGTGTGGCGTTCGCCGGGGTCTTCAGGTCGTTCGTCGACGCCGCCAGCCGTGACGCGGTCCCCGGCGACCTCGCCGGTGCGGACGTCGACGCGCTCCGACGGGGCTTCGCGGCTCAACTCGACCAGCATCTTCTCAAGCTCTCGGTCCGCACGCTGGTCCTCGAACTCCACCGTGCCCGCAAGGCCGGGACCCTCCAGGGCGAGACGCCCGAAGAGCGCTTCTCGGACTTCGCGCGCCGGCAATCCACCCCTGACGGCCTCGTCCGGCTGTTCAGCGAGTACCCGGTCCTGGCCCGGCTCGTCGCGCAGGCCTGCCTCCACGCCGCCGAGGCCCACGCCGAAATGCTGACCCGCTTCTCCGCCGACGCCGCCGCGCTGCCCGGCTCGGTGGCGGACGGTGACCTCGGCACGCTGGTCGAGGTGGCGGGCGGGATCGGCGATTCGCACGCCCGTGGGCGTTCGGTCAAACTGCTCCGCTTCTCCAGCGGCGCCAAGGTGATCTACAAGCCTCGCCCGCTGATCCTGCACGAACGCTTCACCGACGTCGTCGAACGGCTCAACAAACGGCTGCCCGGCCTCGAACTGCGGACCGCCGACGCGATCCAGCGCGACGGTTACGGCTGGCTCCGGTTCGTCGAGCACCGGCCGTGCGCCGACATCGCCGACGTCGACCGCTTCTACCGCCGCCAGGGCATCCTCCTGGCACTCCTGCACGCGCTCGACGCCACCGACGTCCACTACGAAAACATTATCGCCAGCGGCGACCAGCCGGTGCTGATCGACATCGAGACACTGTTCCAGCCGTCGCCGCCCGATCAGCCGGACGGTGACCCCGCGGCGGCGATGCTGGCCAGGTCGGTCCAGCGCACGCTGCTGCTCCCCCAGCTCTTCGCCGGGGAGCACGGCGCCGTGGACATCTCCGGGCTGGCCGGCCGCGGCGGCAGGCTGCCCACCGACCGGGTCGACTGGGCCGATCCCGGCACCGACCACATGCGGCTGGTCCGCGTGCCCGGCGAACTCGCCGGAGGGAACAACCTCCCGCGCCTCGACGGCCGAGACGTCACCCCCGCCGAGCACAGCGCGGCACTGCTGGCCGGGTTCCGGCTCGGCTACGACGCGCTGTCCACCGTGCGGGACGAGCTCGCCGAGCACCTCCGGCGCTGCGCCGAGGACCCCATCCGGGTGCTCATCCGGCCGACGAACTTCTACTTCCGCCTCCTGGACGAGACCACCCATCCCGACCTCCTGCGCGACGCCGCCGACCGTGACCACGCGTTCGACCTGCTCGAAGAGGATTCGATGGGCGACGAGAAGCTGCTCCGGCTCGTTCCCCACGAGCGGGCCGACCTGTGGGCGGGCGACGTCCCGATGTTCACCTCGAACCCCGGTTCGACGTCGCTGCTGGATTCCTGTGGTGAGAGCATCGAAGGCGTGGTCGACCGGCCGTCGCTGGACACCGTGCTGGCGAAGGTCGCCGACATGGATCCGCTCGACCAGCGTGATCAGGAATGGCTGATCTCGGCCACCCTCGCCATCAGCACGGCGACCACCGGGCACCACGACGGTGGCGAGACGGTGGAAACGGCGGTGCCGAACCAGGCGCCCGACGCGGAACGGCTGCTGATCACCGCTTGCGGCATCGCCGATCACATCGTCGCCAACGCTTTCTCCGACGAGCGCCGCTCCAACTGGCTCGGCATCGAACTCGTCGACGACCGCTACTGGACCGTGCTGCCGATGGGCGCGGGGCTCGGCGAGGGCTACTGCGGTGTCGCGCTGTTCCTCGCCCAGCTCGCCGAGCTGACCGGGATCGCGCGCTACCGCGATCTGGCCGCGTACGCCATCGCCCCGCTCCCCGGTCTCTTCACCACCCTCCGGGCGGACCGTGAACTCGCGGCCACCGCCGGCTGTGGAGGGCTTCTGGGACTCGGCGGCGTCGCGTACACGATCGCCAGGCTCAGCACGCTGGTCGGCCTTCCCGCGGGCGACCTCATCGAGCAAGCCGTCGACCTGATGCCCGACGCCGGCCCCGAGACGCCGTCCGGGTTCACGACAGGCCTCGCCGGCGGTGTCGCCTCGATGCGGTCGGTGTATGTCCAAACAGGACTGGACGCGGCGCTCGCACGGGCCGACCGCTACACCGCGCAGCTGCTCGACCGCGAGTGTCCACACGAAACGGGTTTCGCCCGCGGTGCCGCCGGGATCGACTGGGTCCTGCGGGCACACGACCGGACAGGCGAAGAACCGTCCGGAAAGGCGGACGATCGGGCCGAAGGCACCGGCGGCTGGTGCGACGGCCTCGCGGGCGCCGCCCTCGGCGTCGCGGCCCACCTGCCCGATCCCGCCCCCGCGCTGGAGCTGGACCGGACGATCAAACGGCTGGCCGACGGGGCACCCCTGAAGGATCTCAGCCTTTGCCACGGCGAGTCCGGAGTGCTGGAAGTGTTGTGCGTGCTGGCGGAGAACGGGCACACTGGCGCCGCCGCCGCGGTGCGTCGCCGGACCGGTCATCTGCTCGCCGCCGTCGACCAGCGTGGTGCTCGCTGCGGGACTCCCGGCGCGGTCTCCGCGCCAGGGCTGCTGAGCGGCCTGGCGGGCATCGGCTACGGCCTGTTGCGGCTGGGATTCGGCGACCGGGTCCCGTCCGCGCTGCTGCTCCGCCCCGACCGCCCGCATCCGGCGGCCACCATCGTTCCGCCGTCAAACCGAGGATGAGGAGAAAAACCGAATGTACGAAAGAGATCTGCCCGCCACCGAAGACGCTCTCGGCGCCGTGAACCTGCCGCGCGCCCTCGAGGTCGGCTCGCGCAACCACGCGCTGGCGGGCAGCAAGCCGCGGCTGAGCGCCAACCCGCTCGCCACCCTGTCCGGCGACCCCGGTTCGCCGTCCGTGGTCAGCCTCTTCACTGGCGGCTGGATCTGAGAAAAGCTCACGAAGGCGGGCTCGCGCCGCCCGCCTTCGTGATCAACTCTTCGCCGTAGCAGGGGAATCAGCTCGCTATAGTCACGGCGGTGGGGATCCGTTCGTCGCGGGTGATCGGCCGCGATGCCGAACTGGCCGAGCTCTCGGGAGCTCTCGATCGCGCCATCGCCGGCCGCGGCGGCGCGCTCTTTCTCGTGGGCGAAGGCGGCGTCGGCAAGTCGCGGCTCGCGATCGAAGCCGCTTCGCGCGCGATCGCCGGGGACATCCCGGCACTGCAGGGCAGGGCCAGTTCGATCGGCCCGCTCGTCCCGTTCCGGCCACTCACCCAGGCGTTGTTGTCGCATTTCCGCGGCGGCGGCCCGCCGGAGGCGGCCGAACTGGACCCCTTCATCCCCGTGCTCGCCCAACTCGTCCCCGACTGGAGCCAAGGCGACCGGCCGCGGGAGTCAGGCTCCCTGATGGTGCTCGCCGAGGCCGTCTTCCGGCTGCTGGCCGTCACCAGCCGCGATCGCGGCGCACTCCTGGTCCTCGACGATCTCCAGGACGCTGACGCCGAAACGCTGTTCATCCTCGAATACCTCGTCGACAACCTGCCCGCGGCGCAGGCCCTCTTCGTCGGCACGCTCCGCAACGAGCCTTCCGACGCCCTCCGCCTGGCCACCTCCGGTGCCCAGCGGATGAGCTGCGCCGTCCTCGAACTCGGCAGGCTCGGCCTCGCCGACACCCGCGCCCTCGCCGCGGCCTGCCTGGAGACCGAGCCGGGGAACCTGCCGTCACCCGCGGCCGAACTGTTGTGGCGCAACAGCGCCGGCCTGCCGTTCATCGTCGAGGAACTGCTCCACGGCATGGTGAACGACGGCCTGCTGGTCGAGGGCCGCGAGGGCTGGCGCGTCATCGGCGAACTCCGCGCCCGCGTCCCCGCCGCGCTGGTCACCAGCATCGGTGTGCGGATGGAGCAACTCGGTGAGCAGGCGGAGGAGCTGCTGTCGGTCGCCGCGATCATCGGCCGCCGCTTCCCGCTTTCGGTGGTGCAGACGGTCACCGGCACCAACGACCGGACGCTGCACAACCACCTGAGCGCCGCGGTCTCGGCGAACCTGGTGACCACCGACGAGACGACGCCCGGCTGGTACGCCTTCCGGCATCCGCTGACCGCGGAAGCGCTGCTGGAGCGCCAGGCCCCGGTGCGGAAGGCCGCGCTCGCCCGTCAAGCGGCCGATGCCGTCGAGAAGCTGTACCCGGGCCTGCCCGGCGACCTGTGCGCGCTCGTCGCGTCGCTCCGGCTGACCGCACTGGACGAGCGCGCGGCGGGTCACCTGTTCGCGGAAACCGGTCGCCGCGCCCTCGACGCCGGTGCCGCGGACTCCGCGGTCACGATGCTCACCAAGGCCGTCGACCTGCTGGCCGGAGCCGACGCGGGTGACCGGGCCGAGGTGCTGGAGAGCCTGCTGTACGCGCTCGGCCAGACCGGTCAGTTCGACCGCGCCGTCGAACTCTCCGCGGGCTTCGGCGAGATCGGGACGCTCGAACGAGCCGCCAAACTGCACACCCAGCTGGCCTGGGCCGCCTACATCGCCGGGCGGCACGACGAATGCCTCGGCCAGATCGAACGCGCACGTGCTCCCCTCGGTTCGGCGATCTCACCCGCTCAGCAAGCCGCGCTCGACGCCGTCGAAGCGAACCTCTGGCTCGACGTCCCCGGCCGAACCGGCACGGCGGAACGCCTCGCGCGCCAGGCGTGGAAAGTGGCCGAGGAGACCGAACAGCCGTTCGTCGTCTGCCAGGCGCTCCAGGTGCTCGGCATGCTCGCGCTGCCGCGGGACCTCACCGAATCCGAGCACTACATGCAGCTCGCGCGGCGGACCGCCGAAGACAACCATCTGCATCACCTCCGCACCCAGGCGCTGGTCCGGCTCGGCGGGCACCGCGTACTGATGAACGGCGACGAGCAGACCCTGCTGCTCGCCCGCGCCGACGCCCAGCGGCTCGGGTCGATCACGCTGCACTGCGCCGTCGACGCCGTGCGCACCATGCACGCCGTCCTGCGCTGCGACTTCGGGACCGCGCACGCGCTGCTGGAGGAGAACCTCGCCGTGCTCGGCAGGCTCCGGCTGACCGCGTTGCTGCAGTACGCGCACATGACCAGGGCGATGTCGGCCGGGCACCGGGCGGACCGCCCGGCGATGGAACAGGCGCTCGAGGACTTCCGGGAGAGCGGCGGCGAGAACGCGCAGGAGAAGGTCCTCAGCATCGGACTGGCCCGCGTCTTCTGCTCACTGCTCGAAGAGGACTTCGACCGGGCGCGCCGGGAACTCGATCAGGTGACCGAACTGGAGGACCTGCGGCCGAGCCGATTCCACCTCGCCGGTCAGCACGGGCTCAGGACGCTCGTCGACACCCTCGGCGGCGCCGACTGCCCCGAGACCGGATCCGCCGTCAGCGGGATGCGGTGGAACCGGCAGTTCGTCGAGTTCGCGCACGCCGTCGAACACGGCAGGCGCGGCGACGCGGAGAAAGCCGCGCGGGCGGTGGCCGCCGCACTGGAGACGTCCGCGCCCTATCCCCTGGCCCGGCATCTCGGACTCCGGCTGATCGCCGAACCGGCCGCAGCCGATGGCTGGGGCGACCCGGCGGGCTGGCTCAAAGAGGCCGAAGAGTACTTCCACGGCAGGGACATCCCGGCCGTCGCGGCCGCCTGCCGGAGCCTGCTGCGCAAACTCGGCGCGACCGTCCGGCAGCGCCGGGCCGGAGTCGACCGGGTCCCCGGCGACCTGCGCGCGGCCGGCGTCACCGTGCGCGAATACGAGGTGCTGGTCCTGCTCGCCGAACGGATGGGCAACAAGGACATCGGCGCCCGGCTGCACATCTCCCCCAGGACGGTCGAGAAACACGTCGCGAGCCTGCTCGCCAAGACCGGCCTCGCCGACCGTTCGGCCCTCGCCGAACAGGCCGCCGGACGGCGACCTGGCATGCTGTGATCCATGAGCGACCTCACCGTGTACGGCGCCGGCTGGTGCCCCGACGTCAAACGCAGCCGCGCCCTGCTCGACGCCAAGGGTGTCGAGTACGACTACCTCGACGTCGAAGCGGACGCCGTCGCCGAGGAGACCGTGCGCGGACTGCAGAACGGTGAACGGCGGATCCCGACCATCGTCTGGCCGGACGGCACCCACCTGGTGGAACCGAGCGACGACGAGCTCACCGCGCACCTGAACCGATGACCCTTCCGGACGTCCCGATCGGCACGAGGGTCGTCGTGCGGTACCGGATCGAAGGCGGGTTCACCGACGCGCTCGGCTACCTGCGCTCCCGTGACGACGTGGAATGCACCGTGGAGACCAAACGGGGCCTCGCGACGATCCGGCTGGTGGACATCGTGCTGGCGAAGACGGTCCCGCCTCCGCCGGTGCGGCGATCCGCCTCGTGAGTGTGCGGCGGGCGTGTCCCGAAAGTGGCTTACGCGACACCCGGAGCCCCTTGACTGTCCTTAAGGGACACTTGTCACGACATAGATGTCCGGTTTAGACGCTTGGCGTGCTTTGCGACGGGGGTCGTGAGTGGCAATGCGGGTTCTATTGAGGGGTAAGTCAAATGTGGTGTGACCAGCCTCTGTGGTGAAGGACCCCTTCGCTGGTTTCAGATCGAGAGGCGGCCTTCACGGCGTGACTCTGGACTGGCCTGCGGGCGTCAGTCGTTCCCCGAGTGTCCACAGGGGACAGTCTCTGGCGGCGAAATGTCTGACTGAAGCTAGATGTGCGGTTTTCGAGGGGGTCGTGAGTGACAAAGAGGGTAGAACCCAATGCCACGTAGCTTAAGTTGATCCTGGAATGCGCCCTTCGATGACTGTCGCCCTGATCGATCAGACTGGATAAGTCGCCAGCACCGAACCCGAGCGCGACCGTCTACAGAGGACGCCAGCCAGGATCGAAGTGCCTGATTTGGGCGCTTTGCGTAGTCGTACCAGAGGGTCGGGGGGGGGGGGGGGGGGGGGGGGGGGGTGTTCCCCCCCCCCCCCCCCCCACCCGTCGGCTCTCTCTCCCCACCCCCACCACAC
>NZ_JBVILA010000015.1:0-223953 GCF_055580625.1 Amycolatopsis sp. NPDC031561 | reverse complement strand
TTTTTGTTCCGTCGCAAGAACAATCATCCCAAGCCAGAGGGCATTTGCGTCCCCGGACACACCCCAAACACCACATCAACACCGGTGGATCCAGGCTCAACGTCCCAATTCCTACATCGTCAACTTCGGCACCCGCTGAGTCGCGATCCCGTGGTGGTCAGGTGGCCGCGTGAACCCACCAGGCGACAACCAGCCCGCTGGAAACCCTCGAAACCTGACACGTGCGGATAGCCGACTTTGCCGGAGCCCTGGCGTCTAGCGCAGTGAAGGGGGCCTTCACGTACTTCCGACCACCCTGCGGGTTTCGGTGCCCCTGAGTACCGTTGTCGGATGGTCCACGTGCACCGGACGATCACCGTCCGAACCCCCATCCAGACCGTCGTCGACTATCTGAGGGACTTCGCGCACGCCGAGGCCTGGGACCCCGGCACCGTGTCCTGCACCCGGTCCGACAACGGCCCGATCGCCGTCGGAGCGCAGTGGCACAACGTGTCCGAGTTCCGCGGCAAGAAGACCGAGCTGACCTACCGTCTCGACCGGCTCGAACCGGGACGGATCGTGTTCGTCGGCGCGAACAAGACCGCCACGTCCACCGACGATCTGACGGTGACCGAAGAAGGCGGCACGACGACCGTCAGCTACCACGCCACCATCAAGTTCCACGGGCTGGCGAAACTCGCGGACCCCTTGCTGAAGCGGGAATTCGAGAAGATGGGCGACGAGCTGGTGCCGACCATGAAGGCGACGCTGGAAGCTCTCTGACGAGTGTCATGAAAGGGGCTTTCAAGACGAAAAACGTCTTGAAAGCCCCTTTCATGACATCCGGCGAAGGAGTGGCGCGAGGCCGTTCGCTAAACGCGCGGCGACTCGAGGGACCGCCGCCGCGGGTTGCTGAGCCGCCGCACCGCGTTCGCACAGGCCAGCGACTCCAGCAGCGGCACCGTCCGTTCCCAGCCGAGGCAGGCGTCCGTGATGCTCAGGTCGGGCCGGGGCGGCACGGACCCGACGTCCTGTCTGCCGTCGGAGAGGTACGACTCGATCATCACGCCCGCCAGGGCGTCGTTGCCCGCCGAGATCTGGTCCGCCAGATCCGCGACGACCACGGGCTGGCGGTTGTGGTCCTTGCCGCTGTTGCCGTGCGAGGCGTCGACGACGAGACGGTGCGGCAGGGCGGCGGCGGTCAGCGCGTCGAGGGCGTCCGCGACGGCGTGGGCGTGGTGGTTCGGTTTCGGGCCGCCGCGCAGGACGATGTGGGCGTCCGGGTTCCCGGTGCTGCGCAGGATCCGCGGGTGCCCGTCGGCCGCGGAGCCGGGGAACACGTGCGGCAACCCGGCCGCCCGCACGGCGGCGACGGCCGTGTCCAGCCGCCCGGAGACGCAGTTCTTCATGCCCACCGGCATCGGCAGCCACGACGCCAGGTGCCGGTGCGGCTGGCTGGCCACGGTCCGCGCGCCGATCGCGCCCCAGCTGATGGTGTCCGCGAAATAGGGCGCCAGGAACGGGTCGACGAACTCGTACGCCAGTGGCAACCCGGTCGCGGCGGCGTCGACCAGGAACCGCCGTCCGATCCGCACCCC
Organism: Amycolatopsis sp. NPDC031561; assembly: GCF_055580625.1. Lineage (NCBI taxonomy): Bacteria > Bacillati > Actinomycetota > Actinomycetes > Pseudonocardiales > Pseudonocardiaceae > Amycolatopsis > Amycolatopsis sp. NPDC031561. The sequence continues at coordinate 222,376 of NZ_JBVILA010000015.1, read as the reverse complement.
GGACGCGAGATCGCCCTTGCCGTCCAGGGTGGGGTCGGGCACCAGGCCGGTCCAGCCCGCGATCGTCCGCGGTTTCTCCAGGTAGGCGCGCAGGACCACGACGAGGTCGTCGTCGAAGCGCCGGGCCGCCTCGGCGAGCCGGTGCGCGTACTCGAGAGCCCCGTCTGCGTCGTGCACCGAACACGGGCCCACGACGACGAGCAACCGGGAGTCCCGCCGGGCGAGGACGTCCGCGACGGTTTCGCGGTGCCGCGCCACGTCGTCCGGCACGACTCCGCTCATGGCCACCTCGGCCGGGCTGGGCAGGGTGTCCTGGTCAGGCATCCGCGTGACCTCTCTTCTTGTCGGGGGCGGCCACCCCGGCCCGGGGCAGCCGCGTCGCACCGGCGACCGCCACGACGGCGAGGCCGAGAACACACCAGAAGGCGTCGGCGAAGGCTCCGGCGACGTCCTGGCCGCGTGCGGCCAGGCGGGCCTGCAGCACCACGGCCAGCACCGCGGTGCCGATCGAGCCGCCGAGCGTGTTGAGCAGGTTCAGTGCCCCGGCCGCGCGGGGCAGCCGGGCGGGTTCGACCCGGCGGTAGACGATCGTCATCACCGGCGCGCCGATCAGCGCCGCGCCGAAACCGCGCAGCAGCAGGGAAACCACGATCACCCAGTCCGGGAGACCCGGGCCGAGCTGGGTGAAGGGAGCGGTGCCCGCCGCGACCAGCGCGATCCCGCTCAGCACCAGGGTGCGCGGCGAGATCCGGTCGACGAGCCGGTTCACCAGAACCGACCCGGCCGCCGCGCCGATGCCCTGGGGCACCAGCAGCAGCCCGGTGTCCCAAGTGGACAGTCCGGCGCCGCGCTGGAGGTAGAGCGGGAGCAGGAACATCGTGCCGAACACCGACGCGCCGAGCAGGACCAGTGCCAGCGCGGCGACCCCGAACGGCGGTTGGGTGAACAGCCGCGGGTCGAGCAGCGGCGCTTCGGCCCGTAGTCCGTGCCGGACGAACGCCGCGAGCATCACGACGCCTGCCGCGACGGCGAGCCCGGCGAGCACCGGGCTCCCCCGCTCGAACCAGGTGAGCCCGAACACCAGCACCGCGAGGCCCGGCGAAAGCAGCAGCGCGCCCCGGAAGTCGAACCGGTCACCCCGGCCGCCCGGTTCGCCCGCCGGGACCCAGCGCCGTGCCAGCAGCACGGCGACCACGCCGACCGGGAGGTTGACGTAGAACAGCCACGGCCAGTCCGCGACAGCGAGGATCGTGCCGCTCGCCAGCGGGCCGAGCACCGGTGACAACAGCGGCACCAGGCCGACGACGCTGATCACGCGGCCGATCCGGTCCGGTCCGGCGGCCCGTGCCAACAGCGCCTGCCCGGTCGGCGGCAGCAGGCCGCCCGCGAGCCCTTGCAGGACACGGAAGGCGATGAGCGCGGGCAGGGTCGGCGCCAGCGCGCACAACAGCGACGCCAGCAGGAACACGACGACGGCGGTGAGCCAGACGCGACGGCCACCGAACCGGTCGGCGAGCCAGCCCGACGCAGGCACCGCGGTGACCACGGCCAGCAGATACGCCGTCGTCACCCACTGGACGCCGGTGACCGGCGCGCCGAACTCCTCGGCGAGGGTGTCGACGCCGACCGAGACGATCGTGCTGTCGAGGGTCGCCATGAACGTGCCGAGCACCAGCACGGCGGCTGTCCGCCACAGCGCGGCGTCGACCGGGCGCGCGGTCATCGCTTCCCCACGAATCCGGCGGCGTCGCCGTCCAGCCAGGACGGCAGCTCCCGGAGGAACCGGACCAGCTCGTCGGCCAGCGGCCGGGCGTCCCGCGCGTACAGGACGCCGTCCCAGCCGTCCTGGCCGGGAACGACGGTGACGCTCACCGGATGGTGGGTCCGTTCACGGAACCGGGTGCCGGTGATGGTCAGGCCGGGCGCCGGTTCCCGTAGCTTCGCCGGATCCACCGGGTAGTTCTCGAAGACGAGCAAGCTGTCGAACAGCCGCTCGCGTCCGGCGAGCGACGCGAGTTCGGGCAGGCCGATCCGGTGATGCGCGGCCATCGCCTGCTGCCGTGCCTGCAACTCGGCCAACGCCTCGGCAACCGTTCCGGTGAACCTGGCACGGACCGGCACGCTGTTCGCCAGCAGGCCGATGATCTCCTCGACACCGTCCACTTCGGACGTCCGGTTGGAGGTCATCACCCCGAAACTGACGTCCGGGCGCCCGACGCTCGCCGCGAGCACAGCCGCCCACGCGCCCTGCAGCAGCGTGTTGACCGTGAGCCCGCGTGCCGCGCCCAGCCGGGTGAGCTCCGCGACCAGCGGACCGTCCACAGTGAACAGTGCGGGCTCGGACGGTCCCTCGGTACGCGGCAGGTGGTCGCCTTCGGGAAGGCCGTCGAGTTCCGCCCGCCAGGCCCGGACGTCGGCCGAGTGGTCGGCCGCGGTGAGCAGGCGGGTGTACCGGGACGGCGGGACCGGCTCCGGCAACGGCTTCCCCGCGTACAGCGCGAACAGCTCGCCGAGGATGCGCGGCGCGGACCAGCCGTCCGACAGCAGGTGGTGACTGGTCAGCACCAGGGTCTGAAGCCCGGGTCCTTGCCGCAGCACGGTCACCCGCCACAGCGGCCCGTTCGCCAGATCGAAAGGTTCCGCGAGCTCTTCGTCCAGCGCAGGGTCCACTTCGGACACTTCGGCTATGTCACGGACCCGGAACCCGGCCTCCGGAGCCGCCGGGATCACCTGGACCTCGTGCGACGGCGGGAACACGGCGCCCAGGTTCGGCTGCCGCCGCACCAGTGCGGTCGCCGCCGCCCGCAGCGCCTCGACGTCGAGGTCACCGGACAGCGTGAACGCGGCCTGCACCGGGTACGGATCCGCGTCTCCCGCCGCTCGCGACTCGCGCAGGATCACCTCCTGCAACGGCGTCAGCGGCATGACCTCGCCGGGTCCCGGCACGTCGGCGGCGAGTTCGTCCAGCTCGCGGTGGAAGTGCTCGCCCAGCACGGTGATCTCGTCGGCGCCGAACAGCGCGGACGGCCAGGTGAAGCGGACGCCGAGCGTGCCGCCGTCGGGGACCATCGCGTTCACCGTCAGCGCGTACGGCAGCGGCAGGTCCGCGCCGCCGCCCGAACCGAGCGGATCGGCGTCCGGCGGGCGCTGCCACGCGGTTTCCGTGACCGGGGCCGCGGGGAACCGGCCGAGATAGTTCCAGGCGACCTCGGGCCGCGGCCCTTCGACGCCGAGGATTCCGTGGCCGAGGCCGTCTCCCGCCGCCCGCAAGTGGTCGCGCACCGCCCGCAGCGCGGACGGCAGCGATCCGGCGGGCGGGGCGATCCGGGCCGGATGCACGGCGGTGAACCAGCCTGCGGTCTGCGCCAGGTCGACGGTGCCCTCGAAATCCGGCGTGTGTCCCGGCCGCCCGTGACTTTCGACGGCGACGAGCAGATCGGCCCCGGTCCCCCGCCACGCGGCGACAGCACGGGCGAGCGCGGTCAGCAGGACGGTGTCCGGACCGGTGCGGTAAGCCGCGGGCAGTGCGGTGAGCACGGCGTGGGTGGTGTCCGCGCCGATGTCGATCCGGTGATGCCGCGCGGTGGCCACGGTGTCACGCGCCGGATCGAGCCCGGCACGGCCGAGCCTGGTCACCGGCGCGGCGGCGATCCCTTGCCAGTAAGGCAGTTCGTCCCGCCGGTGCGGTGCGGCGGCACGCAGCGAGCGCGCCCAGCCCAGGAACGACTGCCCACGCCGGTGCAGGGTGTTGCCGTGGAAGGCCTGTTCGACGTCGTCGAGCAGCACCCGCCAGGTTACCGCGTCGGCGACAAGATGGTGTGCCACCAGCAGCAACCGTCCCGGCCGCTCCCCGCCCGCGTCCATCAGCACCGCCTGGAGCAGCGGCCCCGTGCGCGGGTCCATCCGGGACACGATCTGCTCGACCTCCGCGTCCAGTACGGCGCGAGGATCGCCGGACACCCGGATGGTGGTGAGCACCGCGTCGGCGGTCACGGCCCCGACGTCCGGGATGCGCAGCGCGTCCTCGGCGAGGTGCGCGCGCAGGACGTCATGGCGGGCGAGGACGGCGTCGAGCACCGAGCGCCACCGCGCGACATCTCCTGCCGAGGGCACGCAGATCTCGACCCACTGGCAGAACCCGTCGGCCGCCTTTTCCGCGCGCTGCAGCAGATCGTGCATGACCGGCGTGAGCGGTGCGTCACCGACCGCGGGCGCTTCCTCGGCCCGCTCGGGTTCGCCGCAACGCGCCGCGATCCCGGCGACCGTGCCGCCTTCGAGGACGTCGCGCGCGGTCAGGTGCAGTCCTTCACGGCGGGCACGGGAGACCACCCGCAGCGACGCGATGCTGTCCCCGCCCGCTTCCAGGAAGCCGTCGTCGAGGCCGACACCGGGACCGAGGAGGTCGCGGACCACCCGCAGCAGCACGGCTTCCGCCGCCGTGGCGGGCTCCCGCCCTTCCGCGGTCCGGGCTTCCGGTGCGGGCAACGCCGCCCGGTCGAGTTTGCCGCTCGGGCCGAGCGGCAAACGGTCCAGCGGCACGAACGCCGTGGGCACCATGTACGCGGGCAGGTCCGCGGTGAGGTATTCGCGCAGCGCGGCCGGGTCGGGTTCGGTGCCGTCCACGGGAACGACGTAGGCGACCAGCCGGTCTTCGCGGACGATCACCGCGGAGGCGCGCACGTCGTCGTGCGCGGTCAGCGCGGTCTCGATCTCGCCGAGTTCGATCCGGAACCCGCGCAGTTTGACCTGGTGGTCGGCGCGGCCGAGGAAGACGATCTGCCCGTCCGGCCGCCAGCGCACCAGGTCACCGGTGCGGTACATCCGCTCCCCCGCCCGTCCGAACGGGTCGGCCACGAACCGTTCGGCGGTCAGCGCCGCCCTGCCGACATAGCCCTGGGCGAGCTTCGGCCCGGCCAGGTAGAGCTCGCCGGTGACGTTCGTCCCGACCGGGAGCAGCCCGCCGTCGAGGACGTAAGCGCGGACTTCGGGGTCCGGGCGGCCGATCGGCAGCGGACCGGGGTCGTCCGGGTCGTAGTGCCAGGTGACCGAGTTGATGGTGACCTCGGTCGGGCCGTAGGCGTTGAACAGCGCCCGCCGGTTCCCCCAGCGCCGGGCCAGTTCCGGGTCGAGCCGCTCGGCACCGACGACGAAGAACACGTCCGGATCGACGGTCGCGTCGTCGGGCATCGCCGAAAGGAACGAGGGCAGCAGGTTGAGCCCGGTGACGCGGTGTTCGGCGGCGTAGGCGAGCAGGTCGTCGCCGGAGACGCGCACCTCCTCCGGGGCGATGACCGAGGCGCCGCCCGACAGCAGCGGCAGCATGAACTGCCAGAAGGCGACGTCGAAACTGGTCGAGGCGAAGTGCAGGTACCGCTCGGCGGTCCCGATCCCGACGATGTCCTCCTGCAGCGCGATCAGGCTCGGGATCCCGCGATGGGGAACCGCGACACCCTTGGGCTTGCCGGTGGTGCCGGAGGTGTAGATGACGTACGCGAGCGAATCGTCGGTGACCGGCACGGACGGGTCGGTGTCCACAGTGGACAGTCGACCGGGATCGATCACCGGGAGCCCGTCGACGTCCGAAGTGGACACGGCGGCGGCGGGCCTGATGTCGCCGAGCATGTAGGCGAGCCGGTCGGCCGGGTAGTCCGGATCCATCGGGACGTGGACCGCCCCGGCCTTGAACACGCCGAACAGCGCGACCACCAGGTCGACGTCGCGGCGCAGCAGGACCGCGACCGGGTCCTGCGGTTTCACCCCGGCTTCGATCAGGCTGTGCGCGAGCCGGTTGGCCCGCCGGTCCAGTTCGGCGTAGGTCAGGCTCCGGTCGCGGCAGACCACGGCCTCGGCGTCCGGGGTTTCCCGGACCCAGCGGGCGAATTCGGCCAGGGCGCCGCCACGCTCCCGCTTCGGTTCCGGTCCTTCCCCGAGGCGCAGCATCGCGCGTTCCTCGTCGGCGCCGAGTGCCCGCAGCCGGGCCACCGGCCGCGCGGGATCGGTGACGATCTCGTACAGGACGGCCCGCAGCCAGCGGCCGTAGGACTCGGCCTCGTCGCGGGTGAAGGCCTGCGGCTGGTAGCCGAGCCCGACGGTGAACTCGTCGCCGGGCAGCACGATCACCGTGAGCGGGTAGTGCGTGGCGTCGGTGATGTCGACCCCGACGAGGTCGAGGCCGGGCGCCAGGGTGGTGCGGGCGCGGCTGGAGAGCGGGAAGTTCTCCATCACCAGCATCGTGTCGAACAGGTCTCCGACGCCGGCCGCGCGCTGGATGTCGGGCAGCCCGGCGTGATGGTGGTCGGTGAGCCGGACGCTTTCGGTGTGCACGCGTTCCAGCACGGTGACCGCGGTGTCGGCGGGGTCGAAGCGCACCCGCACCGGGATCGTGCTGCCGAGTTGCCCGATCATCCGCTCGACGCCGGGGACGTCGGCCGGGCGGCCGGACACCGGGCAGCCGAAGACGACGTCGCGGCGGCCGGTCAGCCTGGCGAGCAGCACTCCCCACGCGGTCTGGAACACCGTCGTCGGCGTGATCCCGCGTTCGCGGGCGAAGGCGCGCAGCCGTTCGCTGAACTCCCCGCCCAGTTCCACGGTGACCCGCTCCGGACGCTCCACAGTGGACTCCAGGCTCGCGGGCGCGAGCCTGGTGCCCTCGTCGAGTCCGGCCAGCGCCTCGCGCCATGCCTCCAGCGCGGCGTCCGGGTCGCGTTCGCCGAGCACCCGGTGGTACTCCGAAAGCGGCGGGGCGACCGGGGCCGCCGCGCCGCCGCCGAGTTCGGCGTAGGTGGCCAAGAGCGTCCGGCCGACCAGCGGCATCGACCAGCCGTCGAGCAGCGCGTGATGGTTGGTGAGCACCAGGCGGTGCTCGTCCGGGCCGAGGGTCAGCAGCAGGAACCGGATCAGCGGCGGGGTCGCCGGGTCGAACGGGCGGGCCAGTTCGACCCGGCATTCGGCCGCGACCTCCTCGGGCTTTGCGTTCGCGTGCCGCCAGTCCAGCGAAACCGCTTCCGGCACCACCTGGACGACCTCGCCCGCGTCGGTGGTGTGCAGGTGGACGCGCAGCGCGGGATGCCGCCGCAGCACTTCCGCCGCGGCCTCGCGCATCAGGCCGGCGTCGAGCGCCCCGCTGAGCAGGGTGACGGCCTGCACCACGTAGACGTCGGTGTCGTCGGCGCCGCGCGTCAGCGTGTGGAACGAAAGCCCGGTCTGCAGCGGCGTCGCGGGCAGGACGTCCTCGATGCGGCCACGGCGTTCGAGCGCGTCGATGTCGGCCTGGCCGAGACCGACCAGCGGCAGATCCGACGGCGTGAGACCGCCGCCGTCCGGACCGATCCGGGCGGCGTGCGCGGCCATCGCTTCCAGCGCCCGCGACCACGCCTCCTGAAGCGCCTCGACACTGTCAGACGGCAGGACCGCACTCGCAGCGGTCCACTCGACGGCCAGCCGCGGACGTCCGTCCTCGCGGACGAAGCAGTTCAGCGCCAGCACTTGTTCCAGTGACTTGGCGTCCGGCTCGATGACCGCGAACGGGTCTTCCTCCGGCAGCTTCCAGCCGGTGCCGGGCAGGGCCGCGAATCGGCCGAGGTAGTTCAGGACGACGTCCGGCGGCGGGACGGCGGCGAGTTCGTCCCGGGTGAGCGGGTCGAGATAGCGCAGGACGCCGAAGCCGACACCGCTGTCCGGCACGGCCCGTTTGGCCTCTTTGGCGGCCCGCAGCAGCTTTCCTGCCGCGTCACCGCCCGCGAGCGCACTCTCGAAATCCGCGGTCGTGGCGACCGCTGTGGCGGGAACGCGCAGCGGATGCTCGGCGGTGAACCAGCCGACGGTGCGCGACAGGTCCAGGCCGTCCTGGTCCCGGCCATGTCCTTCGAGGGACACGGTTTCGGCCGTGACCGGAGCGGCCCGCCACGACCGGAGGGCGAGCACGAGCGTGGCGAGCAGGACGTCGTCCGGCCCGGCGCGGTAGGCCGCGGGCAGACCGGTGAGCACCGCGTCGGTCTGCTCCGGCGAGGCGAGGGTGACCGAGCGGCGCGCGGTGGCGACCGTGTCGGCGGTCCGGTCGAGCGGGCGGTGGCCGAGGCGCGGGCCGTCGAGCGCGTCGCGCCAGTGGCCGAGTTCGCCGCGCCGGGCACCGGACGTCCCCTGTTCGGCGAGGCGAAGTGCGTGCCGCCGCCACGACGTCCCGGCCGGTTCGAGCTTCTCGCCCGCGCAGGCGGCGCGCAGGTCCGGCAAGAGGATCCGCCACGAAACGCCGTCGATCGCCAAGTGGTGGATCACGATGACGAGATGATCCGGCAGCAGCGCGACCCTGAGCACTCCGGTCCGGAGATCGAGCGAGTCCGCGAGATCCCGGGCGACGTCCTTCGGATCGCCCGTCGTTTCGACGACGATGTCGGCGGCGTGCACGGAACCGCGCTCGCGCACCCGCATTTCGTCCTCTAGATGCAGCCGGAGAGCGTCGTGGTGGTCCAGCAGCGTTTGCACGCCCTCGATCAGCAGGTAGGGCGGCAGGTCCTCGTCGAGCCGGATCGCGGTCCATTGCGTGTAGCCGTCGACCGCCCTGACGTCAGGATGCGAGTCGAGCAGCGCGCGGACGATCGGCGGGGCGGGCACCTCACCCACGGCCTCGTCGGGCTCGTCGGGCGAATCGGCAGGGCCGCCGATCTCCGCGCTCGCCGCCGCCAGCGCCTCGAAACTGCGCCGGGCCAGCAGATCGCGCGGCCGCAGGTCGAGGCCGTGCGCGCGCAGCCTGCTGCTGACGCTGATCGCGGTGATGCTGTCGCCGCCCAGCGCGAAGAAGTCGTCGTCGACGGCGACCTCTTCGACGCCGATGACCTCGGCGATGGTCGCGCACAGCAGCCGCTCGCGTTCGGTGGCCGCGGTCCGGCCCGCCGCCGCGCGCGGGGCGGGCAGCGCCACCCGGTCGATCTTCCCGTTGGAGGTCAACGGAAGCGTGTCGAGGACGACCACCGCGGCGGGTACGAGATGCTCCGGCGCCCGCGTGGCGAGTTCCGCGCGGACGTCGTCCGGGACGACCTCGCCGACGACGTAGCCGACGAGCCGCGGCCCCCGCACCGCCGCGGCGGCCGCGCGCACCCCGGGGACGGTGGCCAGCGCGGCCTCGACCTCGCCCAGTTCGACGCGGTGGCCGCGCACCTTCACCTGGCCGTCACGGCGGCCCAGGTACTCCAGCCCGCGACCCGGCACCCAGCGGGCGAGGTCGCCGGTGCGGTACATCCGGTCGCCGGGCTCGCCGTAGGGATCTGCGACGAACCGCTCGGCGGTCGCGCCGGGACGCCCGAGATAGCCGCGCGCCAGATGCGGTCCGGCGAGGTACAGCTCCCCCGGCGTTCCCGCGGGCGCCGGGCGCAGCGCGGCGTCGAGCACCCGGACGGCCGTACCCGGCACCGCGGTCCCGATCGTCGGTTCCCCGTCGTCCAGCCAGGATCCGGCACCGTCCACAGTGGCCTCGGTCGGGCCGTACATGTTGCGGGCGCGGACACCCGACTCCGCGACGCGGCGCCACAGCGCGGGCGGCGTCGCCTCACCGCCGAGGACGAGCAGCGCGGGCGGGTGCGATCCGCCGAGCAGTCCGGCCTCGATCAGGGGCGCGGCCATCGACGGTGTGGTGTCGACGACGTCGATCCGGTCGCGGGCGAAGGCGGCCAGCAGTTCGTCGGCGTCCCGGGCGACGTCGGTGCCGTAGACGTGCAGTTCGTGGCCGAACAGCAGCCACATCAGCTGGTCGAGCGCGGAGTCGAAGGCGAACGAGTAGGTGTGCGCGACCCGGAGCCGCCTGCCCGCGGCGCGTTCGGTTTCGGCGACCGTGGTCGCGCGGTGATGGCGCAGCAGCGTCGCCAGCCCGCCGACCCGGCCGAGCACGCCCTTGGGGCGGCCGGTCGAGCCGGACGTGAAGATGACGTACGCGAGATGTTCGGGGTGACGCGGAATCGACAGCGGCGTTCCGTCCAGTGTGGACAGATCGGTTTCGCCGAGCAGCAGCTGCGGTCCCGGCACGATCTCCGCATCGTGGGTCACGGTGAGGACAGCACCGGCTTCGGCGGCCAGCTCTCGCAACCGCTCGACCGGATGGGCGAGATCCAGCGGCAGGAAAGCGGCCCCGGCGTCCAGCACCGCCAGCAAGGCGACGACGAGATCCGCCGACCGCGGCAAGGCCAGTGCGACGACGTCGTCGGGCCCGACGCCGCGTGCCCGCAGCGCCCGCGCGAGCCGGTGGACCTTCGCGACGAGTTCACCGGCGGTCAGCCGCTCGTCACCGGACACCAAAGCGGTCTGCCCTGGATCGAGTTCGGCGAGAAGTTCCGGTACGCCAAGGAGTTCAGCGGCGGGAGCGGGAGTGGACCACGCGTCCAGGAGTGCGTCCCGCTCCCCCGGCGGGACCAGGTCCGCGCCCCCGATGGCCGGGCCGTCCGGGTCGGTCAGAGCGGTGATCAGGCAGCGCAGCGCGGTCAGCTTCGCATCGACGGCGGGCTGGTCGTGGGTGCGCGCGTCGACCTCGAAACCGAGCAGCAGCCCGCCGTCCGAGGTCGGGAGCACGGACAGGCCCATGTCCTCGGGCGGTCCGCCCGCGACGTTGCGCATGGTGCCGTGCGAGCCCGCGAAGTCGAGCTTCAGGTCGAACGCCTTGAGGTTGATACCACGGCCGTGCAGCAGCGCGCCGGCGCCCGGCACCGCCAGATCCTGCGGCAGATCCTCGCCCCGGTAACGCTGATGCGCGCGCATCTCCTTCAGCGCGCCCGCGACCCGCGTGGTCAGCTCGGCGCCCGAGTCCTCCGGGAGCACCGTCACCCGCAGCGGCAGCACGTTGACCGCCATCGCCGGAGTCCGCAGCGCCGTTCCCTCACGGCACATCAACGGCAGCGCGAACACGACGTCGGTCCAGCCGAGCACACGGTGCAGGAAGGCGGCGTAGCAGGCGATCAGCGCGTCGCCCCAGGTCGTCCCGGCGCGTTTGCCCAGCTCGCGCAGCCGCGCCAGATCCGAGGCGGGCAGGACCGACCGGGCGGTCACCGTGCTTTCCGGAGGCCCCGAGGAGCCGCTGCCGTCGTCGACATCCGGCAACGGCGTGAACCGCTCCCGCCAGTACTCCCGGTCCCGCTCGAACCTTTCACTGGCGAGGTAGGCGCGATCCGCCTCGACCAGGTCGGCGAACCGGGCGAACGTCGAGGGCGGCACGTCCTTCCCCGTCACGGCGGCGGTGTAGCGGGCCGCGGTGCGGCGCGCGAGCATCGCGGCGGTGTACCCGTCGAACACGAGGTGGTGCCCGAGCTGGGTGAACCACACCTCCGAGTCCGAGAGCCGCAGCACGAGATGACCGAACAGCGGCCTGCCGACCATGCCGCGGCACGCCTCGGCGACCCGGCGGCGTTCGGCCTCCACCCGCTCGTGCGCCGCGGCCACCGGATCGGCCGCGCCGCGCAGGTCCAGCACCTCCGGCGTCGGCACGGGATCGGCCGACACCAACTGGCGCGGACCGTCCGGCGTCTCGAAGACCCGCAGCCGCAGGCTGTCGGCCTCCTCGACGGTTGCGCGGATCGCCTCGGCCAGCGCCACGACGTCGACCGGACGCTCCCCCCGGACCTCCACCACGTCGCCGACGACGTAGTAGGGCGAGTCGGGTTCCAAGCGCTGCGCGGTCCAGATGCCCAGCTGGGCGCCGGTGAGGCTCAGCATGACGGCACCACCATCGGGGTACCGGTCACCGGATCGGGCACGACGACACAAGGGAGATCGAAGACCTCCTTGATGAGCTCGGCGTCGACGATCTCGGCGGGAGCGCCTTCGGCGACGATCCGGCCGTCTCGCAGTGCGACGAGATGGTCGGCGTAGCGGCAGGCCTGGTTGATGTCGTGCAGGACGGCGATCACCGTGCGCCCTTCGTCCCGCAGGCGCGCCAGCAACCCCAACAGCTGGTACTGGTGCGCGATGTCGAGGAACGACGTCGGTTCGTCGAGCAGCAGGTACGGCGTCTTCTGCGCCAGCACCAGCGCCACCCAGACACGCTGACGCTGCCCGCCGGAGAGTTCCTGGACCGGCCGGTCGGCCAGTCCGGCCACCCCGGCCGCGGTCATCGCGTCCAGCACCGCTCGTTCGTCCTCTTCGGACCACGACGCGAACAACGACTGGTGCGGGAACCGGCCACGCGCGATCAGCTGCCGGACCCGGACGTCCTCCGGTGCGACCGGATCCTGCGGCAGGAAGCCGAGCTCCCGCGCCAAACCCTTGCCGGGGAAGGAGCCGACGTCCTTGCCGTCCAGAAGGACCTCGCCCTCGGCCGGGCGCATCAGCCGGACGAACGCGCGCAGCAACGTCGACTTGCCACAGGCGTTCGGTCCGACGACCGCGGTGAACGCGGCATCGGGCACATCGAGGTTCAGCCGGGTCGACACGACCCGGTCGCCGTAGCGCAGGGTCAGGTCCCGGGCGGTCAAGCGAGCACTCATGAGCGCCGCACCTCCTTGGTGAGCAGCCAGATCAGGTAGCCGCCGCCGATCACGGTGCTGACCACGCCGACAGGCAACGAGACGGGCGCCAGCAGCATCTGGGCGGCCAGGTCGGCGCCCGTCAGCAGCACGGCGCCGGTGAGGGCCGCGGGAAGCAGGCCGATACCGGGGGTGCGGGCCAGCCGCCTCCCGATCTGCGGCGCCGCCAGCGCGATGAACGCGATCGGCCCGGCGACGGCGGTGACCGTGGCCGTGCAACCGACCCCGATCAGCACCAGCAGCAGCCGCAGGCGGTCCCAGCGGACACCGGTGGTGACCGCCAGCGCGCCGCCGAGCGCGGCCTGGTGCAGCGCGGGCGCCCTGGTGAACAGCACGACGAACAGCACCGCGAGCACGCCGAAGGGGATCGCGACATCGTCCCAGCCGACCCCGTTGAGCGAACCGGCGTGCCAGCCGACGGCCGCGATCGCGACCTCCAGTTCGGCGCGCAGGACGATCCACGAGTTGAGCGCGGTCAGCATCGCGTTCACCGCGATGCCGATGACGATCAGCCGCAGACCGGAAAGCCCGCCGCCGAGTGACAGCGCGTAGACGACGGCCGCCGTGATCACGCCGCCGAGCACCGAACCGATCGTCAGCTGCGTCGAAGTCCCCGACAGCACGGTGATCGCGAACAGCGCGCCGGTGTAGGCGCCGGAGTCGAGACCGATCACGTCCGGGCTGCCGAGCGGATTGCGGGTGATGTTCTGGAAGATCGCGCCCGCCAGCCCGAGCGCGGCGCCGAACACCAGCCCGGCCAGGACCCGGGGCAGGCGCCATTCGCGGATGACCACCCCCGGGCCGCCACCGGAACCGGTGAGCGCGGCGAACACCCGGGCGGGACTCGCCCACGCCGCGCCGTAGCAGAGCCCGAGCAGCGTCAGCCCGGCGATGACCACGATCATCGCGGCGAGGAACCAGAGGGTGCGGCGTTCCATCCGGGCGGAGAACCGCCCGCGCCGCAGGACGAATGCGGTGTTCACATCTGTTGTGTTCACAGCGGCGCCGCCCCGTATTTGCGGACGGCCCAGATCAGCACCGGGCCGCCGAGGAACGCGGTCACGATGGCGACCGGTACCTCACCGGTCGGCAGCAAGACCCGGGATCCGACGTCCGCGGCCAGCATCAGGACCGGGCCGAGCAACGTGGCGAAAGCGATCAGCCACGGGATCGACGCGCCCGCCACCCGCCGCGCCAGATGCGGCACGATCAGCCCGACGAACAGGATCGGCCCGGCCAGCGCGGTGGCCGCGCCCGCCATCAGCGTGATCAGCAGCAGGGTGAACGCCCGGACACGGGCGACGTTGGCGCCGAGCGTGTGCGCGACCGTCTCGCCGAGCGCGATGGCGTTCAGCTGACGGCTCACCGCGAACGCGCCCAGCAGCGAAAGGCCGATGACGATCAGCGGGATCGTGGTCGGTGCCTGTTCGCGGCCGGCGAGCGAGCCCACCGACCAGAACCGGTAGACGTCGAAGGTGTCCGGGAACAGCAGTCGCAGGCCGAGGGTGAGGCCCAGCAGCACGGCGCTCAGCGCGGTCCCGGCGAGCACCAGCCGCAGCGGCGACCGGCTGCCGACCGCGTAGACCAGCGCCACGGCGCCGACCGCGCCCACCACCGCCAGGCCGACTTCGGCGGGAGCCGACGCGGTGAGCCCGAAGGCCGACCCCACCGCGATGGCGAATCCGGCGCCCGCGGTCACGCCGAGCACGCCGGGTTCGGCCAAAGCGTTGCGGGACAAGGCCTGCACGAGTACCCCGCCGACGGCGAGTGCCGCGCCGACGCCGACCGCGAGCACCGCCCTCGGCATCCGGATGTCCAGGACGACCGCCCGGTCACTCGGATTCCCTTCGCCCAGCAGGGCGCGCACGACCTCGCCGGGGGCGATGGCGTGCGCGCCGATGCCGACGCTCAGCACGGCGACCACGACGAGCCCGAGCAGTGCGGCGCCGAGCAGCGCGGACCGCCCGGTGGTGGTCACTTCTTGAGCAGCGGCGCGAACGCCTGGTCGATGGCGTCCAAAGTGGACGTCGCGGCCCGGTAGGTGGCGGCCTCGGTGTAGCGGAACGGGTAGACCTTGCCCGCCTTCACCGCGGGAAGTTCCTTCCACAGCGGCGAGTCGAGGACGTACTTGACCGGCGCCGGCACGGCACCGTCCGGGCCGACCGAGTAGGTGATCGCGTCGGCCTCGGCGAACGCCGTCGAGAGCTCTTCGATCGACGGGTACTCGCTGACGTCCTTGGAGCCGCCGCCCTTGACCTTGACCTGGCCGTAGTAGGTGGCGCCGAGGTCCTGCGCGATGTTGGTACCCCAGGAGCCGTTGAACTCGCGCTGGAAGTTGCCCTTCGCGACCTCGCCGTAGGCACCGACGTGGCCGAGCTTCAGCTGCGGCAGCACGGCCTTGTACTTGTCGGCCAGGCCCTTGGCCTTGGTGTCGTACGCGTTCTTGATCGCGTCGAACCCGGCGGCCGCACCGGCGGCGTCGGCCTGCTTGCGGGACAGCTCACGCCACATCGACGGCACCGACGGGCCGATCGCCACGACCGGCGCGATCGCCTCGAGCCGCTTGAGGTCGATGTCGGCGAGCACCGGCTTCGGCACGCCGATGACGATGAGATCCGGATCCGCCTGCGCGATCGCCTCGTAGTTCGTCTCCGAGGCCGCCTCGCCGGCGACCTTCGCCAGTTCGTCGTACTTCTTGCGCTCCTGCTCGTTGAACAGCGGGATACCGCGCTTCCAGCTGGACACCCCGACCAGCGGCGCGCCCGCTTCGAGCAGGGCGGGCACGGCGTAACCGGTGGCGATGACCCGCTTCGGCGAGACCGGGATGGTGATCTGGCCGTTGTCGGCGGCGAACACCCGGGTCTGGCCGTCGCCGGCCTGCCCGGCGTCGTCTCCGGATCCGCAGGCGGTGGCCGCGGTCGCGACCGTCAACGCGAGGGCGATCGCTCCGGCGAAACGACGTGTTCTGGTGGTGCTCATGGGTTTTCCTCGGTTTTCTTGGTGGGGATCAGTGGTCGTGCTCGTCGTCGAAGTCCGCGACGCCACGCTTCCAGTAGCCGGTCACGTCGTGGTCGTCCTTGCCGAGCCCGAGGTCGTTCTTGAGCCAGCGGCGCAAGGGCTTGAGCTGCCCGGCCTCCCCGGCGACCCACGCGTAGAGCCGTTCACCGGCGGGGACTTCGATCGTCTGGACCGCGCGGGCGAGGACGTCGGAGTCGCCCGCCGCGACGTCGCCGCGATGCAGCCAGTGCACCTCGACGTCTTCGGGCGCGGACAGCTCGATCTCCTCGCTCGCGTCGGTCACCTCGATGAACGCCCAGCCCGCCGCAGTGCGGGGCAGTTCTTCCAGCCAGCGCGCGATCGCGGGCAGCGCGGTGATGTCCCCGGCGAGCAGGTAGCGGTCGTAGGTGTGCGGCACGATCAGCCCGCCGGGCGGACCGGCGACGTGCACCGGGGTTCCCGGAGTCACCCTCTCCGCCCATCCGGACCCGAGGCCGCCTTCGTGCAGCGCGACGTCGAGGTCGAGTTCGCCGGAAGCCGGATCGTAGCGGCGGACCGTGTACTCGCGCGACGTCGGCGACGGCTTCGGCCAGCGCAGCATGTCGCCGTCCTGCACCGGCAGCTTCGGCTCGGCGTCGAGCTCCGGGAACAGCAGCTTCACGTGCTCGTCGGGCGAATGTGCCTCGAACCCCGCCGTGCCGGACCCGCCGAGGGTGACGCGGAGCAGTCCGGAGCCGATCATCTCGGTGCGGACGACTTCGGCCTGCCGGACGCGGATCGGGTACGGCACCTTCTCCGCGTGCTGACCGGCGCGGACCTCGGCGATGCGTTCGAGGTGCCGGTGGCGGTGGTCGGCGCGGCTCACGCGGTGGTCCCGGTGAGGAGCTTCGTCCAGTGGCCGAGGTTCGGCTGCTCGGCGAGATCGGCGAACTCCAGGTTCTCCGCGCCTTCGGAGCGCCACTGCTCGACCAGGCCCATGATCCGCATCGAGTCGAGGCCGAGGTCGGTGAGATCGGTTTCGGGCTTCAGCTCGGCCACGTCGCAGCCGAGCAGTTCCGCGACGTCCGCGTGGATCTTTCCGGTCGTGAGGCTCATCGGGGTACTCCGGCGTGGATCGGGGCCATCGCGGCGAGCGCGGCGGCGGTGGTGGTCAGTGCGCCGCAGCGCTGGGCGACGTACTCGCAGGCCTGGTCGTGGCGTTCGCGGGAGAAGTCCGCGACCGCGTCGCCGACCAGGAACGGCTGGATGTCGCGCATGAAGGCCTCGACGGCGGTGGCCTGGCAGCCGATGTGCGCGTAGACGCCGGTGATCAGCAGCTGGTCCCGGCCGGCTTCGGCGAGCTGTTCGGTGAACGTGCTGCGCTGGAACGCGCTGTAACGCCACTTCGTCAGCACGATGTCCCCCGGTCGCGGGGCGAGTTCGTCCACGACGTCGGCGGCGGCGGGGTCCTCGTCGATGACCGCGCCGATGCCGTCGCCCCAGAACTCGGTGAGCAGGCCGCGGTCCTCGGCGGCCTGGTGGCCGGGCTGGGCGGTGTAGAACACCGGGACGCCCGCCGCCCGGGCTGCTTCGGTCAGCGCGGCGATGTTCGCGACCATCTCCGGCACCGGGGAGCCCTCGTACGGCGCGAGGAAGTACCGCTGCGCGTCGTGCACCAGCAGCGCGGCGCGGGCGGAGTCGGGTTTCCAGCCGACCCGCCCGGCGGGCAACTCGGCCTCCGTCGGCAACGAGTAGGACCGGATTTCGGGTAGTGACACGACTTTCATCCCTCCTTCGCCAGGGCGGCCAGGGCCGCCCGGAGCTCACGTTTGCTGGTCTTGCCGACGCCGGTCACCGGGAACTCCGGCACGACCTGGACCAGATCGGGCACCTTGAACGCCGCCACCCCGCGCTCGCGCACGAACCGCCGCAGTTCCGCCGCGGCGGGCTCGGCACCGGCCGCGGGGACGACGTAGGCGCAGGTGCGCTCGCCCAGATACGGGTCGGGCACCGCGACGACGGCGGCGTCGAGCACCCCGGGGTGGGCCATCAGGTGGTTCTCGACCTCTTCCGCGGCCACCTTTTCGCCGCCGCGGTTGATCTGCTCCTTGGCCCGGCCGACCACTTCGAGGTGTCCCGACGGGTGCTGCCGCACGAGGTCGCCGGTGCGGTAGAAACCGTCCTCGGTGAAGGCGGTCTTGTTGTGCTCGGTGGCGCGGTAGTAGCCGCGGATCGTGTACGGCCCGCGGGTCAGCAACGCGCCGATCTCGCCCGGCGCGACGACATCGTCCGAAGTGGACAGTGGGTCGTCCGGGTTCACCACCCGGATCTCGTCGTCCGCCGAGATCGGCCGTCCCTGCGTGGCGAGGACGTACTCGTCCGGATCGTCGAGCCGGGTGTAGCAGACCAGTCCCTCGGCCATGCCGAACACCTGCTGGAGGCGGCAGCCCAGCGCGGGCCCGATCTTCTCGGCCAGTTCGCGGGCGCATTTGGCGCCGCCGACGAGCAGTACGTCCAAAGAGGACAGATCGCGGGTGGTCCTCGCGGCCGCTTGTGCCCACGCGGCGGCCAGCGGCGGCACGAGCCCGGTGATCGTCACCCCTTCGGCCTCGATCAGCCGGAAGGCGGTGTCGGCGTCCGGACGCGGCGCGAACACCGTGGCCGCGCCCGCGTGCAGCGCCCCGAGCAGGCCGGGTGAGCTGAGCGGGAAGTTGTGCGCGGCGGGCAAAGCGGCCAGGTACACGCTTTCCGGTCGCAGGCCGCAGATCCGGGCGCTTTCCCGGACGCTGTAGAGATAGTCGTCGTGCGTGCGCGGGATCAGCTTGGGCAAACCGGTGCTGCCGCCGGACAACTGCAGGAACGCGACCCCGGCGGGATCCGGGTCCGGCAGCGCTCGCGGCGTGGTCGCTTCGAGCGCGGTGAACTCTTCGGTGCCGACGACGAAGACCTCCCGCACCGAAGGGATTTCTGCCGCGACCGTACGCGCCATGGCGGCGTGGTCGAACCGTTCGTGCTCGCCGACGGTCAGGATCGCCGCGGCTTCGCTCTGTTCGGCGAAGTGCCGCAGTTCGCTGGCCCGGTGCGCGGGCAGCGCGAACACCGGCAACGCTCCCGCCCGCCACAGCCCGAAGACGACGGACGCGAACTCCGGCACGTTCGGCAGCTGCACGACGACCCGGTCGCCCGCCTGGATCCCGGCACCGGCGAACCCCGCCGCGAGACGGTGTGCCCGTTCGTCGAGTTCGGCGAAGGTCCAGCGGGCGGTCTCGCCGATCACGGCGAGACGTTCGGCGTACGCCTCGGCGAGGCCGGTGAGCAGCTTGCCGAAGGTCTGGCCGCGCCAGTGGCCCGAGGCCCGGTAGCGCGCGGCGGTCTCGGGTGGCCAGGGCACGTGGTCGGGGTTCACGCCGCTCCCTCCAGGCCGAGCGCCCGCAGCATGGTGCCGAACTTCGCGCCGGTCTCGGCGAGTTCGGCCTCCGGGTCCGAGCCCGCCACCACACCCGCTCCGGCGAACAGCCGCACGGTCCGGTCACGGACCTCGGCACAGCGGATGGTGACGACCCATTCGCCGTCACCGTCTTGGTCGGTCCAGCCGACGAGACCCGCGTAGTAGCCGCGATCCTCGGGTTCGAGCGCGGCGATGGTGTCGCGGGCGAGCCCGGTCGGGACGCCGCAGACGGCGGGCGTCGGATGCAGGGCTTCGGCCAGCGCG
Organism: Amycolatopsis sp. NPDC031561; assembly: GCF_055580625.1. Classification (NCBI taxonomy): domain Bacteria; kingdom Bacillati; phylum Actinomycetota; class Actinomycetes; order Pseudonocardiales; family Pseudonocardiaceae; genus Amycolatopsis; species Amycolatopsis sp. NPDC031561. Next base: position 203,188 of record NZ_JBVILA010000015.1, on the reverse strand, counting down.
AGCGCGGACGAACCGGCGTCGCCCGCGTCGGCGAGCCGTCCGCTGATCCTGGTCGAGAGGTGCCACATCGTGGGGGTACCGATCACCTCGGGTTCGGCGGGGACGTCGAGGTCGACGCAGAACCGGCTCAGCACCCCGGCCACCTGCGCCGCGACGTGGGCGTGTTCGGCACGATCCTTTTCCGACGCCAGCAGATCGGCGATCCGGCGGGCGTTCTCGGCCTCGTCGGCGACGCGCGGCCGCGATCCGGCCAGCGGGTTGGCCGTCACGATCCGCCCGCGGCGGGAGACCAGCAGTTCCGGGCTCGCGCCGATCAGGGTGCGCGGCGCGGGATCCCCGGGCGCGCTGACGTCGACGGCGAAGGCGTGGGCCGCGGGGTCGGCGTGGACGAGCCGGGCCAGCAGCCGCGGCACGGCGATGGGGTCGCCACCGGTGACGTCGAGGCAGCGGGCCAGCACGATCTTGCGCAGGTCACCGTCGCGGATCTCGTCCAGCGCCTTCGCCACGGCAGTGGTGTAGACCTCAGGCGCGGGCCGGGGCGACACCGACCAGCTCCCGCCACCGAGCGGGGCCACCGGCCTGCCCGCCCCCGGCGCGCCCGCCCGGCGCACCACCGCGGGCACCACCAGGCTGCTCGGGGCGTCCGGCCGGAAGCCGATCGCTCCCGCCACCACGGGCTCGGTCACGCCCGCCACGAGGGCGGCGTCGAGGACTTCGGCGGCGGCGCGGGCACGCCTGCCCGGTGCCGCGTGGACCGGGGAGTACACCCCGTCGGCGAGCAGCGATCCTCGAGCGGACGAGAAGTAGAACGATCCGGGCAGGTACGCCGCCAGCAGATCGGCCGCCTGGTGGACCGGCCTTGGTCGGGCCGGTGCAGGTGAGGACACGACAGGATTCCCTTTCGCAAATACCACTGATCAGGCAGGTAATTTCGGTTAGCCTAACCTAATCACGCCACTCCAAGAAGCTTTCGTTGCGTCATCGAGATCACGCCCGGAGCGTGGCGCCACCGTCGACGTAGAGGTTCTGCATCGTGATGTGCCGTGCCCGATCCGAGGCCAAAAACAGGACGGCGTCGGCGATGTCGGCGGGTTCGGCTATCCGGCCCAGCGGTATGCCGACACGGTACTGTTCCGGATTTCCCGCGATGACACGGTCCGCGCCGTTTTCGTCCGTCCACAGTAGACGCTGCATTTCGGTGTCGGTCGAACCGGGCGAGACGATGTTGCAGCGGATGCCGGAACCGGCGAGTTCGAGGCCGAGACAGCGGGTCAGCATCGTCGCGGCGGCCTTCGAAGCGGCGTAGGCGGCCATCCCGGTCCTCGGGACACCCGCGGCGTTCGACCCGACCGTCACCAGCACCCCGCTCCGGCGGGGCAGCATCCGGCGGGAGATCTCGCGGAGCACCGTGAAGACGCCGGTGGAGTTGACCGCGAAGGTCGCGGCCCAGTCCTCGTCGCTCGTCTCGCAGACGGATCCCGGCTTCAGCACGCCCGCGACGGACGCGCCGATCCCGATCGGCCCGAGTTCGCGTTCGACCTCGCCGACCACCCGCGCCACGGCCGCGGGGTCCCCGACGTCCGCGACGAACGAGGTCACGCCGTCCCGGGACGGCCCTTCAGCCAGGTCCACCGCCGCCACGATCGCACCCGCTTCGGCGAGCCCGTCCACGACGGCCGCCCCGATTCCGCGCGCGCCTCCGGTGACGAGCGCGACCTTGCCCTCGATACCTTCCACGCCACAACCACCCTACGTCCCATTGCTTAGCCTTGCCTAAGCTAGCTGGCTAATCCGGACAAAGCGAGGGAACGACACCGGTGATTCGGACCACTCCTAACCGGGCAGGGGGCAGGACAGCGGCCCGCGTTCGGTTCCTCCGCCCCGCAGGGTGATCTGCGTAGTTCCGCCGAGCGAGTCCCTGGCGGTGCAGATGATCTGGTCGACGGCCCTCGCCGACAGCCCGGCGACGTCGACCGAAAGCGTCACCTTGACACCGTTCAGCGCGGCCGTCTGGCCGAGAACCGTGGCTCCGAAGGGAACTTCGCTGCTATAGCTCCGTTCTCGCTCGTTCTCGTCCGGCCCCGCGGCCAGCAGGTCGATGGGGTTCACCGGAGCCAGCCCGCCGGGGAGCGGGCGCAGCACCCGGACCGGCTGACCGCCGGACAGGAAGTAGAGCACCGTGCCTTCGGCCGGGCCCACCGGAGCGGGCGCGCCGGGGATGACACCGCTGGGCCGCACACCGCAGCCGGTGACCACCGAAACCATCAAGATCAGCGCGAGCCAGGTCTTCTTCATACCGTCACCTCCCGACGAGGCAAGCGCATCGTGAACACCGCGCCACCGTCCACGCCGTTCGCGGCGGTCAGGTCGCCGCCGTGCAGGCGGGCGTTCTCCCGCGCGATCGCGAGACCGAGCCCGCTCCCGCCCGAGCGCGCCCTGGCCGAATCCGCCTTGTAGAACCGGTCGAACACGTGCGGCAGCACCTCCGGCGCCAGCCCCGGCCCGCGGTCCGCGACCTCCAGCGTGATCCACTCCCCCGCTTCGGAGAGCCGGAGCGAAACGGGCTTTTCCCCGTGCCGCAACGCGTTCCCGACCAGATTCGCCACGATCACGTCCACCCGCCGCGGATCCAGCCCGGCGAAGATCCCGACGGGCAGGTCACCCTCCACCTCGGCGGTCCAGCCGCGGATGCGCAGGCTCGCCGCGATCACTTCGGCGACGTCGACCTCCTCGGGCGCGAGGGCCGCGGCCTTGGCGTCGAACCGGGACACCTCGATGAGGTCGTTCACCAGCCGGGTCAAGTGGTGCGTCTCGTCGATGCTCAGCCGCGCCGCGCGGCCGGCGTCGCCCGGCAGCTTCGACGCTTCCTGCTCCAGCACGTCCGCGACCGCGGTCATCGCGGCCAGCGGAGTGCGCAGTTCGTGCGAGACGTCGGCGACGAACCGCCGCGCGTCGGCCTCCATCCGTTCCAGCTCACCGACGTGACGTTCCAGTACTTCGGCCGTCTCGTTGAACGTGCGCGCGACTCCGGCCAGTTCGTCCGAGCCGCGGACGCTGATCCGCGCCCGCAGGTCACCCGAACCCAGCCGGCGGGCCGCTTCGCCCAGTTCCCGCACCGGCCGCAGGACGCCGCGAGCGGCCAGCAGCGCCAGACCGATGGCAAAGACGAGCGCCGCCCCGCCGATCAGCCAGGCACGGGTGGCGAGTTCGGCGATGCTCTCTTCCTCCGGCTCCATGCTGCGGGCGACGTAGGCCTCGATGCCCGAAGCCCGCTCCTGCCCGCCTGGAAGCTGCACGGTGAACCTGGTGCCCACCACCAACATCGGCCTGCCCCCGGACTCGACTCGTTGCCACGCGACGTTTCCCGACCGGACCTCCTCGCGAAGCTCGGGCGAGATCAGCGATCGGAGCTGCTCGTTCCCGCTCGACTGGTCCTCGTACAGGACCAAGGAGCTCAGGTCACGGTCGGACAGGTCGCCGCTGATCCGGTCCAGCGTCCCGCCCACCGGCGGCAGCGGGCCGAGCGGGTACAGCGCGGTGGCCTTGTCGATCAGGACGCGCGCGGTGGCGTCCTGCGCCTGCTGGAGGATCACCGTGCGGGACTGGACATAGCCACCACCGGCGACCGTCGCCGCGGTGATCACGACCAGCAGGCTGAACGCCAGCAGCAGGCGGGTTCGCAGACCCCAAAGCTTCACAGTGGCCCGAACCGGTAGCCGAACCCGCGGACCGTCTGCACGTACACCGGCGCGGACGAGTCGTCCTCGATCTTCGCGCGCAGCCGTTGCACGCAGGCGTCGACGACCCGGGAGTCACCGAAATACCCGTGCTCCCACACGTTTTCCAGCAGGTATTGGCGGCTGAGCACCCGGCCGGGCACCTGGGTGAGTTCCAGCAGCAGCCGCAGTTCCGTCGGGGCGAGGGGGACGGGTTTGCCGTCCTTGGTCACCGTCAGCGCGGCACGGTCGACGCCGAGGTCACCGTACTGTTCGATCTCCGGCTGCGCCGGCACCGAGGGCGGTGTCTGCCCGCTGCGGCGCAGCACCGCGCGGATCCGCGCCTCGAGTACCTGCGCCCTGGCGGGTTTGACCACGTAGTCGTCCGCGCCGGCGGCGAGCCCGGCCACCACGTCGATGTCCTCGTTGCGCGCGGTGAGCATGATGATCGGCAGATCACCCGTGGCCCGGATGCGGCGGCAGACCTCGAAGCCGTCCAGTCCCGGCAGCATCAGGTCCAGCACGACGATGTCCGGCGGCCTCGACGCGAGCCGGGCGAGACCTTCCTCTCCGGTGGCCACCGCGTCGACCGCGTGGCCCCGTCCGCCCAACGCCATGCTCAGCCCCTCACGCACGGCTTGGTCGTCCTCGATGAGCAGCACCCTGGGCATGCCGACGACTATCGCAGCGCCGGACGGAATCCGCTCGTCCATGACACGCCATGGTGCCCGCCCGGCATCCACGGAGCGTCCGCGGAATGTCTTCGTTCTGTCACAGCGTGGTCCGTGCGGAACGGTGACCTTTTCGTCGGCGTCCGCGCACGCCATCGCGATCGGCCTCGGACAAGCGCCGTCGACTGTGGACGGTATGAAGGAATTCGTTCTCGCGGTGATCACCCGCGTCCTCGCGGTCCTGCTGCTGATCCCGGCGTGGCTGCGCTCCCCCGGCCACGCCAAGCGGCTCGCCTGCGGATGGGCGCTGTCGCTGCGGTTCCCCGCCGAAGACCTGGCCGGGCTCACCGGCGGAACCCTCGCCGCGTTCACCGCCGCCAGGACCGAAGCCTTCTGGCGGCACCGGACGCTGCTCGGCCTCACTTCGGGACACCGCGATGCCGCCGAGCAGCATCGACTGTTCCTCGACGAGGCCGGGCGGGACGGGAAACGCGTCCTGCCCCCGAAGGATTCGGCGCACGTCCGGGGTACCGCGCTGGACGTCCGGCCGCGCGAGGGAGCGCAGTGGCTGGAAGACCACGGCGCCCGCTTCGCGCTCTACCGGATCTATGACAACGAGTGGTGGCATTTCGAGCACCGGCCCGGGGAAGCCCGGCCCGCGCGGCTGCCCTACCCCGGCTGGGAGGTGGGGGTCACGCGGTGACGGTCACCCGGGGAGCCAGCGCCGCCAGGAAGTCGGCCGCGTCGAAGACCTCCCCCGCCGACACGACGCCGGTCGCCTTGACCCGCCCGTCGAGCACCCGCTGCACCGCCTCCACCACCAGCGGCGCGGTGATCGCGTAGATGTCCTGACCCTGGGCGGAGATCCGCCGTTCCGCACCACCGGACCGCACGACGACGTCGACCACGAACGTCTGCGCGGACGGGCCGTCCGCGGCGGGCGCCGGGGTCCCGGGCGTCACCACCTCACTGGCGGCGTTCACCGTCATGTACGTGGTCACTTCGGGAATGGCGAGGTGACTCGGGACGGTGACCACGTCGGCCATCGTGAACTCGCCGAGCACGGCACGGGTCCCGAGCGGCGCGGGGAAATCCCAGTCCAGGGCGGACGGAGCGTCGTCACGGTGCTCGATCCGTCCGCCGGAGAAGCGGAGCCGCCGGCCGTTGCGGCGCTCCCGCGAGACCTTGCTCGCCGCGCGGGTCCCCTCCGTCGGATGCCAGCTGCTCAGCGCGTAGGCGATGTGCGCTTCGTCGGCCGACGTCCAGTCGCCCATCGCGGCGGTGACCAGAAGGTCGCCGAGCCCGCCGAAGAACGCCATCGCCGGGATCACCGTCGCCCCCTCGGCTCGGTCGCCGAACTTCGCGAAGGTGTCGATGTTCGCTTCGATCTCCGCGGCCACGTCCAGGTACGGGACGCCCGCCCGCAGCGCCGCCTCGATCACCGGAGCGGCGGTGTCGGCGAACGGCCCGGCGGCGTTGATCACCGCGTCCACACCCTCGAAGGCACTGTCGAGCGAGGCTGGGTCGTACACCGAAGCCTGCCGGATTTCCAGGTCCGGCCAAGGAAGGCCGCGCAGTTTCGCTTCGTCGCGGCCGACCGCCAGCACTCCGAAGCCCCGCTCGCGCAGCTCCTCCACCACGAACCGGCCGGTGTGCCCGTAAGCCCCGAACACCGCGACGTCATACCCCGTACCCATGGGTTTCTCCTGCCCTCGGCTGATCCACTGTGGACCATCCTGCCGACGGGAATCGCCTGCCGACAGTGTCCGGAACGCCATCATGCGTACACTTTCGGACATGAGTACGGTCGCCCTCGCCGCCACCGACGGCATGCTGCAGTTCGAGCTCGCCATCGCACAGGAGGTCTTCGGTTCGGGCCTGCCGGGCTTCGAGGGCTCCTGGTACGAGCTCATCGTCTGTGGCCCGGCCCCGGTGAAGGTCGGCCGATTCCTCCTCGAGCCGGATCACGGCCTCGAAAGGCTCGTGCGCGCCGACACCGTCATCGTTCCCGGGTGGGCCGACATCGACGTCGACCCGCCCGCCGACCTCGTCGACGCCGTCCGAGCCGCCCACGAAGCGGGCGCACGGGTGGCGTCCCTCTGCACCGGCGCGTTCGTCCTGGCGGCCGCCGGTCTTCTCGACGGCCGCCGCGCGACGACGCACTGGGCGCACACCGACGACCTCGCCACCCGCCATCCGCTGGTGGAGGTCGATCCGGACGTCCTCTACGTCGACAACGGCAGCGTGCTCACCTCGGCGGGCAAGGCCGCGGCGATGGACCTGTGCCTGCATCTGGTCCGCTCCGACCACGGCTCGGCGGTCGCGAACACCGTCGCCCGCCGCCTGGTCGTCCCGCCGCACCGCGCGGGCGGGCAGGCCCAGTTCGTCACCTCGCCGGTGCCCGAGCAGGACGACCATCCGCTCGGCGGCCTGCTGCCCTGGGTGACCGAACGGCTGGACCGGCCGCTGACCGTCGAAGACCTCGCCCGGCACGCCAACATGAGTTCCCGCAATCTCGCGCGGCACTTCCGGTCGGCGACCGGGACTACGCCGTTGCGCTGGCTGCTGATCCAGCGCATCCGCCGCGCGCAGGAACTCCTGGAGCGGACCGACGACAGCGTCGACCTCATCGCGGAGGCCACCGGGATGGGCACCGCCACGACACTCCGACGGCATTTCAACCGGACCGTCGGAGTACCGCCGGACAGCTACCGCCGCACCTTCCGGGCTCAGGTGGCTAGCGGAGCCGTGCGGTGATCAGGTCCGCGACGGCCGCCATCCCGGCCTCGTTCGGGTGGTAGGGAACGCGTCCCGGCGACGTCGCGTACCGCTCCCTCCAGGGAATCGCGGCGCAGCCGTCGTGGTGCGTGCTCGCGGCCTCGCGTTCGAAGGCCAGTTGCGCCGGGGTGAGAGGCACTCCGTCGCAGGCGGAAGGGGATCGCCGACGCCATCCGCGACGGCGATCCGAAGGCGGCCGCGAGCGCGATGCGCCGGCACGTCCAGACGGTCAGCAGGGTCCGGCTGCTGTCCTGGGACCCGCAGAGCGATTAGCTCCCCTAGGCTCGTTCTCGTGCCTCTCGTGGAAATCACCTACTCGCCCCAACTTCCCGAAGCCAAGCTGCGTGAGCTGGGTTCGGTTCTGCCGCATCTCGTGTCCCTCGCGGTGGAGTGCCCCGAGGAGCCCTACGACGGCGATCTGCAGCCGGGCGACGTCGAACTGCGCTTCCGTCGACCGGGACCGTTCGACCGCTTCGGGCTCGACCTCCTGGTCGAGGTCCGGTCCAAGTGGTTTCCCAGCCGGGCGGACAACCGCCAGGAACGGGTGGACCTGCTCCGCACGAGCATCGAAGCCGCGACCGGGATCGACGACGTCGGCGTGTACCTCTCCCTGCCCGTCGCCGCCTGGTCCCAGTCGGACTAGCGCTCCCCGAACACGTTCCGCCGGACGAACGGGTTCCGGAACTTGCCGTCCGGGTCGAGTTCGACGGCCAGCGCCCGGAAATCGGCCAGCTTCGGGTAGTCCGCCGCCTGATGGAAGAGCTTCCCCCAGTGCGGCCGGACCTCGAAGGGCGCCAAGCGTTCCTCCATCACCGGGAGCAGGGCGCGAACCGCGTCCTCGTCCGGCAGCCAGGTGAAGTGCAGTGCCACCCGGTCGCCGCCGTGGAACGGGCTGAGCCACAGGTCGTCCCCCGCGACCGTGCGGATCTCCGAGGTGAGCAGGACGGGCGCCAGCCGGTGCCCGATCCCGCGCATCGCCTCCATCGCGGCGACGGCGTGCCGGACGGGCACGAAGTACTCGGTCTGCAGCTCGTTGCCGACGCTGGGCGTGAAGTCCAGGCGGAAATGCGGGATCCGTTCGTGCCACGGCCCTGCCACCCCGAGTTGCCGGGTGCAGTTGTCCGCCGGGATCCCCGCCGCGTGCGCCGGATGCCGCGGCCCGTCCGCCGCCTTCGCACCGAAGAAGTCAGCGCCCGGCCGTCCCGGACCCTTGACCCAGACCTGGTCGATCTCGCCGCGGGCCCAGTTCGTGAACAGGCTGACGCTGTATCCCGCGTCCTGGATCTCTTCGAAATGCTCGTAGGCCGACTCCCAGGGCAAACCGTCGAAGACGTCCTGGCGGAGGTCGAAGGACGGCACCAAGTCGAGGGTCAGCCGGGTCACCACACCCAGCGCGCCGAGCCCGACGACAACGCCGTCGTGCCCTTCGTAGGTCCGCAAGTCGCCGTTCGCGGTGACCAGCTCCAAACCGGACACTGCCGACGCGAGGCTCTGGTTACGCCGTCCGGATCCATGGGTCGCCGTCGCGACGGTGCCCGCCACCGTGCAATGAGGCAGCGAAGCGAGATTGGCGAGCGCGAAACCGGCCGCTTGCACCTGCACCGCGACGTCGCCATAGCGCGCCGCGGCCGGCACGGTGACCGTCGCGTTCTCCGCGTCGACCACCGCTTCGACCTCGAGCGCCGACAGGCCGAGCTGGACACCGCCCGGACAGTCCGCGATGTCGTTGAAGCAATGCCTGCTGCCGAGCGCCTTGACCGCTGTCGCTCCGGCGACGGCGTCCTGGACCTGTTCGACCGTGCGCGGGCGAAGGATCCGTTCCGCGGTGAAGGTCAGATTTCCCGCCCAGTTCGTCTCGCGCACCCTGCCCAGCCTAGATTGCCGAAGTCGGCTTCACACCGAGGAGGTTCGCACTGACAGGCATTCCCGGCGAGATGGTGTCCATCGCGCTCCTGCTGGTCGTCCTGGCCTTCGCGGTGATCCGGCCACGCGGTCTGCCGGAGGCCGTCGCCGCCGTCCCCGCCGCCGTGATCGTGCTGGCGGTCGGGGCGATCTCGGTTCCCGACGCCCTCGACGAGGTGGCCAGACTCGCCCCGGTCGTCGGTTTCCTCGCCGCGGTCCTCGTGCTGGCCCGCTTGTGCGACGACGAAGGGCTGTTCCAAGCGGCCGGGACGCTCATGGCCCGGTTCAGCCGGGGGAAGCCGCGGCGGCTGCTGCCCGCGGTGTTCGTCGTGGCCGCGGCCGTCACCGTCGTGCTCAGTCTCGACGCCACCGTCGTCCTGCTGACCCCGGTAGTGTTCGCCACCGCCGCGCGGATGGGCGCGCGGGCCAAGCCGCACGCCTACGCCTGCACGCATCTGGCGAACTCGGCCTCGTTGCTGCTGCCGGTGTCGAATCTGACCAATCTGCTCGCCGTCGCCGCGACCGGTATCTCGTTCCTCCGGTTCACCGCGCTGATGACGTTGCCCTGGCTCGCGGCGGTGCTCACCGAGTACCTGGTGTTCCGCCGGTTCTTCGCCGCCGACCTCGCGGCGAAGCCTCGCGGAGGAAAAGAGGTCCCGGCCGGGAAGGTCCCCACGTTCGTCCTGGTCGTCCTCGGCCTCACGCTGGCCGGGTTCGTGGTCACGTCGCTGCTGGATCTCAGCCCCGCTTGGGCCGCGTTCGCCGGTGCCGCCGTCCTGGCCTGCCGCGCCCTCGCGCAACGGCGGACCTCCCCCGCCGCGATCGTGCGCTCGGCGAGCATCCCCTTCCTCGCGTTCGTGCTCGCACTGGCGATCGTGGTCCGCGCCGTCGTCGACAATGGACTGGACGAGGCGCTCAGCCACCTCGTGCCGACCTCCAGCACCTTCCTCGGGCTGCTCGGCGCCGCGGCGGTGGCGGCCGTGCTCGCCAACCTGATCAACAACCTGCCCGCGGTGCTCGTGCTGCTGCCGCTCGCCGCCGTGGGCGGGACGCCGGTGGTGCTGGCCGTGCTGATCGGGGTCAACCTCGGGCCGAACCTCACCTACGTCGGCTCGCTGGCCACGCTGTTGTGGCGGCGGATCCTGCACCGGCACGACACCCGGGCCGACCTGGGCGAGTTCACCCGGCTCGGGCTGCTCACCGTCCCGGCGTCCATCGTGCTCGCCGTCGCCGGACTGTGGGTCGGACTGGCCCTCCTGCCGTGATTCCACTCAGTGAGAGAATGACCGGATGTCCGGGAACCTCTCCACGCCGGGAGCCAGTGTCACCTCGCGGGCGTTCGCGCTGCTCGGCGCCTTCGATGTCGACCATCGCGAGCTGTCCCTGACCGAACTCGCGAACCGCGCCGGTCTGCCGCTGCCCACCGCGCACCGGCTCGCCCGCGAACTCGTGGGCCTGGATGCGCTGGAGCGGCGCGAGGATCGCTACGCCATCGGCAGGCGGCTGTGGGACCTCGGCCTGCTCGCCCCGGTCCAGTTCGAACTGCGGCAGGTCGCGGCCCCCTTCCTCCAGGATCTCTACGGCGCGACCGGTGCCACCGTGCATCTCGGCGAGCGGGACGGCGGCCAGGTGCTCTACCTCGACCGGCTGTCCGGGAACGCGTCGGTGCCGGTGGTCAGCCGGATCGGCGGACGGCTGCCGCTGCACGCCACCGGGGTCGGGAAGGTCCTGCTGGCCTGGGCCCCGGAGGACGTCCAGCGGCAGGTGCTCGCCTCGCTGACCCGCATCACGCCGTACACCATCACGCAGCCCGGGCGGCTGCGCGAGCAGTTGCGGCGCATCCGCCGCGAGGGCTACGCGCAGACCGTCGAGGAGATGAGCCAGGGCGCCTGCTCGGTCGCCGTCCCGATCCGGCCGTCCACCGGCGGCGACGTCGTCGCGGCACTCGGCCTGGTCATCCCGGATCTGAGCCGGGGCCGGGCGCGGCTGGTCTCCGCACTCCAGGTGGCGGCCGCGGGCATCGGGCGAAGCCTGCGAGTTTCACTGAGTGGAAGCGAAAGCTAGGAGTTCGTCGGCCACGCGACCAGACTCCGGTCATGCGAACCCCAGTCGCCATCGTCGGCGCCGGCCCCGCCGGCCTGCTCCTGTCGCATCTGCTCGATCTGGCGGGAGTCGAGTCGGTGATCGTCGAGACCCGCTCGCGCGAGTACGTCGAGGCGCGGATCCGGGCGGGCATCCTCGAACAGTCCACAGTGGACCTCCTCCATGAGGCCGGGCTCGCCGACCGGCTCGACCGCGAGGGCGACGAACACCGCGGCATCTACCTGCAGTGGCCGGAGGAACGGCACCATCTCGACTTCGTGGACCTGGTCGGGCGGAGTGTCACCGTGTACGGCCAGACCGAGGTGACCAAGGACCTCGGCAAGGCACGCGCGGCCGCCGGGCAGCAGATTTACTACGAGGTCATCGACACCGCCGTGCACGACCTCGAAACCGACAAGCCCTACGTCACCTTCACCGGCCCGGACGGCACACAAGAGAGGCTGGACGCCGACGTCGTCGTCGGCTGCGACGGCTCCTTCGGGCCCTGTCGCACCGCGATTCCCGACGCCGCGAAGCAGACTTGGGAGCGCACCTACCCGTACTCGTGGCTCGGCGTCCTCGCGGAGGTCGCCCCGTCGACCGACGAGCTGATCTACGCCTGGCATCCCGACGGTTTCGCCATGCATTCGATGCGCTCGGCCACCGTCAGCAGGCTGTATCTGCAGGTGCCCAACGGCACCGACATCGCCACCTGGTCCGACGAACGGATCTGGGAGGCGCTCGCGACCCGGCTCGGCCACGGCCAGGACGGCTGGACCCTCACGCCCGGGCCGATCACCGACAAGAGTGTGCTGCCCATGCGCAGTTTCGTGCAGCAACCCCTCCGCCACGGCCGCCTGTTCCTCGCCGGGGACGCCGCGCACATCGTGCCGCCCACCGGGGCCAAGGGCCTCAACCTCGCCGTCGCCGACGTCGCCCTCCTCGCCCCAGCGCTGGCGGCTTTGGTGCGGGACAAGGACTCCGCTCTCGCCGACGCCTACTCCGACACCGCATTGCGCCGGGTTTGGCGGTGTACGCACTTCTCCTGGTGGATGACGACGATGCTGCACCGATCGGACGACCCGTTCGATCGGCAGTTGCAGCTGTCGCAACTGCGCTGGCTGGCGCGGAGCGAAGCGGGCCGGGCGGGGCTGGCGGAGAACTACGCGGGACTGCCCATCGGGTTCTGAACCTGGCGGGCCTGGGTGCGCGGCTGTGCCCGGCCGCGCAGCGTGCTGCCTGATGTTGCCGTTCCGCGGCAACGACCAGACGAACCGAAGCCGACCCAAATTGGCTGCGGGCATGAATCACCCGTGCGGCAGAGGAACTCTAGCGCGTTCGAAACGCGGAAACCCGCCTTCAACGTCGCCGTTCCGCGGCAACAGCTCAACAGCCAGCAGCAAAGCAACAATCAACCCTCGATTCGCCGCTCAGCGGCAACGGCTCAGAACGAGGGCGGTTCCGTCCGTGGTTCGTGCAGCGGCGGGGGTGTGCTGGTGTGGGTGTGTCCGGTCGGGGTGGTGACGGTGAGGCCGCCATCGGGGTCGAGGCGGTAGATCCAGCCGGGTTCGTCCTTCAGCCGATGGTCACGGGTGCAGTAGCTGACCAGGTCGGCGACGTTCGTCTCGCCCTGGGACTGCCAGGGGATCGAGTGGTCGAGTTCGCAGGAGTGAGCGGCCCGGTCGCAGCCGGGTCTTCGGCATTCGCGATCCCGCACGCGGACGAATTCGGCCGTCGCCGCGTCGGGGCGATACCGCGTTCTGCCCAGGTCTTGGACCTGGCCGCTGAGCGGGTCGGTGATGATGCGCCGCAGCACGGTGTTCGATCCATTGGCGATGTGACGGCCCAGCTCCGCCGGGAGGTAGCCGTGCCCGGCCATCTGCACCGGATCGTCGTTCAGGCCCAGGTACGTGGCGAGGTCCATGTACAGGAACACCTCGGTGCGCTCGGAGACCCCGCCTTGACCACCCAGGAGCAAGTCCAGGGCGATGTCGGCCCGGAGCTGGTCCATGGTCCTTGTGTCACCCTGATTCCGCAGCGCGCGGGCCTTTCGGTGGATTCGCTTGTGGGCGGCGGTGACCTTCTCGACCGGGCCGTCCACCACCTCGATCGACGCGACTCCGGCCTCGCCCTGCGCCACGGACAGCCTGCGGCCCTTCCGGCGTTCGGTCGCTTGCCTGTCGGCACCGGACCGATTGGCCGTCATCGCCGCGTAGCTCGCCGCCTTGCGGATCTGCTCGCTGTTCTTTTCCGGCAGCCTCGACTCCAGCGTCGCGTCCGCCAGCAGTGAGTCCTCATCGGACAGCCACGCGGTCGCCTCAGCCACCTTCTGCGCGGCGAATCCGCCTACCTTTCCCTGGTCCATCAGCGACAACGTCCGCGGCAACCGTGACGTCAGCGCGACTCCCGTCGCCACCAGGGAGCCGGCGAAACCGTCCACGAGGAACAGGTTCATCGCCACTTCCTGCACCACACTCCGCACCCCGCCACGCAGCTCGCTCAACCGCGACAAAGCCCGGAACCGGACGGCCTCAAGACGCGCGAGAGCGACACTGACCTCCTTCGCGACCCGCACGGAATCCTTGTCATCCAAGGAACCCACTAAAGCATTGATCTCCTCCAACCGGTCCGGATCGGTCATTTCCTCGAGTACGGCCGAAAGTTCGGCACTGGAAGTAGCCACGAAAGGAACCTACAACCGGCCACCGACAAAACTAGCGTGCCAGACTCAGCCGTCGCTCCCGATGCGCGGTCATGTAGACGGGCGTGTTCACGACGCCGTATCCGCGATACCCGCCGATCCTTTGCACCACCTCGAAAAACACCCGCGACCCGACCAGCTCGGTACAGAAATGCAAGAACTCGCCCGACGAGTCACGGTCGTACAGCACCGAGTTCTCCCGCAATTCGGCGGCGAAAGGCAGGTCGAACCGGGCATCGAGATCGTCGTAGTAGTTCCCGGGAATCTCCAGCAAAGGCGCACCGGACTCTCTCATGGCGCGCGCGGCGGCGAGAGCGTCTTCGCAAGCGAAAGCGATGTGTTGCGGCGAAGGCACTCCCGGCGCCCACTCCCCTCTCCGCACCAGGGCACTGTCCAACGTCAGACGGACGTCCTGATCGCCGACCGCCCGGCTGCGCACGAGCCCGAACGGCGCCGCGAACTCCGAGACCACGTCAGGCTTCAGTCCCAGTACCGAACGGTAGAACAGCGTCGCCTCGTCGAAGTGATCGAAGGGTTGTGTCAGGGCGACGTGGTCGATGCCGGTGATTCCCATGCCCACCGAAGCCGTCTCGACAGGAACGAAGTCACGAAGCCATTCATCGTTGTCGCAAAAGACGATTTCGGTTCCGTCCGGCGCGGCGACGGCGGGCCGGGGCGACACGGGCGCGAGCAACGTCTCCGCGCGCCGCGCGGATCCGGCAGGGTCCGCACTCACCAGACCAAGAGCGTCTATGGCGCCGCCCGCGGCGGTCTCGTTCACCAGCACCCGCGCCGATCCCTGCTGCCACAGCTGAACCGGTTTCGTGCGGTGCGTTCCGGCGTGCGCGAAACCGAGGGCCGCGAGCACCGTTCCCGGAACGGAAAGTTCCGCGAACGCGTGCCCGTCCAAGCGAGGTGCCGCGGGAACCTTAAGCGTGCCAACGGATTCCCGCAAAGCGATCAGGGAACGCATGGCATCGACGGCCGCCGGGCGCGGATCCGCCTGCCGGAAGACGTCGTTGAAGACCTCCAGCGAAAGCGGCCCCTGATAGCCGGCTGCCAGTACGTGACCGGTGAACGCGGCCAGGTCGAACGCGCCCTGCCCCGGGAAGAGCCGGTGATGCCTGCTCCAGTGCAGCACGTCCATGTCCAGCAAAGGCGCGTCGGCGAGCTGGAGGAAGAAGATCTTCTCCCCCGGGATCGTCCGGATCGCGCGGGGATCGCTGCGTCGCGAAAGGATGTGGAAACTGTCGAGGCAGACCCCCAGGGCCGCGTGATCGGCACGCCGGACGATGCGCCACGCGTGCTCGTAGGTGTTCACGAACCGGCCCCACGCCAGCGCTTCGTAGGCGACCCGGATTCCGCGCTCCCCCGCCGCTTCGGCCAGCTCGTGCAACTGCGAGGCGGCGAGGTCGTCGTCATCGACGGCGTCGGGCGAGACCGACGAACAGACCAGGACGGTGTCCGCCCCGAGTTCGGCCATGAGGTCGAACTTGCGGCGCGCCCGGCGGAGATTCGACCGGAGCACGTCCGGCGGCACCGCCTCGAAATCACGGAAAGGCTGGTAGAGATCGATCCTGAGTCCGAGATCGGCGCAGAGCCGCCGGATCACCGACGGCGACCGCCGTGACGCGATCAGGTCGTTTTCGAAGATCTCGACACCGCCGAACCCTGCCGCGGCGGCCGCGGCGAGTTTGTCTTCGAGGGTGCCGGACAGGCAGACGGTCGCGATGGCGGTGTCACCGGACATGGGCGGTTTTCCCTTCCAGCGCTTCGAAATGCCGGAGCATCCGGTCCGCGTCCGGCTCCGCGCCGGTGAACAGGCGGAACGAGTCCGCCGCCTGGAAGACCACCATCCCGCCGCCGTGCAACGTCCGGCATCCGCGCTCCCGCGCCTGTTTCAGCAAGGTGGTCTCCAGCGGCCGGTACACGATGTCGGCGACCCACATCCCCGGGCGAAGCGACTCGGCGGGAACCGGCGATCCCGGATACGCGGCCATCCCGGTCGGGGTGGCGTGGACGAGACCGTCGGCGGCCCGGACGTCGTCCAGGGAGCCGGAAAGTGCCCTGTCGTCGCCGAAACGCTTCCGCAGTCCGGCCACCAGGGTCCCGGCGCGCGGGGAGTCGACGTCGTGGACGATCAGCCGCCCGGTCCCCAGCGAGAGCAGGGCGTGGGCCACGGCCGCGCCCGCGCCACCCGCGCCGAGGAGGACGACCGTGTCCATGTCGGCGTCGGGCAGGCCTCGGGTGAGGTTGCGGGCGAAGCCGGTCGCGTCGGTGTTGTGCCCGGTCGCCAGCCCTTCGCGGAACACCACCGTGTTCACCGCGCCGAGCGCCGCGGCGTCGGGCGCGATCTCGTCGAGGTACGGCAGCACCCGCTGCTTCACCGGATGCGTGATGTTGAGCCCGTCGAAACCCGTGGTCCGGGCGGCGGCCAGCACCTCGCCGATCGGCATCCTCAGCACGTCGAGGTCGAGCCGCCGGTAGAGATAGCGCAGCCCGAGTTCATCGGCTTCCCGTTCGTGCAGCGCGGGGCTCAGTGACGGCCCGATGCCGGTGCCGACCAGGCCGATGAGATGACTGGTCACCAAGATCCTCCCTTAATGTACGAACTAGTGAGTTCACTGTAGCTCGAACGGGCCGACGCGAGAAGGGCTGCGCTAGAGTGAGGCCTCCACCAGCGGTTCGAAGGGAGTCAGGTGGCCGCACCGTCGTCCGAGGTCGAGCGCCAGCGCGACAAGGAACGCACCCGCGCCGAAATCCTCGCGGTGGCCACCAGGGAGTTCGCCGACAAGGGTTACGCCGGCGCGAGGGTCGACGAGATCGCCGCGCGCACGAGCACCACGAAGCGGATGATCTACTACTACTTCGGCGGCAAGGAACAGCTTTACGTCGCCGCGCTCGAGCGGGCGTACGCCACCATCCGCGCCCTCGAACAGGACCTGGACGTCGATCACCTCGAACCCGAGGACGCGATCCGCCAGCTGGCCGAGCTCACCTTCGATCACCACGAGGCGAATCCGGACTTCATCCGCCTCGTCAGCATCGAGAACATCCACCACGGCGAGCACATCGCACGCTCGGAAGCCTTGTCCGGCATGGCGAATCCCGCACTCGACGTCCTCGCCCGCATCCTCGGCCGCGGCCGTGAAGCCGGCCGGTTCCGCGACGACGTCGACGCGCTCGACGTGCACATGGTGATCAGCTCGTTCTGCGTGTTCCGCCTCGCGAACCGGCACACCTTCTCCGCGATCTTCGGCCGCGACATGCTCGACCCCGCGCGCCGCGATCACTATCGCCTGATGCTGGGCGACCTGGTGATCGAGTACCTGACGGCCTGAAGCCCCGGCTCTTGACAACCGGGGCACCGTCTCGCACGCTGTATTAACTAACTAGATCGTACATAAACCCAGGAGCGCCGACGTGGTCCCTCCCTCCCCTGTCACGCAAGGCATGCCCCGCAAGGCCGCACTCGCCGCCTGGATCGGCAGTGCGCTGGAGTATTACGACTTCTTCATCTACGGAACCGCCGCCGCACTGGTGTTCAACAAGGTCTTCTTCCCGACCTCCTCCCCTGCCACCGGAACACTGCTCGCGCTGGCGACCTTCGGCGTCGGGTATCTCGCCCGCCCGGTCGGCGCGTTCGTGCTCGGGCACGTCGGCGACCGGCTCGGCCGCAAGAAGGTCCTGGTGTTCACGCTGCTGCTGATGGGCGCCACGACGTTCCTCGTCGGCTGTCTGCCGACGTACGCCTCGATCGGTGTCCTCGCTCCGGTCCTGCTGGTGGTTCTCCGCTTACTGCAAGGGCTTTCGGCCGCGGGCGAGCAGGCGGGTGCCAACTCGATGTCGATGGAGCACGCGCCGCCCCACCGCCGCGGCTACTACACGAGTTTCACCCTCAGCGGCACGCAGGCGGGCCAGATCCTCGCCACCGCCGTCTTCCTGCCGATCGCCGCGCTCCCCCAGGAGCAGTTGCTCACCTGGGGCTGGCGGATCCCGTTCTGGTGCAGCGCGGTCGTGGTGGTGGTCGGGTTCGTGATCCGCCGCAAGATCGACGAGACCCCGGTGTTCGAACAGAACAGGTCCGACGTCGCCAAGCTGCCGGTCGCCGTGCTCTTCCGGACACACTGGAGGGACGTGCTCCGCGTCGTCGCCGCGGCCACGATCGCCTCCGTCAGCACCATCTTCACCGTCTACGCGCTGAGCTACGCGGTCAACACGATCGGACTGGAACGCGGGCCGATCCTGTGGGTCGGCGTACTGGCCAACGTCGCCGCGTTGCTCGCGATCCCTTTCCTGGCGGGACTTTCCGACCGCATCGGGCGCAAACCGGTGTTCATCGCCGGCTGTCTCGCCTGCGCGGTGCTGATCTTCCCGTACCTGTGGTCGATTTCGGACGGTGCGTACCCGCTGATCTTCACCGTCGGCATCCTGCTGTTCGGGGTGGCCTACAGCGCCGTCAACGGGGTGTGGCCGTCGTTCTACGGCGAGATGTTCAGCGCCAAGGTCCGCCTCTCGGGAATGGCGATCGGCACCCAGATCGGGTTCGCCATCGCCGGGTTCGCCCCGAGTGTGGTGGCCGCGATCGGCTCGGGGAAGGGCGACTGGCTCGGCGTCGCCGTCTTCACCGCCGCGGTCTGCCTGCTCAGCGCGGCCGCCGCGGTCACCGCGCGCGAGACGCACGACGTCCCGACCGAGGAGCTGGGAAGTCAGAAACCCGGCCAGCCCCGCCGCAGAAAGACGAAGGCGGCGTCCAGCGCGGCGGCCGGAGCGGGCTCCGTGCCCGCCAGGTCCGGGATCTCCAAGACATAGCGGGCCAGCAGCCGCACGGAGAAGTCGTCCTGGCCCGCCTCCTCGGCGATGACCTTCGCGAGCGCGTCCTCGCAGCCAGTCCACAGTGTCCTGGCGTAGGCGCGCAAGGCCGGCGTGGCGATCACCAGATCCGCGACCCGGCGCGACAGCGGGTCGGGAGCCGGGTCGAACGGGCCGCGAGTCGCGAGAAAGTCCCGCAACGCCTGCAGGATCGAGACCCCCTCGGCGCGGTCTCGCACCGCCGCGGCCAGCGCCGCCTCCCGTTCCTGCCCATGACCGAGGATCAGTGCCTCCTTGCCACCCGGGAAGTGCGCGAACAGCGTGGACACCGCGGTGTCGGCGGCGTCGGCGATCTCCGCGACGGTGACATTGTCGAAGCCTCGTTCCAGGAAGAGTTCTCGCGCCGCGCCTGTGAGGGCCTGACGGGTCGCCGCCTTCTTGCGTTCGCGCCTGCCCGGCTCGGTCTGTCCCATGCGACCCACAATACATCGAACCCACTCCGAACTCGGAGCGTGTGTATATTCGGAATGACTTCGACTTTGAACAGGGGCCATCATGACGCACTGGGACGTCCACCACCTGCCTCGCGCCGACGGCAAGACCTTCCTGGTCACCGGCGGCAACGCGGGTATCGGCTACTTCGCCGCCGAACAGCTCGCCGGAACCGGTGCCACCGTGCTCCTGGGCACCCGGAACGCCGCCAAGGCCGACGCCGCGATGGCGTCGATCCGTTCTCAGGTGCCGGACGCGAAGCTCGGGCACCTGCGGCTCGACCTTTCGGATCTCTCGTCCATCAAGTCCTCTGTGGATACTCTGACCACCGGCCGGCTCGACGCCGTCGTCTGCAACGCGGGCGTTCTCCTGGAGGAGCAGCCGAGGCGCGAGACCGCCGAGGGCCACGAACTGACGTTCGCCACCAACCACCTCGGGCATTTCGTCCTGGTGCACCATCTGATGCCGTTGCTCGAAGCGGCGGAGGCGGGCCGTGTCGTCACCACGGGCAGTTTCGTGGGCAAGTCCGCGGAACTCGACCTGGACGACCTCCAGTGCAAGCGGGACTACCAGCCCAAACGCACCTACGCGCGCTCGAAGCTGGCGCAGATGCTGTTCGCCTTCGAGCTCGACCGGCGGCTGCGCGCGGCCGGGAGCACGGTGCTGAGCCTCGTCGACCATCCCGGCGGCGCGCTCGACTCCCTGACCCCGTCGAGGCCGGTGCACCCAGCGCCGGGCGGGCGGAAGTTCCCGGCCGGGCTTCTGTTGCAGGGCAAGGAAGCCGGGGCGTGGCCCGCCGTCAGGGCCGCACTCGACCCGGCCGTGCGCGGCGGGGAGATGTTCGGGCCCCGCGTCTTCGGGCTGCGCGGCGAACCCCGGCTGGAACCGGTTCGCGGGAAGCTGGCCGACACCGCGCTCGCCGCCCGGTTGTGGGCGGCGAGCGTCGGTCTCACCGGCGTCGAGGTCACACGGTGACGTCGGTGGTGTCCGGTTTGGACCGGCGGCCGGACCGCAGGCCCAGCAGCAGGTCGATCACCAGGAACGCCAGCAGGCTGATGCCGAACAGCGGCACGAACCAGCCGATCGCGGCGGCGAGGGCGACGAGTGCCACCACCAGGGCGGGCGGCGCCTTCCGCCATTGCCCGCGCGGGATGGGCCGCCCGAAAGTCAGCCCGGTCGCCCGGGTCGGCCTGCGCTGCCACCACATCCGGTAGCCGAGGACGACGAGCGTGACCAGACCGCCGCCGAGCAGGAGCAGCGCGATCTGGTTGGGCCAGCCGAAGAGCACGCCCATGTGCGCGTCGATCCCCCAGCGGGCGAGCTTCGCCATCAGCGGGTAGTCGTCGAACCGCACCTCGCCCAGGATCTGGCCGGTGGTGCCGTCGACCGCGACGGCGTCGACTTGGGTCGGCCAGCCGCGTTCGACTTCCGCCACCTGCCAAGGAGAGCCGGGTTTCGTGGGCAGCCCGATCTCGACCGAGGCCGCGTCGATCCCGGCGGCGCGAGCGGAGGCCAGCATCGCGTCCACGCTCTCGGGCCGCGCCGGGGCGGGCGCGGAGGGCGCTTCCCCGTGCCCCGAGTGGCCAGCGTGCTCATCGGTGCCCGTCACCTTCAACGCGGGCGTGGACCAGCCGAGGGATTCACGCAGCGAGGAGACGTTCTCGCCCGCGTACGTCGACCACGTCAATCCCGTCGCGGACAGGAACAACGCGCCGAGCAGCACCCACAGGCCGACGGATCCGTGACGGCGCACGGATTTCCCGCGCGGCGACTCCGCTTTCGCGGCCTTTTCGGCGCGGCGGGTCCGACGGCGGCTCACCCACAGCACGAGGCCGCCCAACGCGACCACCCACAGCCAGGACGCGGCGAGTTCGCTGTAGAGCCGTCCCGGTTCGCCGAGCAGCAGGTTGCGGTGCAGCTGGTCGAGCGTGGTCCGGAGCGGCAAGGCGCCGCTCGAGCCGTACGCGACGAGGTCGCCGCGCACCTGCGCGGTGGCGGGATCGACGAAGACCGCGCGCCGCTCGGACTCGCCGAGTCCTTCCTCGGCGAACAGCACGCGGGTCGTGTCGCCCGGTTCGGGGGCGGGGCGGACCGCGACCAGATCACCGCCGGGGTTGGCCGCTTGTGCCGCTTTGACCTGATCGGCGAGCGAGACCTGGTTCAGCCCGACGGGTGCCCGTAGCTGGTCCGAGTAGACCCAGGACTCCATCTGAGGGGTGGCCGCGTACAGCACACCGGTGAGTGCGGCGATGAGGACGAACGGGCCGACGAGAACGCCGGCGTAGAAGTGGAGCCGGAGGAACAGTCCGCGCCAGGCTGACGCGCGCGGTGGGCTCGTGGTCGGTTCGGTTTGTGTTGCCATGGGGGAACTCCTGAGGCGTCGGTGGGGAGGCGTGCGCCTGCGCCGCGCGCCGGAGTCGTCACGGCACGCGTGCTGAGCCCTGCCGGACGGGGGCCTCGGCAGGGTTTCGGGGATCAGGCGAACGACACCGGCGGGCCGCGCCGCGAAAGCACGTCTCGCAGGAGCGCCTCGGTCGCGGGGTACTTCACCGCGAGCGGGACGTGGATCCGCAACGGCGCTGTCGCGGGCCGCGGCGTCAGGCGGCGCGGGAGGACCGACGCGATCAGCGTCGTCAAGGCGAACAGCATGCGCTCGGCGCCGGCCAGCACCGTGACCACCACGAGGGTCGCGGCGGCGTGCCCGGCCGTCATGAGCAGGCCGTTGTCCGGGGTTTCGGCGTGATGGGAGTGCGATTCCCAGGTCAGGAAGGCGAGAGAGACGTGCATCGCCGCCTGCCCGCCCGCCACCAGGCACAGGATGGCGAGCGGACCGCGCTGCCGTCCCGCGAACGCGTACGCCACCCAGCTCAGCAGGGCGACGAGCAGCACGATCACGCCCAGGTCGGGGACGCGGCCGCTGGTGCCGAAGTGGGCACCGGTCGCCAAGATGCCGGTCAGCACCCCCACGGCCCCGCCCCGGAGGCGCCGGACCGGGCCTCGGGCCGGGGTCAGCATGCGCACGGGAGGCAGAGTAGAGCGCGACCGGGCCCTCTGTCGCGCATCGATGACGCCCCGGGCATATCCGGTACTACGGACTGGGATCTCCCCCGGATCACCGCGTTACCTGTTCGTTATCCTTTCTGCTCGCTCCCCGGTAGCGGACGGAGAGACGGCCGTCCTGGTCAGGGCCGATTTCGGCGTCCACTTCGAACACTTCACGCAGCGAAGACGCGGTGAGGACGTCCTCGGCCGGGCCGTCCGCGACGATCGTTCCGTCCCTCATCAAGACCAGACGATCGCAGTATCGCGCGGCCAGTGTGAGGTCGTGCAGGACGATCACGACGGTCTGCCCGGTCCCGGCGACGAGGTCCATCAGCTCCAGCTGATGCCGGACGTCGAGATGGTTGGTCGGCTCGTCGAGCAGCAGCGCCCAGGGGCGTTGCGCGAGCGCCCGCGCCAGGTGGGCGCGCTGGCGCTCCCCGCCGGAGAGCTGTTTCCACGGCCGGTCGGCCAGCGCTCCGAGGTCGAGCCGCTCCAATGCCGCCGTGACGATCGCCCGGTCCGTCGCGTCCGGCGCCCGCCACCGGGAGCGGAAGGCCGTCCGGCCGAGCATCACGACCTCGGCGACGCACAGGTCGTTGTCGGTCTCGGCGCTCTGCTCGACGAACGCCGTGTGCCGCGCCCTCGTCCGCGGCTGCCAGGTGGAGATGTCGGCACCGTCGTAGCGGACCACACCCGTCGTCGGGGCCCGCAGTCCCGCGAGGCAGCGCAGCAGTGACGACTTGCCGCAGCCGTTCGGCCCGATCACACCGACGGTCTCCCCCGCCTCGACGACGAGATCCACGTCGCGCACGATCGCCTTGCCGGGCACTCCCCAGCCGACCCCGCGGGCTTCGATCCTCACAGTTCTCCCCGTCTCCGCAGCACGAGCAGGAACAACGGAACGCCGACCAGCGCGGTGAACACCCCGACCGGCACTTCCAGCGGCGTGAACAGGACCCGCGCCACCGCGTCCGTCCACACCAGGAACACCGCCCCGGCCATCGCCGAAAGCGGCAGCAGCGACCGGTGCGACGGCCCCACCAGGAACCGGACCCCGTGCGGGACGATCAGCCCGACGAACCCGATGGCGCCCACCGCCGCCACGGCGACCGCGGTCAGCAGGGACGTCGTGACCAGCAGCACGGTCCGGGTCGTGCGGACGTCGATGCCCAGCGACGCGGCCGTGTCCGAGCCGAACGCGAAGCCGTCGAGCGCCGCCGAGCACGACCAGATCACCAGCAGGCCGATCGCGGCGGCGACCGCGCAGACGACGACCGACTGCCACCGCGCGGGCGCCAGCGAACCGAGGAGCCAGTGGGCCAGCGCCCGCGTGCTGTCCGCGTCGCCGGAGGACATGATCACCAGCGACGTCAGCGCGGCGAACAGTTCGGCGATCACGACCCCGGTCAGCACGATCCGCATCGAGTCGACGCCCCTGCGGCGCAACAGGAGCATGAGCAGCCCGAACGAGAGCAGCGCCCCGGCGAACGCGCCGCCGGTGACGCCCAGCCGGGAACCGGCGAACCCGAGCACGACCACGACGACCGCTCCGGTGGACGCGCCCGAGGAGACGCCCAGCAGGTACGGATCCGCGAGCGCGTTGCGGGTGACGCTCTGCAGGGCCGCGCCGCACACCGCCAGCACCGCTCCGACCAACGCCGCCAGCAGCACCCTCGGCACCCGGAGATCCCAGATCAGCGAATCGGCCAGCCGTGGCAGTGGCGACACGGGAAGGCCGAGCCGCACGCCGGCGGCCCGGCCGAGTTCCGCCCAGCCGATGCCGCTCCCCAGCCCGGCGCGCGTCGCGACGACCAGCGACACGATCAGCAAGACCAACCAGGCCGCGAAAAGCAGTCCGTGACGCCGGGCCTTCACCGGTGGGGCGGGGCGATCCTCGACGACCGGATCGACGGCGGGGTCGAGCAGCGCCGGGTCAGCCATGACCGAGGGCGTCGAGCCCGGAACCGAAGGCGCCCAAGGCGTTGACCGTCCGCACGGACGCGTCGAGTTCGATACCCGGCAGTTTGATGATCTTTCCGTCGCGCACCGCGGGCAGGTTCGAGAGGACCGGATGCGCACGCATCATGGCGAGCTTTTCGTCGGCGGTGTCGCCGGGGTTGCCCCGTTCGGACAGATCGCCGATCACGACGACATCGGGGGCGCGGTCGGCGATCGCCTCCCACGAGACCTCCGGCCATTCCTGGTCGATGTCGTCGAAAACGTTGGTGACGCCGGAAATCCGGCTCATCTCGCTCGGCATCCCGGTGCGCCCGGCGACGTACGGAACTTCCTTGAACACCGAGTAGACCCACACGACTTTGAGGCCCTGCGGTCGTTTCGCGGCCTTCCCCCGGGCTTCGGCGAGCAGTGCGCGCTGAGCGGTGGCCAGCTCACCGGCGCGATCGGCGACGCCCAGGGCCCTGCCGAGGTTCTCGTAGTCGCGGAACAACCGCTCGAACGCGCCGGTGGTGCCGTCGGGGCAGTTGACCGCGCTGACGTAGGTGGGAACGCCGAGGGCCTCCAGTTCGTCACGGGTGCCCGCGCGGTCGGCGGTGAAGAGCTCCTTGAAGGAAGCCGTCACGAAGTCGGGATTCGCCGCGCGCAACGGTTCGGCGGTGAGGACCTTCGGCGAGAGTACCGGGATCTTCGCGTACTCCGCGGCGTGCTCCGGCGAAACCTTGGTCTTCAAGTTGGCCGTCCCGGCCATCTTGGCGCCCGCGCCCAGGGCCAGAAGGGTCTCTGTCGAGGACTGGTCCAAGGCGACGACGCGGTTCGGCGCGGCGGCGAACGTCGAGCGTTTGCCGCAGCTTTCGATCGCGCCCGGTGCGGCGGCGCCGGGCGCGCCCTGATCAGATGTGCCGGTGGCGCAGCCCGCGACCAGCGCCATGACGACGGACGCGGTCGCCAGCCGTACGGGAAATGCCATGGTTCCTCCAGCCTTCGAGTGTCACCCGATAGGCTTACCGACAACGATTACCGATTTCAAGTGAGTTGAGGTGCGATCCGCGTGACCGACGACACCGTGCAGACCCGGACCCCGGTGTTCCGCAGCCTGTCGTTCGTACGGCTCTGGACCGGGAACACCGCCTCCGGGCTGGCGACCTGGGCGCTGCCGTTCATCCTCGGACTGGCGGTGCTCGAACGGTCGCTTTCGGCCGTCGACCTCGGCATCGTGCTGGCCGCGCGCACCGCGGGATTCCTCGTGGCCGTACCGGTGGCGGGGGTACTCGCGGACCGGCACTCCCGCCGTCAGGTCGTGCTCTGGGCAGGCCTCATCGCGGGTCTCGCCACTCCCCTGATCGCAGTGGGCATGGGCCGGTCCGTTGTGCTGATGGCCGCCGCGGCCGCCGTCGTCGGCGTCGGCCAGGGCGCGTGCCGCCCGGCGTTCCAGGCGTTGACCGCCGAAGTGATCGCCGAGGACCAACGCCAGCAGGCCAACGCCGCGATGACGCTGGCCGTCCGGGTCACGACGCTGGTCGCCCCTGGCCTCACCGCCCTGCTCGCCGCCTTCGCCTCGACGCCGGTCCTGGTGATCGGGACCGGGGTGCTCTGGCTGGGCGCGGCACTGATCCCGCCACGAGGCACCTTCACCCCGCCCCCGTCCGCGACCAAGACCCGCTTCTTCGGCGAGTTCGCCGACGGACTCCGCGAAGCCCGCCGTCACCCCTGGTTCCTCGCCGGACTCGGCGCGCTGACCGCCGTGATCGCGACCGGTTACTCCGCGACCGGCGTCGTCTTGCCGCTGGTCAGCCGCGACCGCTACGACACCGAAGCCGTCCTGGCCGCCGGACTCACCGCGTACACGCTCGGCGCGCTCGCGGGCGCCGCCGTCATCGCGCGCTGGCGCCCGAAGCGGCAAGGCTGGGCGGCCCTGATCGGACTCGGCTGTTACGGTTTCGCGCCACTGAGCCTGCTGTTCCCCGTGCACCCGGCCTTCGTCATCGCCGCCTACGCCGTCGCCGGGCTGGGCATCGAACTGTTCAACGTCCCGTGGTTCACCGCGACCCAGCGAGAGGTCGAGCCGGGGAAGCTCGCGCGAGTGTCCTCTTTGGACTTCCTGTTCTCCTACGGCCTGGCGCCCGCCGGGCTGGCGTTCATCGCGCCCGCGATCAGCCAGTTCGGAGCGGCGCCCGTGCTGGCGGTGTGCGCCGTGGTCTGTTTCGCCGCTCCTGCCGCCGCCGCGCTCGTTCCTTCTTCCCGCGATTTCCGGGTCGCGGGGGCGCCCACTGCACCGATCAAAGATGTCTAGGTCTTGCGCTCGCTTGCGGTAAAGTTTCACTCATGACGCGTCGTCTTGCCGAAGTAGCCCTCAAGGTCGGGGTCAGCGAAGCCACGGTCAGCCGGGTGCTCAACGGCCGGTCCGGGGTCTCCGCCGGCACCCGGGCCGCCGTCCTCACCGCACTGGACGTGATGGGTTACGAACGGCCGACCCAGCTGCGCGGCGACCGCGCGCGCCTGGTCGGGCTGGTCCTGCCCGAACTGCAGAATCCCATCTTCCCCGCGCTGGCCGAGATCATGGGCAACGCCCTCGCCCAGCAGGGTTTCACCCCGGTGCTGTGCACGCGGACGGCAGGCGGGGTCTCCGAAGCGGAGTACGTCGAACTGCTGCTGCAGCAACAGGTTTCCGGCGTCGTGTTCGCCGGCGGGCTGTACGCCCAGGCCGACGCGGTGCACTCCCACTACCACCATCTCGCCGAGCGCCGCCTGCCAACGGTGCTGATCAACGCCGCCGTCGACCACCTCGGGCTGCCGCAGATCTCGTGCGACGACGCTGTCGCCGTCGAGCAGGCCGTCGGGCATCTGAGCTCGCTCGGGCACGAGAAGATCGGCCTCGTCCTCGGCCCGACCGATCACGTGCCGTCCCAGCGCAAACTCGAGGCGTTCCGCGCCTACGCCGGGAAACTCGGGCTCCCGGTCCTGGACGAACTCATCGAGCACGGCATGTTCTCCATCGAAGGCGGCCACGCGGCCGCGGCCCGGCTGTACCCGCGCGGCGCGACGGCCGTTTTGTGCGCGAGCGACCTGCTGGCACTGGGCGCGATCCGTGCGGCCCGGCGGCAAGGGCTGTCGGTACCCGACGACATCTCGGTGGTCGGCTACGACGATTCGGCCCTGATGAACTGCACCGATCCGCCGCTGACCACCACCCGCCAGCCGATCGAGGCGATGGGCCGCGCCGTGGTGGAACTGCTGGTCAAGCGTATAAACGGGGGCGAGGTGGCGGCCGAGGAACTACTGTTCGCGCCCGAGCTCGTGGTGCGAGGGTCCACCGCCCGCCGGTAGGCACACCGTTCGCGCGTGAAGGCCCCCTTCCCTCGGCTGAGCCCGAGGGAAGGGGGCCTTCACGCGCTTGCGGTCGTCCAACAAGAGTCATTGTCGGCAAGTTGCAAGTTCTCATCGAGTTATTGCGTAAATCTGGGCCTTCACTTTAGAGTGACCGCAATCACGTGACAACCGTCGCGATCCCGAGATGAGGCTTGAAGATGAGCAGCACTTGGTCCCCTGCCGTGCGCCGCCGGATGTTCTGCCTGCTCCTTGCGGGCGGACTCACCCTGGGGGTCGCCGCCTGCGGTTCCGGTTCCGGCGAAAGCACCGGGGCCGGGGGCAAGGTCAAGATCACCGTCACCGGCCAGCCCCCGACCAGTCAGCCGTTCGAGCGCAGCGTGTTCGACGCCGACGTCAAGGAGTTCGAGGAGACCCATCCGGACATCGACCTCGAGCCGCACGAAGGGTTCATGGACCCGAAGACGTTCTCCGCCAAGCTCGCCGGCGGTCAGCTCGAAGACGTCTACTACGTCTACTTCACCGATCCGGCGCAGATCATCGCGCGCCGCCAGGCCGCCGACATCACCGAAGCGGCCAAGGGCCTGAAGCACTTCGGCGACATCAAGCCCGAACTACTGGACAACTTCCGCGGTGCCGACGGCAAGCTCTACGGCCTGCCGACGATGAACTACAGCATGGGCCTGCTCTACAGCCGTCCGCTGTTCCAGAAGGCCGGGCTCGACCCCACCAAACCGCCGCGGACCTGGGACGAGGTCCGCGAGGCCGCGAAGAAGATCGCAGCGCTGGGCAACGGCACCGTCGGGTACGCCGACTACAGCAAGAACAACCAGGGCGGCTGGCACCTGACCGGCTGGCTCTACTCCATGGGCAGCGAGGTCGCGCGCAAGGACGGCGACGAATGGGTCGCCGCCTTCAACAACGACAAGGCCAAGGCCGCCCTCGGCCAGCTGCGCGCCATGCGCTGGGACGACGACACCATGGGCGGCAAGCAGTTGCTCGAAGCCCAGGACGTCCAGCGCATGATGGGCGCGGGCCGGCTCGGCATGTACATGGCCGCCCCGGACAACGTCCTGGTGCTGGTCAAGCAGTTCAACGGCAAGTACGAGGACTACGGCGTCGCCGGGATGCCGGGCGGGCAGGGCACGCTGCTGGGCGGCGAGGGCTACATGGTCAACCCCAAGGCCTCGCCGGAGAAGATCAAGGCCGGCCTGGAATGGGTCCGCTGGAAGTACCTCAACCCGGAGCGCTTCGAGAAGCACGTCCAGCAGTACGTCGACGGCAAGCAGCCGGTCGGGCTGCCCGCCGAGCCGACGCCGGACATCTGGCAGGGCGCCGTCCGCGATCAGCAGCTCGCGCTCAAGGCCAAGCACGCCAACGTCCCCGACGAGAACTTCCAGTCCTATGTGGACGCCAGTTCGCGGATCAAGGGCAGCATCGAACCGCCGAACGCGCAGCAGGTCTACGCGATCCTCGACAGCGTGATGCAGGCGGTGCTCACCGACCGGAACGCGAACATCGACCAGCAGCTTGCGTCGGCCGAGTCGAAGGTCAACAGTGTCCTCGCCCAGGTCAAGTAGCGTCCGCAAGCTCAAGGAGAACCTCACGGCGTACGGCCTGCTGTGCGCCGCGCTCGTGGTGTTCGCGCTGTTCTCCTGGTACCCCATCGTGCGCGGGGTCCTGCTGAGCTTTCAGCAGGTCGACTTCGTCAACCCGCCGTCGTGGGTCGGGTTCGACAACTTCACCCGCCTGTTCGAAGATCCGCTGTTCGGGGTCGCCTGGCGCAACACCCTGCTGTTCACGGTGCTCGCCCTGGTCTTCGGGTTCGTGGTGCCGTTCCTGACCGCGGTGCTGCTCAACGAACTGCGTCACGCCAAGGCGTTCTTCCGGCTCGCGGTCTACCTGCCGGTGATGTTGCCGCCGGTCGTCACCGCCCTGATGTGGAAGTGGTTCTACGACCCGGGTTCCGGTCTGTTCAACTCCGCGCTCGGCGCCGTCGGCCTGCCCGGCGGTCAATGGCTCGACTCGAGCGACACCTCGATGTTGTCGCTCGTGTTCGTCTCCACGTGGGCGAACATGGGCAGCACCACGCTGATCTACCTCGCCGCGCTCGGCACGATCCCCGGCGAGCTCTACGAGGCCGCGGAACTCGACGGCGCCGGACTGTGGAAACGCCTGCTCCACGTCACCCTGCCGCAAACCCGGTTCGTCCTGCTGGTGCTCCTGTTGCTGCAGGTCGTCGCGACCATGCAGGTGTTCACCGAGCCGTACGTGATGACCGGCGGCGGACCGGA
Organism: Amycolatopsis sp. NPDC031561; assembly: GCF_055580625.1. NCBI lineage: Bacteria > Bacillati > Actinomycetota > Actinomycetes > Pseudonocardiales > Pseudonocardiaceae > Amycolatopsis > Amycolatopsis sp. NPDC031561. Next base: position 173,415 of record NZ_JBVILA010000015.1, on the reverse strand, counting down.
CGACTCCACCGTCACCGTGCTCCTGCTGCTGTACCGCTACGCCTTCGTCTACAACGACTTCGGCTCGGCCAGCGCGTTGAGTCTGTTGCTGTTCGTCGCGCTCGGGGTGTTCTCCGCGCTGTACGTGCGCCTGACCAGGAAGGCGGATCAGTCGTGAGGACGCTCGTCTCCCCCAGTACGCTCCGCAGCCCCGGCGGCAAGATCGGGTACGCCGTCATCTTCGGCTGCACCTTGCTCCTGTTCGTCATCGCGTTCCTGTTCCCGCTGTACTGGGCGGTGACCGGCGCGATGAAGTCGCCACAGGAACTCGCGCGGACACCGGCGACGTTCATTCCGGACGAATGGCATCCGGAGACCTTCGGCGACGCGTGGGACCAGCTCAGTCTCGGGAAGTACTTCCTCAACACGATCATCGTCGCCGGAGGCGCCTGGCTGGCCCAGCTCGCCATCGACGTCCCCGCGGCGTTCGCGTTGTCGAAGCTGCGGCCGAAATTCGGCAACGTCGTCCTGGGGCTCATGCTGGCGACGCTGATGCTGCCGGCGGCGGCGCTGCTGGTGCCGACCTACGTGACGATCACCGATCTGCCGCTGCTGCACGTCAACCTGATCAACTCGCCTGCCGCGGTCTGGCTGCCCGCCGCCGCCAACGCGTTCAACATCTATCTGCTGAAACGGTTCTTCGACCAGATCCCGGACGAGCTGATCGAGGCCGCGCGGCTCGACGGCGCCGGACCGGTGCGCACGCTGTGGCGCATCATCCTGCCGATCTCACGGCCGATCCTGGCCGTGGTCTCGATCCTCGCGGTGGTGGCCGCGTGGAAGGACTTCATCTGGCCGCTGCTGGTGTTCCCGGACACCGAAAAGCAGACGCTGTCGGTGATGTTGCAGCGGGTGGCCATCGACATGCCGATGAACGTGCTGGTCGCGGGCATGGTGCTGGCCAGCCTGCCGATGGTGGCGCTGTTCCTCGCCTTCCAGCGCCACATCCTCGCCGGGCTCACCGCCGGCAGCGTCAAAGGCTGATTTCTCGGCGCATTCGGGGTTTCCACAACGATCGAGGAGGGCATTTCCGTGACCGCATTGGGGCAGTCCGCCGGATGGTGGCGGAGCGCGGCGATCTACCAGGTCTACATCCGCAGTTTCGCCGACGGGAACGGCGACGGCGTCGGCGATCTCGCCGGGGTCCGCTCGCGGCTGGACTACCTGGCCGAGCTCGGGATCGACGCGATCTGGTTCACCCCGTGGTATCCGTCGCCGATGGACGACGGCGGCTACGACGTCGCCGATTTCCGGGAGATCGACCCGCTCTTCGGCACCCTCGCCGAGGCGGAGGAGCTGATCGCCGCGGCCCACGCCAGGGGTATCCGCGTGATCATCGACATCGTGCCCAATCACTGTTCCGACGAGCATCGCTGGTTCGCCGACGCGCTCGCCTCGGAGCCGGGATCGCCTGAGCGGCAACGGTTCTGGTTCCGCCCCGGCCGCGGTCCGGACGGCTCCGAGCCCCCGAACAACTGGAAGTCGCGCTTCGGCGGCTCCGCCTGGACGCGGGTGCCCGACGGCGAGTGGTACCTGCATCTGTACAGCTCGCGCCAGCCGGACTTCAACTGGGAGAACCAGGACATCCGCGCGGACTTCGAGGACATCCTGCGGTTCTGGTTCGACCGCGGGGTCGACGGCTTCCGCATCGACGTCGCCGACGGCCTGGTGAAGGACCCCCGGCTGCCCGACGTCGATCCCGGCGACGAGACGCCGTTCTCCGATCAGGAGGGGCTGCACGAGATCTACCGGTCGTGGCGCAAGATCGCCGGCAGCTATCCGGGTGACCGCGTGCTGGTCGGCGAGATGTGGCTGCCGGACATGTCGCGTGCCGCGCGGTACCTCCGCCGCGACGAACTGCACGCGGCGTTCAACTTCGACTTCCTGGTGTGCCCCTGGGATTCCGCACGGTTCCGGGACGTCATCGAGCGGACGCTGACAGCGCACGAGGAGGTCGACGCGCCCGCGGCCTGGGTCCTGTCGAACCACGACGTCACCCGGCACGTGACCCGGTACGGGCGCGACGGTGATACCGGTTTCGCCTTCGCGGACCGGCTTCACGGCACTCCGGTGGACCGGGAACTCGGGACGCGGCGGGCGCGGGCGGCGGCGCTGCTCACCCTGGCGCTGCCCGGCGGTCTGTATGTCTACCAAGGGGAAGAGCTCGGCCTGTGGGAGATCGAGGACATCCCGGACGAGCTCCGTCAGGATCCGGTGTGGGCCCGGACGAACGGCGCCGACCCCGGCCGTGACGGTTGCCGCGTCCCGCTCCCCTGGTCCGGCGACGCTCCTCCGTTTGGCTTCGGCACCGGCGGAACGTGGCTGCCCCAGCCGGAGGAGTGGCGCTCCGGTACCGCGGAAGCCCAAGCAGCCGATCCGGCGTCGATGCTCCGGCTCTACCGCACAGGTCTGCGTCTGAGGGCCGAACTTCCCGCGCTCGGCCCTGGAGATCTGGAGTGGCTGTCGCTGGGCGACGGGGTACTCGCGTTCACCCGGGAGCCGGGGTTCACCTTCGTGCTGAACTTCTCCGACGCGCCGGTGCCGCTTCCGCCGCATCTCGACGTCCTCCTGGCCAGCGGCCCGGTCGACGGTGAACTCCCGACCGATACGGCGGTGTGGTTGCGCACCTGATCAACGGGCGGCCGTGACCCGGCTGATCCGGCCGCGCATCCGCGCGCGGCCCGCCGGGTCACGCCACCGGAGGTGCCTGTCGAGCGCCTCGCGGAGCACGCCGCCGAGGACGAGGCCGTGGGTGGCGGCCTCGACGCAGGGGTGGTCACGGAGCCAGTCGAACAGCTCCGACGACCGTCCTCCCGGCAGCACGGACCGGAGGAGGTCTTCGGTGGTGTGCTCCGCTTGCGCGCACACGTACAGCGCCCACCGGTGTGCCTCCGTCGGCGGATCGCCGGCCAGATGGGCGTAAACGGTGTCGATCACGTAGCGCGCCGCGTCCGCTCGCGGTGACCTGCTCACCTCGGCGGCGAGGGAAAGCGCGAACGGGTTGCCCGCCGCGAAGTCCACAATGGACTTCCGGAGGTCCGGGTCGACGTCGCGGGCTTCGAGCAGCGCCGCGGACTCGGTTTCGCTCAAGGCTTCGAGTTTGCGCGGCCTGATCCGCCTCGACCAGGCCGGATCGACCAGCACCGTGGCGTCCGGAGCGGTCCGTCCCGCGATCACGACGGTGGCGTTTCCGGGCAGGCGGCGGAAGAAGGCGGCTGGATCTTCGACGTTCTCGAATCCGTCGACCACCCGGACGGGTTTACCCAGGGCGGCCGCGTCGTCGGCGAGCCTCCGCAGCAGCGTCGACTTCCCGATGCCGGGGGCGCCGGTGAAGAAAAGCACTTCGACGCCCTTGGCCGGATCCCTCGCGAGCAACCGCCGGAACTCGGCGCGTTCACGCTCGCGGCCGACGAACAGCGCATCCGGCTCGCGGAGACCGGGCACCTGTTCGTCCTCGGCGCGAAGCACCTTCTCGTGGAGCGCCCGCAGTTTCGGCCCCGGACGGACCCCGAGTTCTTCGTCGAACAGTCCGTGGACCGCCCGGTAGAGCTCGAGCGCCTCGGCCCGGCGCCCGCCGCGATGGAGGGCGAGGAGGTAGATCTCGTACAGCGGCTCCTCGAGGCGGTGGCGCTCGATCAGCGCGGGTACTTCGGCCATCACCTCGGCGTGGTCCCCGAGTTCCAGCCGCAGGCGGAGCAGCTCCTGGGTGGCGGTCAGCTTCAGCCGTTCCAGCCGCGAACGCTCGTGTTCGGCCGCTTCGCCGGGGACGCCGGCCAGCGCCGTTCCGGTCCAGAGCCCGAGCGCGCGCTCCAGCAGGTTCGCCGCCGTCTCCACGTTGTGCGCCTGACGGGCGCACTCGACCAGCCGGGCGAATTCGGTGGCGTCCACCTCGAACGAATCCTGGTCCAGCTTGTAGCCACCGGATTGGGAGACGATCGCGGATCCCAATCCCTGCAAGGAAAGAAGCCGTCGCAGGCGGGAGATGTAGGTCCGGATGACGGCCTCGCCGGTCGCGGGTGCCCGCTCGCCCCAGAGCCCGTCGATCAACTCGCCGGTCCGGACGAAACTGCCCGGGTTGGCCAGCAACAGCATCAACACGGCCTGCTGCTGCGGCGAGCCGAGGTCGAGCCGGGTGCCGCCGCTGGTGAAGCCCGGCGGGCCGAGGACGGTGAAGCGATACCGGACTTCCTGCGGCAGGTGGGACATGAGCGGAAAGGTAGGCGCGCCCGAGCGGCCCTCGCGACCGTCGGACGACGTCGTCGACGTACGTCGTCCCCCGATGACGTACAGAACTGACGTCGTCCGACGGTCGCCGCGATCCCGGCCGGATTCCTACCGTTGCGGCATGTCTGAAACCACGTACACCGCCGTCGCCACGTCGACCGCGGAAGGCCGCAACGGCGGCCGGGCGACCTCCGACGACGGCGCGCTCGACGTCGGCCTCGCCGTGCCGAAGGCCTTCGGCGGCTCCGGCGACGGCACGAACCCCGAGCAGCTGTTCGCCGCGGGCTGGGCGTCCTGCTTCGTCGGCGCCGTTCGCCGAGTCGCGGGCGTGAAGAAGGTGCCGCTGAACGACCTCGCGGTCGTCGCCGAGGTGACGCTGCACCACGACACCGAAGCGGGCGAGTTCCACCTGAGCGCCGCGCTGCACCTGGAAGCGACCGGCATCGACCAGGCCACCGCCGACGAACTGGTCCAGGGCGCGCACCAGGTGTGCCCGTACTCGAAGGCGACGCGGGGGAACGTCGAGGTCACGCTCGACGCCACCGTCGCCTGAAACGTCGGCAAGTAGTCCTCTAGTTGCGGTCCTTGCGCATGCAACTACCGCAACTAGAGGACGACTTGCGGCAGGGCACTCACGACGTCTTTCAGCTCGGCCCGGGACTTGACGCCCAGTTTCGGGAAGATCCGGTGCAGATGCGTGCCGACCGTCCGGTGCGACAGATAGAGCCGCTGCCCGATCTCCCGGTTCGTCAGGCCCTCCGCGGCCAGTTGGACGATGCTCAGCTCGTGCGGGGTCAGCTTCTCGCGCGCGTCCGGGCCGCGGTTCGGGCTGGACTCCCCCGCGCTCCGCAGTTCCCGACGCGCGCGTTCGGCCCACGCGGTCATGCCGAGCGCGTCGAACGTCTCCCGCGCGGCGCGCAGATGTGCCCGCGAGTCCACGACGCGTCGCTGCCGCCGCAGCCATTCGCCGTACGCCAGCCGCAGCCGCCCCCGTTCGGCGGGCCATCCGTCCAACTCGGCCCGCAAGGCGGTCTCGAACAGCTCGTCGCTCGGGTCGAGCACGGCACGGGCGTAGCGCAGTCCGATGTGCAAGGCGGGTGCCGGGGTCGACAGCGCCAGCTCTTCCATCTCCTCGACGATCTCGCGCAGGGCCTCGACCTGGCCCGCCCGGATCGCGACCTCGGTGAGGTCCGCGACGAAGTAGACGCGCAGGGCCAGCTGAAAGGCGGGGTCTGCGGGATCGAACAGCCGCCGCAGGTCGACGAACGCGTCGTCGAAGCGGCCTTCGCTCGACGCCGTGATGCCCCTCGCGAGCTGCACGGTCGCCAGTACCGGCCGGGCACCGGCGGCGAGCCCGGCCCGTTCGGCCTCGTCGGCCAGTGCCTTGGCCTGTTTGTGCTCGCCCCGCAGCGCGGCGATCTCGGCCTGGACCGCGGCGGCGAGGCCGTACATGAACGGCTGCCCGGTCTCCTTGGCGAATTTGGCCGCTTCCGCCGCGACCGGTACGGCCGCGGCGAGGTCGCCGAGCCGGACCTGGCTCCACGCCTGGACCGCCAGGGCTCGGGGCAACAGCCCCAGCCTGCCCTGCGCACGCAGTCCCGGTGCCGCGGCCGCGGAGAACCGGGCGGCCAGGTCGACCGCGCCGACCTGCAGCGACGCGCTGCCGAGAAAGCGGTCGACCTCGGGGTCGGATCCCGTGGTAGCGGCGAGTTCGCGCAGCGCCCCGAGTACGGACTCGGCCCGTTCGAACGGCGCCACGTACGCGGCGACGGCGACCAGGCGCGGATCCGAGTTCTCGATCGGGAGGCCGTCCGCGACGGCGAGCAGCGTCCGCCGCGTCTCCGGGCCGGGTTCGGCCCAGAAGCAGCGCATGGCGGCACCCCACAGGACGCGCATCGCCGGATCCGGGCGTCCCTCCTCCGCGACCGACTCGGCCAGCCGCGCCAGCTCCGTGACCCGGGAAGGGTCCTCGCGGACGCCGTCCTCGAAACCGCTGAGCAACCAGCTCGCCATCGATCGTTGCCGCGGTGTGAGCTCTCCCGCGCGGGCATCCCGCACGAGCCGTTCCGCCGTCTCGCGGCCACCGGACTCGACGGCGAGCTCGGCCGCGCGCAGCAACCGGTCGGCGCGGCGTTCCGGATCGGCGCTCAAAAGGGCCGCCTGCTCCAGCGCGGCGACCGCGGCCGTCGCTCCGCCCCGATGCCGGGCCCGGCCGGCCGCGCTCTCCAGCGCGCCCGCCACGTCTTCGTCGGCACCGGTCGCCGCGGCGGCCTGATGCCAGGCTCGGCGGTCCGGCTGCTCGCGCAGGATCTCGGCGAGGCTCAGGTGAGCGCGTCGCCGTTCCTCGGGCGGCGCCGACGCGGGGATGGCCGAACGCATCAGCGGGTGCCGGAACGAGACCGTCCGGGGTTCGAGGTCGACGAGCCTGGCCTCGGCGGCGGATGCCAGGGCCGACGGCTCGACGTCTTCGCCCAGCAGCGCCCCGGCCGCCGCGAGCGTCTCGGTGAGCGAACCGGTCTCGTTGAGCGCGGCGACCAGCAAGGTCGTGCGGGTGGGTTCCGGCAGGGCGGTGAACCGGGCGCCGAAGGTTCGCTCGAGCCGCTCGGTCAGCGGCAGCACGGAGTCGGCCTGCCCGGTCACGGCCGACGGCAGTTCGGTCAGGGCGAGCGGATTCCCGGCGGCCTCGGCGAGCAGCCGGGACCGGACCGCGGACGGGAGCCCGGGGGCGACAGAGTCGAGCAGTTCGGCCGCGACCTCACCGGGCAGGCGTTCGAGGTCCATTGAGGACAGTCCCGCGTCACGCAGCGGCGACGGCTCGCCCTCCCGGAGGGTCGCGATCAGGACGATCGGTTCCGTCTCGATCCGCCTGGCGACGAACGCGAGGACGTCGGCGCTCTCGCGGTCCAGCCAGTGCACGTCCTCGGCGACGATCAGCAACGGCTTGGCCGCCGCCTCCTCCGAGAGCAACGTCAGCGCGGCGAGGCCGACCAGGTACGCGCTGGGCTCCGCGGCCTCGGCGAGCCCCAGCGCCGTCCAGAGCGCGGACCGCTGCGGCGCGGGCAGGGTGTCGGCACCGGCCCGGAGCGGAAAGAGCAACTGGTGCAGGGCCGCGTAGGCGAAGTTCCGTTCGGCCTCGCCCCCGGTCGTGCGCAGCACCCGCAGGCCCGCGAGCGTCGCCGCCGCGACGGCCTCCGCGACGACGGCGGACTTGCCGACGCCGGGTTCGCCCTGGACGAGGACCCCACCGCAGCCCGCGGCGGGCCCGTCGACGAGCTCGCCCAGGTCCTTCAGCTCGGCTTCCCGTCCGAAAAGCGGCATGGTGCGGCATTCCTCCCCTCGGCCACGGCTGGCCGCCCGTCCGACGATACCCAAACCGTCCGCTTAGGACTCTCAAGCGGCGTCCACAGGATGTAGACGTCCTGTCAACACGATCGGCCTAGCTTCGGGAACGTGATGAGACGCAAGAAGATGTTCCTCGCGGCGGCCCCCTTGGCCGCCCTGCTGCCGCTGGTGCTGACCTCGGTCACCCAGACGGCGCCCGCCGAGGCGGCGACGTCGTCATCGTGTGCGGCCGTCCCCGTTCCGGCACCCGCGGGCGCGCGGATCGAGTCGGTCCAGGCGGCGGCGAAACCCGCCCAAGCCGATGTGCCCGCCTACTGCGAAATCACCGTCACGCTGACCCACGGGTCGGCGGGCGACCACGTCAAGGTCGCCGTCGCGCTGCCCCTGACCGGGTGGACCGGCAGGCTCCAGGCGGTCGGCGGCAGCGCCTACACCGCCGGTGACTTCGGCGCGCCGCTCGTCCAGGCGGTCAAGGACGGCTACAGCGGCGTGACGACCGACGCCGGTGTCCCCCTGACCTTCCTCGACACCTCGTGGGCGCTCACCGACAAGGGCGAGATCAACAAGCCGCTGGTGACGAACTTCTCGACCCGTTCCGTGCACGAGGCCGCCGTCATCGGGAAGGACGTGACTCAGAAGTTCTACCAGCGAGCCGTCTCCTACTCGTACTGGAACGGCTGCTCGACCGGCGGTCGTCAGGGCTACTCCGAAGCGCAGCGGTATCCCGGGGACTTCGACGGGGTCCTGGCGAACGCGCCCGCCGTGCACTGGGCGGAGTTCGCGGTCGCGACCCTGTGGCCGCAGGTCGTGATGAACCAGGACAAGACCTTCCCCTCGGACTGTGTCTTCTCCGCCTTCCGGCAGGCCGCGATCAAGGCCTGTGACGGCCGGGACGGGGTCACCAACGGCATCGTGGACCGGCCGGACGAATGCGGTTACGACCCCCGCTCGCTCGTCGGCACCAAGGTGCACTGCGGCGACAAAGAGGTCGTCGTCACCGCGGCGGACGCCGAGGTGGTGCGCAAGATCTGGGCAGGCCCGACCGACGAACACGGACGGCGGCTCTGGCCGGGTCTCCCCAAGAGCGCGGAGTTCGGCCCGGTGACGAACGCCCCGGGTTTCCCAGTGGCCTTGGGCTGGGTTCAGACCTTCCTGAAGAAGCAGCCTGGGTTCGACGCCTCGAAGATCACCTATCGCCAGTTCGCCGAGCTGTTCCGCCAGTCGGTGCGGGAGTACGACGACGTCATCGGGACCTCGGACCCCGATCTGTCGGACTTCCGCCGGGCGGGCGGCAAGCTGATCACCTTCGTGGGCACGGACGACCAGTTGATCCCGCCGGGCGGCACGCTGCGGTACCGCCACGAGGTGGAGCGCGAACTGGGCGGCCCGAAGCAGGTCAACGAGTTCTACCGGCTGTTCCTCGCCCCGGGTGTCACGCATTGTGCCGGCGGCGCGGGTGCCGCGCCGACGAACGCGCTGGGCGCGCTCGTCGACTGGGTCGAACATGGCAAGGCGCCGTCGACCCTGCCCGCGGCGAACGGCGACAAGACCCTCACCCGCGATCTCTGCCCGTATCCGCAGGTCTCGCGGTACCGGGGCCACGGTGATCCCGCGGTCGCCTCGAGCTACCGCTGCACCGCTCGCTGAGGTCCACCACACCCGTGTCCGTCGTGCCGGCGCCCCCTCCGGCACGACGGACACTTCCTCACCCTGTGAGAAGTTCCGGCGCACCCTTTGCCCTACCCCTCAAAAGTACGGTATTGACGTCTGGGGCACCGCGGCGAACCGAATCGGACACGACGGACATCCCGATTTTCCCAGCGGATGAAACCTTTGCGCGGCAACGGAATTACCGGCAGGATCACCATGCCGGACCGTCATATCACCCCACGCTCAAGCCGGGGGGTATGACCCAAATGGTATGTACCAGTCACGTGATGCGCCTCGTACGGTCGGGAACGAATCTCCCTCCCCCGCCAGTTTCGAGGAAAGCGTTGACATGAATAGAAAGATCCTCGCCGCCACAGCCGCGGCCATAACCGGGGCAGGCTTGCTGACCGCCATCGCGCTCACCCCCAGCGCGAGTGCCGGTCAGCAAGCCACCCCGGCCGACCAGGCACAGTCCGAAATGCTCGCCGCCCTGTCGCGCGACCTGAAGATCAGCCCGGAGCAGGCCAAGCTCCGGCTCGCCAGCGAACAGCGCGCCGCGGTCACCGACAACACACTGAAGAAGCAGCTCGGCACGTCATACGCCGGATCCTGGCTCGACGCCACCGGAACCACGCTCACCGTGGCGGTCACCGACGCCGCACAGGCCGACCTGGTCCGCGCCGCGGGCGCGACCCCGAAGACCTTCGCCCGCAGCGCCGCCGACCTCGACACGGCGAAGCTGCGGCTGGACGCCAAGTCCACCAAGGCACCGAAGACCGTGCCCGGCTGGTACACCGACGTCATCACCAACTCGATCGTCGTGCTCGCCAACGCCGGTGGCGAGGCCGCCGCGAAGTCGTGGGCCGCCGAGTCCGGCGTCCAGGCCGACCTGATCCGGGTCGAAGCCAGCACCGAGAAGCCGCGTGCGCTGATCGACATCATCGGCGGCAACGCTTACACCTTCGGTTCGGGCCGCTGTTCCATCGGATTCCCGGTCGAGGGCGGCTTCGTGACCGCGGGCCACTGTGGAACCACCGGAACCCGTACCTCGAACCCGAGCGGGACCGTCGCCGGATCCAGCTTCCCCGGCAACGACTACGCCTGGGTCCGCGCCGACGCGGGCAACACCCCGCGCGCACTGGTCAACCGCTACCCCGGCACCGTGCCGGTCGCCGGTTCGACCGAATCCGCGGTCAACTCCTCGGTGTGCCGCTCCGGCTCCACCACGGGCTGGCACTGCGGCACCATCCTGCAGAAGAACACCTCGGTCACCTACCCCGAGGGCACCATCACCGGCCTGACCAGGACCAACGTCTGCGCCGAGCCCGGTGACTCCGGCGGTTCGTGGATCAGCGGCGACCAGGCGCAGGGCGTCACCTCCGGTGGCTCCGGCAACTGCACCTCCGGCGGCACCATCTACTTCCAGCCGATCTCGGAGATCCTGAGCGTCTACAACCTGCGGCTGATGGTCACCGGCGCCCCGCCCACCAGCACCACCACGCCGACCACGCCCACCACGCCGACCAGCCCGACGACGTCGAACCCGCCGGGCGGCACCTGGGCGCCGTACACCTACTACGGCTCCGGCGCGACCACCACCTACGGCGGTAGCACCTACCGCGTGATCCAGCCGCACACCTCCATGCCCGGCTGGGAACCGCCGAACGTGCCCGCGCTTTGGGAACTCGCCTGACCTGGACCGCCCCCGGCGAACTCACCTCGCCGGGGGCGGCTCCTCCCCGTGACAAAGGCGCGCTGACGGCGGATCTCGAATCCCTCGTCCCCCGCGCCCGTCGCGGCGACCCCGCCGCGACGAACGAGTTGATGAACATCGTCCAGCCGGTCGTCGCGAGCTACTGCCGGAGCCGGATGGGCGGATCCGACGTGCGCATGATCGCCGCCGAGGACGTCGCGCAGGAGACCTGTCTCGCCGTGCTCACCGCGCTGCCCACCGCCCGGGTCACCGGCGGCTCCTTCCTCGCCGCCGTCCTCGGGATCGCCGCCCGGAAGGTCGCCGCCGCCTTCCGGGGGCGAGCGCGGGACAGATCCGAACCCACGCCCGATCCGCCCGACCGTGCGACACCCGAGGCCGACGAGCCCGAGTGGCAGGCCCTCGCCGCCGACGGTCACGAACACCTGAACCGGTTGATGAGCGCCCTGCCCGACATCCAGCGGGAGATCCTCCGGCTGCGCATCACGGTCGGCATGTCGGCGCCCGAGACGGGCGCGGTCCTGCGGGTGAGCCCCGGCCTGGTCCGGGTCGCCCAGCACCGCGCACTGCACAAACTCCGCACGATCATCAGCGAGGACGACCGGTGATCAGTCCCCTGATCGGCCCTGGAGACGGCCATACTTGGCCGGTGGAAATCGACGTCCGGCATTTGCGCCTCCTCGACGCGATCGCGTCGGCGGGCAGCATCGCGAAGGCCGCGAGCTCGCTCGGACTCTCCCAGCCCGCCCTGAGCGCACAGCTCCACCGGGTCGAGCGAGCACTGGAACGGACGGTGTTCGAACGGGACCGCAACGGCGTGCGGCCCACCGCGCTGGGCGAGGTGCTGCTGAACCACGCGCGGCGGGTCCTGGCCGCGGCGGACGACCTCGACCTGGCGATCCGCCGGTTCCACAGCGCCCCGGCCGACGGTCTGCTCCGGATCGGCGCGCTCCCGACGGTCTTCGCAGAGACGTTGAGCGGCGTGGTCGCCGCGGCCACCCCCGGCCGCCCGGTCGAACTGCTCGCGCTGACCAGCAGAACGGCGTTGTTCTCCGCGTTGCTCGACGGCACGGTGGAACTGGCGCTGTACGTGGATCACCCCGGCCAGGAACTCGTTCCGCCGGACGGCGTCCACGTGCTCCCGGTCGGGACGGAGCCGGTCTTCGTGATCGTGTCCCCGGAACATCCCGTCGCCGGTCAAGGCGAGGTGTCCCTGGTGGAGCTCGCCGGGTCGGCCTGGCTGGCGGTGGCGGGCGGTGACTACGAGTTCCACGACCATCTGACGGACCAGTGCGCCCGCGCCGGGCTCGGCACGATCACCGTGCAGGAACTGGAACCGATGGTGCTGCGGCAGGCCGTGCAACGCGATCCGCGCGCGGTGGCGCTCGCCCAGTCCCTCGATTCCGGTTCCACGATGCCCGGTTCGGTGGTGGCCCTGCGAGGTGTGCCGCTGAGGACACGGCATCTCCTGCTGTGGCGCGACGGCTCAGCGATCGACGTCCCGGCCGTCCGGAGTGGACTGGTGCGCGCGATCACCGAGCTGGCCGCGATCCGGCATCGGCTCCCCGAGTGGGCGGCCGCCAACCCCGGCTGGCTCGGCACCTGACCGCGCTCCCCCGAACGAGTCCACAGTGGTCGTCCACTGTGGATTTCCGGCGAGCCAGGAACGGTACGGATCCGGGGTTTCCATGACGGCGTGCTGTGCGCGGACGAGTTCTTCCCACAGCACACGGACGGCGTCTTCGGACAGCGGGCCGCGTTCTTCTTCACTGTTGGATGCAATCGAGTCCGACAAGACCGAAGGGAGTCAGGACGTACTGGCAGATATGAGTCGCGTACGCGGCCCCCGTCTCCGCGCAGTAGACGGGCGTACCGAGCAGATCGACAGCGCATGTGGCGTAGAACTGATTCGGCTTCCCGGGGACTTGCTCCGCCATGGCCGGTGACGCGGTGATGGCACCCGCGGAGACCAAGAGCGTGAAGGTGGCCGCCACGGCGGCGATACGAGACTTCATCGTGCTCTCCTTTACTTCCGCCCCCTGCTCGATGTCTCTGGTATTCCCCGGATCCCGCCGGTTCACCTGGACATCACCGGAACGTGTCACGGTGACATACACCGATGACGACGTCCGACGGGCTCCGCGATCCCGTCGCCGTCCTAGCGTGGTTTCATGCACGCTCCTGGGAAGTTCGCCCTAGCCGCCGTTCTGCTCACCGCCGCCTGCGGTGCTCCCCTCCCGCCGTCGACCGGTCGCCCACTCCCGTGGTGCCGCTGCCGTCGCAGCCGGCACCCGCGGTGATCCTCGACGAGAAGACCGTGAACTTCGTCATTCCGGTCCACAGTGGACACCACTGACCGTCGCCGTTTCGCGGCGACGAACCGACGGCGGTGACCCAGGTACGTCAGCGCTTGATCAGGTGGGGAGTGAAGGCCTCCTTGCCTACTGTGAGGGTAGGGAAGGAGGCCTTCACGGATTGCCCGTCCTCGCGCCCTCTTCGAGGTTCCAGGTCAGGACGCACCGTCGCCGTTTCGCGGCAACAGGTCACCCGACTCGCCAAGGCCCCGCAGTATAGGGCGTTATACGACACCTAACCCCGAGACCAGCCGCCAGGAGCCGCGCTCACCCGGTCATGGATCGCGCGCAGCCAAGGCTGCCGGACAGCCGGAAGCCGAGCCAAGGTGTGCAGGAAGACGTCCGTCGAAGGACTGAGGAATCCAACCGGGTGCTTCGGCAGCGGGTCGTCCCGCAGGACGCCGTCCGGCATGGCCCCGCTGACGGGAGCGGTCACCGGGTCGTGGCCGAAAGCGAGCCACGTCCACACTTCGGCCGCCACCGGCACCACGTCGGCGGCGACGGAATGTGGCCACGGCCGCCCGGTCACCGGATGCCGCGGTACGAGCGCGATGTCTTCGGCGTCCGGCAGGCCCGGTCCAGCGAGAGCCAGTGTCCGGCGCGCCGGACCGGACGTGAGCAGGCCGAGCGTCGGTTCGAAGATCGCGGCGACGAGGCCACCGGGGACGCCGATCGCCCTGCCGCCGGACACCGCGACCAGATGCGCCAGCGCGTCCCCGACGGCCGCTTCCCAATACGGGCTCCACGCTCCCCCGGGCTCGACCGGCGGCACACCCTCGAACGTCCAGTCGAGCGTTTCCGGAGGCTCTCCGGCAGGCTCGCACCTCACGGCGTCCGGGACGAAGCGCACCACCTGCCAGTACGAGCAGTCGTCGATGCGGGTCCCCACCTCCAGACCGCATCGGGCACAGGCGAGGTTGGGGCCGTCTCGGCCGTCCACTCCGTAGCAGTAGCCGCCGCAGCGCTCCGGGATCAGCTCGGTTCCGCGGGTGTCGCCCGGCGCCAGCACGATCGATCCGGCGGGCCCGTCCGAAAGCAAGCCGTTCGGAGCGAAGATCCCGCGGGCTTTGGCTTCGGTCTCGTTCCACGGCCGCTTCGGCGCGCCGAACGGCTCGGGATCGACGGCGTAGGTTCCCGACGGCATGAGCGGCGGAAGCAGCATGTCCCCATAGCGGTTGTGGGCGAGGACCGGGAGCGCCACCCGCGAGACCGGGACGCTCAGCTCGGCGGCGCACCGCGCGCACGCGAACACGGTCACCGGCCTGCCCCCAGGAAGTCCCCCACGACCGCCGCGAACTCCTCCGGCTTGGCCGAGTGCACCCGATGCCCGGCGTCCCCGATGGTCACCAGGCGGCAGTCGGCGATCAGCCCGCTCATCCGCTCCAGCGACTCGCGCGTGACGTGGCTGGTGGGCCCACCGCTGACCAGCAGGGTCGGCGCGGTGATCGCGGCGAGGCGCTCCCACCAGCGGGGGTCGGGCGTGCGGAGCTCGGTCATGATCGGGTCGATCAGCCGCCAGTCGAACGGCAGCGGTTCGGGCGGCTCCGGCGTCGGGGGTAGTGGCTCCTTCACCGAGGTCGGAGGCGGCGGGGCGTCCTCGACGACCAGCCGCCGCACGCGTCCGGGAAGACGATGGGCGAGCAGTACGGCGACCCGCCCGCCCATCGAGTGTCCCACCAGGTCCGCCTGGTCCCCGAGAAGATCGGCCACGTCGTCGGCCATGGCTTCGAGCGAGTACTTCTCCGCCCACGGGCTGTCGCCGTGTCCCGGCAGATCGACAGCCAGGACACGGCGCCCCAGACGCGAGGCGAAATCGTCCCAAGTGCCGGATTTACTGCCCAAGGCGTGCAGCAGGACCACGGGGACACCGGTTCGTGGACCGGTGTCCCGGAAGGCGAGTGTCACCTCGCCAGACTAGGCCCGCAGGTGAGCCCGGTCCGGCGCGACCGCGTGCTGAAGCGGCTGTCCGAGCACGAACCGCCGCAGCTCCCGCGCGACGAGCTCGCCCATCCGCGCGCGTTCGGCGCCCAGCGCGCCCGCCAGATGCGGGGTGAGGACGACGTTCGGCAGCGTGTACAGCGGCGAGTCCGGCGCGGGCGGTTCGGGCCAGGTGACGTCGAGGATCGCCGTGAGGTCCGGCCGTTCGCTCAGCACGGGGACGACCGACGGCTCGTCGACCACGGCTCCGCGGGCGGTGTTGATCAGGGTCGCACCGATGCCCATCCTGGCCACCAGCTCCCCGTTCACCAGCCCCTCGGTCTCCGGCAGCAGCGGCGCGTGCAGGCTGACCACGGCGCTCGTGACGAACAGCTCGTCCAGCTCCACCAGCCGCACGCCGAGTTCGGTGGCGGCCGCGGCGTCGACGACGGGGTCACTCGCGAGCACTTCCACGTCGAAACTCCGCAAATGGGACGCGACGAGAGCGCCGATCTCACCGAGACCGAGGAGGCCGACCCGGGAGCGGTACGCCCCGGCGACCCTCGGATCCGGCGGGTAAGCCTTCCGTTCCCGGATCTCGCGGGAGATCCGGTGCACCTGCTTGAGTCCTAAGAGGACCTGGGCCAGGGTGAACTCGGCGACCGGGACGGCGTTCGCGGCCGCGGCGGACACGATCGGGAGCTCGCGAGCCCAGAACTCGGGCGTCGTCAGCGGCCGGACCGATCCGGCGGCGACGAGGACGGCGCGCAGGTCCGGCGCGTGTCCCAACAGGACCGAGTCCAGTACCGGCGCTCCCCAGCCCGAGAGCAGGATTTCGACGCCTTCCATGGCCGCCGGATCCTCCGCCAGGCGCTCGCGGGTGAGCGGCTCACGCAGGTCCACCAGCGTCCCGATCTTCTTGCGCACCGCCTCGGGGTAAACGTCGTCGCGGCGGCGTTCCTCCATCACGAGAAGCGCCGTCGGGCGGTGTTGCAGCTCGGTCATCCCTACCTCCGTCGGCGACCATACATCGGATGCTTAAGCCGGTCCACGCGCGGCGAGTGCCACGCAGAGGCGAACCCGGCCGATTGAAATTCGTAATCATCGGACCATTGACCGGACGCCGGGAAAGCGCTTACCGTCCCCACCGGAGTAGACAGCGTGGTCCACAGTGAACAGGAGATGCGATGCGGAAATCGCGGTGGATCGGCGTGGGACTCACTGTCTCAGCGCTGGTCCTTTCGGGCTGCTCGGCAGGCCCCGCCGGAACGAACGTCGCGCAGGACACCAAGACACCCTTGGAACTGTGGACCCGGACGACCCCCGGCGGCGCCGGCGAGCAGGCCACCAAGCGGCTCGCGGAAGCCTTCGAGAAGGCAACCGGTTTCAAGGTGCAGGTCACCGCGATCTTCGATGACTTCGAAACGAAGCTGGCCCAGCGCGCCGCCCAGCGCGACCTGCCGGACATCGTGATGAACGACGTCACGCAGCTGGGCACGCTGAAGAGCCAGGGACTCGTCCGCGAGGTCGAACAGGGCAAGATCAAGCACGCCTCGGAGCTCACCGAGCAGGCGCTGAAGTCGAACCAGACCGCGGACGGCAAGCTCTACGGCCTGCCTTACAGCGCGCAGGCTTCGGCGCTGCTGATCCGCAAGGACTGGCGGGAGAAGCTCGGCAAGGGCGTGCCGCAGAGCTGGGCCGAACTGGCGGATCTCGCCAAGGCCTTCACCACCGGCGATCCCGACGGCAACGGCAAGAACGACACCGCCGGGCTGACCGCGACGCTGTCGACCAAGCGGGGCTACGCCTCCTGGTACTTCTCCAACTTCCTGTGGGCGGGCGGCGGCGACTTCATCACCGAAACCGGTGGTGGCAAGTACAAGCCGTCGATGAGCACGCCCGAATCCGTGGCCGCGGTGCAGTGGTTCCGCGACCTCGGCTGCAAGGACAACGTGATCCAGCCCGGTTCGGTCACCATGCCGACCCCGGCGACCAACGAGACCTTCGAAGCGGGCAAGGCCGGGATGTACGTCGTCGGCCCGTACCTGTTGCCGCGGTTCGACAAGTCGCTCGGCAAGGACAAGTACGAGGTCGTCCCGATGCCGGCGGGCGCCAAGAACGCCGACGTCCTCGCCGAGGGACTCTCGATCTACATGATGGCGGGCTCGCCGAACCAGGCCGGGCAGGACGCCTTCGGTGACTTCGCGATCTCGGCCGATGGCCAGAAGATCGGCATGGAGGGTGAATCCGCCTTCATCGTGCAGCTCCCGGTGAACAAGAACGTCGACATCACCCAGGTCCGCTCGGACCCGCGCTGGAAGACCTACGCCGAGATCTACGCCAAGTCCGGTCACTACGCGCCGTCCATCCCGAACTGGACACCGGTCCGCCAGGACACCGCCGACACGGTCAGCGCGCTCGTCGCCGACTGCAAGCTCGACACCAAGGCGGAACTGTCCAAACTCGACACCAAGCTCACCGCGACCTTGCAGCAACAGGGGATCAGCGCGTCATGACCGTAGATCACGCCAAGCCGGCGGCCGTCGGCGCGGACCGTCCCGCGCTCAAGCGGACGCCCGCGCCGAAGGCCCGCAGGCGCAGCGACCGCGACGGGAAGTGGTGGACGCCGTGGCTGTTCCTGGCCCCCGCCCTGATCCTGTTCGTGTACTTCAAGTTCATCCCGATGATCACCGCGGTGACGATGTCCTTCCAGGACGTCCAGCCGTACCTGGGCAACCAGTGGGTCGGCGGGGAGAACTACAGCACCGTCCTCGGTGACGAGGCGTTCCACTCCGCGATCTGGCACACCGTCGTGATCGCGATCGGGCAGACCGTGGGGTCGATGGTCATCGGCCTCGCGCTCGCCCTGCTGATGGAGGGCCAGAGCAAGCGGTTGAAGTTCCTGCGGTCGGCGGCGTTCCTGCCGGTGGTCGTGCCGATCGCGGTGGTCGCCGAACTCTGGCGGATCATGTACCACCCGACCGAGGACGGGATGCTCAACTCCATCCTCGGCATGGTCGGGCTGGGCCCGTCGGGCTTCATCAACGATCCCGACACCTCGATGATCTCGGTCATCATCACCGGGATCTGGCGCGGCGCCCCGTACGACATGATGATCTTCCTCGCGGGTCTGGCGGGCATCGACCGGGGGCTCTACGAAGCGGCCACTGTGGACGGTGCCTCCCGCTGGCGCAAGATCCTCCACGTGACGCTGCCGGGTCTGCGGTCGGTGTTCTCGATCCTGTTCGTGCTCGCGGCGATCCGCGGCCTGCGGGTGTTCACCGAGGTGTTCCTGCTGACCAACGGCGGGCCGAACGGCTCGACCGAAGTGGCGATGACCCTGATCTACAAACTCGGACTGGAACAGAACCGGCTGGGCGTCGGCGCGGCGGGAGCGGTCCTGCTGTTCCTCGCGACGCTCGTGCTGACCCTGTTCGTCCAGGTGCTCCGACGGAGGCGAGACGCATGACCGCGGCCAACGATTCAGCACTCGGCCTCGACGCCGTCAAGTCGCCGGGCGGGCGGATCCTGAAGTACACCGTGTACGCCCTGCTGCTGGTGGTGTTCGCCGGCCCGCTGCTGGCGCTGCTGGTCAGCGCGTTCAGCGACGTGTCCGACCCGACGGCGCTGAGCGTCATCCCGTCGAGCCCCACCCTGGACAACTTCGGCATCGCGTTCGACCACGGCGTCGGGATGTACCTGCTCAACTCGTTCCTGGTGGTCGGCTTCGGCCTGCTGCTGCAGGTCGTCATCTCGGTGCTGGCCGGATACGCGCTGGCACGCAAGAAGTTCCGCTTCATGACCTTCGTGCTGGTCGCGATCCTGGCGACGCTGATGCTGCCGGAGGAGATCCTCGCGATCCCGCTGTCGCTGATCCTGTCGGATCTGCCGCTGGTGCACATCAACCTGATCGGCAGCCTCGCCGGGATGATCGTGCCGCTCGGCGCGTGGGCGTTCTCGATCCTGGTGATGACCGAGTTCATGAAGGACGTCCCCCGCGAACTCGAAGAGGCGGCGCGGATCGACGGCGCCGGGGACCTGCGGATCTTCGCGCAGATCATCCTGCCGATGTGCAAGCCCGCGCTCGGCGTGATCGGTGTCTTCGGCTTCACGATGATCTGGGACCAGTACCTGCTGCCGATGCTCGTTTCGTCCGACGCCTCGACCTACACGCTGCCGCTGGCCCTGCGCACTCTGCGCATCGACGCGGACGTGACGCCCGGCGTGATCATGGCGGCGTCGCTGCTGGCGCTGCTGCCCTCGGTCGCCGCGTTCCTGTTCTTCCAGCGTTCGTTCGTCCGCGGGCTCGCCTCGGGCGCGCTCAAGGGCTGACCCAAAATCAAGGAGCGATCCTGAAGTGAGTTCCACCGCCTGGTTCACGCACGACCGGTTCGGGATGTTCGTCCACTGGGGCCTGTATTCGCTGGCCGCGCGGCACGAATGGGTGCAGAACCGCGAAGAGCTGACCGACGAGCAGTACCGCGTCTACTTCGATCACTTCGAGCCGGACAAGTACGACCCGCGTTCCTGGGCTCGGACCGCGAAGGACGCGGGTATGACCTACGTCGTGCTCACCACCAAGCACCACGACGGTTTCTGCCTGTGGGACAGCGATCTCACCGATTTCAAGGTGACGAACACGCCCTACGGCAAGGATCTGCTCGGCCCGTTCGTCGACGCCTGCCGCGAAGAAGGAGTCAAGGTCGGCTTCTACCACTCGCTGATCGACTGGCACCATCCCGCGTTCCCCGTCGACGGCACCCATCCCCGCCGTGACGACGCGGAGTACATCGCCGCGCACCAGTACGCCGACATCGCCGAGTACCGGCTCTATCTGCACGGCCAGGTCCGCGAACTGCTCACCCGCTTCGGCACGGTCGACTACCTGTTCTTCGACTTCTCGTACCAGGGCCGCAAGGAATGGTGGGGCGGCAAGGGACCGGACGACTGGGACTCCCCCGGCCTGCTCGACCTGGTCCGCGAACTGCAGCCCGGCATCCTGGTCAACGACCGCACCGGCATCCCCGGCGACTTCATCACCCCGGAGCAGTACCAGCCGTCCGGGCCGATGACCCGCGACGGCGTCCCGGTGGTGTGGGAGGCGTGCCAGACCCTCAACGGCAGCTGGGGTTACGACCGCGACAATCTCGACTACAAGAGCCCCGAGCTGCTCATCAGGATGCTGGTCGACGGCGTGTCCAAGGACGGCAACCTGCTGCTCAACGTCGGGCCGAACGGCCGGGGCGAGATCGATCCGCGAGCGCACGCGGTCCTCGCCGAACTCGGCCGCTGGATGGACCGGCACGAACGCTCCATCCGCGGTTGTGGTCCCGCCGAGTTCACCGCCCCCGCGGACGGCCGCTACACCCAGCGCGGGGACCGGCTGTACCTGCACCTCTTCAGCTGGCCCATGAACCACGTCCACCTGCCGGGGATGGCCGGGCGGGTGCGCTACGCCCAGTTGCTCGACGACGCCTCGGAAATCCGGCAGGTGCACACGGATCCCGGGCAGACCGCACAGAACACCCAGATGGGCGGGCAGCCGGAAGGCACGCTCACCCTCAAGCTCCCCATCCGGAAACCGGACACCCCGGTCCCGGTGATCGAGTTGTTCCTGAACACAGAGAGCCCCGCCGCCGCCACCCTCCCCACCGATTGAGCACGGAGGCATCATGGATCGCAGAAGGTTCCTCAGCGGCGCCACCCTCGGCGCCGCGCTGATCACCGTCCCCTGGGTCACCGCGGGAACGGCGTCGGCCGAACCGCAGGGACTGTGCGCGCTGAACGTCAGCTCGCTGACCGAACTGCAGAACGCCATCAACTCGGCCGCCGCCGGTGCCGTCATCACCCTGAACAACGGCACGTACACCGTGCCCACGGGCAAGCCGATCAGCATCAAGGGCAGGCGCGGCACGAAGGACAACCCGATCACCATCGTCGCCCAGTCGCGCGGCGGCGTGACGCTCAACGGTGAGCAGAGCTTCGTCTTCGACGACTCCACCGGCGTCACGATCAGCGGGTTCAAGTTCCGTCAGAGCACCACGATCGAGATCCCGCCGAACTGTTCGGTGATCCGCCTGACCCGCAACGACTTCCAGCTGGCCGACATCGAAGGCCTGCACTGGGTGATGGTCCGCGCCGACAAGAGCAAGATCGACCGCAACCACTTCCACCACAAGACCACGCTCGGCGTCATGCTCTGCATCGAGGGCGCGGACGAAGACAAGATGGCGGCGGGTGTCGAGGTCTTCCGGAACTACTTCTCCGACCACACCTTCCCCGGCGACAACGGCGGCGAGCCGATCCGGCTCGGTGTCAGCCCGCGTGCGCTCAGCACCGCCGGCGCCAAGATCGAGTTCAACCTGTTCGAACGCGCGAACGGCGACCCGGAGGCGATTTCGGTCAAGTCGTCGGGCAACTTTATCCGCAACAACACCATTCGGAACAGCCTGGGCGGCATCGTGCTGCGCCACGGGAACAAGTCCGTCGTCGAATCCAACTTCATCCTCGGCGGCAAGGAAGGCATCCGGATCTACGGCAACGACCACAAGATCGTCAACAACTACATCGCCGGACTGTCCAGCAGCGCGCTGGTCGTCGGCAGCGGCTCCGTCCGGGACCACTTCCCGGGTGAGTCGAAGGAATCCCGGCGCGGCAACGACGCGGCGGACCGCGTGCTCATCGCGCACAACACGCTGCTGAACAACAGCGGCACGCTCTCCGGCGAGACCAAACGGACGATCGAACCGCGCGACTGCACGATCTCGGACAACCTTTTCGTCGGCAGCAACGGCGATCTGGTCGCGATGAGCACCACGGGCAACTTCACCTGGTCCGGCAACATCCTGTGGGGTTCGGGCGGGGACGGCAACATCCCGGCGGGCACCTTCCGCCGGATCGACCCGAAGCTCGTGCAGGGCACGGACGGCGTCTCACGGCTCGCCTCGGGCAGCCCCGCGATCGACACGGCGACACTCGCCACGGCACCGGTCACTTTGGACATCGACGGCCAGGCCCGCGGCAGCAAGCGTGACGTCGGTGCCGACGAGTACTCGACGGCGGCCATCGCCAACCGGCCGCTCACCACCGCGGACGTCGGCCCCGCCGCTCCGTAGCGACCCGGGCTCACGCCGGCGGCCGTCCTCGCCGGCGTGAGCCCGTACCACCCGAGGAGGAACCATGCCGCAGCGTGCCGCGGGTTCGGTCACCCTTGCCGACGTCGCCCGTGAGGCGGGAGTGTCGCTCGCGACGGCGTCGAGAGCGCTCAACGGCGGGACCAGACAGGTCAGCGGGGACCTGCGGGAATCGGTGCTGCGGGCCGCGGAACGGTTGCAGTACACGGCGAACGTGCCCGCGCAGGCGATGGCCCGCGGCCGCGGCAACGTCGTCGGGCTGCTGGTGCACGACATCGTCGACCCGTACTTCTCCTCGATCGCGTCCGGTGTCATGCGCGTGGCCGCCCGGCACGGGCTGACGGTCACCATCGCGAGCACGGAAAACCGTCCTGAGAAGGAACTCGAGTACGTCACAACGCTGCGCGGGCAACGGGCGCGAGCGGTCATCCTCGCCGGGTCGCGCAACGAGGACAGTGCCCTGCAACGGAATCTGACCAAGGAACTCAAGGCTTTCGAAGCCGCCGACGGGCAGGTCGTGGTGATCGGCCAGCGAAAACTGCCGTTCGACACCGTCATGCTGGAGAACCGGGCCGGGGCGGCGGACCTGGCCGGACAACTCGCCGCGCTCGGGCATCGCGAGTTCCTCGTCCTCGCTGGGCCACCTGGCCTGATGACCTCGCGAGACCGGGTCCTCGGCTTCCGTGACGGCCTCGCCCGGCAAGGCATCCCGTTGCCCGAGAACCAGGTACTGCGCGCGGAGTTCACTCGCGACGGCGGTTACGCGGCGATGGTGAGGGCGATCGAGAACGACTTCCGCGGCTGCGTCTTCGCGGTCAACGACGTGATGGCCGTCGGCGCGATGGCCGCCTGTCGCGACCACGGCGTGCTCGTCCCCGCACATGTCGCGATCGCGGGATTCGACGACATCATCACTTTGCGCGACATCAGGCCTTCGCTGTCCACCGTGCGCGTCCCGATCGAGCGGATGGGCGAGCGGGCGCTCGACTTCATCCTCGACACTCGCGCCGACAACCCTCGCGTCCTGCCGATCACCGGCGAGGTCGTGCTGCGGGAAAGTACTCGACTGTTGGAGGGAAAATGATCCGCCCGGGACTGTGTTCGGTGACGCTGCGGCGGCTGGACGCCGACGAGGTCGCCCGCCGCGCCGAGGAGGCGGGGTTGCAGGTGATCGAGTGGGGTGCCGACGTCCATGTCCGCCCCGGCGACGACTGGGCGGCCGACCGCGCGTTCGAGGCCATGACACGGCACGGGCTGACCTGCGATTCCTACGGATCCTACTTCCGCGCCACGCCGATGGAAGCCGGGAAGTTCGTCGACATCGCCGCCACCGCGGCCCGGCTCGGCGCCTCGCGAATCCGGGTGTGGGCGGGCAAAGCGGGCTCCGCGGACGTCGACCCCGAAGAGCGTGAGCAGGTCGTCGCCGGTCTCCGCGAGGCCGCCGACGTCGCGAACGAACACGGCCTGGAAGTCGCGCTGGAGTTCCACGGCGGGACACTGACCGACACCGCCGAATCGACGGTCCAACTGCTGGAGGAGGTCGGCCGCGACAACCTCGGCACCTACTGGCAGCCGCCGCAGGATCTTCCGGACGAGCAGGCGCTGGCGGGGCTGGAACTGGTCCTCGACCGGGTTCGCGCGGTGCACGTGTTCTCGTGGTGGCCCAGCAACGAGCGGCACCCGCTGACCGCCAGGACGGAGCTGTGGACGCGCGCGTTCGGGCTGCTCGCGAAGGCGGGACGGCCGCTCGACGCGCTGCTGGAGTTCGTCCCGGACAACGATCCGGACCTGATCCCCGGCGAGGCCGACTCCCTGCGCAAGCTGATCGAGGCGGGCGCGTGAGGTTCACCGAAGCCGACCGGCTGCTGTTCGCGGGCGACTCGATCACCGACTCCAGCCGCGACCGCGCCGATCCCGCGTCCCTGGGCAAGGGTTACGTCCGGCAGATCGCCGATCTCCTGCCCGACGGTCCGGAAGTGCTCAACAAGGGACTCAACGGCAACCGGATCTACGATCTCGAAGCCCGCTGGACCACCGACGTCCTCGCGCTGCGCCCGACGGTGCTGACCGTGAAGATCGGCATCAACGACACCTGGCGGACCTTCGACCGCGGTCTGCCGAGCCCGATCGGGAAGTTCCGGGGCGCCTACCGCAGGCTGCTGTCCGGCGCGCGGCAGCACCTTCCGGCCGAGTTGTACGTGATCACCCCGTTCCTGCTGCCGGTGGAGCCGGAACAGCACGACTGGGTGGCCGATCTGGCTCCTCGTATCGAGGTCGCGCTGGAAGTGGCGACCGAGTTCGGCGCGCGCCTGGTCCGCGCGGATCTGTTCATGCCGCGGGCGGCCGAGGAGCACGGCGCCGCGACACTGGCCCCGGACGGCGTCCACCCCAGCCCGCTCGGCCATCGGCTCCTCGCCGAGGCCTGGCTCGCGGCGGCAGGCGCGCCGGTCGAGGAGGCTCCTCGGCGCTAGGGCGTGTTTCATAAGCCATGTTCGCGGTCTCCGCGCCCAGGCGGCCCATCGAACAGACTTATAAAACACGCCCTAGCCGATAAAGTCGCCCCCGTGAACCGGACCGCCATCGGATCCGTGTTCGGCGCAAAGGGGGCGACGTGACGCGAGAAGGTGAGCTCGTCGCCGGGCGCTACCGGCTGGAGCGCAAGGTCGGCCGGGGCGCGATGGGCGTCGTGTGGCGGGCGCGGGACGAGCGGCTCGGCCGGACGGTCGCGGTCAAGCAACTGCTGCCGGACAACTCGCCGGACGACGCCCCGTTCCGCTCGATCGTGCGCGCGATGCGCGAAGCCAGGGTCGCCGCGAGGCTCAAGCATCCGCACGCCGTCACCGTGTACGACGTCGCCGAGCAGGACGGAACCCCGTTCCTGGTCATGGAGTTCCTGCCGTCCCGGCCGCTGACGGACCTCCTCTCCGGCGACGGTCCGCTCCCGGCCGGCCGGGTCGCGGAACTCGGCGCGCAGATCGCCTCGGCGCTGGCCGCGGCCCACGAAGACGGGATCCTGCACCGGGACGTCACGCCCAACAACGTCCTGATCACCGACGATGGCCGGGCGAAGATCGCCGACTTCGGCCTGTCCCACGCCACCGGCGAAGGGACCATGACCGGCGGCGGGCTCGTCGTCGGCACTCCGGCGTTCCTCTCCCCCGAGGTCGCCGACGGCGAGGAGCCCGGCTATCCGTCGGACGTCTTCTCTCTCGGTGCCACGCTCTACACCGTGCTGGAAGGCGCGCCGCCGTTCGGCACCGACGGCAACCAGATCGCGCTCCTCAAACGGGTCGCCCGCGGCGAGATCACCACGCCGCGGACCACCGGCCCGCTCACGGACGTCGTGCTGCGGCTGCTCCGGCGCGATCCGGCGGAACGGCCGGACATGGCCGAAGCCGAGCGGATGCTCACCGCGGTCGCCGACGGCCGTCCGGCGATCCTGTCCGGCACTAAACGGCTTCCCGCGCCCACCCGCCGCTCACGGTTGCCGTTCGCCATCGCGGGCGGCGTGGTGGTCGCGGGTGGTGTCCTGGCGGGGATCCTCCTGTTCGACGGCGACACCCCCGACGCCCCGGCAGCGGCTGCTCCACCCGCGAGCACCGTGGCGGAGAAACCGGTGTGCGAAGCGAGCTACGAGGTGACCAATCGCTGGCCCGGCGGCTCAGAGATCCGGGTGTCCGTGCGGAACTCCCAGGAGACCCGGCTCACCGGCTGGGAGGTGAGCTGGACCTTGCCGCCCGGGACCCGGATCGCCAATCTGTGGAACGGTTCCCTGGCACAGGAGGGCGACCGCGTCCGCGTGTCCGAACTCGACTGGAACGCCGTCCTGCCCGCCGGCGGGACGACCACCTTCGGCTTCATCTCGACCACCGGCGACGACGGCGGGGACGCGCCGGTCGCGGTGTGCCGGAGTTCCTGAACCAAGGTCTCGGTACCTATCGCAAGTAGTCCTCTAGTTGCGGTAAGTGCAAGCGCAACTACCGCAACTAGAGGACTACTTGCGGTGGGTGGATTCCCTCGCGTTCAGCCGCACGGGCACCTCGATCCGGCGCGGCCCACCATCCGGCGTGCCGCCCTCGATGAGGTCCATCAACGCCGTCGCCGCACGGCCGCCCACCTCACGCGGGTGGACGAACATCCCGGTCACCTGCGGCGAAGTGAGCCGGAGCGAACCGCTGTCCACCGCGCTGCAGATCCCGAGTTCGACCGGGACCGCGAGCCGCCGGCGGCGAGCTTCGTGGAGGACGCCGAGGGCGAGGTTCTCCGACGTCGTGAAAACGGCGTCCGGGCACACTCGCCGGTCGAGCAGCCTGCCCAAGGTCTCGGCCGTGCCTTCGGTGGTCGGCGGTTCGTCGATCTCGGCCACCACCGGCTCCAGTCCCCGGTCTTCCGCCCAGCCGGTGTACCCCGCGACGAGGTCGGCCGCGTAGGAGCGGCTGGTGTCGGTGGTGATCATCGCGGGACGCTCGTAACCGTTGCCCGCCAGGTGATCCAGCATCAGCCGGGCGGCCGCGACCAGGTCGTTGTCGACGACGACCGGCACCGGGCACGGCGCCGCCAGCGGGCGGCCGGTGGTCACCAGCGGCCGATCGCGGCACCAGCCCGTGGCGAAGAACGGCTCGTCGCCACGGGGGTCGACGAGGATGGCGCCGTCGACGGCGAAGGCGTTCAGCCGGTCGAGGTCTGCGTCCGGCGGTGTAAGCAGCAAGGCGTACGACCGTTTCGACGCGGCTTCGGCCGCCCCGTTGAGGACTTCGAGGAAGTAGTCCGAGTTCGGCACGAGCGCGCAAGCACTGCTCGCGTCGACCGAGTTCGCGAGCTGGATCGCCAGGGTCCGGCTGCGCCGGGTGACCAGCTGCTGCGCGTGGACGCTGGCCTGGTAGCCGAGTTCCGCCGCCGCCCGCGCGACTCGCCGCCGGGTGTCCTCGGAGATCCGGCCCTGCCCGCTGAGCACGTGGGACACGGTGGTGATCGAGACCCCCGCCGCGGCGGCGACGTCACGGATGGTCGGCGACACTCAGGCCTCCACGGGCGGTCCCCAAACGCGGTTCGGCCGGTCGGTGTCCAGCCGATAGTCGGTGACGTGGGCGTCGCCCAGCCTACGTCCGAGGTCGGCCGCCGCCTCCAGCGGCCGCGCGGGATCGCGCTCGACCTCGCCCCGGCTGTTGCCGACGCCGACCACGATCCCGGCGAGGTCCTGACGCAGGTACCGGGTGAGCTCCTGGAACTGGGCTTCGAGGCCGAGCGTCGCGCCTCGGTAGCTCTCCTCGCAGGAGATCAGCACCGCGGCGCGTTTGCCCGTCAGCCCCGGCACGACCTCGGCGGTATGCGGCGAACTGCCGGACGTGTAACAGAAAAGCCGGTCGAAGAAGGACTTGAGCCGCCCGGTCATGCCGTACCAGTGCAGCGGCGTCGCGTACACGATCGCGTCCGCCGGGAGCACGTGCTCGAACAGCAGGCGCTCGTAGCCGTCGGCGATCCCGCAGGACCGGTCGCTCAAACGGCAACCACGGCAGTCCCCCAGCGGCGACTCGACGAAATCGGAGAGGTGGACGAAGCCGACCGTGTGCCCGGCTTCTTCCGCCCCCTTGGCCAGCGACCGGGCGAGTGCCCAGGAATTGCCTTCACGACGCGGGCTCGAATCGAGCACCAAGACCTTCACGTGGTTCTCCCCGGAGAGACTGCAAAAACGCTTTTGCAGTCTCTCCGGGGGAGGATTCACCTGTCAAGCGACCGAGGTCAGGCGACCTTGGCGGCCGCCGCGAGGATGACCTCCGCGACGACGTCCGGCCGCGACACCGAGACGGCGTGCGAGGCCTCGACCCTGGTGACCTCCGAACCGGCGCGCTCGGACATGAACGCCTGCGCGGCGGCGGGGATCGCGTGGTCCTGCTCGGCGATCAGCGCCCAGGACGGCACGTTCTTCCACGCCGGCTCGCCGTCGAACGGCGTGGCGAGCGCACGCTCGGTGACCGGCCGCTGGGTGACCGCCATGACGTCGGCGGTCTCCGCGGCAACGTCGGCCGCGAACACGTCCGAGAAGTTCTCGGGCTTGATCGACAGCTCACCCTGCGAGGCGAGGACGTTCGTGGTGTCCGGGCCGAGCTTGCTTCCCTCGAAACGACCGGACAGCTCGAACACGCTCTC
Source organism: Amycolatopsis sp. NPDC031561 (assembly GCF_055580625.1). NCBI lineage: Bacteria > Bacillati > Actinomycetota > Actinomycetes > Pseudonocardiales > Pseudonocardiaceae > Amycolatopsis > Amycolatopsis sp. NPDC031561. The sequence continues at coordinate 144,898 of NZ_JBVILA010000015.1, read as the reverse complement.
CCCCGCGTCCGGCTGGAAGGCTGCGACGTAGACGAGCGCCTTCACGTTCGGCGCGGTCGCCGCCGCACGGCTGATCACGACGCCGCCATAGGAGTGCCCGGCCAGCACGACGGGACCGTCCACGCCGTTGACGACGTCGGCGACATAGTCCGCGTCGGACTCGATCCCGCGCAGCGGGTTCGACGCCGCCAGCACCCGATAGCCCTGCTCACGCAGCTTCGGGACGACGCCGTTCCAGCTGGACGAGTCGGCGAAAGCACCGTGAACCAGGACGACGGTCGGCTTCTGGTTGCTCATGATGGCTCCTTCAGAGCTAGGGAGAACGATCGGTCTTTCTCCCTGAACAATGCTCGTCACGGATGCCTTCCGCAACGTGACGAAGGCGACCTAGTGGAATGACCGTTCTTTCTCTACGGTGGGGCCATGCCGACTGTCGACCGGGACGTACACCCGAAGGTCAGGCTGCTCGAGACCGCTTCACGCCTGTTCTACGCCGAGGGCATCCACGCCGTCGGGGTGGAGCGCCTGGTCTCCGAGGCGGCCGTCACCCGGGCGACCTTCTATCGCCACTACCCCACCAAGGACGACCTCGTCGCCGCGTACCTGAGCGCCACGAGCGAGCAGATCCGCGCGGGCGTCGGCGCGGTGACGCGCGGCAAACCCGCCCGCGAGGCGCTGCTCGCCGCGCTGGGCATCATCGGCGACCGGACGCTCGACGACGACTTCCGCGGCTGCCAGTTCCTCAACGCGGCCGCCGAGTACCCCGATCCCGCACACCAGGTACGCCAGGTCATCGACGATCACCGGGACTGGTTCTTCTGCGTGCTTCGCGACCTGGCGCGCGACGCGGGTCATGCCGACCCCGAGCACGCCGCCCGCGCGCTCGTCCTCCTTCGCGACGGCGCACTGCACGGCGGAAGCCTCGACGACGCCGAAACCGTGCGCGCGACCTTGCGCCGCGCGGTCACCGACGTCGTGAGCTGACCTCCTCGGAAACCTTGCGTCGCAGCCACTCCGTGGTTCGGAGGGTTCGTCGTCCACAGGGGACATTCTGCCGGTTCGTGTCCCCTGTCTTGTCCGGCGCCTTCGTCACGGACAGGACATCGCGCCTTCTCGACGGTCGTAACAAGTGCTACCTTCGCGGAAGGGGGCACGGCCGGACCGAGGAGCGGCGACGATGAGGCTTTCTCCCAGCGCGCACGTCGACCCGTTCTGCCGTGACCGGCTGCCGCCCGCGGACCAGTGGCCCCGGCTGGAGTTCGACCTCCCCGAACTGCGCTATCCCGCCAGGCTGAACGCCGCGACCGCGTTGCTCGACGACACCGTCGCGCGTTTCGGCCCGGATCGCCCCTGCCTCCTGTCCCCCGCCGAAACGTGGACGTACGGCGACGTCCTGGCCCGCGCCAACCGGATCGCGCACGTACTCGTCACCGACTTCGGCGTGGTGCCGGGAAACCGTGTGCTCCTGCGGGGCGCCAACACGCCGTGGCTCGCGGCGGCCTGGCTGGCCGTGCTCAAGGCGGGCGCGGTGGCGGTCACGACCATGCCGATGCTGCGGCGCGCCGAACTCGACAAGATCGTCGGCCGTGCGCGGCCCGCGATCGCCGTCTGCGACGAACGCCTGCTGGACGAACTCCCGCCCGATCTGCCCGTCGTGTCCTACGGGACGGACCTCGCCGCCCGCGCGGACCGGTATCCGGCGACCTTCGCCGACGTCCCGACCGCGGCCGACGACGTCGCTCTGCTCGCCTTCACCTCCGGTACGACGGGTTCCCCGAAGGCGACGATGCACTTCCACCGCGATCTGCTCGCGATCGCCGACACCTTCTCCCGGCACATCGTGCGCCCGGCGTCCGACGATCTGTTCTGCGGCACACCACCGCTGGCCTTCACCTTCGGCCTCGGCGGGCTGCTGATCTTCCCGTTGCGAGCGGGGGCGGCCACGCTCCTGGTGGAACGCACCACTCCGGCGGAGCTCGCCGCCCTCGTCGCCGAGAAGGGCGTCACCGTCCTCTTCACCGCTCCGACCGCGTACCGGGCGATCCTCAACTCCGGTGACGGACGGCTCCTGGCCGGTGTCCGCCGGGCGGTGTCGGCGGGCGAATCGCTCCCCGCCCCCGTGGCCGAGCAGTACCGCGAAGTCGTCGGCCGCCCGCTCATCGACGGACTCGGCAGCACCGAGATGCTGCACGTCTTCATCTCCGCCGCCGACGACGACGCGCGTCCCGGCGCGACCGGGAAGGTGGTACCCGGCTACCAGGCCATGATCCTCGACATCGACGGATCTCCCGTCCCGGACGGCACTCCCGGGTTCCTCGCCGTCCGAGGCCCGACAGGCTGTCGCTACCTCGAAGACCCTCGTCAGCGTGACTATGTCCGCGACGGCTGGAACATCACCGGCGACACCTACGTCCGCGACTCCGACGGCTACTTCACCTTCGTCGCGCGGAGCGACGACATGATCATCTCGTCGGGGTACAACATCGCCGCCCCCGAGGTCGAAGAAGTCCTGCTCACGCATCCCGATGTCGCGGAATGCGCGGTGATCGGGACGCCGGACCCGGATCGCGGATCGGTCGTGACGGCGTTCGTCGTGCTTCAGCCCGGTGCGGAGCGGGGATCGCGCCTCGCGCAGGCGTTGCAGGACCACGCGAAGGCGACAGCGGCGCCGTACAAGTACCCGCGGCGGGTCCGGTTCATCGAGGCGCTGCCCCGGAACGCGAGCGGGAAACTTCAGCGCTACCTGTTGCGGGAGCTGTGAACCGGCCGAGCGCGTGGAACAAGGTGGTGGCGAGCACGAGGCCTTCCCTGACGATCGGCGCGAGCAGATGCTCGTCGGGCGCGTGTTGCAGGCAGCCCGGGTAGGAATGCGGCAGCCACAGGGTCGCGATGCCGAGGATGTCGGTGAACACGTGGTTCGGCAGGCCACCGCCGAAACTCGGCAGGATCGCAACCGGCCGGTCGGAAACCTCGTCGAGGACGCCCTTCGCCCAGCCCACCCACGGGTTCCCGACCGGGGTGCGGCTGGCCTGGAAACTCGCTTCGACGGTGACCTCGACCATCGAAAACCCGTGCGAGGCCAGGTGTTTCCTGATCGTGTCCGCGACGTCCGAGACCTCGGTCCCGGCGACGTAGCGCAGTTGCAGTACCGCGCGGGCCATGCCGGGGATGGCGTTGACAGGCCTGTCGATGTCGCCGGCTCCCAGCGAAAGGACTTCGAGGGTGTTCCAGCCGTAGAGCCGCTCGGCGGGTGAAAGCCCGGTGTCGCCCCAGCTTTCCTCCAGCGCCGGATCTCCTGGCCTTCCGGCGATCCGGATCTCCGCGAGCGCCTCGCGGACGCTGTCAGGGAGTTCGGGCGGCAGGAGACCGGGCACTCGGATGCGGCCGTGCCCGTCGACGAGGCAGGCGATCGCCCCGGTGAGGGTGGTGGCGGGGTTGCGCAGCACGCCGCCCCAATTCCCCGAGTGATAGGCGTCGGGGCGCAGGTCGACGTCGAGCGAGATCCGGACGGCGCCGCGCGCGCCGAGGAACACCGTCGGCGTCGCCGCGTCGAGCCGCGGCCCGTCCGAGGCGATGAGGACATCGGCGCCGAGTGCCTGCGACTGCGCCGCGACGAACTCGCCGAGACCGGGTGAGCCGATCTCCTCTCCGGTCTCGAACAGGAACTTGAGGTTGAACCCCAGCGAGCCCGTTTCGGCGAGGAGCAGCCTGAGCGCGGTCAGGTTGATCAGATGCTGCCCCTTGTTGTCCGCCGAGCCGCGGCCGTACCAGCGCTCGCCGTCGGCGGTCAGCGTCCACGGGTCACGGCCCTCGCTCCACCGCCCTTCGTGGCCCGCGACGACGTCGGCGTGGCCGTAGCACAGGACGGTCGGAAGTTCCGGCGCCTCGATCCGGGTACCGACCAGGAAGGGACCACCGGCCGGATCGGGATTGGGATACCGCCGCACCGAGCAGCCGAGCGCCGTCAAGGCCGGGGTCAGCACCTCGTCCAGGTATGCCTTGATGGCAACGCGACCGTCCGGATGGTCGCTCACGGTCGGGTACCGGACCAGTTCGGCGAGTTCGGCGAAGAAGGCGCCCGAATCCACGTGTTCTTGGGCCTTCGAAACCAGTTCCGCAGGGGTGGGCACGTTCTCTCCCAATTCGTTCGCCGAGTGTCGAGGAGAGCCTAAGCCGGTTCGCCCTACACTGACCATTGCCGTTTACGGTGCCCTGCGTTCTGATCGAGGCAAAGGAAGTCCCATGCGCTTGCTGCCGATCGCGCTGACGTACTTCCTCGAAGTCGCCCGCACCGGCTCGGTGTCCGAAGCGGCGGCCGAACTGACGGTCGCGCCCTCGGCGATCAGCCGCCAGATCGCGAAGCTCGAGGCCGGGATCGGGGTACCGCTGTTCGTCCGGCATCCGCGGGGCATGGAGCCGACCGACGCCGGGAACCGGCTGCTCGACCACGTCCGCCGCAGCGAAGCCGAATCGGCCGTCCTCGTCGGCGAACTTCGCACCGGGCGGGGGTTTCACGCCCGTTCGCTCACCGTCGCCTGCTCGGAGGGGTTCGCCCGCCGGGTCGTGCCCCAGGCGATCGCCGCCTTCCGCCGCGAACACGACGTCACCTTCCACATCGACGTCGTCAACCGGGAAGAAGCCACCCGGCGCGTGCTCGACGGCGCGGCAGACGTCGCCGTCACCTTCACGACCGGGCCCCAGCACGGCGTGCGGGTCGAAAGCGCCGTCGTCGTCCCGGTGTACGCGATCGTCCCGCTCGGCCATCCGCTGACCGGCCGCGACTCCCTCGGGCTCGCCGAACTGTGCGAGCATCCCCTCGCCCTGCCGTCGCAGGGCCAAAGCCTGCGCGACCTGTTCGACATCGCCACCCGGATCGAGAACCTCGCGGCGCGTCCGGTGCTGGTGTGCGACGAACTGAGCTCGAAGTACGAGTTCGTCCGTTGCGGCGGCGGGATCGCACTCGTCGGCGGACTCGGCGACATCGAGCAGGACGCGGCCACCGAGGGAGTGGCCTACGTCCTCCTCGACAACGCCGTGTTCCGCAAACGCGAAGCCCAGGTGCAGACCATGGCGGGCCGGACGTTGTCCTTGGCCGCCTTGCGGTTCACCACGCTGCTGACCTCGTTCGTCCGCCCGCCGGTCAGCGGATCAGCACCCCGGGATTGAGGATTCCGGCCGGATCGAGCGCGGACTTGGCAGCGGTGAGCGCGGCCGCGAACGGATCGGGACGCTGCCGGTCGTACCAGGGCCGGTGGTCGCGGCCGACGGCGTGGTGATGGGTGATCGTGCCGCCGTGGCCCGCGATCGCCTCGGAGACGGCGGCCTTGATCTCGTCCCACTGCGCGACCGTGCTCCCCCAGCGCCCGGCGGCGTAGATCCCGTAATAGGGCGCGGGGCCGTCGGGGTAGACGTGGGTGAAGCGGCACGTGACGACACCGGCGCCGCCGCACACCTCGTCGATCGCGGTGCGGGCCGCCGAAGTGATCGCGGCGTGGAATTCCTCGAAGCCGTCCCACGTGCAGGCGGTCTCGAAGGTCTCCACGATCAGCGATCTGCGGGCCAGCGCGTCACGCTGGTACGGCATCCGCAGAAACGACGAGCGCCACGTCGAGGCACTGTCCTGGCGGGAGGAATCCTTGCCACGCCTGGTTTTCACGACTCCCCCGTGCCCGGTGGCCAGTTCGAGCGCGCGATCCAGCCAGGTGTCGACCGGATGATCGGCGGATTCGAACGCGACCAGGAGCAGACCCCCGCCGACGCTCGCGCCCGCGTTGATGAAGGCCTCGGCCGGGTCGAGCAGACGGCAATTCGACGGATACAGCCCGGACTGCGCGATCGCCCGCGTGGCGGCGACCGCGTCCTCCTGCCGTTCGAAGGCGACCGACGCGGTGACCTGCCAGACCGGGCGGTCCTGCAGGCGCATCCATGCCTCGGTGATCACCCCGAGCGTGCCCTCGGAGCCGAGGAACATCCGGTCCGGCGAGGGACCGGCACCCGAACCCGGCAGGCGCCGCGATTCGCTGATCCCGGCCGGGGTGACGACGCGCAACGACTCGGTGAGATCGTCGATATGCGTGGCGAGCGTGGCGAAATGCCCGCCCGCGCGGGTGGCGAGCCAACCGCCGAGCGTGGAGTGGGCGAACGACTGCGGGAAGTGCCGCAGGGTCAGGCCCAGCGGGCGAAGGCGGTCTTCCAGCGCCGGCCCGAAGATCCCGGCCTGGATCCGGGCCGCGCGGCTGACCGTGTCCACTTCGAGCACGCTGTCGAGACCGGCCAGATCCATCGAGATCGCCGGACCGTCGAAGCGCGGTTCGACCCCGCCGACCACGGAACTGCCGCCACCGTAAGGAATCAGCGGAGTTCCGGAAGCCGTGCACCAGTCGAGAAGGTCGACGACGTCCTGTTCCGTGCGCGGCCGGGCGACCAGATCCGGGACGTGGTCGAGCCGGCCGAGCAGATTCCGGACGACGTCGCGGAAGGCCTTGCCGCGGGCGTGGGACAACCTGTCGACGGGCACGTCGCTGCACAACGCGGCGAGCGCCGCAGGCGGGCGGATCCGCGAGGCCGGGACGCCGAGCTCCGCGGGTTCCGGCGGGGCGTGCTCGGTGAAATCGTGCCCGGGCAGGACACCCGACGTGCGGGCGACCAGCGCGTCGGACTCTTCCCGGGTCAAGGCTTCGGCGGTGTTCCCCCAGCCCCACCAGGACCGTTCTCCGGTCGGCATCGTCGCCTCCGTTCGATCTGACTCCCCAGTAAGTTACTTATCGGTCAGTTGCTGTGTCAAAGAAGTCCTGAAGGCCACCCTTGAGACGTTGACCGTCTCAAGGGTGGCCTTCGCGTCGCCCGGGGCCCGGGATCGCGCTCTCCGGCGGTCCCCTGCACCGACCGATACGAGCCCTTCGACGCTTTACAACGTTGTATCAACGATGTAAAAAAGTCCTGACGGCCAGTCGTGGCCCGGCTCACACCGGTTCCCCTCGGCCACGAGGTCGTGGTTTCACGCCTGCACAAGTCCAGTGGGAGGCGCTTCCTCCGCCGAGGCGGCCGCTCCCGGAGAAGGGTGTCGAGCAGATGTTGCCAACGTTGTCACCTCATCGCCCCAGAGGCCGAAGTACCGGACGCTTCCGGAAGACCCTGACCGTCGCGGTGGCCGCCCTGACCGCCCTGTCGATGACACCGGGGGCCGCGATGGCCGCGGAGAGCGGCTGGAAGATGGGCAAGCCACGCCTGACCACCCCGTGGACGAACCAGGTGTCGCCTTCCAACGCGTTGCCGGAGTACCCCCGGCCGCAGCTGGTGCGACAGGACTGGCAGAACCTCAACGGGCTCTGGGAGTTCGCCGGCGCCGCGCCCGGTGAGGTCCCGCCGTTCGGCGAGCGGCTCGCCGAAAAGATCCTGGTCCCCTACCCGACGGAATCGGCGCTTTCCGGTATCCAGCGGCACGAAGACCACATGTGGTACCGGCGCACGTTCACCGTGCCCAAGAACTGGGGCGTGGGCAAGGACAACACCCTGCGCATCAACTTCGGCGCCGTCGACTACAAGGCGAAGGTCTACGTCAACGGCAAGGAGGTGGCCGCGCACCAGGGCGGCTACGGCGCGTTCTCCGCGGACGTGACCTCGGCGCTGAAGCCCAAGGGAGAGCAGGAGATCATCGTAGGCGTCGAGGACCGCGCCGACGCCACCTGGCAGCCTGTCGGCAAGCAGCGCCTCGTCCCCGACCGCGGGATCTTCTACGAAGGCGCCTCGGGCATCTGGCAGACCGTCTGGATGGAACCGGTCGCGGCCAAGCACGTCGGCACGCTCGGCATGGTTCCCGACCTCAAGTCCTCCACGCTCAAGCTCACCGTCGACACCGGCGGCGCTTCCGGGCTGACCGTCGAAGCCGTGGTCCGCGACGGCCACAAGGTGGTCAGCCGCAGCAAGTCCTCCGCCGCCGGGACCATCTCCCTGCCGGTCCCCAAGGCCAAGCTCTGGTCGCCGGACTCCCCCTTCCTCTACGACCTCGACGTCGAGCTGAAGGACGGCCGCCGCACCGTCGACAAGGTGTCGTCCTACTTCGGCATGCGCGAATTCGGTACCGCGAAGGGTGCCGACGGCAAACTCCGGTTCACCCTCAACGGCAAGATCCTCTTCCTGCAGTCCACTTTGGACCAGGGCTACTGGCCGGACGGCATCTACACCGCGCCGACCGACAAGGCACTCCGCTTCGACCTCGAGCAGCACAAGGTCCTCGGTTTCAACACGGTCCGCAAGCACATCAAGACCGAACCGGACCGCTGGTACCACCACGCCGACAAGCTCGGGTTGCTCGTCTGGCAGGACATGCCGTCGATGCGCACCGGCGGCCGCCCGCCCGCCGACGCCCAGCAGCAGTTCCAGGTGGAGCTGAAGGAACTGGTGGAGCAGAAGAAGAACTGGACCTCGATCGTCGGCTATGTGCCGTTCAACGAGGGTTGGGGCGAGTGGTCGCGCGAGACCACCGGGAAGATCGCCGACGACGTCAAGGCCCAGGACCCGACCCGGCTGGTCAACGCGCACAGCGGGGTCAACTGCTGCGACTCCCTCGGTGACTCCGGCAAGGGTGACGTCATCGACTGGCACGCCTATCCGGGTCCCGCGAAGCCGATGCCCGACGGCAAGCGGATCTCGATCGACGGCGAGCACGGCGGCTACGGCCTCGAGGTCAAGGACCACATGTGGTTCGGCGAAGGCCACGCCTACGAGATGGTGAAGGACCAGGCGACCCTGAACAGCCGCTACGTCCAGAACCAGCGTGACGTGCTCGCGTCGGCGCAGAGCTGCGCCATCAGCGGTTCGATCTACACCCAGATCACCGACGTCGAGCACGAGGTCAACGGCTTCTTCACCTACGACAGGCAGGTGAAGAAGATGGACTTCGCGCAGGCGCGCGCGGTCAACCAGGCGATCATCCGCAACGCCGACGGCAGCGGTTCCGGCGCGCCCGACCCTGGCCCCGGAACGCCGGGACTCACCGGAGTGCACGCTTACAAGTTCGACGAAGGCACCGGTTCCAGCGCCGCGGACTCGGTCGGCACGGCGCACGCCACGCTGACCAACGGACAGTGGGCAGGCGGTGTCCAGGGCGGCGCGCTGGCCTTCACGGGCAACGGGCAGGCCGACACCGGGGCGAACCTCGTCAACACCGCAGGCAGCTACTCGGTCTCTGCGTGGGCGAAGCTGGACGAGGCCGGCGGCGCGTTCCAGACCGTCGTCAGCCAGGACACCGGCCGCGACAGCGCGTTCTTCCTGCAGTACTCCGGGCAGGACCAGCGCTGGGCGATGAGCTTCGTCGGTCTCCGCGCCCTGTCGCCGGAGAAGCCGGAAGTCGGCAAGTGGTACCACCTGACCGGGGTCCGCGACGCCAAGGCGGGCACGTTGTCACTGTACGTCGACGGCAAGAAGGTCGCCGCGCAGAACGCCTGCTCCGCTCCGGCGAGCACCGGCCACACGGTGATCGGCCGCGGCCAGTACGGCGGCCAGCAGGTCGACTTCCTGCGCGGTGCGGTGGACGACGTCCGGCTCTACGACCGGCCGCTGTCCGACACCGAGGTCGCGACACTCGCGACGCGCGACTGAGGACACGCGGCGCCGGGAACAACTCCCGGCGCCGCGTACCCGGCACTACCGAAGCTCTGACTCGACCCACTCCCGCACGATGTCGCCGAGCACGGGCAACGGAACCTGCCCGTGCCTCAACACGACGTCGTGGAAGTCGCGGATGTCGAAGGCCCCGCCCAGCCGTTCCTCGGCGAAAGCGCGCAACCACTGGATCTCCAGCCTGCCCGTCATGTACGACAGCGCCTGGCCGGGCCATTCGATGTACCGGTCGATCTCGGACTGTGCCTCGATGTCGCTGAGCACGCAGTGTTCGGCGAGATACTCCATTCCTTGTTGCCTGGTCCAGCCCAAGGCGTGCAGCCCGGTGTCGACGACGAGCCGCGCCGCGCGCAGGGAGTCCTCGGCGACCATCCCCAGCCGCATCAGGTCGTCGGAGTACAGGCCCATCTCGTCGGCGAGCCGTTCGGTGTAGAGCGCCCAGCCCTCGTCGAAGGCCGAGAGCGGGACGAGTTTGCGCAGCGGCGCCACCCCGTCGAGCTCGTGGGCTATGCCGGCCTGGAAGTGATGTCCTGGAACGCCCTCGTGGAAGGCGACGGACTCGGCGATGAACCGGAACCGCTCCTCCACCCGATAGGTGTTGGTGTAGTAGATGCCCGGACGGCTGCCGTCGCCCGACGGTGCCATGTAGTACGCCTGCGTGGCGGAGGGCCCGTCCGATTCCGGTACGGCGCGCACGACGCATTCGGCGGACGGCGTGCGGCGGAACCAGCCGGGAGCGGCGGCCGTGGCCCGCGCGATCGCCTCCGCCGCGGTCGTGACCATCTCGTCCCCGTTCCGCCAGCACAGCGACGGATCGGTGCGCAACCGGCGCCGGACTTCGTCGGGGTCGTCCTCGCCGAACACGGCGGCGCCGAGCCGTCGGTACTCCTCGTCCAGCGCCCGGCCGATTTCGAGGCCGGTCTCGTGCAGTTCCTCCGGCGAGACCCCGGTGGTGGTGTGCGTGCGGGCCAGCCGCGCGTAGCTCTCCTTGCCACCGTCCAGCCAGCAGAGGCCCGGCTGCTCGTCGGGGCGTCCGTGCCCGGCGACGTCGCGGGCGAGCATGTCGCGATAGGCGACGAGTGCGGGCCGGACCTCCTCGGTGAACAGCCGGGCTCGCCTCGCCTCGCGGTCACCGGTCAGCGGCGGGGCCAGCAGGCCGTTGGGCTCGATGGCCAGGAACCGATCGACGTGGGCGATGGCGTTGCCGACGGCGCGTTCCACCGGTGTCCGCCCGGCGCGATACCGGTCACCGAGGCCCGCGAGGAACCCGGGGATCGCGGCCATCCTGGCCAGGTAGTCCTCCTCGGCCCGCTCCCCCGACGGCGCCAGCTGCGGAAGCCAGGACAGCAACCCCGCGCCCTCCGCCGCCATGGGTTCGGCGAGGATGAACTCGATCTTCCGGGAGTCCAGCCTGGCCAGGAGCCCTTCCGCGTGGTGGGTGACCACGCCGAGGGTGACCCGGTCCGGGTCGGTGGACCGCGCGGCCTGTTCGCCGACCCGGACGGCGATCTCCCGCAACCGGGCGTCACCCGCCTCGGAGACGTCCCGCAACTCGTGATCGTGGCCGGGGATGTCGTCGAAGGTCGCCATCAAGGGGATCTCGGCGGCCAGGGCGTCGAGGATTTCGTTCGCCAGTTCCGCCGCCGTCGGCTGATCGCTCATATCCGACAACTACCAGACCGCGCACGATTTCCACTGGCGCTTTCTCGAGATAGCGGACCACTTCCCCTGTCAGCCCACGGTGCCGAGCACCCGTTCGGTCGGCCCGGTGTACGCGCTCGACGGCCGGATCAGGCTGTTGTCGGCCAGTTGCTCGGCGATGTGCGCGGTCCAGCCGGTGATCCGGGCGGCGACGAAGATCGGGGTGAAAACGGTGGTGTCGAAGCCGATCAGGTGGTACGCCGGGCCCGCGGGATAGTCCAGGTTGGGGTGCAGGCCCTTCGCGTCGGACATCGCACGGGCCAAGGCTTCGTAGAGATCGAGCAGGTGGTGTCCGTCGCGGAGTTCCGCGATCTCCTGCAGGGCACGGCGCATGGTGGGCACGCGGGAGTCGCCCGTCTTGTAGACACGGTGCCCGAAGCCCATGATCTTGCGCTTGTCCGCCAACGCCGCGGTGAGCCAGGCTTCCGCGTTGGCGGCGGTGCCGATCTCCTCGAACGTCGTCATGACGGCTTCGTTGGCGCCGCCGTGCAGCGGGCCTTTGAGCGCGCCGATGGCCGCGGTGACGGCGCTGTAGAGATCCGACAGCGTGGACGTGACGACACGTGAGGTGAACGTCGAGGCGTTGAAGCTGTGCTCGGCGTAGAGGATCAGCGAAGTCTCGAAGGCCCGGACGATCACGGGTTCGGGGACCTCGCCGAGCGTCAGGTACAGGAAGTTCTCCGCGTAGCCGAGGTCGTCGCGCGGCGCGAGCGGGAGGAGGCCGTGCCTGCGCCGTTGGGTCAGCGCGACGACGGCGGGCAGCGCGGCGAACAACCGGAGTGCCTTGGCACGGTTGGCTTCCAGGCCGTTGTCGTCCTCGTGCGGGTCGTGCGCGCCCAGGATGCTCACCGCGGTGCGCAGGGTGTCCATCGGATGCGCGGTTTCCGGCAGCGAGAGCAGGGTCAGCACGAGGTCCCTCGGCAGGGTCCGGTGGGCGCGCTCGGCCTCGTTCTGGGCGGCCAGTTGCTCCGGTGTCGGCAGCTCGCCGTGCCAAAGCAGGTAGGCGACCTCCTCGAAACGGCATTTCCCGGCCAGATCCTGGACGGGATAACCGCGGTAGGTCAGGGAGTTGGTGTCGGGGTTGACCATCGACACCTCGGTGGTGTCGACGACGACTCCGGCGAGTCCTTTGTGGATACTGGGTGCGGGCATGGTCGTCCTCTCAGACGCGGAAAGTGAAGACGTTCTCGTCGAAAGTGCTGTAGGACTCGTAATCGAGCAGGTCGTAGAGATCGCGCCGGTGCTGCATCCGGTCGAGCAGATCCGCTTGGGTGCCCTGCGCGGTGATGGCGTCGAGCCCGGCTTCCGCGGCGTGCATGGCCAGGCGCAACAGGGTGACCGGGTAGATCACGACGTTCACGCCGAGCGATTCCAGCGTTTTCACGTCCAGCAGTTCGCTTTTCCCGAACTCGGTCATGTTCGCCAGGATCGGGACGTCGACGGCGGCTCGCAGCCGTTCGAAGTCGCCCGCGTCCCGCATCGCCTCGGGGAAGATCAGGTCGGCTCCGGCGTCGGCGTAGGCCTTGGCGCGGTCGATGGCGTCGTCGATGCCGTGCACGGCCGCGGCGTCGGTGCGGGCGGCGATGACGAAGTCCGGATCGCGGCGAGCGGCGACGGCGGCGGTGATCCGCCGGACAGCGACGTTCCGCTCGACGACGTCCTTGCCGTCGAGGTGACCACATCGTTTGGGGTTCACCTGGTCCTCGAGGTGCATCCCGGCGACGCCGGCGTCCTCGAGTACCTGTGTGGTGCGGGCGGCGTTCATCGGTTCGCCGAAGCCGGTGTCGGCGTCGACCAGCGCGGGCAGCGCGGTGACCCGGGCGATCTGCTGCGACCGCCCGGCGACCTCGGTGAGCGTGGTCAGCCCGATGTCCGGAAGGCCGAGATCCGCCGAAAGGACCGCGCCGGAGATGTAGACGCCCTCGAAGCCGCGTCGCTCGATCAGCTTGGCCGACAACGGGTTGAACGCGCCGGGAAGGCGTTGCAGCGTCCCGGAGTTCAGCCCGGTGCGGAAGGCGGCCCGCTTCTGCGCGGCGGAGGGAGCGGCGTGCAGCATCAGAAGATCCCCTTGCTCGTCGGCGCGGCGTCGATTCCGGCCGGGAGCACGATCCCGGCGACCTCGGCCGCGTCCAGTTCCCCGAGCCGGGTGACCGTTTCGAGGAACCGGTCCTGATCGGCGGTGGCGATCACCCCGTCGGCCAGCGTACGGAACTTGGCGACGTACTGCTCCCGGGCGAAGGGCCGTGCCCCGGCCGGGTGAGCGTCGGCGACGGCGATCTCGTCGCTCAGCACCGTGCCGTCGGCGAGGGTGATCTCGACGCGGCCGCCGAACGCCGGTTCGGGCGCGTGATAGCGACGAGTCCATTCGGGATCCTCGACGGTGGCGACCTTCTGCCAGAGTTCGACCGTGTCCGGCCGTGTCGCGCGAGCCCGGTCGTAGGACCGCTCGTGGTGCCAGGCACCGTCCTGCAGGGCGACCGCGAAGATGTACGGGATCGAGTGGTCCAGCGTTTCGCGGCTGGCGTGGGGATCGTACTTCTGCGGATCGCCCGCGCCGGAGCCGATCACGTAGTGCGTGTGGTGGCTGGTGTGGATGAGGATCCGCTCGACCTTGCCGAGCTCGCCGATCCTCGGGCCGAGCCGCCGCGCGAGGTCGATCAACGCCTGGCTCTGGTACTCCGCCGAGTGCTCCTTGGTGTAAGTGTCCAGAATGGACTGTTTCGCCCCGCCCGGCGCCGGCAGCGCTACCGTGTATTCGGCGTCCGGGCCGCTCAGCAGCCACGCGATGAAACCGTCCTCGCCCTCGTAGATCGGGCTCGGCGCGCCTTCGCCGCGCATCACCCGGTCGACGGCCTCGATCGCGGTCTTCCCGGCGAACGCGGGCGCGTAAGCCTTCCACGAGGAGATCTCGCCTTTGCGGGACTGGCGGGTCGTCGTCGTGGTGTGCAACGCCTGCCCGATCGCCTGGTAGACGGTCTCGGTCTCCAGGCCCAGCAACGCGCCGAGACCACCCGCGACCGACGGGCCGAGGTGGGCGATGTGGTCGATCTTGTGTTCGTGCAGGCAGATCCCGCGCACGAGGTTCACCTGCAGTTCGTATCCGGCGGCGATCCCGCGGAGCAGGTCCGCGCCGGTGCGCCCGGTGTGCTGGGCGACGGCGAGGATCGGCGGGATGTTGTCGCCGGGGTGCGAGTAGTCCGCGGCGAGGAAGGTGTCGTGGTAGTCGAGTTCACGCACGGCGACGCCGTTGGCCCAGGCGGCCCATTCCGGGGAGTACCGGCCTTCGACGCCGAAGACCGCCGCGCCCGGCTTTCCCGGATGCGCCAGGGCCTGGTCGCGGGCCGAGCGGACGGGGCGCCTCGCCAGCGACGCGGCCGCCACGGCGGCGTTGTCGATCACGCGGTTGATCACCATGGCCGCGACCTCGGGGGTGACCGGGACGTCGTCGGTGGCGACCGAGGCGAGCTTCCACGCGAGCTGCTCCTCGCGGGGCAGCGATTCGGCGGAGCGGTAGGTGCGGACGGTGTGGTCGATCATCACTTTCCCTCGTAGACGTGGAATCCGCGGCCGGTCTTCTTGCCGAGCAGCCCGGCGTCGACCATGCGCAGCAGCAGGGGCGGTGGCGCGTAGAGCGCTTCCTTGAACTCGGCGTAGAGCGAGTCCGCGATCGCGGCCACGGTGTCGAGGCCGATCAGGTCGGTCAGGCGCAGGGGTCCCATCGGATGCGCGGTACCGAGTTCCATCCCTCGGTCCACATCGGACGCGGCGGCGAAGCCCGACTCCACCATCCGGATCGCCGACAGGAGATACGGCACGAGCAGCGCGTTGACCACGAACCCGGCCCGGTCGCGTGCCCGTACGGTCTGCTTGCCGAGGACGTCGCGGGCGAACCGTTCGGCGCGGTCCACTGTGGACGCGCTGGTCAGCAGCGAGCCGACCACCTCGACCAGCGGCAGCACCGGGACCGGATTGAAGAAGTGCAGGCCGACGACCTGCTCGGCCCGCCCGGTGGCCATCGCCAGCCGCATGATCGGGAGGGAGGAGGTGTTCGACGCGAGGATCGCGTCGGGATCGGTCACGACCTTGTCGAGTGTCGCGAACAGCTCCAGTTTGACCTGCTCGTCCTCGGCGACGGCTTCGATCACCAGCTGGCGGTCGGCCAGTTCGCCGACGTCGGTGGTGAACCGCAGCCGCCAGGCGGCGCGTTCGGCCTCCGCGCGGCCGAGCTTGCCCGCCCGGACCGCCCGATCGAGCGAGGCCAGAATCCGCGCGCGGCCCGCGTCGGCGGACGGCGCGTCCTGTTCGCACACAACGACGTCCAGGCCGGACCGGGCGCACACCTCGGCGATTCCGGCACCCATCTGACCGGCCCCGACGACGCCTGCTCGGGCGATCTCCGCGCTCATCCGCACTCCCTTGTGAACCTTGTGGTGCTCTGTCACGAGCGTGGCACCGACCTCGGGATCGTCGCTAGCCCGCAGCGCTGTGAAGAGTTGTGAACGTTCGCGAACCGCTTGTAAAAGTTGTTACAGTCGGCTTGTGGAGAAGATGTACGCGGGTGCCCGGCTCCGCCAGCTGCGCGAAGGCCGGTCCATGACGCAGTCCGAACTGGCCAGACTGCTGGAGATCTCGCCGAGTTACGTCAACCAGCTCGAACACAACGGCAGGCCACTGACCATGCCGGTCCTGCTGAAGCTCACCGAGACCTTCGGCGTGGACACGGAGTTTTTCGCGGCCCGCGACACCGCCCGGCTGGTCGCCGACGTCCGCGAGGTGTTCGGCGACAACACTGTCAGCGGCGAGATCTCCGCGGGCGAGGTCGACGCGCTGACCACCACGCTGCCCGAGGTGGCGCGGACGCTCGTCGCGCTGCACCGTCGCTACCGCGAAGCCGTGGAGAACATCGCCACGCTGGTGACCGAGCAGGGACTCGACCGGTCGACCGCGCACCAGCCGCACGAGGAGATCCGGGACTGGTTCTATCTGCGCCGCAACCATGTCGCGGAACTGGACGCCCCCGCGGAGAAGCTGGCCGCAGAGTTACGCCTCCACCCCGGCGAAGTCCGCAGTGGACTGGCCGCCGGGTTGCTGGACCGTCACGGCGTCAAGGTGGTCTCCGAATCCCTCGGCGCCGATCAGCACCACTTCGACACGCGCGGGAAGACGCTGCGCCTCTCCCCCGCGCTGCGCCCCGGTCAGGCCGCGTTCCGGCTAGCGTCCGAGCTGGCGCTGCTGGAGGCAGGCGACGTGATCGACCGGCTCGTCGACGACGGGAAGTTCAGCGGCGACACCGCCCGGCGGCTCGCGCGGATCGGCCTGGCCAACTACTACGCGGGCGCACTTGTACTGCCGTATCGCGTTTTCCTCGGCGCGGCGGAACGCTACCGCTACGACATCACGCGCCTTTCCGACCACTTCGGCGTCGGCTTCGAGACGATCTGCCATCGACTGTCCACTTTGCAGCGACCGGGCACCCGCGGCGTGCCGTTCTCCTTCGTGCGGGTCGACCGCGCGGGCAACATCTCGAAACGTCAGTCCGCCACCGGGTTCCACTTCTCCCGCGTCGGCGGCTCGTGTCCACTGTGGATCGTCTACGAGGCGTTCAGCTCGCCGGGCCGGATCCTCACCCAGGTCGCCGAACTCCCGGACGGCAAGAAGTACTTCTGGCTGGCCCGCACCGTTTCCCGCGCGGCGGGCGGGCACGGCGATCCCGGCAAGACGTTCGCGATCGGGCTCGGCTGCGAACTCCGGCACGCGCGGCGGCTCGTGTACTCCGACGGGCTGGCCCTCGGCACCGGCGCGGCCGTCACCCCGATCGGGATGGGGTGCAAGGTCTGCGAACGGCCCGCGTGCCCGCAGCGCGCCTTCCCCGCGATCGGGAAACCGATGCGGGTCGACGAGCATTCGTCCAGCCTGCTGCCCTACCCGCCACTCTCGTGAGTGGTAAGGACGGTTCTAACCGCCCTTACCACTCACGAGACCCAGCACGTACCTGAGGCGTACGCCACACCCTTGTCCTCGACATAGTCGGACTTCCTACTTTATGGTGTCCACAGGTCTGCGGTGCAGGGAAGCCGGTGAAAATCCGGTGCGGTCCCGCCACTGTGACCGGGGAGCGGCGCTCCCGCAGAGAAGGCCACTGGCGCGAGCCGGGAAGGCCGGAGCCGCCGCGGATCCGGGAGCCAGGATACCGGCCGCAGACGTGTCGTGTTCGTCCACGAGGATGGAGCTGAACGCATGCGGATTCTTCCTGCCTGCGCGAAAGTCGCCGACCCGCCACCACCCCGGCGGTAAGTCGTCCGTACTCCCCTGCCCGGCCACCGATCGTGGTCTTCGGGCGGCTTCGTCCTGCGTACTTTCGGAAAGGGCATCCATGAGCACCGAACTCAGCCACTTCGTCGGCGGCAAGCCGGTGTCGGGGACATCCGGCCGGTTCGCCGACGTCTTCGACCCCAGCACCGGCGCCGTCCAGGCCCGCGTCCCGCTCGCCTCGGCCACCGAGGTCGCCGCCGTCGTCGCCGACGCGGCGCAGGCCCAGCTCGAATGGGCCCGCTGGAACCCGCAGAAGCGGGCCCGCGTGCTGATGAAGTTCGTCGACCTCGTCCGCGCGGAAGAGGACTCCCTCGCCCGCCTGCTCTCGTCCGAACACGGCAAGACCGTTCCCGACGCGCGCGGCGACATCCAGCGTGGCCTCGAAGTGGTCGAGTTCGCCATCGGTATCCCGCACCTGCTCAAGGGCGAGTACAGCGACAGCGCGGGCACCGGCATCGACGTCTACTCGATGCGGCAGCCGCTCGGCGTGGTCGCCGGCATCACGCCGTTCAACTTCCCCGCGATGATCCCGTTGTGGAAGGCCGCCCCGGCGATCGCCTGCGGCAACTCCTTCGTGCTCAAGCCGTCCGAACGCGACCCGTCGGTGCCGCTGCGGCTGGCCGAACTCTTCCTCGAAGCAGGTCTGCCGCCGGGCGTGTTCAACGTGGTCAACGGCGACAAGGAAGCCGTCGACGCGCTGCTCACCGACCCCCGCGTCGAGGCCGTCGGCTTCGTCGGCTCGTCGTCGATCGCCGAGTACATCTACACGACCGCCGCCGCGCACGGGAAGCGCGCGCAGTGCTTCGGCGGCGCCAAGAACCACATGATCGTGATGCCGGACGCCGACCTCGACCAGGTCGTCGACGCGCTGATCGGCGCCGGGTACGGCTCCGCGGGTGAACGCTGCATGGCGATCTCCGTGGCCGTCCCGGTCGGTGAAGCCACCGCCGACGCGCTGGCCGCCCGGCTGACCGAACGCGTCAAGACGCTGAAGATCGGTGCTTCCCTGGACGAGACGGCCGACTTCGGGCCGCTGGTCACCGCCGAGGCCGTCCAGCGCGTCCGCGACTACATCGACGTCGGCCTCGCCGAGGGCGCGAAACTGCTGGTCGACGGCCGTGAGACCACTGTGGACGGTCACGAGAACGGCTTCTTCCTCGGCGGCTGCCTGTTCGACCACGTCACCAGCGACATGCGGATCTACCGCGAGGAGATCTTCGGCCCGGTGCTGTCGATCGTGCGCGCGGCCGACTACGAGGAAGCGCTGCGGCTGCCCAGCGAACACGAGTACGGCAACGGCGTCGCGATCTTCACCCGCGACGGCGACACCGCCCGCGACTTCACCTCGCGGGTGAACACCGGCATGGTCGGGGTCAACGTGCCCATCCCGGTCCCGATCGCCTACCACACCTTCGGCGGCTGGAAGCGCTCCGGTTTCGGCGACCTCAACCAGCACGGACCGGACTCGATCCGGTTCTACACCAAGACCAAGACGGTCACCTCGCGCTGGCCTTCGGGCACCAAGGAAGGCGCCAGCTTCGTCATCCCGACGATGAGCTGAGGCCGCGATGAGACTGACCGACGAACAGCGGGCCCTGCGTGAGACCGCCGCGGAGTTCGCGGCGGAACACCTCGCCCCGCACGCGATCGAATGGGACCAGGCCAAGCATTTCCCGGTCGACGTCCTCCGCAAGGCCGCCCAGCTGGGCATGGGCGGCATCTACCTGCCCGAGGACCTCGGCGGCTCCGCGCTCGGACGGCTCGACGGCGTCCTCGTGTTCGAGGCGCTCGCCGGCGGCTGCCCGTCGCTGGCCGCCTACATCTCGATCCACAACATGGTCGCGACCATGATCGACAAGTTCGGCGACGACGCCCAGCGGCACCGGTACCTGCCCCGGATGTCCACGATGGACGCGTTCGGCAGCTACTGCCTCACCGAACCGGACGCGGGTTCCGACGCGGCGGCACTCTCCACCCGCGCCCGCCGCGACGGCGACCACTACGTGCTCGACGGCGTCAAGCAGTTCATCTCCGGCGCGGGCACTTCGGACGTCTACGTCGTGCTCGCCCGCACCGGCGGTCCCGGCGCCCGGGGCATCTCGGCGTTCATCGTCGACCGGGACACGCCCGGGGTCTCCTTCGGCCCCAACGAGATCAAGATGGGCTGGAACGCCCAGCCCACCAGGCAGGTCGTCTTCGAGGACGCCCGCGTCCCGGCGTCCGCGCTGCTCGGCGGCGAGGGCAACGGGTTCCGGGTCGCCATGTCCGCTTTGGACGGTGGCAGGCTCAACATCTCGGCCTGTTCCCTCGGCGGCGCCGAAGCCGCGCTCGGCATGGCCGTCCGGCATCTGTCGGAGCGCTCGGCGTTCGGCGAGAAGCTGTCCGAGAAGCAGGCGTTGCAGTTCCGGCTGGCCGACATGCGCACCGATCTCGAGGCCGCGAGGACCTTGCTGTGGCGGGCCGCGGACGCACTCGACCAGGGCGAGGACACCGCCACCCAGCTTTCGGCGATGGCCAAGCGGTTCTGCACCGACACCGGGTTCGAGGTGGCCAACCAGGCGCTGCAGCTGCACGGCGGCTACGGCTACCTCGCCGAGTACGGGCTGGAGAAGATCGTCCGCGACCTGCGGGTGCACCAGATCCTCGAAGGGACCAACGAAATCATGCGCGTGATCATCTCGCGCCGGATGCTGCAGGAGGCTTCGTGAACGACGTCCACTTTCTCGTCCACAGTGGAATCGGCCGGATCACGCTGAACCGGCCGCGTGCGCTGAACTCGCTGAACCACGACATGGTCCTCGCCATGCTCGAACGCCTCGAAGCGTGGCGTTCGGATCCGGCGGTCCGCGCGGTGCTGATCGACGGCGCCGGTGACCGCGGGCTCTGCGCGGGCGGCGACATCCGCGCGATCTACGACGACGCCCGCACCGGCGGCACCGCGTCCCTGCGCTTCTGGGCCGACGAGTACCGGCTCAACGCCCTCATCTCGCGGTACCCGAAGCCGTATCTGGCGCTCATGGACGGTCTCGTCATGGGCGGCGGGGTCGGGGTCTCCGCGCACGGCAGCCACCGGATCGTCACCGAACGATCCCGGATCGGCATGCCCGAAACCGGCATCGGCTTCGTCCCGGACGTCGGTGGCACGTACCTGCTGTCCCGCGCCCCCGGTGAACTCGGCACGCACGTCGCGCTCACCGCCGGGTCGATCTCCGGCCCCGACGCGATCCACTGTGGACTCGCCGACCACTTCCTGCCGAGCGAACGGGTTCCGGACCTGCTCGACGCGCTCGCGTCGCGCACTCCGGACAACGCGCTGGAACTGTTCGCCGAGCCCGCGCCGCCGAGTGTGCTGGCCAAGGACGCGGACTGGATCGACCAGTGCTACGCGGCCGACACCGTCGAAGAGATCCTCACCCGGCTTCACTCCGGAGGTGACGCGGCGGCCACCGCCGCCAAGGAGATCGAGGCGAAGTCCCCCACCGCGTTGAAGGTGACGCTGCGGGCGCTCCGCACGGCCGCGACGCTGCCCGATCTGGAAACCGTGCTGGCGCAGGAGTTCCGGATCTCGACCCACGCGCTCTCCTCCGCCGAGTTCGTCGAGGGCATCCGGGCGCAGATCATCGACAAGGACCGCTCGCCGAAGTGGTCGCCCGCCACCCTGCCCGAGGTGGAGGACAAGCTCGTCGATGCCTACTTCGCCGATCTCGGTGACGCGGAGTGGAACGGGGTGGCCCGATGACGATCGCCTTCCTCGGCCTCGGCAACATGGGCGGCCCGATGGCCGCCAACCTGGTCAAGTCCGGTGAGACCGTCCACGGCTACGACCCAGCTCCCGCCGCCCGCTCCGAGGGCGTGGCCAGGTTCGACACCGCGAGCGCGGCCGTCGCGCGGGCCGACGTCGTCCTCACGATGTTGCCGAGTGGCAAGCACGTCCTCGACTGCTATCGGGAGATCCTGCCGTCCGCGCGCCCCGGCACGCTGTTCGTCGACTGCTCCACCATCGACGTCGCCGACGCCCGCCAAGCGGCCGAGCTGGTCACCGCGGCCGGTCACCGGGCGGTCGACGCGCCCGTTTCGGGCGGCGTGGTCGGCGCCGAAGCCGGGACGCTGACGTTCATGGTCGGCGGCGATCCGGAGGCGTTCGCCGCGGCCGGGCCCCTGCTCGGTGTCATGGGCGCCAGGGCGATCCACTGTGGACCGTCGGGCGCCGGTCAGGCGGCGAAGATCTGCAACAACATGATCCTCGGCGTCTCGATGATCGCCGTCTCCGAGGCGTTCGCGCTCGGCGAGGAACTCGGCCTCACCCACCAGGCGCTGTTCGACGTCGCCTCGACCGCGTCCGGCCAGTGCTGGGCGCTGACCACCAACTGCCCGGTGCCCGGCCCGGTCCCGGCCAGCCCCGCCAATCGCGACTACACCGGCGGATTCGCCAGCGGCCTGATGCTGAAAGACCTGCGGCTGGCCGAATCCGCCGCCCGGGACAACGACGTCGCCACCCTGCTCGGCACGAGGGCCGCGGAACTCTACGCGGCGTTCGTCGAGCGGGACGGTCCCGGCCGGGACTTCTCCGCCATCATCACCGCCGTCCGCGACGGCCTTCTCGGCAAGGAAACCACCGCATGAGCGAGTACGAGACCATCACCGTCGAGCGGGCGGGCGACCGCGTCGCCCTGATCACCCTCAACCGTCCCAAGGCCCTCAACGCGCTGAACCTGCAAGCGATGCGGGAGATCACCGGGGCGGCGGGCGAGCTCGGCCAGGATCCCGACGTCGGCGCCATCGTCCTCACCGGTTCCGCCAAGGCCTTCGCGGCGGGCGCGGACATCAAGGAGATGCAGCCGCAGTCGTTCAGCGACGTCTACGCGGCCGACTGGTTCGCCGGCTGGGACGCGCTGTCCCGCGTGCGCGTCCCGCTGATCGCCGCGGTCTCCGGCTACGCGCTCGGCGGCGGTTGCGAACTCGCCATGATGTGCGACGTCCTGATCGCCGCCGACAACGCCAAGTTCGGCCAGCCGGAGATCACCCTCGGCGTCATCCCCGGCATGGGCGGCTCGCAGCGGCTCACCCGGGCGATCGGCAAGGCCAAGGCGATGGACCTGTGCCTCACCGGCCGCATGATCGACGCGGCCGAAGCGGAGCGGTCGGGGCTCGTCTCCCGAGTCGTCCCGGCGGAGAACCTGCGCGACGAGGCCCTCGCGGTCGCGGCGAAGATCGCGAGCATGTCCCGTCCCGCGGCCATGATGGTCAAGGAGGCCGTCAACCAGGCCTTCGAGACCGGTCTCGCCGACGGGCTCCGGTTCGAACGGCGCCTGTTCCACGGCACCTTCGCCACCCAGGACCAGAAGGAGGGCATGGCCGCGTTCACCGAGAAGCGCGAGCCGAAGTTCCTTCACTCCTGACCGGTGAGCACCCGGTAGAGCGGTCGCAGCAGGGCGGTGACCGAGGTTCCGTCCACCGTGGCCTTGAGCGGTGGGACCTCGTCGAGCAGCCCCAACGGGTCCCCGGCCTGGGGTCGTCGCGTGTTCGTGACGTCCCCGGCCGGGCCCCAGCCGAAGAAGTCGTCCATCACCTCGTCGAGGGCGGGCGTCTCGGTTTCCGCCGACGGCGCCGTGACCCGGGCGCCCGCCTGCCGTCCGATCTCTTCGAGCAGCGCCGTGCGGTCCCGTCCGCGGAGCGCGAAGATCGCGAACGGGTCCGCTTCGTCCGCGAGCGCGATCAGTCCGGCGACGAGGTGGTCGCACGGGACGCGGGTGCCAGGGCACGTGCAGTCCAGCGAAAGTTCCCACGCCGCCTCAGGGAACAGCGGTACCTGCTCCGCGGCGAAGAAGCGGTCGATGTCGTCCGGGACCCGCCCGTCGAGCAGGGCCGTGGTCGTGGCCTCGTCCGCGACCACGGCGGCGACGACCGCCGTCCACACCTGCTTGCCGAACGTCGGCAGGCCGACGCGGACCTCGTAGAACCGTTGCCGTGTCACCCGGACCTGGGCGACGGCAGCGCCGGGGCCGATCGTCAGCGTGTCGACCCGGCAAGGCGGCACGAGTCCTTTGTGGACGCCGAGTTCGCCGAGCGCCCGGCGGAATCCTTCAGTCATCGGCCGCCTCCCGTCCCAGCGCGAAGACCTCGCGCAGCGAAGCGGTGGACAGCTCCGTGAGCCAGTCCTCTCCGTCGGTGACGACGAGACCCGCCAGCGCTTCCTTCTTCGTGATGACGGCGTCGATCCGTTCCTCGATGGTGCCGGGGCAGACGAACTTCCGGACCTGGACGCTCCGCCGCTGGCCGATGCGGAAGGCCCGGTCGGTGGCCTGTTCCTCGACCGCCGGATTCCACCACCGGTCGAGATGCAGGACGTGGGTGGCGGCGGTGAGCGTCAGCCCCGCTCCCCCGGTCTTCAGCGACGCGAGCAGGATCGGCGGTCCTTCGCCCGACTGGAAATGCTCGACGATCGAGTCACGGCGGCGCTGCGACAACCCGCCGTGCAGAAAGGCGATCTTCGCGTTCAGCCGGTGCGAAAGATGCGGCACGAGCAGGTGACCGAACTCGGCGAACTGCGTGAAGCACAGCGCGCGGTCACCCGACTCCAGGATCTCCGCGAGGAGTTCTTCGAGCCGGTTGACCTTGCCGGACCGGCTTCCGATCGGTGAACCGTCGTGCAGCAGATGCGCGGGGTGGTTGCAGATCTGCTTGAGTTTCGTGATCGCCGCGAGGATGTTGCCACGCCGTTTGACCCCGGCGCTGTCGGCGATCTTGGTCATCATCTCGTCCACGGTCGCGCGATACAGCGTCACCTGTTCGCGGGTGAGGCGGTACTCCTGGAGGATCTCGATCTTCTCGGGCAGGTCGGCGAGCACGGTGGGGTCGGTTTTGAGGCGCCGCAACAGGAACGGCCGGGTCAGGCGGCGCAGCTCGGTGGCCGCGGCGAGATCGCCCCGGCGCTCGATCGCCACTTCGAACCGCTCGCGGAACTCTTGCCTGCCACCGAGGACGCCGGGGTTGAGCAGGTCCGAGAGCGACCACAGATCGGCGAGCCGGTTCTCGACCGGCGTCCCGGTCAGCGCGATCCGGTGGCCGGCGGGGATCCGGCGCAAGGCCTGAGCCGGGCCGGTGTTCTGGTTCTTGACCGCCTGCGCCTCGTCGAGGACGAGCCGGTGCCACCGGATGCCCGCGAGTTCGTCGGCGTCACGGGCGGCGGTCGAGTAGGTGGTGACGACGAGGTCCGCGCCCTCGGTCCGCGCGGCCAGCCGCGCCCCGTGCTCACGATCGGCGCCATGATGAAGGTGGACGCGCAGTTCCGGCGCGAATCTGGCCGCTTCGCGTTGCCATGTCCCGAGCAACGACATCGGGCAGACGAGCAGCGTCGGCCTCCGGTCGTCCTGTGCCCGCTCGATCGCTTCGAGCGCGAGGAGCTGGACCGTCTTGCCGAGCCCCATGTCGTCGGCGAGGCAGGCACCGAGCCCGATCGACGTCATGAACGAAAGCCAGGCGACGCCCCGGCTCTGGTACGGCCGCAGGGTCGCCAGGAACGTCGGCGGCGGCTCGACCGGCTCGATGGTGCGCTGGACACGCCCGCTGAGGAAGTCGTCGATCCAGCCGTCGGTCGTGACCTCGGTGACCGGCAGCGGTGCTTCGAAGCCTCCTCGGAGCAGGGCCAGCAGGTCCGCCGGGGTGGGCAGCGGCGGTTTCTCGCGGTCCGGGTCGCGGCGCAGGTACTCGAGACCGTCGCGCAGCAGTTCGGGGTCCACGCTCACCCAGCGGCCGCGCAGCCGCACCAGTGACGACTTCGCCGCAGCGAGCCCGGCCAGTTCCTCGTCGGTCAGCGCGTCTTCCCCGACGGCGAGCGCCCAGCGGTAGGAGGCGAGCTGGTGGCGGCCGAGCCGGTGCACGGCGGCCTGATCGACGGGCGCCCCGCGAACGGACAGTTTGAGCGCGAGCTTTCGCCTGCCGCCCCAGCTCGCCGGGAGCTGGACGTCGAAACCGGCCGCGACCAGCTGTTCCGCGCCACCGTCGAGGAACTCCACGGTTTCGGCGACGGTGAGGTCGTAGATGCCCGGCTTCTCCACCCGGACAGCCGGATCGAGCAGCGGCAGCACTCCCGCCGCTCGTTCCAGTTCGGCGGCGAAAAGACCTTCGGGGTCGGTGAACTTCGCGCCCGCGCTGCCGGACCAGACGTCCTCGGCCGGGAGCAGGAGGCTGGGATCGGCGGCGGAGCGCAGGAGGAAATGCAACTGCCACTTGGTTCCGTCACCGGTCTGGTCGTCCGGATCGTCCGCCGGACCATGCAGCGTGGGGACCTCGTCGAGCCGGAGACAGACAGTGCCCTCGGTGAGATCGGTGTCACCGACGGCGTCCCAGGCCGCGATGCCCTCGGCGACGATCCCCATCCGTCCCGGCGCCTGGCTGATCCGGTCGTCGGCGCTCTTCAGCGCGTGCAGCCACGACCCGAACGGTCCTTCGCGTCCGTCGCTCTCCGAAGCGTGGCCCGCGGCGGCCAGGCGATCGCGGACGGCGGCGTCGACCAGGGTGTGGAGCGCGTCGGTGACCAGCGCCGCCGGACCGGGCCGGGTGTGTTCGGCCCGGCCGACCGGCGGGGTGGCCGCGATCAACGACCGGAGTGTGACGGCGTCGCCGCCCCGGGCCACCGGCCGCCACCGGGCTCGCGCCACGATCTCGTTCCGCTCGAGCGTGGGCAGCACGCGGCCGCGGCGCACCAGGTCGTCGGCCAGCCGGACGACGGCGCGCAGGTGGCGGACCGAGGTGCCATAGCTGACCGTGTCCGCCAGGTCTCCCAGCTCGGAGGGGTCGATCAGGAGCGCCGGGACCGACCACGGCTCGAGCGACAGTTCTTGCGGCGGACGGCCGCGGGTGCCCAGCTCGGGCGAGGCGACCGGGCCGCCACGCCTTGACGGCAGCAGCAGGACGGCCGACGCCGGTTTCCCGGGGTGCAGCTCGGTCAGATCCGCGACCGACGCGGCGAAGGGATGCGGCCGGGCGACGCTCGACGGCCGCATCGACGTCGTCGCCGGACGGTCTCCGTGTTCACCCCACAGCACGATTCCGCGGCCACGGGACCACAGGCCGTGCACGACGAGTGGCGACATGGTCTCCCTTCCGCGGTCTGGTTCCCTCCAGCATGCCCGGGGCCGATCAGCGTCCGGTCAGCGAGGGTCACACCATCGTGTAGCTAGGCGGACGTCGCCCGCTCTTCTAGCCTGATGTGCTCGTCCCCACACGGAAGCGATGCATTCGATGACCGACGGAGAGGCGCGCGCGGGCGTGCTGTCGAAACGCGCGCTGGTGATCGCCTCCCACGCCGTCGAACGGGCCGCGCTCGCCGAAGGCACCGACGAGAACATGGTCGTTCTCGCGCTTTTCCAGCGCTTGCCGTACTTCGAGCGGGAACGCGAGGTCTACGCCAGGATCGCCCGTCGCGCGGCGGTGACCGTTGTCGGCATGGTCGATTCCGGCCGCCCGGACCTGCCGCACGGCGTGACGCCGGTACTGCTGCGCGCCGACGAGAACCTCGCCCGTGAATGGTCGGTCGCGGTGCTCACGCCGACCTTCGGCGGCTCGGTCGTCGCCCAGGATCTCGACGACGTCGACCCCTCGGCGACGTCCGTCGAAGCGGCCCGCCGTTTCCAAGGCCGCTGGGGTTTCCGCCGCGACGAGGCCTACGCCGAAGTCGTCCGGCTGCGCGACGCGCTCGGCGATCGGCTGCCGCCCACCGCGCGGATCAAGATCGACGAGGTCCTGAACAGCGTGACGACCCCGGCGGCGGCGCCGGTGGAAAACCGCGCGGAAGCGGCTCTGCGTCACCTCGCCGCCCGGCTGGAGCGACGGCCGTCGCCGAAACCCGACGAACCGGCCCTCGCGATCGATCCCGACACCGGCCTGGCGACCATGGCCGGGATCGCCGGCTGGCTGGGCGCGTCGACCGACACCGTCCCGCTCGGCCTGATCCTCATCACCGTCGACGACCTCACCGAGGTCGGGCGGCGCCACGGCGACCGGGTCAGGATGCACACCGAGCAGAACATCGCGGATCTGATCCGCGAGGACCTGCGCCCGCTCGACCAGGCCGTCCGGCTCGGCACCGGCGAGTTCCTGCTCGTCCAGCCCGCGCTGGGGTCGGCCGACCTCACCGAACGCAGCCTGCGCCTCGAACGGCGGCTCGGCGCGCTCCACGCCACGTACCCGTTCGTGGATCTGCACCCGCGGACGACGACCATGCTCACGAGGAAACGGCCGCTGCCGGTGCATTCCCTGCGCGCGCAGCTGAAACAGGTGCCGACGGCGGCCTTGTGGCCGCCCAGTCAAGGCATGCTCCCGTCGCCGAACGGCGGCGGTTCGACCTGGTTCCGCTGATACCGTCTCCCCGGTGAAAACCGTCCTGGACACGATTGATCCGCGCGAAGCATTGACGATCCTCGGCTGCTCGAAGGGCAAGACCCGCGGGGGTACTACGCCCGAGACCGGCACCGTCTGGCCGGAAGAGATGCTTCGCGCGCGAGCTGGGGTCCTGGCGAAGTCCAAGGTCGACAGTGGCGGACTGCGGCCCGCGTGGCTCCGCTACAACGGGCACTTCTACCGGAACGTCGGCGGCGCGCTGGGCGAGGCCGTCGAACACGGGCGGACGCTGATCCTCAGCGGCGGCTACGGAATCCTGCGCGCCGACGAGCCGATCTCCTACTACGACCGGAAGCTGAAGCTCGGCGACTGGCCGTCCGGTGTGCTCGAAGACGCCGTCATCAGGGAAGCGCGCCGGATCGGGGCGACCAAGGTGGTCACGTTCGTCTCCGCCAGCGCCGACTACGCCAAGCTGATCCGGCGAATCCCCTGGGGTGACACGGAAATCGGAGCCGTGCTGGTGACGATCGACTTCCACGACGGCGGGGCGCAGATCGAGGTGCCGCGGCGCCTCGCCCAGGCTTTCGGTGCGTGGTGGCACCGGACGCCGTCCGGTTACCCGGCGGGGATGGTCACCGAGGTCCTGGCGTAGGCCCCGGGGTCACGGCCATCGCACTTCGGAAAGCGCGAGCGCGGCGCGGAGGAACGCCTTGCGGTCGGCGGCGGGGAGCTGGTCGAGGAGCCGCTCCTCCTGCTCCTGGATCCGCGACTGGGCCGACCTTCGCGCGGCGCGGCCGTCTTCGGTGATCCCCAGCAGCCGGACCCGGCGATCCTTCGGGTCGGGCTCGCGGGTGATCAGGCCGCCTTCCTGGAGGGTGTCGAGGGTGCCGATGATCCGGGTCTTGTCCGCGCCGATCGCCTTGGCGAGCGCGGCCTGCGTGCGGACGGGCCCGTCGTCGAGGGCGCTGAGCACCACGTAGCCCCACATCGTCAACCCGTGCTCGGCCAGCACCGGCGACTCGGCGGTCATCAGCCGTCGCATCAGCCCGCCGAGCATCGCCGCGAGATCCGGCCTCCTCTGCTCCGCCATGCGCAGACCATACCGACCGGACTCTCGAAACCGGTTGACGAACTCGTACGCACATGTAGATGATGTGCGTATGCCTATCGATGAACTCCGCATCCTCGACGCCATCGTGGTCCGGGCGAGCCTCGGCCTCGTCTCCCAGATCACCCCCAGCGACCTGGAAAGACCGACCCCCTGCACCGCCTGGACCCTGCACGGCCTCCTCGCGCACATGGCCACCCAGCACTACGGCTTCGCCGCCTCGGCCGACGGCGAGAGCCACCTCGACCACTGGCGCCTGGTCCCGCTGGGCGAAGACCCCATCGCCACCTACCGCGACTCGGTCAAGCGAGTCCTGAACGCCTTCGTGCCCCACGACCTCGACGCCCGCAAGTTCGCGCTCCCCGAGTTCTCCACCGAAATCACCTTCACCGCGGAGCAGGCACTGGGCTTCCATTTCGTGGACTACCTGGTGCACTCCTGGGACGTGGCCAAGACCCTCGGCCTCCCGATCGAGTTCCAGCAGGAGGTGCTCGACGCCGGACTGAAATTCGCCGAGTCGATCCCGAACGGGCAGAACCGCAAGGCACCGGGCGCCGCGTTCGGCCCGGCCGTCGACGAGAAGGGACCGTCCGATTTGGACACGATCGTCGCCCTGCTCGGCCGCTCCCCCTCCTGGCCGGACGCTAAGCCCGGGGCCTGACCGGTACGGCCTCGAGGATCCGGGCCGTGACCAGGTCCGGTTTCTCCAGGGAAAGCCCGTGAGTGGTCTTCGGCACGACCTCGACGCGCAGGTGCGGGCTCAGTGATTCGAGCCGGGCCTCCACCTCACGGGCGTTGTGGATGACACTGCGTTCGGCGACGACGATCCGGGTGGGTACGTCGATGGCGTACAGCTCGTCGTCGTTGAACAGGTGCATCTCGGGGAGGCGCTGCTTGTACTTGAGGGCACCGAAAAGCAAGGGCCGGACAGTGTGCCGCACGTCCGGATCCCCGGACGACACCAGCCGGAGCAGCCATTTCGGCAGGAACCAGCGGAAGATCTCACGCAAACTCCACCAGATGAAGCTCCGGCCGATCACCCCGAACCCCGAGGCTTCGAAGGTGACGACACCGGCGATCCGCTCGGCCGTCCGGGAAACGAGGTTCAAGGCGAGCCAGCCACCTCGCGATACTCCGGCGAGATAGACCTTTTCGTGGCCGGTTCCCGCGAGCACCCCGTCGACCACCTCGGCGAGCCAGTCCGCGCAGTCCTGTGTGGACTCGATGGGCGCGGTCTGGATCGACCGCCCCGGCTCGCCCATCGTGTCGACGGCGTGGATCCGGTGCCGCACGGCGAGCTCCGCGATATGCGGATACCAGGACAACGACGTTCCCATCCCGCCGGGAAGCAGCACGACCGGCGGGCCGTCTTCAGGACCGCAAGACCGGACGCGGGTCGGGCCGAATCTCGTCTTGACGTCCAGTTCCTCGGCGGGAACCGGCCACTTCCGCAGGATCGCGTCATAGGTGGCGAAGAAGCGCTCTTCGGCCTTCTTGTCGGTGAACTCCCCCAGCATCGTGCCTCCTCGAAGTTTTCATGGTGCACTTGCACCATAACATTCCGTGGCCGCTCCGGCCACCTCCCGACGACATGGCAGAGTGACCGCGTGCCGAAACGTGTCGACCACCAAGAGCGCAGGCGTGAGATCGCGGAGGCGCTCTTCCGGATCGCCGCCGCCCAAGGCCTGCAGGCGGTCACGTTGCGTGCGGTCGCCGCGGAGGCGGGCATCTCGATGAACCTGGTCCAGTACTACTTCCCGACCAAGGAGGAGATGCTGTCGTTCGCCTGGCGGCGGATCGTCGAACTGACCGGCGAGATCGCCGGGAAGACGATCGGCAAGGCCATGGAGACCGGCGACGAACGCGCCATCGTGCGCGCCTACCTGACCGGAGTCCTCCCCGAAGGCGAACGCGGCCGCATGCTGGCCGCCGTGCAGATCGCCTACTTCGCCGTCGACGTCACCCGCGGAAGTCAGGATCCCGACCAGGAACCGCTGCTGCCCCACTTGATCCGCGCGCTCGCGGATCTGCTCGGGAAGGCGCAGGCGAAGGGTGCCATCCCGGCCGACGCCGACCCCCGCCTGGAGGCCTCCACCCTCGCGACGATGTCCGCCGGGCTCGTCACCGGCATCCTGGTCGGCGCCTACGACACGGCACAGGCCGCGGAACTCGTCGACTACCGGCTCGACCGGTTGTTCACCGGCTGACGATCAGTGCCTCGATGCCGTCCAAGATGCGGCCGAGGCCGAATTCGACGTCGCCGTCGTCGATGCCGTCTTCGCCGTAGGCCTCACCGGAGATCACCGCGGCGACGCGCGGGTAGCCCCGCTCCCGCAGGCGCGGCGCGAGGAACTCGGTCAGCGCCGAGGTCCGCTCGGGCGCGCTCGCGTTGACGTCACGCACCAGCGCCGCGGTGCTGCGCACCCAGCCGTCGACGAGCACCACGCAGCCCATCACGTCACGGGTGCTCAGGCCCGTGTCCGCCATCGCTTCCAGGAAGTTCTCCAGCCAGCCCAGCAGGTTCGGCGTGGTCGGCGCGTTGCGCACCGGGAGGTCGATCAGCCACGGGTGACGACGGCAGCGTTCGAGGAGCGCGCGGGCCCAGGCGGTGACCGCGCCCCGCCAGTCGTCGTCCGACGACTCCGGCGGCGGCCCCCACGCCGATTCGGCGACGAGGACGAGCAGCTCTTCCTTGGAGCTCAGGTACCGGTAGAGCGCGTTCGCGGTGATGCCGAGGCGCTTGGCGATCGACGGCATGGACAGGGCCGCGTAGCCCTCCGCGTCGGCCTGCGCGATGGCCGCGTCGACGATCTGTTCGAGGCTGTAGCCCGGTTTCGGCCCGCGCCGGGGCGCCGGGGTGCACCCCCACGCCGGCGCGGTACCCGGCGGCAGCAACTCGATCTTGTCGTCGTCCATCGGGGCATTGTTGCACCCACAACCGGTAAAGGCATACACTGTTCATGGCATACACAGTTAACTTCCGATTGTGGGGGATCGACCATGAACGAACCGAACAGGCGGAACGTGCTCCGGGGAGCGGCGGCACTGGCGATCGGCGGGATGGCCGCGACCTACGGGAGCAGCGGATCCGCCTTCGCCGCGCAAAGTCCGGCGAAGGCTAGCTACCCGTTCGTCGAGGGGGCCTTCGCACCGGTCAAAGAGGAGGTGACCGCGTTCGGCCTGCCAGTCACCGGGCGCGTCCCGAAGGACCTTTGCGGGCGGTACCTGCGCACCGGTCCGAACGTCCTCGGGCTCGAAGATCCGCGCGCTCACCACTGGATGCTGGGCGAGGGCATGGTGCACGGCGTCCGGCTGCGCGACGGGAAGGCCGAGTGGTACCGCAACCGCTGGGTGCGTTCTTCCGGTATCGCGGCGAAACTGGGCGAGCGGTACCCGTGGCCGGTGCCCGAACAGGACTTCGCGCCGAACACGCACGTGATCAGCCACCACGGCCGCATCCTCACCCTGCAGGAGTCCGGCGCCCCGCCGTACGAACTCGACGGTGAGCTGAACACGTTGGGCCCGTTCGATTTCAGCGGCTCACTGGAGGGTTCCTACACCGCGCACACCAAGTTCGACGCCCTCGCCGACGA
Source organism: Amycolatopsis sp. NPDC031561 (assembly GCF_055580625.1). Classification (NCBI taxonomy): domain Bacteria; kingdom Bacillati; phylum Actinomycetota; class Actinomycetes; order Pseudonocardiales; family Pseudonocardiaceae; genus Amycolatopsis; species Amycolatopsis sp. NPDC031561. The sequence goes on along the minus strand of NZ_JBVILA010000015.1, from coordinate 112,222 downwards.
ACTGCACGCGGTGACCTACCACCCGACCTGGGACCACGTGCGGCACCTGATGGTCGACCGGACCGGCCGCGTGGTGCGGACGACCCGGATCCCGGTCACCGACAGTCCGATGATGCACGACTTCGGGCTCACGAAGAACTATGTGGTCGTCTTCGACGTACCGGTCACCTTCGACCCGCAGCCCGGCAAGGTCGTGCCCTACAAGTGGAACACGCATCATCCGGCCAGGGTCGGGGTGATGAAACGCGACGGCGGCCCGGTCCGCTGGTTCGGCGTGGATCCGGTGTTCTACTCGCATACGCTCAACGCCTACGAACAGGGCTCCACGGTGGTGGTCGACCTGACGACGATGCCGGCGCCGTTCGAAGTAGCGGGCAAGCAGGGCTTCGGTGGCCCGTCGGCGTCGGGCCCGCCGGTGCTGGAGCGCTGGACGATCGACCTGGCGCAAGGACGGGTGCGGCGCCGCGTCCTCGACGACCGGCCGCAGGAGTTCCCGCGAGTCAACGAAAGCCTGGTGTCACGACGGCACCGGTACGGCTACTCGGCCTCCCCCGGCGAGTTGTTCGACGTCTACCTGGACAAGCCCGCCGACACCTTCGGCAACGCGCTGATCAAGCACGACTTGTTCAGCGGGCGCTCCGAGGTGCACCGGTTCGGCCGAGGCGCCGACGCGAGCGAGGCGGTGTTCGTACCGTCGTCGCGCGGCAAGTCCGAAGACGACGGTTACGCCCTCGCCTACGTGAACAATCCCGACCGCAACGCCTCGGATCTGGTGATCCTCTCGGCGCAGGACTTCACCGCGAAGCCGTTGGCCCGCGTCCATCTGCCGAGGCCGGTGCCGCTGGGCTTCCACGGCAGCTGGGTCGCGGACTGAGGGATCGGGTGGTCGGCCGGCTGCCCGGCCGACCACCTTCGGAGTCATACCCCGGTGAGCACCTCCTCCAGCGCCGCGGCGGTGTCCGGGTACTGACCGAGCAGCGTCAAGCCCGTGGGCCCGGCGCTCCCCCATGGCTCATCGCAGCCCAGCAGATCCGCCACGGCATCGCAGGTCGCCGGATGCGCGGCCAGCAACGCGAGGCCGCTTCCCCCGGTCTTCCTCGCCATCGTGACCGGCTCCGGCTGGTTCTTCCAGGGCGGAACCCATTCGTCGAGCGCCGCGAGCCTGCTGGGGAACAGCCGTCCGGCTTCGCGCACGAGGAGCGGCACGAGCTCCGCACCTCGTGACCGCAACGTCGTGATCAGGGTCGGCAGCCACGGCAGCAGTAACCTGTCCGGGAGCTCGGCGAAGGCGTTCGACACCGCCTCGACGACGAAGTCGGCCAGCCCCGGAGCCGGTTCCAGCGCGTGGACGAACCCGCTGAGGTAGCGCGGATAAGCCGGGAGCACCATCGGGTTGGCCAGCAGCCCGGCGCAGCGCTCACGCAGTTCCGCGCGCGAGAGATGCCCGAGCTGCACCTGCGCCGCCCACAGCAGCGCCACCTTCGACGGCTCCTGCGGATGCGATCCGGCGATCGCCAGCTCCAGCTGGGTGCGGTCGCAGCCCAGTGACAAGGCGAGCGCCTCCATGCTGAACAGGAAGCCCAGCATCGCGGCGACCTGCTCGACGCCGGCCTCCTCGTCGGTGAAGGCCGCCGGGAGCAGCGTGCAGTAGTGCGCGTACCCCGTCTTGACGAAGTCCTCGATCCACCGGGGCAGCACCGGCTCGCTGGTCCGGTAGTGGGCCAGCAGCCGCCGCACCCGGCGCAGGACCTCCGGCGCGCCGTCGACGGTTCGCTCGGTGGACAGCACCTCCAGAGCACGCGTGCCCAGCTCTCCCGCCAGCCGGGCGCTGCGCAAGTAGAGCGTCGCGTCCTCGACGGTTCCGAGCACCTTCGCCGCGGTGCCCTGAGGGTGGTAGGCCGCGCGGCGAAGACGTTGTTCCAGCACCTGTTCGATGCTGACGCCCTCGTAGCCCAGCTCGATGAGGGCTCGCTGGTGCGTGCCCAGCGCCAGATCCCACGACTCCTGGATCGGCCGTTCGCCGAGCCGCCGCTCCCCCATGATCGGCCGCGCCGCGCCGTGCGGCATCAGGTACCGCAGCATCCACAAGAGGTCGGAGCAGGGTTCCAGCTCCGGCCGCGAGGCGATGTCGAGCAGCGCCCGCTGCACGCCTCGTTGCTGCAGCTTGAGATCCAGGGGTTCGAGCCTGTCGTGCACGTCGCGAGCCAGCGGCGGCAGCGCGTCGTAGCCGACCTGGCCGATCCGGTCGCCGCCCATCATGATCTCGACGATGCGGCGCACGTCGCGCCTGCCCGGTACGACGTCCTTCTCGATGCACGTGACCGCCGCGTCCTGGAAGTCGTACGGTGTGGGCTTCGCCCGGTCGCGCAGCCCGGCCAGCAGGATCGAGGTCTCGAACACCGCGATGGCGTCGGCCGTCGAGGACAGATAGCCGTTGCGGCGCGCCGCCCGCACGACCTCGACCGACCAGCCCAGCAGTTCGGCCTCGTCCAGCCGGTCCAGCACCGGAGGCCGTTGCAGGAACCCGGAAAGCTGATCCGATGGATCCACTGCCACCGGATCCGGCGTGGGCGAGGGCAGCTCCGCGGCCTTCTTCCGCTTCGGACCGCCCACCTGCCCGTCCAACTGGAACTGCTTGACCTTGGTGCGTTTGAGGTTCTTCGCCCACTCGGTCGCGGCGATCGACACCGATCCCCCGGCGAGGCCGAACTGCGCCTCGATCGACGTGTGGCTCGACGGGATCAGCCCGTACTGCCAGGTGCTCGCGCTGCGCGGGCTGATCACGAACCCGTCCGTGCCCTCGACGCCGAACTCCGCGACCCGGCTGGCCGCGTGGAACGCGCCGCAGACGTAGAGGCAGTCCGCGGGATCGGCGCCCGAAGCCGCGAGGTGCTCACGCATCCGGGTCCACATGTAGCGCTCGCGATCCTCGTCCACCCGCACGCGGCGGGTGTCCCCGGGAGCGAGGCGACGGAACAGGCTGCCGATCAGGAACATGACCTGGCGGTAGGTGTCGTGGTCGCTGTCGCCGAGCGGCAGTTCGACGTATTGGTGCCACCACTCCGACCAGTGCCGGACCCGCCCGTGCCGCAGCAGGTGTTCCTCGAGTTCGGCGAACCGCGGCCGCAGATCGCCGATCTCGACGCCGACCGCGTCACCGTGCAGCGCGGCCTCTTCCTCGGCGGGCGGCGCGTCCGGATCCGGGGTCGGCTCACGCTCGTCCCACTGGAAGACGTGGTCGGCCGACCGGTCGACGAGAACGAGTTCGACGCCCGGCGTGTCGAGGGCGTACGCGATCGCTTGGTATTCCGCCGACGCCTCGGTGATCGGCGCGACCACCGACAGCGGCGCCCACTCGGCCGGGAAGCCCTTCACGTCCGTCGCGAACGCCTGCACCGCCACGGGAAGACGGCAGTTGCGCAGCTCGGTCAGCAGCGGCGCCATGTCCTCGCACAGTTCGAGGAAGACCACCTTCGGCTGTTTCTCCCGCAACCGCCGCGCCATCGACACGGCCGAAGCCGGGGAATGGTGGCAGACCGGGAAGATCTCCAGAGGCTCCCGCACCGCGCGGTCGACGTCGTCGACGAGCCCGAGCAGGATGCCCTCCAGTGCGCCGGGCCCGTCGGCGAAGGCGGCCGCGGCCTCCTGCAACTGGCCGCGCAGCGCCTCGAAGGCGCCGCTCACGAGAGGGTGGCGATCGCGTCGCGGCCGCCGTCGAGGAACTCCGGCCAGTCCCCGCCCTCGTCCTTGCTGCGCGGCTCGACGACACCGTGCAGATACTTGTTGAGGATCGCCAGATCCTCCGGCTCACGACGAGCGAGCGAGCCGACGAGCGAGGACGCTAGTGCACGCGCGGTCAACGCGCTCTCGCCGAAGAAGTTGCTGTGCAGTACCGCGTCTTCGAGCACGCCGATCTGCTCGGCGGTCGACAACGCGGACTCCAGCTTCTCGTCGTCGCTGCCCGCCGACGCCGCCGCGGCGCGCAGGTCGCCGAAGCTGCGCAGCAGGACGTCCAGCAGCGTCGGCGGCACGTCCAGCTCGATCTGGTGGCGGCGCAGGAGTTCCTCGGTGCGGAAACGGACGATCTCCGCCTCGCTCTTCTTGTTCGTCACCACCGGGATGCGGACGAAGTTGAACCGTCGCTTGAGCGCCGACGACAGGTCGTTGACACCGCGGTCGCGGCTGTTGGCGGTGGCGATCACCGAGAAGCCCGGCTTGGCGAAGACGATGCCGTCGCTGTCCAGTTCCGGCACGGAGATGTACTTCTCCGACAGGATCGAGATCAGCGCGTCCTGCACGTCGCTGGTGGACCGGGTCAGCTCCTCGAACCGGCCGATCGAGCCCGCCTCCATCGCGGTCATGATCGGCGACGGGATCATCGAATCGCGGGACTGGCCCTTGGCGATGACCATCGACACGTTCCAGGAGTACTTGATGTGGTCTTCGGTGGTGCCCGCGGTCCCCTGCACGACGAGCGTGGAGTTCCGGGAGATCGCCGCGGCCAGCAATTCGGCGAGCCAGCTCTTGCCGGTACCAGGGTCACCGATCAGCAGCAGCCCGCGGTCGGACGCGAGGGTGACGATGGCCCGCTCGACGATGCTCCGGTCGCCGAACCACTTCTGCGAGATCTCACGGTCGAGGCCGTCGGCGCGCTCGGCGCCGAGGACGAACAGGCGGACCATCTTCGGGGACAGGCGCCAGGCGAACGGTTTGGGGTTGTCGTCGACCGACTCCAGCCAATCCAGTTCTTCGGCGTACTTGAGTTCGGCGGGGGCGCGCAAGACGTCGGACATGTCGTGCCTTTCGAGAAGTTCAGGAGGTGAGGAAGGTCTTGAGTTCGTGGACGAGCTTGGTGATGTGGCCGGAGATCACCGGGGTGCCGAGGTCCTTGAAGCGCTCGCGGAACCACGGGTTCACGCTGCCTCGTCCGGCGCTGGTGACCGAGCCGACCGGGATGAACTTCGCCCCGGACCGGTGGATCGCGGCCATGCTCTCGAAAAGCTGCTCGACGCGGGTCTCGTAGAAGTCGGAGATCCAGACCACCACGGTGTTGGCGGGCTCGGCGATCTTCGGCTGGGTGAGACCCATCGCGACCATGCCGTCGTTGCCGCCGCCGAGGTTGGTGCGCAGCAGGGTTTCGAACGGATCGTGCACCCACGGCGTGAGGTCGAGCGCCTGGGTGTCATAGGCGATCAGGTGAACGTCCACTTTGGGCAGTCCGGCGAAGATCGAGGCCAGGACGGCGCAGTTGACCATCGAGTCGACCATGGAACCGGACTGGTCGACGACCGCGATGAGCCGCTGCGGTGTGGTCTTCTTCGCGGTCTGCTTGTAGTAGAGGCGATCGACGTAGAGCCGTTCCTCTTCCGGGCTCCAGTTCGTGAGGTTCTTCCAGATGGTGCGATCGAGGTCGAGGTTGCGGAACACGCGTTTGGGCGGGACCGAGCGGTCCACCTTGCCTGTCGAGGCTTTCTCGACCTGGGTTCGCAGGACCTCGGCGATCTCGTCGACGTAGCGGCGGATCAGCGACTTGGCGTTGGCCAGCGCCACTCCGGACAGGTTGTCCTTGTCCCGCAACAACTGTTCGATGAGCGACATACTCGGGCTCAGCTTCGCCGCGAGCGCCGGATCGGCGAGGACCTCGCGCAGATGCATCCGCTTGACGAGATCCGCCTCGATGCCACCGAGCTCCGGACCGATCGCCGGGAGCAGCGTGCTCAGGTCAGGAGCGCCGCCCCCGCCGGTGCCGCCGAGACCGGTCGGGGCTCCGCCCGGGCGTCCGCCACGCAGCTCGCCCGGACGGCAGCCCAGCGCGCGCTCGAACCAGCCCGCGTCGGCCTGCCAGCAGGACAACTGGCTGGCGGTCACCGTGGGGGGCGCCGGGGCGAAGACGTTGAGCAGCACTTTTGAGACCAGTGCCGCACGACGCACCTCCGCGGCCTTGTCCCGGCCGTCCTCGGCTTCGGGAACCATCAACCCGTCGAACTCGGCGGCCAGCTCCGGATGACGCTGGACGATCGAGTCGACGGCGACGTTCGGGTCCAGCAACGCGGACGGCAGGCCGATGTCCTCGACCACGGCCACACTCGCCGATTCGAGCGCGGCCTGCTCGTCGTTGTCGAAGAGCCGGGCGAGCAGCCGCCAGTACAGGACCTGGCGGCGGTTGTCCTCGGATTCGGTCATTTCCGCAACAGCCTTCCGGCACGCTCGCGCAGCACGGCCGCGGCGTCGGTGGCCGCCTTCTCGGCTTTCACCCCGGCCTTGTCCGTGGTGCCCCCGGCCCACGCCCCGGCGTGGACGGCCGTGGTCTTCTTGCGCACGGTGGTCTCCACCGCGAGCGGCTGGAGCCGGAAGCCGCCGTCATCCCACCGGATCAGGCCGATGCACGCGCTCGATCCCGCGACCGCCTTCGGGGTCAGCGGACCGGCGGCAGGGATGCGATCGGTCTCGACGGCGAGGTGGTTCCCCGCGAACGTGAACGAGAGCGCGTCCTCGTCGCCTTCAGTGCTGTAGCCCTCCAGGAAGACGGGGACGGCGATACGCGCCGGATGCCGGTCCAGTGCGGCGACCGACGGCATGACGACCTTCGGCAGGATGACACGCGCGGTGGCGAAAGCGTCCGCGGGCTCGCCAAGACGGGCGAACTCGTCCTGCCAGAGAAGGTCGCCCTCCGCGGTCACCGGCATGTCGACGAGGTCCATCGAGCGCCCCTCGCCTGCCGCCGCGAGCAGGGACAGATGCGGGCGCAGCAACTGCCAGATCCCGGCTCCGATGATCGTGTCCGGCTTCGGCACGGTCACGCTCGCGCGGACGAGGCGTGGCGCGGTGCCGTCCTCCGGTTCGACCACCCCATGGACCTGGGCCTGCGCGGCCGTCGAGTGCTCCAGCAGGTCCACCCCGAGCGGGAGCAGACGGCCGGTGACGGTCCCGATCGCAGGCGTCGCCACCACGCCGGGCACGGTCAGCAGCATCCCGCGCGACCACAGGTCACCCCAGCGCCGGACAGGGATGCGATCCAGCGCCGCACCGGGACAGGACGCCGCAAGCTCGGCCGCGAAGCCATCGAGCAGGAGGGCCAGCCGTCGAAGGCCCGCTTCCGCGAGCAGTGCGGAGATCACCGGCGCCGAGGCCGAGACCAGATCGTGGTCGATCCCCTGCCAGCCTGCCCGGGCAAGGTCCGACAGCCAGGAACGAGCCGCGGCCAGCAAATTCGGCGACTCGGCACCGGCCGTGCCCGGGACGGTGTCCTCATCGGACGTTCGGCCGGTCGCCTCGGCCACCCGGGCGACGAGTGCGTCATGCACCGAGCCGAACACCGCGATCCGCGCCGCAGCAAGGGAAACGAAGTGTTCCTCCCCCGCCGCACCGGCCGCTGTCTTCTCGGCAGCCTCGGTGACCCGCGCCGCCAGCGGTGATCCGGCGACGGCGTCCGCCAGCTCGGTCAATCCGGCGATCCGCTGAGGGCGAAGCAGTCCGGCGACAAGAACCTGATCGAAGGCGTCGACGGTCGCCAACGCCTCGTCGAGACCGGCGATGGGGTCGGTGAGCAGATCGGTGCGCATCACACCACCGCCCTGGTCGGCGGGAACCACTGGAGTTCCGGCACGGGCGCCGTCGACGGCTCGAATTCCAGGTACGCCAAGTGCCGCAGGAACTGGCTGAACACGGACGCGGCGGCGGTGTTGTCCCCCTGGGACGGCCGGGTCGCGCTCATGGTCTGCGAGATGGCTTGCGCGGTCAATTCGTCAGGCTCCACACGCAAATAGCGCGCGACGCGCTCGGCGCCGTATTGAAGGGTGGCTTCGTTGAGCAAGGCGAGGATGTGATTACAGAACATTCCCCGCACCCCGCCACAGGGCCGGTTGTTGTTGGTACTGCAGGCGAATTCGTACGTACTCGCCGCGACCGACGAGACGTACACCCGCCCGATGTCCGATCCGCTGGACACCACGCCCTGCACCCGTCCGTCGGCCAGTTCGACGAACGGGACCTTCGCGAGCTTGCGCGGGCGAGCGGGTGCCAACACCCGTGCCGTGCTCGCTCTTTCCCAGTCTGACAACGCATCTTCTCCTTGCGGGGGTGCCTCGGTGGGGACTGGGATGAACCTAGCGGGAGGCACCGACAGTTCTGATCAAGCGTGCCGTTCGCCGAGCTGAGCGGCCAGATCGAGGAGGTCGTCGGCGTAGAAGTCGAAGCGATCGGTCTCCGACGGAGGGTCCCCGACGGGCCTGGCGACATAGGCGGTCCGCAAACCGACGCTCTGCGCGCCCCGCAGATCCCACGCGTGGGCGGCGACCATCAGCAGCCGCTCCGGCGGGGCGCCGGATACCTTGACGGCCAGTTCGTAGACGGCCGGGTCCGGCTTGTAGGACTGTGCTTCTTCGGCGGAGAGCGCTTGATGCCAGCGGAGGCCCGCGTGGGCGTTCATCCGGAGCAGGGTCGTCCGGCTGGCGTTGGAGAGCCCGATCAGAGGGTAGTGCTCAGCGAGCCGGGCAAGCCCTTCGACGGTGTCGGACCAGGGCGGCATCCTGCGGCCCGCCTTCGCGAGCGTATCCGTTTCGGCGGCTTCGCGGTCGAGGACATCGCTCGCGGCGTACGGCCTCTCCCCTGCGACGATGCGCCGCTGCTCGGTTTCGAGATGGGCAAGCCATCGTTCGACCAGCTCGTACGCGTCAGCATCCGGCTGGGCTTCCCGGATGGCCGCGCGGATCCCGGCCGGTTCATCGACGAGCGTGCCGAGTATGTCGAACACCAAGGCGTCGATCTCCACGGACAACCTCCCGGTAAGGGTTAAAGTAACGGTTAACCGCGAACGTACGAGAGGCTGGTAAGGGATGCAAGTAGCGTTAGACAATTACGTCTGGGCGGCGGGCATCGCTACTGAGCTGGTCCTCACCTCTCCTGAGGTCTGGCACGGCGAAGAACACCTGCCCGATCTGGCCGCCTTCGCCGACCTTCACTCTCTGCCCGCCCCCACCCGGCCCGGCGAACTGCGGGCCGTCCATCGGCTGCGCGCCACGGTGCGGGAACTGATCGATCAGCCGGACCGAGCACACCTAATCTCCGGAGCGTCTGCGCTCACCTCGACGGCCGGCCACGTGACCCTTCACGGCGACAGCTCGCGATGGGCCGTATCGCCACAACCGGGCGCGACGGTCACCGACACGCTGTCCCTGATCTGCGGCATCGGGATCCTCGGTGTCGTCCAGACTCTCGGCGCCGAAAGGTTTCGTGCGTGTGGCGCCCCTACTTGCCGCGGCGCGTTCATCGACACTACGCGGCCCGGGCGGCGTCGCTATTGCATGCCGGGGTTGTGCGGGAACCGCGTCAACGTGGCCAACCACCGGGCACGCTTCAAGCATCGCGACGTTTGAAAGCGGCCAATCCGGCGATCAGCACCAGCGCCGCCCCGATCGGCGAAAGAACGTATGCGTCGTTCGTCCCTGCCAGCTGTGGCGGCAGATTCGACGGCATGAACGAGGCGACACGTTCTCCGAGCGATGACGGGAGAAAGTGCGCGAAAATCGGGATCACCAGCAGCACAGCGCCGAGGGTGACCAGAGTTCTGGTCGTCGAGCGCAGGAGCAGTCCGAGCCCCAGTGCGACGAGAGCGGCGACGACCACGGCGACACCGGTCGCCGCCACGGACGGGATGGCATCACCCACCGAATCCCATGGGTTGAAGGGCCGCGGCCGGTCACCGAGGATGGCTCTAGCGGCGAAGAACGACAGGAACGCTGTCGAAACTGCAGACACGTGATCGAGCCCAGCTGGCGATCATCGCTTACGAGAGCGGGCTGACTTACGCCTCGGGGGCTTCGAACCCCTCGTCCTTCCCGATGCGAACCGATGAATGTCGTTACAGATGTCCCGCTTGGACCCCGCCTTCGGCCAAGGCGAGGTCCTCACCAGTGAGCTCTCAAGGAACGACAGAACTCACTGGTGAGCCGATGGCATCGTCATCTCCCGCGAATCAGCGGCCCGTGGCTTAGGAGCTGCTTCGCTTCTCTGCGCGCGGTCAGCCGAGTCCACTCCACCTGACCGGGTGGTACTGATTGCCGCTCTGACCCACCGCCGTACCGGAACCATTGATTGCCCAAGCGGCACCGGTTTCGTCGCTGGGGAGTACGGCGAGACTGATCGTGCTTCCATCCGAGTTCCAGGCAACCGGCTGGTAGGTACCGGATGGGCTTTGTGACACACCGACGACGACGCCCTCGTCGTTGATGTCGTTGGCCCAGCTCACCGTGGAGCCGATGACGGCGATGGTGCCGTCGGTGTTCCACCGGACCGCGTGTTGGATCGCGTCCGCACCGCGGGCGTAGCCGACAACCTGCCCGAGGGCGTTGATGCCGTTGGCGCGGCTGTCGATTCCACCAGGCAAGGTTCCCAGGTCAGTGACCGTGCCGTCGGGGTTCCAGCGAGTGGCGCGGACCCGCAGACCGCCTCCCATCGAGGTGCCGACGACCGTGCCGTCCGCGCCGACCGCGGCTCCCATGCTCGTCGTGTATCCCCCCGGCAGGGGCGGAAGCTCACTGAACCCGCCGGTGGCGTCCCAACGCAGGCCGCGGGTGAAACCGGCGGATCCGTTGAACCCGTATCCGATGATCACACCGGCGTTGTTGACGTCTTCCGCCCAGCTGTCGCCGTAACCCGGCGGCAGGCCGAGGGCGGTGATCGCGCCATTCGGGCCCCAGGCGACCGGGTGCTGGAGATTGTCAGCATCCGACGAGGACGAGCCGACGACCACACCGGCATCGTTGATACCTCTGGCACCGCTCACGGTACCCCCCGGCAACGTCCCGAGATCGGTGATCGTGCCGTCGGTGTTCCATCTCGCCGCGTGCTGCCAGCTGAACTCACTACCAGCCGACCCCACGGCCGTACCGGCGGCATTGACAGCCGACGCGATGCCCCGGTCCGCTCCAGGCAGGAAGCCGAGATCGGTGACCGCGGCATCCGCCGACGCGGGCGCGGCGAAAAGAGTGGTCGCCACGAGCGCACTGCCCACGGTCGACAACAAACGAAGATTCATCAAAGCCCCCAGACTCATGGTGACGAACGAGCAGACTCTAGCGCGTCGGCGGCTGAGCCAGGGGAAGAACCAGACGTTCGTCTACGAGACGGCTTCGAATTTCGTAGTTCGTCGCGATCACCCAGAGGTCCGGGCTTGAGGTGGGAACCAGTCGTGTTCCTATCGCCCAGCCATAACGTTGGTCAGCAGCAACAGAACCCCGACGCACCAGAACACGTCAAGCTAGCCAACAAGAGCCGCGATACAGCAAAATCCGGAGCCCTCCCCGGCAACCGCCGAGAAGGGCTCCGCTCACACCAAAGGATCAGACGCCGGCGATCTGCTGAATCCAGGGCCGGTACCGCGTGATGTTCGTGTACGCCGTGGTCGTCTGGCGGTCACTGGTCGACGCGACGCCGACCTGACGGCCGGAGGCGAACATCGGGCCACCCGAGTCTCCACCGGCGGTGATGCCGTCGCCGCGGCTCGCGCACACCGCGATGCCGCCGTTGTAGTCACGGCACGCGACCGAGGTGACCCGGACGTTGGCGACCTTCAGGTAGCGCGACTGGCAGTTGATCTCCGAGCCGCACTGGCTGGTCGCGCCCCAGCCGTAGACCTGCACGGTCTGGCCGACGGAGACGTTGGCGGTGGTGCCCAGCGGCGAGTACGTGGCCGTCACCGGCGCGGTGAGCTTCACGATCGCGAGGTCCGCGCTGGCATGGCGGGTCACGGTCGAGCCGGTGGCCATGGTGCCGCCGCTCTGCTGGTCGAGGCTGCCGATCCGGAAGGTGAACGTGCCGGCGCTGGCCACGCAGTGCTTCGCGGTCAGGATGTACTGCGGCGCGATGATCGTCGAGGTACACGTTTGCCGGCCGTTGGCGAAGAGTCTGGCTGCCCAGGGGCCGCTCGACGCGTTCTGGCCGCCGATGATCATCGGCTGGACATCGGAGGACGGTTCCGCGGCGGACGCCACGGGGGCGGTCACGCCGAGCATCGCCGCGAAGGCGGTGCCGGCGATAAGGGCGAATGAGCGCAGTCGCATGGTTCCGACTCATTTCTGCGGCGAGGGACACTGCCGCGTACCGAGGGAAGGATCGGCCGATTCTGTTACGCGGCAAAGGAAATCGGACACCTCCGAAAGTCGCGTAGAAGGTACCTATCTTTCCGTTTCGGCTACCGTTAGGTGTTTGGTCCGGGTATCCGGGCCATGCCGTCTATGCCGGCCGGGCGATGTATGGCCCGATCGGCGGCCGTCTACCCAGACAGATGGCGGCATAACTCTAGGGACATAGTGTCAAATTGAGTGGCCTCAAGGCATTCCTCCTGCGACGATCGCGCAGCGGGACTGATGCGACGGAACGGAAAGATGGGCGAAAAGGAGGACGGCCGAGGTGGACGCGATCGAGATCGATTGGGGCGGCACCAGCGATCGCCGGCCCACCCCCGACGAGGTCGCCTTCATGCGAGAGCTCGACTCACTCGTACCCGAGCTCGACTACTGGCTGCACGAAGACGAAGACGGGACTCCCTGGCTCCTGGTCTCACTGGACATCCTCTACGAGGGCAGCATTTGCGACACCTTACGGCTGGACTTCGACAAGCGCGGTATCCGCGGCGGCTGGAGCCCGGCTTGCCTGAACTGGGACGACGGCGTACGGGCCGAGGTGGCTCTGATCGACGTCGGCGAGGCGGACGGTTTGTCCTGGCTGACGAACGAGGCCTCGCCCGCCGAGCTGGCCGAGCGCGCCGCAGACTGGTTCCAACGCCCGAAGAAACGGTACTGAGCACTACAAGGCTTCCGGAAAGCCCTGTCCACCATCACAATCGGGATCATGACCGCAGCACAGTGGACCCCGACCTACGGCGACCCCTTCGAGCCGGTGCCCTACCACCCCGCCCGCATGTCCGCGGACGAATCGCTGGCCACCGCCGCCGATCTGCGCCGCCGCATGGACACCCGCCGCACCGTGCGGATGTTCTCCACCGACCCGGTGCCCGAGCAGGTGCTGGTGGACGCCATCGCGGTGGCCTCCACCGCGCCCAGTGGCGCGCATCAGCAGCCGTGGACCTTCGCCCTCATCAAGGACCCCGCGACCAAACAGCGGATCCGCGAGGCCGCCGAGGAGGAGGAACGCGTCTCCTACGAGGGCAGGCTCGGCGAGGAGTGGCTGTCCGCCTTGCGGCCACTGGGCACCGACGCCGTCAAGACCCACCTCACCGACGCCCCGTACCTCATCGTGGTCTTCCAGCAGCGCTACTTCCTCGACGAGGACGGCACCAAGCACAAGCACTACTACGTCGACGAGTCGGTGGGCATCGCGGTCGGGATGCTGCTCACGGCGTTGCACCTGTCCGGGCTGGCCGCGCTGACGCACACGCCGTCGCCGATGCGGTTCCTCGGCGAGCTTCTGGAGCGGCCGCAGAACGAGAAGGCGTTCGCCGTCATTCCGGTCGGTTACCCGGCGGACGACTGCGTGGTGCCGAACCTCGTGCGCAAGTCGATCGACCAGGTGCTGATCCGCCGCTGACCCCGCGCGTGACCCGGGTGCGTACGCGCACCCGGGTTGCGCGAAACATCCGATTCCACACAGTCAAACTGCGCATTAGTGCAGTTTACTGCTCACTTTGACGCATCTCTTGACATATCTGGCGGCGATTGGACACAGTCTGGGCACCGAAGGCGACACGAAGGAGTGTTCTTCATGGCCGACCTGCCCTCTGTTTCCCGGCGGACCCTGTTCGGTGGCGCGCTCGCCGCCGGAGCGCTCGCCGCGATCCCGGTGAGCGCCGACGCCGCAGAGACCACCGGTGCGGAAAGTTCACCTCGCCGTCCTGGTCAGCGCAGCATGATCGGGGTGCCGTTCGAGCGGCACCAGACCGTCCGGATCGGGCTCATCGGGCTCGGGAACCGCGGGATGTCCATGATCGGCGGGTGGAGCGCCGTACCGGGCGCGGTGGTCACCGCGGTCTGCGACATCCGCGCCGAGCGGGCGAAGGCCGCGGCGGACAAGCTCGCCGCCGACGGGCGACCGCGGCCTGCCGAGTACGGCGGATCCGCCGACGCCTACAAGAAGATGCTCTCCCGCACCGACATCGACCTCGTCTACATCGCGACGCCGTGGGAGTTCCACTACCCCCAGGGCAAGGCCGCGCTGGTCTCTGGCAAGCATGTCGGGATCGAGCTGCCCATCGCCACCGAGCTCGACCAGCTGTGGGACCTCGTCAACACCAGCGAGCAGACCCGCAAGCACCTGTTCCTCGCCGAGAACTGCAGCTACGGCCGCAACGAACTGGCCATCCTCAAGATGGCGCACGAGGGCGTCTTCGGCGAGGTCACCAACGGGCACGGCGGCTACCTGCACGACCTGCGCGAACTGCTGTTCTCCGACACGTATTACACCGACGCGTGGCGCCGCAAGTGGCACACCCGCAGCACCGCGAGTTTCTATCCGATGCACGGGCTCGCCCCGATCGCGGCCTGCATGGACGTCAACCGCGGCGACCGGTTCGCCACGCTGCGCGCCACGGCGACCGAGCCGAAGGGGCTCGCCGACTACCGGAAGCGGCACATGCCGCCGGGTCACCCGTCGTGGAAAGAGACCTACATCAACGGTGACCTGGTCAGCTGCCTGATCGAGACCGAGCAGGGGCGGATCATCCGCGCCGAGCACGACGTCAGCTCGCCGCGTCCGTACAGCCGCATCAACAGTCTCGCGGGCAGCCGCGGCATCGTGGAGGACTACCCCGCGCGTATCTACGTGGAGCCCGACCACAGCGGTCACGCGTGGAAGGACTTCGGGCCGTACCGCGACCGCCACGATCACTGGCTCTGGAAGAAGCTCAAGGACGACCCGAACCTCGGCGGTCACGGCGGCATGGACTACGTACTGCAATGGCGGATCGTGCAGCAGATGCGCGCCGGGCTGGTACCCGACATCGACGTCTACGACTCCGCGGCCTGGTGCTCGCCCGTACCGCTGAGCGTGGTCTCGCTGGCCCGCGGCGGGAAACCGGTCGCGGTGCCGGACTTCACGCGCGGTGGCTGGTCGAAGCCCCGGGCGGGGCTGGATTCGCAGCCGTCGGACATGCCTAAGTAGCCGAATAGCGAGGTACGACGCGGTAGACCTGGAGATCCTTCGGGGTCCCCTTGGCACGGAAGTTCCGGCGCGGGCGCACGATGACGGCGTCCGCGTCGAGTTCTTCCACCACGCTTCCGCTGGCCAGCACCTCGTCGCCGTCCGCGGCCGCCATGATCCGGGCGGCGATGTTCACGTCGACGCCGAGGTAGTCGTTGCCGACCCGCTGTGGGTTGCCCCGATGCAGGCCCGCCCGCAGGTGCGGCAGGTAGCCCTCCGCCTTGATCACGCTCACGGCGGAACACGTCTCGTAGGCGGCGTTCACCGCCTCGCCCGGGTCGGCGAACACGGCCATAACGCCGTCGCCGAGCCCCTTGACGACGCTCCCCCGGTGCCCGGTGACGATCGACTCGGTGACGTCGGCGACCGCGCGGAGCAGCTCGAGGACGCGGTCGTCGCCGGCGTGCAACGCCCAGGTCGAGAAGCCGACGAGGTCGGTGAACAGCACCGTAATGCCGTTCGCGGCCAACGGCTGGTTCCCGGACCGGCGGACGGCCTGCCAGGCCTGCACCGCGGCCAGCCCCAGCTCACGGGAGGCGCTGGGGCGATCGGCTCCCGCCTCGGTGAGCAGCCGGGCGAGTCTGTCCGACGAACGGCCGGTCGACGGCGCCAGCGGGTCACCGGGCGCGTCTTCCCCCGGGACGAGCTTGCGGAGGAACCGCGCGCCGCGCACCAGTTCGCCACGCTGGTCCGTCGCCCGCAGGAACTTGCGGGTCCGGAGGTGCCATGGCTCGGGTCGGTCGGTCACGATCATGACCATAGTCGGTCACCCCCCGACCGGAGCACCTGTCACCGGGGTGACAAGAATCGCCACCTCATTTCCCCTTTGCGCTTTCGCGTGACAATTAACGTTCGCACCATTCCGCATACACGTGACAAGAACGGCGCGTAAAGAAAATGCGCGAGATCTTTCCCTTTCCTCGTTGGTGACTTTCCACCTACATTCGGCGGCGAGCCCATTCAACGACGAAAGGACCTGACATGACGGAAACCCTCGTACGGAAGGGTGTTCGCCGGTTCTGCGCGGCCGGGATCGCGGCCGCGGTCGCCGGAACGGTAATGCTCACCGCGGCGGGAACCGCGGCCGCCGTCGAAAAGAATCTCACGTACAAGGGCGGCTTCCCCATCATCGGCGACCAGCAGGTGGCCGTGGTCGTCAAGGCGGAAATCCCGGCGACCGCCCAGGCCGGAACACCGATTTCGGTGCCGTTCACCCTCGACGTCGATTCCGGGCAGGCCGCGGGCGACGGACTCCGGCTGGTCGGCGCCAAGAAGCTTTCCGGCACGATCACTTCGAAGGTCAACGTCGCGCTCGGCGACCAGAAGGTGGCGATCCCCATCGAGCTGCCCATCCCGGACACCGAGGTGCCCGCCGAAGGGCCGCTGAAGTTCACCGCGTCCGGCCAGGTCGACTTCACCATCCCGGCGGGGACCCCCGCCGGTGAGGCGACCAGCAGCGTGGACCCCGCGGCGACCTCGCACATCATCACCGACAGCTCGCTCGGTGAGTTCGACGTCCAGCTCGCGCTCGACCCGCCCGACCAGGACGCCGTCCTCGGCAAGACGACCGTCAGCTGATCACCCGTCTTCCCCCGGCTCGCCGAGCCGGGGGAAAGACGCGTCTTGACCTCCAGCGCGCTGGAGGTTGCACGCTGTCGATCATGTGGATTTGCGACAGGTGCGGTATCGAACATCCCGCCACCCCGGAGCCGCCCCGATGCGTTCTCGACCGTGGTGAGGTCGGCATCGAGGAAGCCGGTGACCTCGGCGCGCACACCGGACGCTGGTGGACACACGAGGAACTGATCTCCGCGCCGCACAAGACCTTGCATCGCGATCACGGCCGCGGCCTGCACAGCATCAAGCGGGAGCCGCATTTCGCGATCGGGCATTGGTCGTTCGTCGCGGTGACCCCGGCGGGCGCCCTGCTCTGGGACCCGCCGTCCTGGTTGGACACCGAAGTGCTCGACCTCGTGCGCGGCCTCGGTGACGTCACCGCGATCGCCACCAGCCACCCGCACATGTTCGGCGCCCAGCTCGGCTGGAGCCGCGCTCTCGGCGGGGTCCCGGTACTGGTCAACGAACGCAACCGCGAGTGGCTGCCCGCGCCCGATCCGGCGTTCGAGTTCTGGGACGAGCACGCCGAACCCTTGCCGGGCCTCGAACTCGTCCGGCTCGGCGGGCACATGCGGGGCAGCGCCGTGGCCAGGACGCCGGACGGCAGCATCCTGGCCGGCGACACGATCACCGGCGGACTCGCGCCGAACTGGGTGTCGTTCCAGCGGAACTTCCCCAAGCACATCCCGATGTCCGCCGCCGTGGTTCGCCGGATCGTCGACCGGCTCGACGACTTCTCCTACGACCGGCTCTACACCCTCGGTGGCGACACCATCGACCGTGACGCGCGCGCCGTCGTGCACCGAAGCGCCGAGACCCACATCCGGTGGGTCAGCGGCGACTTCGACCACCTCACTTGATCGCGTTCTGCTCCTTGCGGCGGAAGGACAACGCGATGAACCCCGCCATCGCCATGAAGAACGCGACGGCCCACATCCCGGCACGGAAGCTGCCGGTCAGGCCCTGCAGCCAGCCGGTGAGATAGGGACCGACGAAGCCCGACAGGTTGCCGAACGAGTTGATCAGGCCGATCCCGGCGGCGGCGCCGACGCCGGTGAGGAAGGCGTTGGGCAGCTGCCAGAACACCGGGATCGCGGTGAACACGCCGATCGCACAGAGGGTGACCGCGATCATCACCAGCAGTGGCGAACCCAGGTACAGCGCGACGGCGATCGAGACCGAGCCGACGAACGCGGCGATGGCGACGTGCCCCGCCCGTTCGCCGGTGCGGTCGGAATGGCGCGCCCACAGCACCATCGCCACGGCGGCCACGGCGTAGGGAATCGCCGTGATGAGCCCGATCTCCACGACGGTGTAGGTGGTCTGGAACTGCTGCTGGAAGCCCTTGATCACCTGTGGGAGGAAGAACGCGAGCACGTAGAGGCCGAAGATGATTCCGAAGTAGACGGCGCTCAGCGCGAGCACGCGCGGATCGGTCAGTGCCGATCGCGTGCTCACCTCCTTGCCGACCTCGCGGGTGTCTTCCGCGTCGATGGCCGACTGCAAAGACGTGCGCTGCACCGGAGTCAGCCACTTCGCGTCCTTCGGCCGGTTCGGCAGCAGGAAGAACACGGCCACGCCGAGCAGGATCGAAGGCACTCCTTCGGCGAAGAACATGAAGCGCCAGCCCGCGTCGAAGCCGAGGATGCCTTCGCCGTTCTGGATGAGCAGGGCGGAAACCGGGCTGCCGATGACCGACGAGAGCGGCACCGCGAGGAAGAACAGCGCGACGATCTTGGCTCGTTGCTTACGCGGGAACCAGTAGGTCAGGTACAGGATGATGCCGGGGAAGAACCCGGCCTCGGCGATACCGAGCAGCACCCGGACGATGTAGAAGCTGACCTCGCCCTGGATGAACGCGGTGGCCGAGGCGACGATGCCCCAGGTGACCATGATCCGCGCGATCCAGATACGGGCGCCGACCTTGTGCAGGATGACGTTGCTGGGTACCTCGAAGAAGAAGTACCCGACGAAGAACAGGCCGGCGCCGAGCCCGTAGGCGGCCGAGCTGATGCCGAGGTCGGCGTTCATCGTGAGCGCCGCGAACCCGACGTTGACCCGGTCGAGATAGTTGAGCAGATAGAGCAGCCCGAGGAACGGGACCAGCCGGATCATCGCTTTGCGGACCGCTTGAGAGGTGGACACCTCTGCCGTCTGTTCGTCCATCCGCGGGAGTGTAGAGGGCGGTCAAAACATCGGGGGCAGGAAGGCACCGAGGTTCCCGCCCGCGGCCCGATCGGCGGGGTCCGGATCGACCTGGACCGAGTCGGGATTGCTCGGGTCGTAGGTGACCTTCACCGTCGAACCGCGGGACGGGGCCTGCAACGGCGACGTGATCATCGTCGTGATGACCGTCCGCTCCCCGGTGTCCGTCGGGTACCGGACCTGCACGGTGAACCTCGGATTCCCCATCACCCAGACGTTCGTGAACTCGACACCGATGACCTGCCCGATCACCTGGAGCCCGGACTGGGCCAGCGCCTGCGCGCGGTCGTCCGCCTCCACCTTGGTGACGAACGCCCGCCCCAGCACCATGACCATCACCAGCGCGGTCACCCCGGCCACCGCCGGCACGAGATACGGTTCGTAGTAGACGACCCAGTCGACGTCGGTCCACGGTTCGGCCGCGCCGCCGCCGAACGGCAGCCGTTGTCCCACCGACTCGGGCGGTGTCCACGAGGGAATCGCGGCGCCGCTGCCCAGCGCCACCCCGAGGGACGCGGCCAGGCTGCTCGCCCGGAAGCCGATGCCCATCCCGCGCAGTGACATCCCGCCGCCCCACAGCATCGCGAACCCGAGCGACGAGGCGACCGTGATCGAGATACTGAAGAGCAGGACGAGCGAAACCGCCGGGCCCGCGTCGGCCCCCCACGCGTCGACGCGGTTGAGCGACATCAGCCGGAAGCCGTCCAGCAGCCCGAGGGAGCCCGACCAGCCCGCGACCGCCCAGGCGAGCGTCGTGGGCACGCCGAGCAGCCACAGGCGCAGGCCGGGACGGCGGGCCTGCCGGGGATCTCCCGGCAGGCCGAACTCGAAGGATCCGAACATCTCAGCCGCCTAACCGATCGGGCCGAACACGGCGACCTTCGCCGGGTCGGCGGGGTCGACGCGGGCTTCGTGACGGGTGCCGGGCGCGTACTGCTGGATCGTCGCCAGCGGCGTGATCAGCTGGGCCACCGTCTGATAGGTGGTGCCGTCGGCGCGGATGACCTCGAGCGTCGCGGTGTACTGCGCCTGCCCGGCGATCCTCCGGCCGGTCGGCTCCAGTCCGCGGACCACGAGGGTGGCGGGCTCGCAGGTGTCGTAGAGCCGCCGCAGTTCGGTGCCGTAGGCCTGGAGTTCCTGCTGCTGGCGCAACTGCTCGTCCATCGGCAGCGCCAGGAACGCCGCCATGTCCGGGTCCGCGTTCATGTTCCGGAACGCCTGCGCGGCCAGCTGCGGGGTCGGCAGCTGCGGGGTGATGTCGTGCCCCTGCGCGGCGGCCGCCTGCCGGAACTGCTCCGCGTGCCGCTGGAAGTCCTGCTCGCCCCGCGCCATGCCCTGCTGCGTCGCGTCGTTGATCTTGTCGCGGATCTTCTTGAACATCGGGTCCCGCCTTTCGCTGTGTCGTTCTCGATGGACACAGCTTCGGCGGGGCGGACCGCTACCGAACCCAGGTTTTCCCGTCGTCGGTCGCGTCGAGGCAGGTCAGAGGCGCCCAGAAGACCGGAGAGTTCGCAGGTTCGGGCTTCTCGCGCCAGCGGGCGAGCCGGGACCGCTGCCAGGCGTTCAGCTCGGTGACCGGATCCTCACCGGCGAGTGCGGTGTCGACGGCGATGACCAGTTCCGACATCGGGTCCGAACCGGGCACGGCGGCCGACGTCGGCAGGGCCCAGACCGTGGCCGCGACCAGCCCCGCTCCGGCCGCGACGGCGGCGAGGAGTACGCCGAACGGTTCGGCCAGGCCGAAATCGCTCGCGCTGGCGCAGCCGATCAGCGCGACCCGCGCGGGCATGGTGTCCACTTCGGACAGTGCCAGGTCGGCGGCGGTGTACGGCCGGTGCGGTCCGATCGGTGCGGCCGATCCGGGGAGGTCGGCCGAACAGGACAGGTGCAGCGCGGTCTGCGCGCCGTACTCGTCGCGCACGCGGCTGACGTGTCCCACGAACACCAGCCGTGAACAGGGCCGTGACAGGAGTTCGGCGAGCAGACGGCGGTCGGTGTCGGTGCGGCGGACCAGATCGAGCCCGCGCGTGACCTCCGGGAGGACCGGGCCTTCGGCGAGCCGCGCGTCCAGATGGCGGATCAGCGGCGACGTCGCGTCCTGCTTGCCGAGCACGGAACCCAGCTCGCCGAAGGCACTCTGACCGGGGATCCGCGGATCGAGCAGGTAGACCGGCGGGCCGTCGGCGGCGGGCGGACGGCGCGGGATCCCGGCCGGGGCGAGCAGTGAGACGTCGGCGACGTCGAGGACGCGCTCGTCGCTGTCGAAACAGGCGCCGAGTTCACTGATGTCGAGGACGTGGTCGGCCCGCCGGTCGGGCAGCGCCAGCAGCCCCCACGGGACACCGGCGAGGCTCGGGGACGGCTGGATCCGCAGGAGTGGGCGGTTTCCCTCGGCCGCGGAACGCCGGAGCCGCCCGACCAGGTCGGCGGGCAGAAGATTGAAGGCGAGGACGCGGGCCAGGCGTTGCTCACCGGCGAAGCTGCCGAAGGCCTCTTCGCCCAGTGAGCGCCGGACGGCGTCGGCCACGCTCTCGCCTTCGTGCGGTGTCGGGGAGGCGGCGTCCAGGTACTCGCGGGCCGTCCCGACCAAGGCGAACTCGATCGGATGGGTGTGGACGGTGTCGAGGTCTTCGGTGGTCCGCCAGGTGAGGAAGGTGTGCCCGGCGTCGGCGTAACGCAGGAGGAAGGTTTCACGTCCGGGCCGGTCGGCGGGCCAGGTCTCGACGGTTTCGGCGGCGAGCCCCGGCAGGCGATACCGCTCGCCGGCCAGGTGATGCCACCGATCCAGCTCCATGGGCGAGGACGGCGACCAGCGCAGGGCGGGCGGCGGAGCGAGCCGGAGCGGGAGGGACGACGTGACAGAACCCAGTGCCGCCAAGGGAAGACGATCGTCCTCAGTGGACGGGAGCACTTCGAGGGTCGGCAGTGTCCCGGTCAGGTCGAGCGACGGCCCCTCGACCCCCGTGTACGCGCCGACGGCGCAGGTGCGCTCGATCAGCTCGGCCGCCAGCCTCGGCTCCCTCAACTGGGTCAGCAACGCCAGCGCCAGCCCCATCGTCGGAGCCGCGATGTCCCGCGCCCAGGCCGTGCGTGCCTGTGGCGAGACGAACTCGAACCGGTACTCCGCCGCCGCGAGCGTCAGCGGGAGCACCAGATCCAGCACCGCCCGCAGGTCTTCGCCGCGGGCGAACCCGATCGTGGCCGCCACGAAATCCGTGTGCAGATGATCCGACCAGTCCCCCGACTCCCGCGCCGATTTCCTGGCGCGAGTCGCGTATTCGTCGGCCGTCGCCCAGTCGCCTTCCGCCGCCGCGCAGCGGGCCAGTGCCGTGTCGACGAGCCGTAGGCCGGGGACGTCACCGTTGGCCGTCCGGATCGTTTTCGCGTGCTCGAACTGTTCCTTCGCCTGCGCGACGTCGCCCGTGTACAGCAGCAATGTGCCCAGTGCGTGGCTCGCCTCCGCGACGTCGCCGGTCAGGCCCGCCGCGGCGAGTTCGTCACGGGCGGCGACGATCGCGGCGACCGCGCCGGGGAAATCGCCAGCCAGCGCCCGGGCCTCCGCCAACCCGATGTCGGCCTTCGCGGCCACCGGGGCGCCCGCGTGCTGAGCGCTCAGCCTCAGCAGGTCGGCCCGCGCGTCCGCGTCCTCACCGCCCGCCTGGCGGATCCTGGCGCGTTCGGCCCTGGCCATGGCCTGCTGCTGGATGGCCCGATCGCGGATCTCGTCGATCTCCGCCATGGCCTCCAGCGCCGCCAGGATCTCTTCGAGCGCGACCCGCGCACCCGCCAGATCCCCGGCCGCGATCTGGACGCGCACGTCGAAGATCCGCAGTTCCATCTCGTCGGAACCGTGGACGTCCAGCAGTTCGGGCGGATACTGTTCCGGCCCCGCTTCCCTGCGGAACGCGGCCCGGCGGCGCTGCCCGGCGATCAGCTCACGTGCCTCGGCGACGTCACCCGCCTCCGTGGCCAGGGAGATGAGCACGCGCTCCGCGACCTCCCGGGAGCCTTCGATCATCCGCGCTTCGGCGTACTGTCCGAAGTGGACGATGGCGGCGGCGCTCACCTTGAAGACCTGGAGCACGGCCTCCGCGCATTGCCTTGCGTTGCGCAGATCCCCTGCGGAGTAGCAGACGTGGGCCAGATCGCTGACCGCGGCGAGGTCGAGGTCGGTCCGGTCGAGTTTCTGCGCGATCTCCCGCATCCGGGCGTACTTCCGGTGCGCTCCGGCGACGTTCCGCAGCGCGGCGAGCTGCTTGGCCTGGTCCTGGACCTTGGCGGCTTCCATGAGCAGCTTGCGGTACTGGCGTTCGGACAGCGAGCACGCGGGCACCTCGCCGTACGGAGCCGGGTCGAGCTCGAAATGCCTTGCGACACAACGGCAGTTGTAGCCATGCGAGGTCGCGGGGCTCAGTTCGGGCGGGAGCGGGCGGTCCGGCGGGGTCTGGGGCGGCGGCATGCCGACGAGCACGTCAGAACTCCTCTTCGGTGGAAGCGGCCGCCGCCCGTTCGGCGAGTGTCCGGTCTTCCGGCGGCCGAGCCCGCACGAGCGCGACCACTGCCACCCGGTCCTCCGCCGTGGTCCCGACGACCCCTTCGGCGGCCACGCCCACGACGAGCCCGATGCGTCCACTGTGGACGCTCGCCGCGAGACGGGACGCGGCGTCGTCCAGGTCCGCCGTCCCGGTGAACCGCCCGGCGCCGAGTGCCAGGGGCATCTCCGCGAACGGTTCGCCGTCATGGGTCGCGACAGCGGTGAGAGTCGCGTCGGCGAACGCCCCCGCGACGTCGACTTCGAGCCGGGTGGCGGCCGCGGCCGTGACGATCCGCCAGGTCACCGTGCCCTCGGCGGCATCCAGGACTCCTGGTGGCACCCGCGCCCAGTCGACGCTCGCGCGTCCGCCCGCCAGGACGCCTTCGCCGGGAACGCCCGATTCGGTGCCCGCGGCCAGCGCGTAAGCACGCTGGCCCGGTGCCGCCGTTTCCAGGCGCACCAACACTTCCGCCGCCGCTTCGGCGCGCACGACGTCGTCCTGCTCGTCGAACCAGGCCGCGAGGCGGGTGCACAGCCCCCGGACGTCGGCGGCGACCGGCGGCGCGGCGGCCAGGAGGGCGTCGTCCGCGATCGCCGTGTCGAACAGCTCGGCGGGGGAAGCTTCGAAAGCGTCGAGGAGGCCTTCTGCCAGATCCTCGACCGCCGCCGTCGCGACCGCCGTTTCGAGGTCCAGCAACGCCGGGTCGAGCGACGGGACTCCGAGCGACGGGCTCGCCGGCCACCAGCGACGCAGCCAAAGCAGCAAAGCGAGCCTGCCCAGTTCCGGGCTCGCGGGGAGATCCGCCTGACCCTGGCCGAGCACGGTGAGACTGGTTTCCGCACCCACGAGCCGGGTCAGCCACGGTTCGGCGGCCCCGGGATCACTGAGTTCGATCCGCATCGAGGACGCCCGGCCACCGAGCAGGTCCGCGAGGGCGAAGCGGATGAGAGCGCCGTCCGCCGCGACGACGGGGCTGTGCACCGGATGCGTCACGAGACGGCCTCCAGATCCGGCAGGCGGGCCACGAGCGCGCGGCGCACCTTCGTCCGCAGGTCCAGCGAGGTCGACCGGACCACGCCGGTAACGAGGTCGCGGACGTCGGCGGCGTCGGCGGGCAGATCGCCGCGGACGTCGAACCCGTGCAACCGGACCCACAGCCTGCTGAGGAACTGCTTGGCGAACTCACGCAGATCGCGCAGGAGTTCGGCGTCGGGCCGCGGGGTGAGCGGCGTGGCCCCGGCCAGGGCGCGGCGGGCGTGCAGGACGTAACCCTCCCGCGCGACCTGGGCGTTGAGCCGGCGCGCGAATTCAGGGACACCCGCGGGCGCGACGCCGTCGAGCGGCCGGAGCGCGGGTGCGAGGACGACACCGAGTGCGAAACAGGCCGCCAGCGCGGGAAGACCGAGCCCGAAACCGGCCGCGACACGGGCCAGTTCGTCGTCGACGAGGTGGGCGACGGGACCCCGCTCGTCCGGGGAAAGACGGCGCAAGGTCGCGCGGACCCGCCGTTCGACGCTGCGTTCGAGAAGTTCGGCGCCGGTTTCGTCACGCCGGTTCAACGGTGGGACGGCGGTGCGGTCCCCGCGCTGAAGGCCGAGGTCCGGCACGGGCAGCCCGGAGATCTCCTGCACGGCCGTGCGCAAGGTTTTCGCCCCGCCCTGCCTTCGCAGCGCGAGCCCGAGGGCGTGCCCGGTCTCCGAATCGGCGAGGGCTCGCCAGGTGGTGTCCGAAAGACTTTCGACGAACGCCTGGAGCGCGGTGATGTCCTGCGGCGCGGCGGACTCGGCGTGCCAGCGGCGACGCAGTTCCGCGGTCAGATCGGCCGACAGCCGGGGATCCGCGAGATATCCGGTGAGCTGATCGACGCCCGCCACGCCGCCCTCACCGTGCAGCTCGCGCAACGCCGCCTCGGCCGTCGCCGTCGCGTCCGGACCCGGTGCGCCGAAACCGGTCGCCAGCTCGTACGCCAGCGGGAAGCACACGTCCTGGACGTTGCCCGCCGTGATACGCAGGGCGCGGCGCTGCCGTTTCAGGTGGGTGAACCACGCGGCCGTCGCGCGCAACCTGTCCGCGTCGGCCAGCAGCAGTTCCGTCAGCTCCGCCGCGGCGGCCGGGTCCAGCACGGGACGGCCGAGGCGGGGACGCGCCGCCGTCCGGATCACCAGCGGGTCGATGATCTTCTTGATCGTCCGGGTGAGCGGGCCACCGTCCGCCGACGACAGGACCTCCACCCCGGGGACGCTCGCCCATGCCTGCGCGAGAACGGCCGACCGCAGCCGGGACTCGCCCGATCCCGTCGT
The DNA here is from genome assembly GCF_055580625.1 of Amycolatopsis sp. NPDC031561. Taxonomy (NCBI): domain Bacteria; kingdom Bacillati; phylum Actinomycetota; class Actinomycetes; order Pseudonocardiales; family Pseudonocardiaceae; genus Amycolatopsis; species Amycolatopsis sp. NPDC031561. The sequence continues at coordinate 86,412 of NZ_JBVILA010000015.1, read as the reverse complement.
CAAACGCCCTCCCCTCGCGCTGTTTCACTCTATCGGAGCCTGGCGCAGTACCCGCGTCACTCACGCCATCGCGAAGGGTCCGGGCCATGAAGGGCCCCTTGCCTACCTTGAGAGTAGCGATGGAGGCCTTCACTACTTTCCCCAACTACGTGAAGGCCACCTTCCTTGCGTCTAGCGCAGTGAAGGGGGCCATCACGTACTTCAGGGTGACCGGAGCCGACACGCGAAGTGCAGCGCGACCATTAGGCCTAACTTTCGTCCGAGTTGTACACACTTTCGTTGACTTCGGACGAAAGTCCTCTTAGGTTCAGCGACGTCACAGAGGTGCTCCGCCGCCGACCCGAGGAGCAACGATGCTTCCGTCTGTCCGCAAGCGCTTCAACCGGTCCATAGTCGCCTCGTTGGCGCTGGTCACGGGCCTGTCCGGGCTGGTCGCAGCCCCGGCCGAAGCGGCCATCCCACCCCAGCAACCAGGCGTCACGCTCCGCACGTACGACCTCCAACGCGAGATCACCAAGCTCTGCGTGATCAAGTCCGGTCAGACGCCCAACGTCGACAAGCTGATGCCGACGATCAACTGGACCGGCACGGCCGACTTCGGGCTCAACGAGCAGTTCGTCTCCGAGGTCATCGCCAACGTCAACATCGCCACCGCGGGCCAGTACGAGTTCCGCCTCACCAGCGATGACGGCTCCCGGCTGCGCATCGACGGCCAGACGGTGATCAACCACGACGGCCTGCACTCGGGGACACCGGCGACCGGCTCGGTCCAGCTGGGCACGGGGTATCACGCGCTGCGGATCGACCACTTCGACAACACCGCCGACCAGCAGGTCACCCTCGAATGGCGGCCGCCGGGCGCGGCGGGCTTCGCGCTCGTGCCGAATTCGGTGCTCAGCACCGACGCCGACGTCGTCCGGGTGACCTCGCCGGGACGCAAGGAGTGCGAGGGCGCCGCGGATTCACCCGGTGACGGCCTGCCGCTCAACGCCGTCCACCCCGGCTTCACGCTGACCAACCTGCGCCCGAACGGTTTCCAGCCGCAGGTCACCGGGATGGACTGGCTGCCCGACGGGCGGCTCGCCATCGCCACCTGGGGCGGGTCCGACAAGGTCCTCGGCGAGGTCCACGTGCTGAGCAACGTCAGCGGCAACACGGACCCGAGCAAGGTCCAGACCAAGCGGGTCGCCAGCGGGTTGAAGGAACCGATGGGCGTCAAGTACGTCGACGGCAAGCTGTACGTGTCGGAGAAGACGCGGCTCGTCGAACTGAACGACACCAACGGCGACGAAGTAGCCGACAACTACCGCACGGTCGCCACCTGGCCGTTCGGCGGCAACTTCCACGAGTTCGCGTTCGGCCTGCTGTACAAGGACGGCTTCTTCTACGCCAACCTTTCCGTGTCCATCAACTACGGCGGCGCCACGACCGACCCGCAACCCGCGCCGAACCGCGGCACGACGATCAAGGTCAACAAGGCCACCGGCCAGGTTTCCTACGTCGCCGGCGGGCTGCGCACGCCGCACGGTATCGGCTGGGGGCCGGAAGGCGACGTCTTCGTCACGGACAACCAGGGTGGCTGGCTCCCGGCGAACAAGCTCGTGCGGGTCAAGCAGGACCGCTTCTTCAACCACTACACCAATCCCCCGGGCCCGTTCGACTCCAAGCCGGTGACAGCGCCCGTGTTGTGGCTGCCGCACAACGAGATCGCGAACTCGCCGAGCAACATGGTCATGCTCTCGCAGGGCCCCTTCGCCGGGCAGATGGTGTACGGCGACGTCACCTACGGCGGACTCCAGCGGGCCTTCCTGGAGAAGGTCAACGGCGAGTACCAGGGCGCCGTTTTCCGCCTCACCCAAGGACTCGAGTCAGGCGTCAGCCGGATCAGCCTCGGGCCGGACGGCGCGATCTACACCGGTGGGATCGACGGCGGAGGCAACTGGGGCCAGCCCGGCAAGCTCGCCTACGGCCTCCAGAAGGTGACGCCCAACGGCACGAACGCCTTCGACATCCGCGCGATGCGGGCCGTCGCGGGCGGATTCGAACTCGAGTACACCCAGCCCTTGTCGGCCGACACCGCGCAGAACCTCGCGGCGAAGTACCAGGCGCAGCAGTGGCGCTACCAGCCCACCGCCGCGTACGGCGGGCCGAAGGTCGACGAGCAGACCTTGTCCGTCACCTCCGCGAGCCTGTCCCCCGACCGCAAGAAGGTCACGCTGCAAGTGGCGGGGCTGAAGGCCGGGCACGTGGTGCACGTCCGGTCCCCGCGTCCGTTCGCCGCGGAATCCGGCGCGGCGCTGTGGAGCACGGAGGCGTGGTACACGCTCAACTCGCTGGTCGGCGGCCCGCCGGCGAGCACGACCTACGAGGCGGAGCGGGCCGCGCTGAGCGGTGGCGCCGCGACCAACACGAACCACGCCGGCTACGCGGGCACCGGGTTCGTCGACGGATACTGGAACCAGGGCGCCGCGACGACGTTCACCGTGAACGCGCCAAAAGCCGGTGCGTACAACGCGGCGTTGCGCTACTCGAACGGCCCGGATCCGGCCCCTGGGACCAAATCCGTGACCGTCTACGTCAACGGCACCAAGGTCAAACAGGTCAGGTTGGCCAGCACCGGCAACTGGGACACCTGGAACTCCCAACCGGAAACACTCACTCTCGCCGCCGGTAACAACACGATCTCCTACCGCTACGACAGCGGCGACGCGGGCAACGTCAACCTCGACAGCCTCACCGTCACCGAGTCCCAGCGCATCCAGCTGTTCAAGGGCACCGATCTGAACGCCTGGGAGAAACGCGCGGGTGGTGCCGCGACCTGGCCGGTGTCCGGCGGTGCGATGGAGTCGAACGGCGGCGACATCCGCACGAAGCAGCAGTTCGGCGACTTCCGGTTGCACGCCGAGTGGAACGAGCCGAACTATCCGCCGGAGGTCACCGGACAGCAGAGGGGCAACAGCGGGATCTACCTCCAGGAACGCTACGAGCTCCAGGTGCTCGAATCCTTCGGGGACACCACGCTCGCCAACAACGAAGCGGGCGCGATCTACTCGAAGAAGGCGCCTGACCGGAACATGGCGACGGCTCCCGGAACCTGGCAGACCTACGACGTCACCTTCCGCGCCGCCCGGTTCGACGGCGCCGGGAACAAGACCGACAATGCCCGCGTGACGGTGGTCTGGAACGGTGTCGTGGTCCACAACGACGTGGCGATCGACGGCGGAACGGGCGACAACATCCCGGAGAGCGCGGGCCCGGGGGCGATCCGCCTCCAGGACCACGGTGACCCGGGCGAGAACCCGAAGTTCCGCAACATCTGGATCGAGCCCATCGGCTAGGCCGTGTCCTAGCCCGAGCTGACCGCCTGTGCAACGCACGTGTCCACGCGTGCAACGCCGGTTCCCCCGGCGCGCACAGGCGGTCAAGCTCGTCCCATGACCAAGCTGACCCCGGAGCAGATCGCCCGGCACGCCTACGACGCCGGTTTCCGGGGTGACGGGCTGACCACGGCGGTGGCGGTCGCGCTCGCCGAGTCCGGCGGGAACACCCGCGCCCACAACGCCACCCCGCCCGACGACTCCTACGGGCTCTGGCAGATCAACATGCTGGGTGCGATGGGGCCGGAACGGCGCAGGCAGTTCGGCCTGGATTCGAACGCCGAACTGTTCGACGCCACCACCAACGCCAAGGCGGCCAACAAGATCTCCGGCGACGGCAAATCGTGGACCCCGTGGTCGACCTACACGAACGGCGCCTACAAGCGTCATCTGCCCGCGGCGCGCAAGGTGGCCGAGGCCGTGCGGAAGCATTCCGGCGGGCATTCGACCGGCACCGGTATGGGGCGGATCCGGGTCGACAAGCAGACCCTCGACGGCTTCGTGCGGCGCACTCGCCGGGTCGGCGACGCACTCACCTCGGCCTCGGGGAACCAGGTCAAGGACGTCCGGTCGATCGCGGACGACAGCTTCGGCAAGATCGGCAAGGAGTCCGGGTTCGCCGACGCGCTCGGTGACTTCGGTGCCGCCCTGCAGGGCCAGGTCAAGGCGGTCGGCGCGTCCGCCGACCGGCTCGCGGACGCCGCCGCCAAGGCCGGGAAGGCCTACCACGACCGTGATTCCTCGGCTGCCGCGCGCCTGGACCGGCTCGCCTGAAAGCGTTGGAGACTTCGATGGACACCCTCGCCACCGCCCGGCATTTCGCCGCGGACATCCTGGCGCACCGCAACAAGCTCGCGGGCAAGGCCGAAGACGCCGCACGCGTCCAGTTCGCCCTGCATCAGGTCTCGAAGACCCTGCACGACCAGCACGACCTGCACAAGAAGGAGACCGACGTCGTCCTGAGTCATTGGGACGGCAAGGCGTCGGAGGAGTTCGAGCGCACCACCATGCGGCTGCGCAAGGACATCCGCACCACCGCCGACGCGAGCACCGACGCCGAACGGGTCGTCGCCCGCGTCATGTCCACTGTGGATGGTGGGCACACCGCGGTCCAGCGGCTCGCCGACGAGTACATCGGCAAGGCCAAGAAGCTCCTCGACGACGCCGCCGGGGTGGGCTCGCGGGCCGCGATGGTCACCGCGATCGCCGCGGCCGCCGATCTCGCGCCGCGGTACACGAAGCAGTCGGCCGCGACGCTGCGGAAGGTGAACGGCGAACTCACCGACGCCGCGAAACGGCTGCGGGCGCTGCGCAAGGAGCTCCGGCACGACGGCGTCGCCGACCGCCAGGTCGCGGACCACTCGTCAGGCCACGAGAAGACCGAAGCCGCCAAGGCATCCACTCGCGGGCAGAAGGTCGTTTCCGCGGCACGCAAGGAGCTCGGCACCCGGGAGAACCCTCCGGGCAGCAATCGGAATCCCTACGGCCCGACCGCGCCGTGGTGCGCGTCGTTCGCCACCGCGATGTGGCGCAAGGCCGGGGTGAAGATCCCGATCCTGCCCTTCACCGGCGACGTCTACCGCTGGGGTCAGCAGCACGACAAGGCCTACAGCAAGAACTCGTTGAAGCAGGCCAAACCGGGCGACGTGCTGTTGTTCGGGACCGGGCCGCAGAGCCCGTCGACGAGCACCCACATCGGCATCGTGGAGAAGGTGGAAGGCAACAAGGTGACGATGATCGAGGGCAACTCGGGCGACTCCGTGCGCCGCAACACGCACACGTTGTCCAGCGCCACCTTCTACGGCGGAGTGCGCCCGTGACCACCGGAAGCGCGCGAGACCGCGTGATCACGGTCGAGGTCGAACCGGGCGGGGCGCTGCGGGATCTGCGGATCGAGGAGGCCGCGCTGCGGCTCGGCCCTCAGGAACTCTCGAAGCGGATCCTCGGTCTCGTCGAGCGGGCGACGGCTCAGGCGAGCCGACGTCTCGAACTGGACGACGCGGACTCGCTGGGCCTCGGTACGAGCGCTGAACTGGCCGAAGCCGTCGAAGAGACGACTCCGGAGACCTGGAGGGTGCAGTGATCGACGAACGCAGTGTCGAGCAGTTGCTCGAAGACGCCGAAACCCCGGACACCGACTACCGCGGACGGCTGGCCGCTGTCACCGGTGAGGCCAGTAGCGACGGCGTCACCGTGACGGTCGACCTGTACGGGAAGCCGGTCGGGCTGCGGTTCGACCGGCTCGCGCTCACCTCGCGCGCGAGCGACCTGTCCGCGCTCGTGCTCCGGCTCGCCGCGACGGCCACGGTCATGGCACTCGACGCCGGTGAGTCCGTTGTGGACGGTCTCGCGTGGTCATGAGACGTCGTCGATCATCGACGTCAGGCGCCCGGCGAGCCAGTCCGCGTCGGCCGGGGTGACCATCACCCACGGCTCCCCGCCGACGTTCTCGTGGGTGACGGCGTAGCGGCCGGCCTCGGTGTCGAACCAGCTGAGCACCGGGCTCCGGCCGCGTCCGCCGTTGACCGCGAGTTGCCCGGCCCCGTACCGCGCCGACGTCACCATCGTCGCGAGGGGCCGCACGCTCCGCCCGGTGATCCCGGCTTCGGCCAGGGCGCGTTCGAAACCGTCGTAACCCGCTCTCGCGAAGCCGTCCATGGCCGCCGAGAAAGCGGCTCGCGGCAATCGGATCTGCTCTCCCGGCCCGGGCACGCCGTCACCGAGCATCCGGCCGACGGTGACGATCAGGTCGTTCGCCCGCAACGGTTCGAGGACCAGGTCCTTTTCGTCGAGCACCGCCAGCACGCCATGAGCGCCCCGGACGGCCGCGAGCATCCGCCACGGCTGTTCGCCGAGCACGAGCGCGTCCACCGACAGCGCGGGTGAGCCCAGAAGGACGAACAGGTCCTCGATCGCCGGGTCGACGTCGTCACCGCTGGTGAACCCCGCCTCGGTCAGCCCGGCGAAGACCTGTTCGCCCAGTTCGTCCCGTTCGTCCATGGTTTCGCCGTGCGAGGCCACTTCGAGCGGGTAGGGCAGCTCACCGTTTCCGAGATCGGCCCACAGCAGGTCGAATTCCAGATGTGACAGGACGATGCCCGCCGAACTGCCCGAACGCCGCGCCATGGCCACCCCTCCCCTTTTCGCCGCCACTCGGCGGGCACGATACCGATCGAACGGTGAAGATGAACGCGAAAACCCGACGAATCCGCGAACGGTGCCCATGACCGAACCAGAAGTCGCGACCGGACAGCTGATCGTCCGTGCCTCCGGCGCCGCAGCGGCGCGTGCGGCCATCCTCGGCGACCGCAAGGCGGGCCCGGACGGCATCCAGCTTCTCCTGCGGTGCACGGTTCCACGGGCTGTCGCCGAGGACGGTGCGAAACTCGGCTTCGCGGGCTGTGTTCTGCACGTGCTGCCGGTCGGCGGGCACGACGGCGAAGCGCCCGGCAGGCGCGGCGTCGTCATGCTGACCCTTCCGGCGGCGGAACTCTCGTTGTCCTTCACCGAATTGCGCCCATTGATGTTCCGCCCCGTCGACGTCGACGCGCCGCTGCGCACGTTGTTCTCCAGCGCGATCGCCCACGTCCTCGCGGTCGGCCCGTCGCTCGATCCGCACGGTCTCAGCCATCACCTGCGCGGACTCGCGGAACTGGTGCTGCGCAGTGTGCTGCGGGCCGAACTCGACCGCGCCGACGCGCTCGCGACCCGCCGGCGCGAGGCCGTCCGGTACATGCGCGACCATCTCGCCGATCCCTCGCTGAGCGCGGATCAGGTGGCCGAGGCGCTGTACATCTCCCGACGTCGGCTCTACCAGCTGTTCGACGACGGGCAGGGCATCTCCGAACGGATCAAGGGGTTGCGGGTCGAGCGGGCGAAGACCCTGCTGGCGGATCCGGCGAAGGCCGCGCGGGGGATCGCCGAGATCGCCAAGGACTGCGGCTTCGCCAGCGCGGCCCACTTCTCGCGCTCTTTCCGAAAGGCTGTCGGGGACACGCCCCGCGAGTTCAGGGAACGCGCGCTGGAGCACTGAGGTCCACTCCCGCGACGAGGGTGCCCGCGAGCGCGGCGACGTCCAGCCAGCCGCGGCCGCCGGGCGAGTGCAGGGTGAACACCGCGACACGCGGGCGTTCCGGGTCGAGCACGACGGCCTGCAACTGCGCGCCCGGCCCGTCCACGGCGATGCGCTCGACGATCACCACCGGATATCCGCGAGCCGTTGTCGCGGTGCTGACCTCGCGGATCCCCGGCGTGGTGTCGGCCGCGAACCAGCTCAGTTCCGCGGCGGCCTCGACGCTCAGCGGCCGCTCGACCGGGATCGACCCGGCGAGCAGCAACGCCGGGTCGGCGTCGCGATGCTCGGCGACCGCCAGCAGGCCCGCGCGGTGCTCGTGGGCGCGTTCGGCGGCCTGGATGGCGGCGGTTTCCAGCCCGAGGTCGCGTTCGGCGTCCGGGCCGCGGAGCCGGATGAGCAGCGCGTGCAGTTCGGCCGTCGTGCGTTCCACCGACGCCAGGGAGACCGGGGTGATTCCCGGGACCGCGGTGAGTTTCACCGGCCACCCAGGGAAACGGCCGCCGCGAAAGCACCGACCGCGCCGGAAGGCGGGGTGACGGCCGGACCGGGAGCGCGGGCCAGCGAAGCCGCGAGTTCTCTGCCCAGCAAGGAGAACCGTTCCATGCCGCTGGTGACTTCGGCGAAGAGCGCGGTGCCGCCCGGTGCTTCACCCAAGGCCGATCCGGGCTCGCCGAGCGCCCTCAGCCGGGCTTCGACGCGCGACGCTTCGGCCCGGTGGCTCGCTTCCAGCGCCCGGGCTTGCTCCAGGACACGGTCGAGTTCGCGCCGCACGTCCTCGTGGCGCGTTTTCGCCGCCGTGAGATCGGCCTGTGCCGCCGCCGCGCCGACGGCGAACTGGACTGCCGTTTCCGCGATCTCGACGGCGTCCGCCGCTTCGGTGAGCGCCCGCCGCAGCGCCAAAGCCCGCCGGTCGAGTTGCTCGGCTCGCCGTACTCCGGCCACGACGGTGCCCGCCCAGGCGGTGAGGATGTCCGCCGTGGCACGAAGAACGGCGGGCGCGGGTTCGAGCGCCGTCCTCGCCGCGGCGGCACGGGCGGCGACGGTTCCGGCGGCGTCACCCTCCCATTCACGCGGCACTTCGATCCGGACGGCGGTCGCCGCGTCGAGTTTCGCGGCCGCCTCCGAACACCGCTGGGCAGCGGCCGCGACGGCGTCCGCGTCGCCCGGAACCGGGTCGAAACCGAGACCCCTGAACTCGGGCATCAGGAGCCCCCGTCCGCACGCCGCAGTGCCCGGACGGCGTCGTCGTCGGTGTCCTCATAGGACTTCGCCGCGGTGAGGATCCCGGCCGCCGCACCGGCGAACTCGGCGCGCGTCGCCGCGAAGGAGCCCGACCAAGGCCGGATCAGCGCGTCGAGTGCGAGTGCGATCCCGGGTGGCCCCAGATCACCCGCGGCGACGCCGTCCGTCAGCCGCGCGGCGTCGCCCAGGTCTTCCGCGACGTCTTCGAACCGCCGCGCGAGCACCCGCAGTCGCTCCGGCTCGGCGCGGTAGCCGCTCATTCGCCGAACACCGGCGGATAGGCGGGCGGGAGATCGTCGAGGAGGTCGTATCCGCTGCCGTAGCGGTCGCGGTGTTCCTTCTCCTCTTCCCGCTGGGTGCCGGTCATCGGCGGGTACATGCCGAATCCCGCTCCCCCGGCGCCGCCTCGGGCACCTGCGGCACCCTGGCCGAATCCCCCGGCGGCCGGAGCTGCCGCGCCACCGAAACCACCCACGAAACCCGCGCCAGTTCCCCTGCCACCGCCTCTGGCTGCGCCCTCGACGGAGAGGGCACCTCCAGGCAGGGAGGAACCGGGACCGTATCCCGGTCCGCCGACACCGGCCGTCCCTCCGGGCGGGAGGTCGACGACTCCGGCCGAGGCCGCGTACGTGGCGCTGTCATCGGGGTTCACGACGTCCGGTCCGGAGGTGTCCGGTGACGGAACCGGGGCCGGGACTGGCGGCGGTGCACCAGGCGTGGGCCGGGGCGGCACGGCTACGACGGGTGCGACGGGCTGTGCCACGGGTGGCTGCGGCACCTGGATTTCGGCCGCTTTCGGCGGGGCCTCGAACATCGGCGGGAGCCGGTGCCGGACGTCGTGGCTGGCGTGTTCGTACTGTTCCATGACCCGGACGGCTTCGGCCTTGGCCCGGTCCGCCTCCCGTTTGGTCGGGAGCTGGTCGTCGAGCAGCGCGTCCATCATGTACGCGCCATTCGGACCGTCGAGCGCCTTCACCGCGTAGCCCTCTCGGAACAGGCGTTCGGCGACGTAGTGCACCGGCTCCGGCATCTTCATGCGGGCTTCGGTGACCGCCGAGGTGTAGGCGTCGAGGCCGTCGCCGATGTGCTGGGAGCTTTGTGCGGCCTCACTGCCCCAGGTGGTGAGGCGGTGCGCGGACTCGGCTGCCTGCGCCGAAGACGGGCCGTGCCAGGACAGCGCCAGCTTCTGCACGATGATCCGCACCTCGGCGGTAACCGTGTCGATGCCCAGGGCCAGCTCATTCCAGCGATCCGTCTGTTCCGTCAGCTTCGACGGCTCGGCGGATTTGATCATGTCCCACAACTGACTGTGGTGGTAGCACTCCCAGTTGATCTTCCCGAACGCGCCTTCCTTCAGGTTGGCCTCCCGGCTGCGGGCCACCTTCTTCTGCTTGGCAATTGCCCGGGCGCTCAGCGGATGTTTTTCGGTGTAGTACTCACGGCCCATCGGTCCCCCTCACCACGGCGTCGACGGCGGACGCGTTCGCTTCGTCGGTGCGGACGTGCCGCTCGGCGACCAGGCTGATCGCGGCACGGAACGCGGCGAGTTCGGCCAGATAGGACTCGAGCGCGACCTGCACCCCACCTTCCTCAGCCCCGCCCCGGCGGGCGAACGACCGGCGCATCGGCACGGACACGGGGCCCTTGCCGTCGGCCAGCGGGGTCCCCAGCTTGCGGGCCTCCACCAAGTGCTCCTCCAGCACCTGTTGGCGGTCGTCCAACGCCTTCAGCGCGTCCGCGATCTCCGCGTGGTCCAGTTCGATGCGGTTCGAGCCGTCGGCGACGATCTCCGCCGCGCCCTCACCCGTCGGCTTTTCGACCTGATCGGCCTTGCCGACCGGACCGGACGGCCGCCGATGCTCGCGCAGCTCTTCGCGGATCCGCTCGGCCTCCGCCTTGTTGTGCACCTTGACCATGTCGTGCGCTCCCTCTCGTCACCGACGCGGACATCCTCCCCGTTCCGGCGTGCCAAGACCAGTGCCGGATGCACGCCGGGACACGAACCGTGCACAGCCGGTCAACCGGCACGAAACAAGGCCCTGGCAACACAGTCGCGCCACCCCTATAGTCTGTTTCACAGATGATCTGCAAGTCAGATGAATATCGAGGGGGTCCAACCGATGTTCGACGACCCCGGCCCGCGTGGCCGGTCACGACGGCTCGCACTCGTCGTGCTGTGCCTGGCTTCGCTGATGGTGGTGCTCGACGGCACGATCGCGGTGGTGGCCTTGCCCTCCAACCAGGCCGATCTCGGCTTCACTCCGTCGAATCTGGCCTGGATCGTGAACGCCTACCTCGTGCCCTTCGGCGGGCTGCTCCTGTTCTCCGGCAGGCTGGGTGACCTGATCGGCAGGCGACGGGTGTTCGTGATCGGGCTGACCGTCTTCACTGTCGCGTCCCTGCTCTGTGGCTTGGCGAGCGACCAGGCCACGCTCGTCGCCTTCCGCTGCCTGCAAGGCATCGGTGGCGCGCTCACCACGTCGGTCGCGCTCGGCATGATCGTCACGCTCTTCCCCGGACAACCCGAGCAGGGCAAGGCACTCGGGCTCTTCGGCTTCGTCCAGGCGGGCGGGGCGTCCCTCGGCATGATCCTGGGAGGCGTGCTCACGCAGGGTCTCAGCTGGCACTGGACGATGCTGGTGAACGTGCCCATCGTCATCGTCGTCGTCCTCGCGACGTTCGCGGTCATCGAGCGCGACGGCGGCGCGGGCCTGCGAGCGGGTGTCGACGTCATCGGAGCGGCGCTGGTGACCTCGGGCGCGATGCTGCTGGTCTACGTCATCGTCGACACCGGCGAGCCCGTCCGGCGCTGGTCCTCGCTCGCGCTCGCGGTGCTTTTGCCGGCGGGTTTCGTCCTTCGCCAGAAGAAGGCGCCGATACCGCTGATGCCGCTGGGGTTGTTCCGCTCCCGCCCGGTGACCGGCGGGAACATCGTCATGATCCTCATGGTGGCGGGCATGATGGGCTTGCAGTTCCTCACCGCCCTCTACCTGCAACAGGTTCTCGAGCTGGACGCGCTCACCACCGGATTCGCCTTCCTGCCGACACCGGTCACGAACGCCGTCGTCGCGCTCTGGCTCGGGCCGCGGCTGATCGGCCGTTTCGGCACCCGCCCTGTCCTCGCCGGTGGTCTCCTCGTCGCGGCGGCGGGACTGGCGCTGCTGACCCGGGTCCCGGTCGACGGGCTCTACTCCACCGACGTGCTCCCGCCGCTCCTGCTGGCCGGGATCGGGATGGGCGCCGCGGTACCCGCCGTCATCGGCACCGCCATGTCGGCCGGATCGCCGGAACACACCGGTGTCGCCTCGGGTCTGGTGAACACCACCCTGCAGATCGGCGCGGCCATGGGCACCGCCGTACTGGCGACCGTCGCCGCTTCCCGCACCTCGTCACTGGCCGAAACCGGTGTGGGACAACGGGAAGCGGCGGCGTCCGGCTTCCGGGTGGCCTATCTGGGGAGCGCGGTCTTCGTCGTGCTGGCCGTCATCGCAGCACTCGTGTTCGTGCCGGCGCGGACGGAGTCCCTCTCACGTGGCTGAGCGCAGGTTATGCGCGACGACGGCGCGCAGCATCTCCCGGAACCGGTCCTGGTCCTTCCCCGTCAACGGAGCCAGCACCTCGGCCTCCGCGGCCAGGATCGCTTCCTTGGTCTTGTCCAGCAGCTTCCGGCCCGCCTCGGTGCCCAGGACCAGTTTGTTCCGCCTGTCACCCGGGTCCACCGTACGTTCCACCAGCCCGGCGGACACCAGGTCGTCGACCAGGTACACCATCACCGTGCGGTCGATGCCGAGTTGCTTGCCCAGCTGCGCCTGGTTTCGCGCGCTCCCGCGCACCGCGCCGCACAGGGCCTGGAAGCCGCGCAAGCCGTGCGGGACCTCGGAGACCGCGTCCTCAAGAACGGATCCGTGCGCCTGGCATGCTTGCCCGAGGAGCCAGCCGAGGTTGTCATCCAGCCCTTGCGGGAGCGCGTCGATCGCCGAACCTGTCACCCGGCCCATGCTAGCGCGTGAGCACAGATCGTCTTCTCGACAGAGTATTCCCGGAGGTGGAACATGCGGGTAGAAGTGTGGTCCGACGTCGGCTGCCCGTGGTGTTACCTGGGCAAACGCCGCCTGGACAAAGCGATCGGCCGGTTCGAACACGCTGGTGACGTCGAGGTCGTGTGGCGCAGCTTCCAACTCGCCCCGCACTACCCGCACGGCGCGGCCCGGCCGCTCTACGAGGCTCTCATCGAGCAGACGGGTGGAACCCTCGCCGAGGTGCGGTCGATGGTCGGCAAGGTCGACGCGCCCGCGGCGACCGAGGGGCTGACGTATGACTTCGACAGTGCCTACCTGTGCAACACCTTCGACGCCCACCGTGTCGCGCAGTTCGCGGGAAGGCACGGGCTCGGCGCCCGTGCCCACGAACGGCTGCTGCACGCGCTTCTGGTCGACGGTGAGATCCTCGACGACACCGAGACCCTCGTCCGCCTAGCGGTCGAGATCGGCTTGGACGCCGAAGAGACGCGCCAGGTCCTGGCCGGAGACGACTACGCCGACGCGGTCCGGGAAGACGCTCGTGAGGCGAGGCGACTGGGTGCCGGCGGAGCGCCGTTCTTCGTCTTCGACCGCACCCTCGGCATCTCCGGCGCGGAGTCGGTCGACGTCTTCCTCAGCGTACTTCGTGAGGTTCACGCACGGTCGGCGTGAGGACTTCGCGGGCGACGAGCACCCCACCGACGAAGCCCATGGGCATCACGATCAGCGCGGCGAAGGGGATCAGGCACAGCAGCGACACAGGAAGCCCCAGCCCGAGGGCGAGCGCACGGCGCTTCCGCAGCACCAGCCGACGCTGCTTCAGATCCATCCCCCGCCGGTAGAACGGCACGGCGATCAGTTCCAGCGCCAGGAACCACGCGGTGACCAGTGCCAGCAGGACCGGCACGACGGTCTGCCCCACCACGGGGATGAAGCCTGCGATCAGGAGCGGGATCGTGAACATCAGCGAGCGCAGGACCAGCAGCAGACCGTCCTTCAGGCCCATCACCAGCAACCGCCACCCCGACAACTCCACCGCGCCGGGAACGCCGCCGAGATCGTCTTCGACCTTCTCCGCGATGTGCTCGTAGAACGGCCCGCCGATGGCGAGGGTGATCGCCGTGAACCCGATCATGGCGACGGCCAGCGCCACCCCGAACACCGCGGCACCCGCCGCCACCCGCACCGCGGTCCGCAAACCCTCGTCCCAGTCATCCGCGAAGGGAGTCAGCAGCAGCGAAAGGTCGTCGATCCAGAACGCCAGCGCGACGACTCCGCCGAGGAGCAGCAGCGTGGTCAGCACCGCGGGCAGCGCCCCGATCAGCAGCAGTCTCGGTGACCGCAGCAGGATGCCCAGGCCTTGCCCGAACATCCGGAAACCCTTGAAGAAATCCCGCATCGGACATTTCTACCAGGGGCCGTGATCACGACCGCCCCCACCGGCTGCGTCGGCGAACCGCGGAGATAGGCGATTTTCACCGACGCGAGCCCGGGGCGCCGCTGCGAGGTTGGTGGCGTGACGAACCGAGCAGCCACCTTGACGCCGACACGCCTGGCCCGCGGCACCGTGCTGGCGGCGGCAACGCTGACCATCATGGCTGCGGCGATCATCGCGCCCAGCCTGCCCGCGATGCGGGAGGTCTTCGCCGGTACACCCGGCTCCGGGCTTCTCGTGCGGCTGGCGCTGACCGTGACCTCGCTCGCGATCGCGATCAGCGCGCCGCTGTCCGGGATCGTCGCCGACCGCGTCGGGCGCCGACCGCTGCTGCTGGCCGGGCTCGTGCTCTACGCGATCACCGGCACGGCCGGGTTCTTCGTGAGCGACCTCTCCCTGCTGCTGGTCACCCGGGCCGGGCTCGGGCTCGCCGTCGGCGGGATCATGACCGCAATCAGCGCCCTGATCACCGACTGGTTCGAAGGCTCCGGCCGCGCGTCCTTCCTCGGGCTCCAGCAGGCGTTCGCGAGCCTGGGCGGTGTCGTCTTCCTGCCGCTGGCCGGGCTGCTCGCCACGGTGAACTGGCAGGCACCGTTCTGGATGTACTCGGCCTCGGCGATCGTGGCCGTCTTCGCGATCGTCTCCGTGCGTGAACCGCCGCGGAGCGATCCCACGGTGCGTGAAGACCAGCGGGCCCGGCTGCCCGGGCGCATCATCGGCGTGTACGTCCTGGCCCTGGTCGCGACGCTGGTCTTCTACATGGCGCCGACGCAGTTGCCGTTCCTGCTGGAAGGTTTCGGCAGCGGTCCCGCCGCCATCGGCGCCGTGGTCGCCGGGAGCACGCTGACCAGCGTAGCCGGCGCCCTCGCCTTCCCTCGCCTGCGCAAACGACTGAACTCCACGGCGATCACCACCGTCAGCGTCGCCCTCCTGGGCGCGGGCTGGCTGGTGATCGGAACGGCGGGCACCGTCGTCCAGGTCGTGGCCGGACTGCTCGTCGGTGGTTTCGGCGTCGGCTTCGTCGTCCCGAACCTCAACCTGCGCCTGGCCGAGTTCGCCGGTCCCGGGCAACGCGGCCGGGTGCTCAGCGGCCTGGTCACCGGGATCTTCCTCGGGCAGTTCCTGTCCCCGCTCGTCGTCCAGCCACTCATCCAGACCATCGGCATCGACGGTGCCTTCACCTCGACCGGCATCGCGATGGCGACCGGAGCGGCACTCGCCGCTCTTCTCTCGAAACGAAAGGAAGCACGATGATCTACCACGGCAACCGTTTCACCCTCCGGCCCGGCGCCTCGCCGGAACAGGTCGAGGAAGCTTTGGAAAGCCTCCGCAATCAGGGCCGGGTCATCCCGTCGGTGAAATCCTTCGTCGTCGGCCGCGATTTCGGCGGCGAGTACGAATGGGGCGCCGTCTTCGTGATCGAGGATCTCGAAGGCTACTGGGAGTACCTCATCCACCCGGCGCACCGGAACACCGACCGGGTCGGGCTGCCGCTGGTCGACAAGTTCGCGTCCTTCGACATCACCGACGACCCGGACCCCGAGATGGCCACGAAGATCGCCGAACTGCACCAGCGCCGCTACGACAACGACGCCGAGCTGACCAAGCTGGTCTCCGATCTCGGCGAGTACTCCGGCAGCGCCGCCCCGGGAAAGCACAGCGACTGACGATGACGGGCGCATTCGCGAAACTGGCCGAGTCCTGGGTGGCGATCTGGAACGGCGACCTGGCGCTGACCGAAACCACCGTGCCCGAGGACTTCACCTGGCACGCGGCCCCGCTCGACGGCGGGCCGGTGCGTTTCCTTCCACGGCAAGGACATCCTGCGCGTGGCCGACGGGCTGATCGCGGAATACTGGATCAACGCGGACATCCTCTGGCTCTTCGAGCAGCTGGGAGTGCGCGAACTCCCCGTCAGGACACCGTGAACGCGCTGAGCACGGCCAGGTGGTCCGACGGCCAGCCCGACCCGCCGCCGAAGGTCCGGGTGCTCTTGGGCGTGATCGATCCGCCGCGGTAGAAGACGAAGTCGATCCGGTCCTGCGGCTCCGGCCTGCCCTGGTTGTCCTTGACCACCGGCGACCAGGTGTCGCCGGGATCGGCGACGGGGTCGGGCCGCAGCTTCCGGTACGAATCGGTGAAGCCGCGAGCGGTGAACGCCTTCGTCGTCGGCCAGGCCACCTCGTAGCCGCAGTGCCTGGACTTGGCGGCCGCGGTCCAGTCCTGATGGGACGGGCTGTTGAGGTCGCCGGCGACGATGCCGGGGCTGCTGCCCGTCCATTCCGCGATCTGCTCGGCCTGACGGCGGCGGTTCGTCTCGTCGGCGAGGATCGTGCTGACCCCGTCCTTGTCGAAGCACGCGTTGTACGGGCCGTATTTCGTGTAGTCCAGGTGGATCGAGTAGACCCAGACCCCGGCGATCTTCGCCGTGATGGCCCGCGCGCCCGTGTCGTTCCACGATTTCCAGTCGGTGTCCTGGATCGGCAGCGCGCTGATCACATCGATGTCCCAGCCGGGCTCGGTGTGCTGCCAGCCCAGCGCGTCTGCGATGGCTTCGGTGGCGCCGCCGCCGGTCTCCGAAAGCGCCACCACGTTCGCGCCCGAAGCCCGGATCTGGTTCACCACAGAGCCGATACCGCCGTGCGAGCCCTGCATCCAGATGTTGAAGCTCAGCACGGTCAGGTTCGTGGCGGCCGAGGCCGGAGCGGCGGTGCCGGCCATCGTGAGCAAGAGGACGGCGAGGACACCCGCGAGGCGGCGTTTGGCAGAGGTCACGGGATCTTGGTCTACCGGTGGGTCGGGGCGAAGTCCAGCCGTCAGACGAGTGTTCAACGACTGGACACTTCGGGCGAACGCGCCGCCGTCCGGCTGTGACGCCGGACGAACACTGGCAGGCTCGTCCGCGTGAATCCCTTAGGCGACTCCCAGATCAAGCTGTCGCGGCTCGCGCGGGAGCTGGCGCTCACGGATCTCGCCCGATCCGAAGAGGTCCTCCGGTCCATGACGGACATGGATCTCCGCGGCCCCACCGGCAAGGGCATCGCCGAGCGGGCGGCCGCGAGCGACCCTCTCGGAGCCGCACGGATCGCGAAGGCCATCCCCGATGCAGGCGGCGACGGTTTCTACGACGCGGCGACCGCGCTGATCACGGTCGCCTGGACGGCGGCAGGGACGGACAAGACTCTCGGCCGCAGCCTTTTCGACGACGCCGAGCGTCTCGCCCACAGCATCAAGTCCGAGCACGGCAAGAAGGCCGCGCTGGACCTCCTCCACAAGTGGAAGGCTCATCGCGGGCTCTAGCCAGGGGTAGGCCAAAGGTGACGTGGGCGAGTGGGGAAGATTCCGGACCTTCAACGTCCTCAATCTTCCCCACTCGACGGGTGCAGACCAAAACACCCGCCTCGACGATGTAGGAATCGGGACACTCAACGTCCCGATTCCTACATCGTCGACATCCGACAATCGCTGAGTCCTCACCCTCGCGCAGGCCAGGTCACGACCACAGGCGCGGCCCTAGCCACCATCCGCGAGTGAGCCGCTCCCCCCGGGACCGGTCACGATGACGCGGCTGCTCACGACGTTCCCGAACGGGACGATCGTGACCTGCCAGGTCTGCGGCGAGCCGACGTCGATCGTGGTCGTCGCCCGCTTGACCAGGGCCGGGAGGCCGTCGACGGCCAGGGTGCGGAGGTCGAACCGCGGCACCTGGGCGTCGCTCGGCGCGAAGACCACGGTCAGCCGTCGCTCTTCGACCACCACGGTGACCACCTGCGAAACGTCCGCGGCCTGCGCCAGCGAGTCGATCGCCCGGCGCAACTCCCCCTCGCCCAGCAGCGATTGTCCGACGGTGACGGTGGCCGAGCCCGACGAAGACGTGGTCACGCTGGACGACGTCGAGGACTGCGTCTCTTCCGACCCGGTACGGGACTCCGGGCCGAACAGTTCCGCACGGAACAGGAACAGCACGAGTGCCGCCCCGAGCAGCACTCCGAAGAGCGTGAGCGCACCGTATCCGCAGCCCTCCGGCCGCTCTTGCACCAGACTGGTCTCCGGCGCGGATTCGATCACGGCGCCGGCGGCGCGGCGCTCCCACTCCGGCGACGGCCGGTCCACGATCCGCGCCTTCCACGGCCGGTCAGGCGGGTACTGGATGACGAGGATGCCGCCGGGCCGGTGGTTCGGGATGTCCACCAGGTTGACGCCGTGCTGGATCTTGAGGCGGTACGTCGCCGCGCCGTCGGGGGCGACGGTGAGGTCGAAGTCGACCGGGATGTCGCCCGATTCCGTGCCGCTGGCCCGCAGGCTCTCGATCTTGGCGAGCGCGACCACCGGGACGATCGCCGCCTCGCGGGCGCGGCGCGGTGCCCCGGCGAGGTAGAGCAGGATTCCGTAGACGACGGGGAGCCCCAGACCGGCGATGATCAGCGGGACGTACTCGATGATGATGCCGACCACGAAGGCGCACAGGGTCGTCCCGATGACGATCCCGGACAGGAATCCGCGGACGAGGGCGAGCGGGCCAGGGCGGGCGGGTTCGGGGACAGCCGACATGAACGTGACTCCAGACTTTCAGGCCGCGGGCAGCCAGTCGCTGAGGGCGGGGCAGCGCCGGAGCGCCACGAAGATCTTCTTGTCGTCGGCCGGTGACGCCGGGTCGAACAGCACTTCGGCGGTGGCGATGGTGGTGTCCCGGGTGCGGCGAGTCACCCAGTGCCGGACACCCGCGACGTCGACGAAGCACAGCGTGACGGTGGTGCCGACGACCCTGGTTCCCGATTCGTCCCCGCCGACGTGCACCTTCACGTCGACGATCTGAGCAGGTACCCGGCGGCCGTAGGCCAGCAGCCAGTCCCTGGTCCGGACCATCTCGGAGTACCGGCGCGAGACGCGGATGGCGTACCACAGCACGAAAAAGGTCAGGACGAGCATGAGCGCGGGCACCCACCGGTCCGCGTAGTACAGCAGCCATCCCCAGAATCCCCACTTCTCGTCCGTGTGGAAGACCGGGTCGACCGCGATGCCGACGGCGAGCGGCGGAAGCCACTCCCGCGACGATTCCCAGGTGCCGAGGGTACTCGCGGCGAACAGCAGGACGACCGGGAACACCGGCCCCGACGGGCGGCCCTGGTAGCGCTTCATGGCGGTACTGGCGAGGGACACCCCGGCGATACCGCCGAAGACGGCGAAGGTTCCCCACACCACGCCATACGGCGGGTCACCGTCGGCGCGGTCGTCGAAAACGCTGTCGATCGCCATGGTCCGGAACACCTCGACGAAGGAGCCGAACCCGCGCCCGGCCACGAATCCGCTCACCACGGCGACGGCCGAGGCCACGATCGCGCCGACGAGCAGGCGCCGGTCTCCCCTCCAGCGCTCGATGCGGTCGCGCCGGGCCTGGGCCGGGTCCACTGTGTTCATCACGCTCACCTCCGTTCGAGCTGCGCCCAGCTTCCGTCAGGGCGGCCGCTACCGAACCCAGGTTTTGCTTCCTAAGAGCATTAGGCAAATCCCGAATGGACTATGGTAGCCTGGCGAACATGGTGCGAGCAGGGCTGACCACGGAGCGCGTGGTCCTGGTGGGAGCGGAGATGGCCGACGAGGTCGGCTTCGAGCAGGTGACCCCGACGGAGGTCGCCAAGCGATGCGGCGTCAAGACGGCGAGCCTGTATTCGCACGTGAAGAGCGCCCACGAGCTGAAGACCGGGATCGCCCTGCTGGCCTTGGCCGAACTCGCCGATCTGACCGCGACAGCGGTGGCGGGTCTGGCGGGCCGGGACGCGCTGATCGCCTTGGCGAACGTCCACCGCGACTACGCCCTCGAACATCCCGGCCGGTTCGCCGCCGCGAGGTTCCGGCTCGCCCCGGAACAAGCCGTCACCAGCGCGGGCGTCCGGCACGCCGAGTTGATGCGCGCGATCCTGCGCGGTTACGACCTGGCCGAACCGCACCAGACACACGCCGTACGGCTGCTGGGCAGTGTCTTCAGCGGCTTCGTCGGATTGGAGTCCGCCGGCGGCTTCAGTCACAGCACCCCCGGCTCGCAGGAGAGCTGGACCGAAATCCTCGACGCGCTCGACGTCCTGCTGCGCGCTTGGCCCCGAAGGAAATGAACAAGGAAATGCTCACCACCCCGATCACCTCCGACCTCGTCCGCGGCGCCCTCGACTTGGAGCGCACGGAACGCGGCGTACTCCCCCACCGGTTGCCCGCGCGGGCTCGGCAGCAGATCCCCGACGGCCAGCTGGCCATGGCGGAATCGCAGCCGTCCGGTGTCCGGCTGGCCTTCCGTACCACGGCCACACACGTCGAACTGGACGTCATCGCCACCAAGCGGGTCTACGTCGGCGTGCCGCCCCGGCCCGACGGCGTCTACGAACTGCTCGTCGACGGGAGCCTCGCCGGACGAGCCAGCGTGACCGAAGGCGACACGCTCACCATCGACATGACCGACGGCAGCATGCGAACCCAGCCCGGTCCCGTGCGCACCCTGCGCTTCGCCGGCCTGCCCGGTGACGAGAAGGACGTCGAGATCTGGTTGCCGCACGACGAAACCACTCAGCTGGTCGCCTTGCGCACCGACGCGACCGTCCACAGTGCACAGACCGGCGGTCGCAAGACCTGGCTGCACCACGGCAGCTCCATCAGTCACGGCTCCAACGCGGCGACCCCGACCGGAACGTGGCCCGCCGTGGCCTCGGCCCTCGCCGGGGTGGAGCTGGTCAACCTGGGTTTCGGCGGCAGCGCGCTGCTCGACCCGTTCACCGCCCGCGCCATGCGGGACACACCCGCCGCCCTGATCAGCGTCAAGATCGGCATCAACCTCGTCAACTCCGACGCGATGCGCCTGCGCGCGTTCGTCCCGGCCGTGCACGGTTTCCTCGACACCATCCGGGAAGGGCACCCCACCACGCCGCTGCTGGTCGTCTCGCCGATCCACTGCGCGATTCACGAGCACACGCCGGGACCCTGCGCCGTCGCGATGAGCGAGGGAAAGCTGCGGTTCAAGGCCACCGGCGACCCCGCCGAGACCGCCGCGGGAAAGCTGACGCTCACCACGATCCGCGGCGAGCTCGCCCGCATCGTCAAGGAGCGAAGCGCGACCGATCCGAACCTGCGTTACCTCGACGGCCTCACCCTGTACGGCGAAGCGGACCAGGCCGCCATGCCACTGCCCGACGACCTCCATCCGGACGCGGCCACGCACCGGCTCATCGGGGAACGCTTCGCCCGGCTCGCCTTCGACGACTGATCCTGGACAAGGGAAACGCTCACGACCCCGTAGAGAACCCCGTATCCCTTCACGGATCGGTGGCGCGGAGAACGGTCTCTAGGCCGGGCGTGTGATCACATCGGTGTTACGGCGCCGTTTGCTGTGCGCGAATAGGTCGGTAGGCCGATCGGTGCGATACCTATCTTTCTTCCTGTCCAACGAAAGTCGGTACCCCGCACCGGTCGGCACGATCACCATGATCGAGACCGGATCACCGGTGCCGGGCCATCTTGGCCGTGCCCGGCCACCCACCGCGTCCAGCGCGGCCACCCTTCGCGCTGGATCCTCCCTCGCGAAAGTGAGTTCCCGGTATGCGCACAAACCCCTTAGCCCGTACCGCCACCACCATGGTGGCCGCAGCCGCGGTCATCGGCTTCCTCGCCCCGTCCACGGCCACCGCCACCACCATCGAGGGCTACTCCCCCACCGTGCAGAGTGAAGCGGTGACGTCCCTCGCTTCGGACGCCGGGGTCAGCCAGGCCGCCGCCACGAACTTCCTGCGGGCGCAGACGGCAGCAGCCGAAACGGTGCAGAAGGTCACCGCCTCCCTCGGTTCCCGTGCCGCCGACGGCTACCTCGACGACTCCGCCAGGCCCGTGGTGAACGTGCTGGACCAGGCCGCCGCGGACCAGGTGACCGCGACCGGCGCGCAGGCCCGCGTGGTCAAGCACTCCAGCGCGGCGCTTTCGAGCGCGCAGAACGCCTTGCAGGCGCTGCCCACGGTCACGCACACGTCGATCGGCCTCGACCCGAAGACCAACCAGGTAGTACTGACCGTGTCCGACGCCGCAAAGGGCTCCGAGGCCCTCGTGAAGGCCGCCGAAGCCCTCGGTGACCGGGTCCGCGTGGAGCGGACCACCGGCGAGATGCACACCGCCATCTACAACGGTGAGGCCATCACCGGCGGCGGCACCCGCTGCTCGGTCGGGTTCAACACCAACAAGGGCGGCCAGAACTACATCCTCGACGCCGGTCACTGCACCCGCGCGGTTTCGCAGTGGAACGTCGGGCCGTCGCAGGGTGCCAGCTTCCCGAACAACGACTACGGCCTGATCCGCAACACCTCCGGCAGCGGCCCCGGCGCGGTGACCCTGTGGAACGGTTCGACCCAGAAGATCGCCTCCGCCGGTGCCGCGACCGTCGGGCAGCGGATCAGCAAGAGCGGCAGCACCACCCGCCTCACCTCGGGATCGGTGCAGCGGCTGAACGTCACCGTGAACTACGCCGAAGGCTCGGTGTACCAGCTGATCCAGACCAACGCGCTGGTCAACCCCGGTGACTCGGGCGGTTGCCTGTTCTCCGGGAGCATCGGCCTGGGCATCACCTCCGGCAAGGGCAGCGGGACCTCGTACTTCCAGCCGATCGGCGAGGCCCTGAGCGCCTACAGCGTCACGCTCAACCCGTAACACCTCCCGAAGCCGGGTCCAGGTCGGTTCGACCGGGCCCGGCTTCGGCCTGTTCGCGGAAGTGTTCGACAGTGTGATCCCGAAAGCGTTGGGCGGCCGCGGAAAGGTAGGTGTCCTCGCGCCACGCGACGCTGAGCACGCGACGGCATTCGGGGTCGTCGACGTCGAGCCAGACCACCGTCGGGCTGATGGCGGACCGCAGCCCGACGGAAGGCACGAACGCGATGCCGAGACCGGCGTCGACGAGCTGGAAGAGCACTGCGGCTTCGTCGCCCTCACAGACGATGCGGAGTTCGAGACCGGCCTTCGCGAAAAGGTGATCGGCGAGCGCGCGCTGCCAGTAGCCGGGCCGCGTGGTGAGGAACGGCTCGCCCTCGAGATCCGTGAGGCCGACGCGACCGCGTCCCGCGAGCCGGTGACCGGACGGCACACACAGCTTCACGGGTTCGTCGAGCAGCACTCGGCTGCGAATGTCGTTACCGGACAAGGGTTGCGACGTGACGCACAGGTCGGCGTCGCCAGACCGCAGCTTCTCCGCCATGCCTTCCGCCGATGCCTGGGACAGCCGCACGTCCACCAGCGGATGACCGGGAATGAAGGTGCGAAGCGGTTCGGTGAGGACGAGCAGGCTTTCGGCCGCGACGGTGACCGCGCCGCGTTCCAGCCCGGCGGCGTCGTCGAGTTCCTGCCGGGCGTCGTCGAGTTCGGCCAGTACCCGGTCGACGCGGCGGAGGAACGCGGCGCCGAACCGGTTGAGCCGGATCCGGCGGCCGTGCCGGTCGAACAAGGGGACACCGAGGTCGTGCTCCAGCCGCGCCAACGTCCGGCTGAGCGAAGGCTGCGCGACACGCAGCTTCTCGGCGGCACGGCCGACGTGTTCGAGCCGGGCGACCGTCTGGAAGTACCGGAGCGCCAGAAGATCCACTGCTGATGCCTCGCCTGTTATGAACAGATAGCCGATCTTGTCTTGGACAGCATAAGGCCCCGGCTCTTACGTTCGTTCGCGTGAGTGGAACCGTGACTACCCGAAGCCGGACGCTGGTGGTGAACCGGGTGCTCGTGAGCGCCCACGCCGTCGCGATCATCGGCCAGCCGGTGTTCGCCGGCGGCTATCTCGGCGGCGACTACGACATGCTCTGGCTGCACAAGTGGGGCGCCGACGCCGTGTCGTACCTGGCGTACGCCCAGATTCTGGCGGCACTGGTGCTGTGGCTGGTCCGCGGGCCGCGCTGGCTGTTCTGGGTCAGCCTGCTGCTCGCGGCGGGCGAGACCGCGCAGTACCTCGCCGGGATGGCGGGCGCGCTCGACCTGCACATCCCTCTCGGCGTCGCCCTCGTCACCGGAGTGGTGCTGACGACCATCGGGATCTGGCGGGTGGACCGATGAGCCGCGGGCTTCCCCGCCGGACGTTCCTCGGGCTCGCCGGCGGAGCGGGTGTCCTCCTCGCCGCGGGGCTCACCGCTCCCCGGCTGCTCGCGCAGGGTTCGCCGGGCACCGGCGAGTTGCTGCGTAGCGGGCTCCCCCTGCCGGAAGCGTTCCGGGTACCGCTGCCGATCCCGCCGGTCTCGCGTCCACAAAGGACGGCGGACGCCGATCACCACACGATCACCCAGCGGGCCGCGACGGCCGAGATCCTCCCGGGCGTCGCGACCCCGATCTGGGGCTATGACGGGATCTTCCCCGGCCCGACGATCGAATCGCGGCGGGACCGGACCGCCGTGGTCCACCATCGCAACGAACTTCCCGTCCCGACCGTCGTCCACCTGCACGGCGGGCACACGCCCGCCGACTCCGACGGTTACCCGACCGACCTCGTCCTGCCGCTGTCCGGCTGGGACGCGGGCCATGCCGGGCACGGCATGGCCGATGCCCGCGCCCAGGTCTCGAACGGCTCGCGTGACTACGTTTTCCCGTTGCGGCAACGGGCCGCGACCCTCTGGTACCACGACCATCGCATGGACTTCACCGGTCCCGCCGTGTACCGGGGCCTCGCCGGTTTCCATCTCATCCGCGACGACGAGGAAGAGTCACTGGGACTGCCGTCCGGGGAGCGCGAACTGCCGCTGATGATCGCCGACCGCTCCTTCGACGAGCACGGCGCCTTCGCGTATCCGTCTCTCGACCGGACGCTGCGGACCACGCCGGGGGTGGAAAGTGCTTACGTGGAGGGCGTTTTCGGTGACGTGATCCTCGTCAACGGCGCGCCGTGGCCGGTACACGAGGTGGCGGCCGTGCGATACCGCCTCCGGGTCCTCAACGCCTCCAACGCCCGCCGCTACGACCTGGCACTGGACCCGCCACCGCCCGGAGGGGGCGGGTTCGTCCAGATCGGCGCCGACCAAGGCCTCCTCGACGCGCCGCGCGAACACGACCATCTGCCCATCGGCCCTGCGGAACGGTACGACCTCGTCGTCGACTTCGGCCGGTATCCGGTCGGGACCGAAGTCACCCTGGTGAACCGGCTCGGCACCGGCTCGACCGCTCAGGTCATGCGGTTCGTCGTCGCCCGCCGCGCGCCGGACGAAAGCCGGGTTCCGGCGAAGCTGGGCGAAATCCCGCCGCTCACTCGCGAGCAGGCCACGACCACGCGCGAGTTCTCGTTCCGTGCTGGGACCGTCCACGGACGAGAGGGCTGGGTGATCGGCGGGGAACCGTTCTCGCCGGACCTGATGTCGGCGAGCCCGCGCCTCGGCGAGGCGGAGATCTGGCGGTTCGTCGCCGACATCCATCACCCCGTGCATCTGCACCTGGTGGGGTTCCGGATCCTTTCACGCGGCGGACGCCCGCCGGGACCGTTCGACGGTGGCATCAAGGACACCGTCGATCTGAGTCCCGGCGAGTCGGTCGAGGTTATCGCCCGCTTCGACGGCTATCGCGGCCGCTACGTCTTCCACTGCCACAACGCCGAACACGAGGACATGGCGATGATGGCGAACTTCGAAGTGGTCTGACGGATGTCAGGAAAGGGGCTTTCAAGACGTTTTTCGTCCTGAAAGCCCCTTTCCTGACACGCCTGAGGCTCAGCCCACGCCGAGCAGCGTCGCGAGCGCCTGGACCAGCGACGCCGAGAGACCGGCGATGGTGCTGTCGAGGTACTCGGCGATCGGCGTCAGCTCCGCCGCGGAGGCCGAGCCACCGAAGACGGCGAGCATCGGCACCGCCAGCAGGCCGGTGGCCAGACCGCGCTTCGTCCACCGGCGGGTGGTGCTTCGGGTGTCGCTCATGGTGTTCGTCCTCTCGGCTGGGGATGTGCGGACAGGGGACCGCACGCCGAGGAGGATGTCCTGATCATCGAAGGCCGGACAAGGCATGTCACCGCCATTTGATGATCATGAAACAGCCGTCGCTCGTTCGAGTGAAGCCCGTTAACCTCGACGACTACCCGCGAGTAACACGCAGTTCACGACGCCCTCAGCGGACCGGGCTGGTCAGCTCGCCGATCCCCTCGATGGCCACGGTGACCTCGTCCCCCGGCTTCATCGGCCCGACACCGGCCGGGCTGCCGGTGAGCACGACGTCGCCGGGGCGCAAGGTGAACCAGCGGGTCACCCACGCGAGGATCTCGGGCACGCCGAAGATCATCTCCCTGGTACTGGACCGCTGGACGGTCCGGTCGTTGATCCGGGTGGTCACCGCGAGGTCTCCGTTCTCGATGTCGGTGGTGATCCAGGGCCCGAGCGGCAGGAACGTGTCGGCGCTCTTGGCCCGCGCCCACTGGCCGTCGGCCCGCCAGTCGTGCGCGGTGACGTCGTTGGCGCAGGTGTAGCCGAGGATGTGCTCGGCGGCGTCCTCGACGGTCAGATTCCGCGCGGTCTTGCCGATCACCACCGCCAGTTCGCCCTCGTACTCCAGGCGTTCGACCTCGGGCGGGTGCAGGATCGGCTGCCCAGGGCCGGTGACGGCGTTGGGCGCCTTAAGGAAAAGCGCCGGCTGTTCCGGCCAGGGACGGCCCTTTTCCTTCAGCTGGCAGGCGTAGTTGCTGCCGACGCAGACGATCGTGCGCGGATCGCACGGCGCGAGCAGCCGGACACCGGACAACGGGCCGACGATCTCGCCGGGACCGGTGATCGGGTCGTAGGCGCGGACGACCTCGCCTTCGACGCACCCCGTCCGGGCGGTTCCCTCGGTATCGAAGCGAATCAGGCGCATCACGAACCACCAAGCGCCTCGCGGACGAGTTCGAGCGGATGCCACGCCGTCCGGCCCGCTCCGTGGAAGATCTGCTGGCGGCACGAAACCCCGGTGGCGGCGACCAGCGTCTCCTCCGGTTCCTTTTCCAGCGTCGGGAAAAGGCGGTCACGGCCGACGGCCATCGAGGTCTCGTAGTGCTCGGCCTCGAAGCCGAATGAACCCGCCATCCCGCAACATCCGGAGTCGATCTCGGCGACCTCCAACCCCGGGATACGGCGCAGGAGCGCCATCGTGGCGGCGGTGCCGACCTCCGCCTTCTGATGGCAGTGGCCGTGGAAGACCACGCGCCGCCCGCTGAGCCACGATCGCTCCGGCAGTTTCAGCCTGCCGTCGTCAATCGCCTCGACGAGCAACTCCTCGACCTGCCGGACTCGTTCCTTGACCTGCTGTGCTTCGGGAAGTTCCGGCAGCAGCGCCAAAGTCTCGTCCCGCAGGGTGAACACGCACGACGGCTCGCATCCGACGATCGGCGATCCGGGTTCGGTGTCGCGGGCCAGCGACGTGACCAAGCCGGTGGCCTTCTTCTTGGCGTCGTCGAGCAGGCCCTTGGACAGGCTCGACCGCCCGCAGCAGCCGCCGGAAGCGAGTTCCACCGCCCAGCCCGCGTTTTCGAGCAACTCGATGGCCGCCTTGCCGATCTGCGGTTCGGTGAAGGTGGTGAAGGAGTCGGCCAGCCAGTTCACCGTGCCCGCCGTCCCAGGGGCCGTGGTACGACGGCGGTTCCAGCGCACGAGGTTGTCCCGGACGAACTTCGGCAGCGGGCGTTCGGCCTTGATCCCGACGGTCCGCTCCATCACCTTGCGCAGCAAGCCGATCCGGCCGGGCACATTGGACAGTGGCGCGGTGGCCGAGCCCATCCGGTTGAGGAACCGGATCGAGCCGAAGATCCGCGACCTCAGCGGGGTGCCGTGCTCCTCGTGATGCTGGTAGAGCGTCTCGGCCTTGAGCGACGCCATGTCGACGCTCATCGGGCATTCGCTCTTGCAGGCCTTGCACATCAGGCACAGGTCGAGGATCTCGTTGAGCCGCTCCCCGCCGAGCGCGGCCTTCGGGTCCGGCTCGGAGAGCGCCTTGACCAAGGCGTTGGCGCGGCCGCGCGTGGAGTGCTCCTCCTGCAGGGTGACCTGGTAGGACGGGCACATCACGCCGGCGGTGGTCTTGCGGCACAGCCCGATGTTCATGCAACGGTCGGCGGCGTCCCGCATCCCGCCTCCGCCGATGACCTCGAACGACAGCATGGTCCGCAACGGCGGCGCGGGCGGCAGGGCGTCGCGGTCGCGCAGGTTGTCGGTCATCGGGGGCGCGTCGACGATCTTGCCGGGGTTCATCGTGCCCGCGGGGTCGAACAGCTTCTTGACCTGGCGCATGGCTTCGTAGAGTTCGTCGCCGAAGATCTCGCGGTTGAACTCCGAGCGGGCGAGGCCGTCGTCGTGCTCGGACGAGTTCACACCGCCGAATTCGGCGACGAGGTCCTTGATCTTCTCCGCGACGACGCGCATCGTGTCGACCTGCGCGGGGTCGGTGAGGTCGACGAACGGCCGGATGTGCAGGCAGCCGACCGAACAGTGGCCGTAGAACCCGGCTTCTAGCCGGTGCTCGTCGAGGATCCCCTTGAACCGCGCGGTGTACTCCGCCAGGTGCTCGGGGTCGACGGCGGTGTCCTCGATGAACGCCAGCGGCCGTTTCGTGCCCTCGCCCGCCGCCATCAGCAATCCGAGGCTGGACTTGCGCACCTTGAGCAGCGCCGCCTGCTCGGCGGCCGTGACCAGCTTGAGCGTGTGGTAGCCGTGCCCGTCGCGCTCCCAGAGTTCGGCGACCTCGTCGAGTTTCGCCGCCAGGACGGTCTCGTCGTCACCGGAGAAGGACACGAACAGCAGCGCCGCCGGGTCACCGACGAGATGGTTGCCGAGATCGGCGTACTCGATCTTCTCCCGCGACAGGTCGAGGATGGTCTTGTCCATCAGTTCGACCTGATGCGGCTCGCAGCTGAGCGCGTCGAGCGTGGCCGAGATCGCGCCGTGTGTGGTGTCGAAATGCCCGACCGCGTAGACGGTCTTCTTCGGCTTGGGCACCAGATCGACTTCGATCCGGGTGGCCAGCACGAGGGTGCCTTCGGCGCCGACCACGAATTTGGCCAGGTCGAAGGGATTGCCGTCGCCGTATCCGGAGATGCGGTCGAGCCGGTAGCCGCAGGCGCGCCGCCAGAACACCGGCATACCCTTGGCGATGGCGTCCTCGTGCGCGGTGACGAGTTCGGGCAGTTCGCGGTAGATGCGGCCTTCCAGGGTGTCCGCCTCGGCACGCCGCACGCGTTCGGTCTCGCTCACCGGTTCCAGGCGGGCGGTGGAGCCGTCGGCGAGGACGACGTCCAGCGCGCGGATGTGGTCGATGGTCATGCCGAAGGTCAGCGACCCGGAACCCGCCGAGTTGTTGCCGACCATCCCGCCGATGGTGGCGCGGTTGCTGGTGGAGGTGTCCGGCCCGAACATCAGCCCGTGGGCGGCCGCCGCCATGTTCAGCTGGTCCTGGACGACACCGGGTTCGACGATGGCGGTGCGCGCGACGGGATCGAGATCGATGATCCGGTTCATGTACCGGGAGAGGTCCAGCACCAGTCCGGGGCCGACGGTCTGCCCGGCGAGGCTGGTGCCCGCCCCGCGCGGGACGACGGGCACGCCGAACTCCGCCGCGGTGGCGACGGCCGCGGCGACGTCCTCGTGATCGAGGGGGAACACGACGCCACGCGGCATGATCGAGTACATGCTCGCGTCGCGGGAGAACAGGTGGCGCGTGTAGTCGTCGAAGGCGACTTCACCCTTGATCCGCGCGGACAGCGCGTCTTCGAGCGGGTTGGTGCGGGTCAGTTCGGCTGTCATCGGCGGGTCCTCAGTCGTTCTGCAGCAGTTCGAGGGCGTCCTGCAGCCCGCGTGGATCGGCGGGGACACCGGCGAGCGTGAGTCCCATTTGGACACCGGCGAGGGTGCCGGCGAGCGTGAGGTCGTTGAACGCGCCGAGATGCCCGATCCGGAAGATCTTCCCGGCGAGTTTGCCCAGTCCCGCGCCCAACGACATGTCGAACCGGTCGAGGATGATCGCGCGGACCTTGTCGGCGTCGACGTCTTCGGGGACCAGGACCGCGGTCAGTGAACCGGAATGTTCACGCTCGTCCTGGCAGAGGACCTCCAGCCCCCAGCCGCGCACGGCGGCTCGCGTGGCGGCGGCGTGCCGGGCGTGGCGCGCGAAGACGTTCTCGAGACCCTCGTCGTAGAGCAGGCGCAAGGCTTCCCGCAGGCCGTACATGAGGTTGGTGTTGGGCGTGTAGGGGAAGAAGCCGCGCTCGTTCGCGGTGAGCATCGGGCCCCAGTCCCAGAAGATCTTCGGCAGGCACGCGGTTTTGGCGGCGTTGAGGGCCTTGTCGCTGATCGCGTTGAAACTCATGCCCGGCGGGAGCATGAGGCCCTTCTGCGAGCCCGCGACGGTGACGTCGACCCCCCATTCGTCGTGCCGGTAGTCGATCGACCCCAGCGACGAGATGGTGTCGACCAGCAGCAACGCGGGATGTTCGGCGGCGTCGATCGCGGCGCGGATCTCCGGCACCCGGCTGGTGACGCCGGTGGAGGTCTCGTTGTGGACCACGCAGGCCGCCTTGATCCGGTGCGCGGTGTCGGCGGCGAGCCGCTCGGCGACCACCTCGGGATCGGCACCGTGCCGCCAGTCCCCCGGCACGAAGTCGACGTGCAGCCCGAGGCCCCGCGCCATGTCCTGCCACAGCGTGGCGAAGTGACCGGTCTCGAAGGCGAGCACGGTGTCACCGGGGCTGAGCGTGTTGGTCAGGGCCGCCTCCCACGCGCCGGTCCCGGTGGCGGGGTAGACGACCACCGGGTTCGTGGTGCCGAAGACGGGCTTGATGTCGTGCAGCAGTTGCTTGGCCAGCTCTTGGAACTCGGGTCCGCGGTGGTCGATGGTGGCCGCCGACATCGCCCGGAGCACCACGTCCGGGACGTTCGTCGGGCCCGGGATCTGCAGGAAGTGACGTCCGGCTGCGTATGTCATGTGCGCCTCCACGCTCGGCATCGAGATGTTCCACAGAGCGAAACCTTGGTCTCGCTGCTTGAAAGGTATACCGTGTACCGAACTCCGTCGAGGGGGTACCGGCACCAACTTCAAGTCCCTGGATGTGTCAGCGCCGACCGCAGAGGATTCAGATGTCCATACAACTCGTCACAGTCGTGGCGCTCGCCCTGGTGTTCCTGATCGCGACCGTGCTCCCCGTCCACATGGGAGCGCTGGCGTTCGTCGCGGCGTTCGTGATCGGCACGGCGTTCGTCGGGGAAAGCACCGACGACATCGTTTCGGGGTTCCCCGGCGATCTCTTCATCATCCTGGTCGGGGTGACGCTGCTGTTCGCGATAGCCAAAGGCAACGGCACCGTCGACCGGCTGGTGCACCTGGTGGTGCGCGCCGTCGGCGGGCAGATCGCCCTGATCCCCTGGGTGATGTTCGTGGTCACCGCGACCTTGACCGCGGTCGGCGCGGTGGTGCCCGCCGCCGTGGCGATCATCGCCCCGATCGGCATGGGTTTCGCCCGCCGCTACTCGATCAACCCGATGCTGATGGGCCTGTTGATCATCAATGGCGCCAGCGCGGGCGGCTTCTCCCCCATCAGCATTTTCGGCAGCATCGTCAACGGCGTCGTCGCGCGCGACAACCTGCCGAGCAATCCGGGGCTGTTGTTCGCATCTTCCTTCGTCTTCAACCTGCTGCTGAGTGTCATCGTGTTCTTCCTTTTCGGCGGCCGCGAACTGATCCGCCGATCTTCGGCCGCCAAGACCGAGGTGGTCGCCCAGCCCGCCGCGGCGCTCGCACTCAGCGGCGCTTCGGCAGGCGCGACCATGACCGAAATCCCGGCGCCGTCGCCTTCCAGCGGCGGAACCGATGAACCTGAGGAGCGTCTTCCGCTCACTCGCGACCACGTGTTCACCCTGATCGGACTGGCGGCACTCGCGGTCGGCGCGCTGGTGTTCAAACTCGACGTCGGGTTCACCGCGCTGACCGTGGCGACGGTGCTATCGCTGGTCTCGCCGGGTTCGGCGAAGGCGGCCGTCAGTGAGGTGGCGTGGCCGACGGTGCTGTTGATCTGCGGGATCGTCACGTTCGTCTCGCTGATGGAACGGGTCGGCACGATCGACTGGCTGGGCAACCTGGTGACGCGGATCGGTTCACCCCTGCTCGCCGCGATCCTCATCTGCGCGATCGGCGCGGTGGTTTCGGCGTTCGCGTCGACGACGGGGATCCTCGGCGCGCTCATCCCGCTCGCGGTGCCGTTCCTGCTGCCGGGCGAGGTCGGCGCGGTGAGCATGATCATCGCGCTGGCCATCTCGTCTTCGGTCGTCGACTCATCGCCGTTCTCGACCAGCGGCGCCCTCGTCGTGGCCAACGCGCCGGCCGGTCAGAACGACAAGACGTTCCGGGGACTGATGATCTGGGGATTCAGCATGTGCGCGATCGCGCCCATCACGACCTGGCTGCTGTTCATCCTGCCCGGCTGGGGCTGAGATACCTCCACATCGGACGGTCTGCCGAGACCGTCCGATGTGGACCTCAGCGGGATCGTCGGTCGGCCAGCCACTGCTCGGATTCGGGGCTGCCGCCGTCGAGCTGATCGACCACCGCGTCGAGGAAACTGCCGTGCCCGTGGGCGGCCAGCGCCTTCAAGACCGCCTCGGGATCGCCCTCCTCGATGACGGCGAGCAGTTCGCGATGCCTCTCGACGTTCTGCATCAGCGATTCGCCGTCGCGGCGGGCACTGCGGTTGAGCGCCATGCACAGCTGCATCTGCAGGGAAAGGGCGCGATACGCCTCGGTGACACGCTCGTGCCCGGCCAGCGCCACGATCGACTGATGGAAGTCGTACTTGCGCTGTGTGAAGACACCCTCGTCACCGTCGAGGCCGGCCTGCTCGAAGGCGGCCAAGGCGTTCCGGCAGGCCTGCAGCCGCTCCGGCGAACGGACCGGGATCCCGATCCGGACGGCGAAGGCTTCGAGCTCTTCGCGCAGGGTGATGATTTCGTACACGTCGTGCCGGGTCAGGGGGCGGACGATGACACCGCGCCGAGGATGGGGCACGACGAGCCCCTCGAAAGCCAAGACCTGCAACGCTTCGCGCAGCGGCGGACGGGAAACGCCGAGCCGCTCGGTGAGTTTGGCTTCGACCAGCCGTGTGCCGGGCGGGAGTTCGCCGGAAAGGATCATCGCGCGCAGCGCCTGGGTGGCCAGATCGGCCATACTCGGCGGTGCGACGATCCGGCCGTCTTCGTGCCGCACCACGTCAGCCGAAGCCGCGGTCGTCGAACTCGTGGTCATCGAGACCCCCTCCCTTTCCGTATACGGTATATCAATCACTTTCCCCTTGCGTGAGCGGTACGTCACTTTTCGCTCGCTTGGACTTTTAGTCCAAGGCTTATACAGTCAGTCTCGTGACCAACGAGCATCCGTATCCCCCGGCCTTCCGCAGCGGCGACCTGGTTTCCGTGTCGGGACGGCTCGGCGTGACCGAGACCGGCGACCTGGTGCCCGGCGGATTCGACGCCGAATGCCCGCGGGCCTTCGCCAATCTCGACGCCGCGCTGAGTTCGGTGGGCGCGAGCCGGGCCGACGTGGTGAAGGTCGTCGTCTACCTGATCGACATCGTCGACCGCGACGGCCTCAACCGCGTCTACGAAGAGTTTTTCGCCGAGCCGCGGCCCGCCCGCACGTGCGTCGGCGTCGCGTCGCTGCCCTACGGCGGCGCTGTCGAAGTCGAGGCCCTCGCCCGGGTACGCGATGTCTGAGCAGGACGCGATCCTCGACGCGCTCGCGCCGGTCGCCGACGGCATCGCGGCGACACTCGGCTCGTTCTGCGAGGTCGTCGTGCACGACTTCCGGCGTCCGGAGAAGTCCGTGGTGGCGATCGCCGGTTCGGTCACCGATCGCAGCGTGGGCGGGTCGATGAGCGAGATCGGCATGGGCCTGCTCGCCCGCGGTGACGAGGCCGAAGACGAACTGAACTACGTCACCCGGACGGCGTCTGGGAAACTGGTGAAGTCTTCGACCATGCTGCTGCGCGACAGCGGCGGCTCGGTGTTCGGCGCGCTGTGCGTGAACCTCGACGTCACCGCGCTGGGCCAGCTGCGGACCCTGGTCGGCGAACTCGCCGACGTCGGCACCGCCACCGAAACGCCGACGACCACCTTCGGCGACGACGTCGACGCGGTGGTGGACGCGATCGTCGACGAGCATCAGCTGCGCCTGAACAAACCCTGGGCCGCGCTCAGCCGCGAAGAACGCCTCGACCTGTTCCGCAGCCTGCACGCGCGCGGCGTCTTCGCCGTGCGGCGGGCGGTGCCGCAGGTCGCGGCGCGGATCGGCATCTCGCGCGCGTCCGCCTACAACTATCTCTCCGAAATCCGTGATCAAGGAGCATCATGACCGCCCCCGTGACCATCGACGACATCCGTGACGCCGCCGCCCGCCTGGCAGGCGTCGCGCACCGGACCCCTGTCGTGCGTTCCCGCACCCTCGACGACCGCGTCGGCGCCGAGGTCTTCGTCAAATGCGAGAACCTCCAGCGCGTCGGGGCCTTCAAGTTCCGCGGCGCGTACAACGCCGCCTCCCGGCTCTCGCCGGAGCAGCTGGCCAAGGGCATCGCCGCCTACTCCTCGGGCAACCACGCCCAGGCCGTCGCGCTCGCCGCGCGGGAACTCGGGAGCAGCGCGGTCATCCTGATCCCGGAGGACACCCCGCAGTCCAAAAAGGACGCCACCGCGGGCTACGGCGCCGAGATCGTCACCTACGACCGCTACACCGGCGACCGCGTCGCGATCGGTGAAGCGCTGGCGGCCGAACGCGGCCTGGCGCTCATCCCGCCGTACGAGCACCCGCACGTGATCGCCGGTCAGGGCACTGCGGCACTGGAACTGCTGGAGGAGGCCGGTTCGCTGGAGACCCTGGTCGTCCCGATCGGCGGCGGCGGCCTGATCGCGGGCAGCTCGACCGCCGCGAAGGCCGTCCAGCCCGGCATCCGCGTCGTCGGCGTGGAACCCGAGGCGGGCGACGACACCAAACGCTCGCTGGAAGCGGGCGAACGCGTCTCGATCCCGGTCCCCCGGACGATCGCCGACGGCCAGGCCGCCGAGATCCCCGGCGAGCTGACCTTCTCGATCAACCGGAAACTCGTCGACGACATCGCGCTGGTCACCGACGACGCGATCCGGGACGCGATGCGGTTCGCGTTCGAGCGGCTGAAGCTCGTCATCGAGCCGAGCGGGGCGACCGGTCTCGCCGCGCTGCTCAGCGGTCAGGTGCCGGTGTCGGGCCGGGTCGGGGTGATCATCAGCGGTGGGAACGTCAGCCCGGAACGCTTCGCGGAACTGATCGCACGCTGACAGCGGCGGTCACCCGGCATGCGACCCCCACTGGTGGCGTTGCGAAAGCCACTTTCGCGACATCTGATGTCCCGAAAGTGGCTTTCGCGACACCCGAAGCCGACAAGGGGGTGGGCAAGCAGCCACGCCATGCTCGGGAGCGCCCGATCAGAGGCCGAGTCCGCCGGCCAGTACCGGCCAGGAGTTGCGCAACGCCCGTTGCCAGTAGGGCCAGCTGTGGGTCCCGTCGCCGTAATAATCGACGGTCACCGGAATCCCCTTGGACTTCAGCCGATCCGTGAAACTCACGGAAGAAGTCAGCGCCGCCGGTTCGAAGAAGTCGGACTGCCCCGGCGGATCGAGCGGGCCGGTCTTCCCGGTTCCGCACGAGACGTAGAGTGCCGTGCCGCGCAGGTCGTCGACGTGATCGAAGGGGTTGTTCGCCGTCCACAGCGGCCGCATCCCCCAGCTGTCCCCCCAGAGTTCGAGGTAGTTGAAGATCCCCGCGCGGGCCAGGATTCCCTGGATGAACAGGGGCGCTCCCTGATTCAGCGTGTTCGGCACACCGCTGTACGACGCCGCCGCGGCGAACATTCCCTTGTGCTTGAACGAATACGCGAGCGCGCCGTAGCCGCCGATCGACAGTCCGGCGATCGCCCGGCGCGTGCCCGCCCGGTATCCGCGTTCGACGATCTGCCGTACTTCCAAGGTGTGGAAGGTGTCCCAATCGGGCGTGCTCTTGAGCCCGAAGTTCCACCACTTCGTGTACATCCCGGCGGGTCCGCCGGTCGGCATGACGACGAGGGCGTCCTTGTCCGCGGTGAACGCCTTGGCGTCGGTGAACTGGTCCCACGACCGGTAGTCGACCGGTTCGCAGCAGCCGTGCAGCAGGTACAGCGCGGGCCAGGTCCGGGTGGGTTGCGCGGCCCAGCCGGTCGGGACGAACAGGCGGACCATGCCGGTGGTGCCGAGCGCGGGCGAGCTGATCTTGAGGTCGACCGTGCGCGCGTCCAGCCAGGTCTCCTCGACGACCTTCGCGCCGTTGTCCGCGGTGGCCCGCGTCGGGGCCGCGCTCGCGGGGATCGAGCTGCCCAGCAAGGCGACCATGGACAACACCAGCAGCCCCCACCGCCACGTTCGGTTCATCGCTTCTCCTTGCTCACAAAGGGATGTTTCCGTGCTTCTTGGCCGGGAGGGTCTGTCGTTTGGTCCGCAGCGCGCGCAGCGCCCTCGACACTTGCAGGCGGGTCTGCGACGGCGCGATGACCTGGTCGACGTAGCCGCGTTCCGCGGCGAGGTACGGGTTCGAATGCCGTTTGCGGTACGCCTCGGTGAGCCGCCGTTGTTCGACGGACCGCTGTTCCGGTGGCAGCGCGGCCAGTTCGCGCCGGTGCAGCACCCGCACCGCGCCCTCTGCGCCCATCACCGCGATCTCCGCGGTGGGCCAGGCCAGGTTGACGTCCGCGCCGAGATGCTTCGAGCCCATCACCGCGTAGCCGCCGCCGTAGGCCTTGCGGATCACGACGGTCACCTTCGGCACGGTCGCTTCGGCGTAGGCGTAGATCAGTTTGGCGCCGCGGCGGATGATGCCGTGCCGTTCCTGGTCCGCGCCGGGCAGATAACCGGGGACGTCGGCGAGGGTCAGGATCGGGATGTTGAAGGCGTCGCAGAACCGCACGAACCGCGCGGCCTTCTCCGAGGCGTCGATGTCGATCACGCCCGCCTGATGCCGCGGCTGGTTGGCGACGACGCCGACCGTGCGGCCCTGCACCCGGCCGAACGCGCAGATCATGTTGGGCGCGAAGGCGCTGTGCACCTCGGTGAACTCGCCGTCGTCGACGAGGCGGAGGATCACCTCGGCCATGTCGTAGGCCTGGTTCAGCGAATCGGGAATCAGCCTGTCGAGTTCGAGATCGGCGACGGTGAGTTCGGGGGCGGTCTCGTCGGCGTAGTCCGGGACGGGGTCGAGGTTGTTGGACGGCAGGTAGCCGAGCAGGGTCTGCACCCAGTCGATCGCATCCTGTTCGCCGACGGCCCGGTGGTGGGCGTTGCCGGAGATCTCGCTGTTCACCGCGGCGCCGCCGAGCTGCTGGGCGGTGACCCGCTCGCCGCTGACGGCGTGCACGACGTCCGGCCCGGTGACGAACATGTGCGCGGTCTCGTCGACCATCACCGTGAAGTCGGTGATCGCCGGCGAGTAGACCGCGCCGCCGGCGCAGGGGCCCATGATCAGCGAGATCTGCGGGATGACGCCGGAGGCCAGCGCGTTGCGCCTGCCGAGTTCGGCGTAGTAGGCCAGTGAGACGACGCCTTCCTGGATCCGGGCGCCGCCGGAATCGTTGATCCCGACCACCGGGCAGCCCAGCGTCATCGCCAGATCCATCACCTTGAGGACCTTCTCGCCGAAGACTTCGCCCATGCTGCCGCCGAACACGGTGAAGTCCTGCGAGAACACGCAGATCTGCCTGCCGTCGACGGTGCCGTGCCCGGTCACCACGCCGTCGCCGTAGGGCCGGTTGGCGTCCATCCCGAATTCGGTGCACCGGTGCCGGGCGAACTGGTCGAGTTCGACGAAGGAACCCGGGTCCAGCAACAGGTCGATGCGTTCGCGCGCGGTCAGCTTGCCCTTGGCGTGCTGCCGGTCGACAGCTCGCTTCTCGGCGATCCGGACGGCTTCCTCTTGGCGGGCGGCGAGATCGGCGATCCGGAACGCCGTCGTCGGAGCGAACGGGACGTCGGTCATGGCCGCGCCGCCCTCGGTGCCGCGAGCCGGGCCGTGAGCGCCGCGGCGACCACCTCGACGTGTGGCGGATCGATCATCGACAGGTGGTCGCCCGGGACCCGCACGACCTCGAGGTCGGCGCAGAAGGCGTCCCAGCCGAGGGCGTCGTCGGTGCGCAGGTAGCGCGGGTCGAGGGTGGTGGTCAGCGGATGCGGCTCCTGCGCGCGCATCAGCAGCACCGGCCCGGCGTACGGTTCCGGGTGGTAGCGCTCGGCCACCCGCGCGTCCACATAGGACTCGTACTGGTGCCGAAGCACTCCTTGCCCCATCCCGGGCACCCGCACGGCCAGTCTGCTGATCACCAGCCGGATCTGGTCGTCGTCGCCGAGCTTGACGAGCTCTTCGCGCGGGATGTCCAGCGGCACGCCGTAG
The DNA here is from genome assembly GCF_055580625.1 of Amycolatopsis sp. NPDC031561. Lineage (NCBI taxonomy): Bacteria > Bacillati > Actinomycetota > Actinomycetes > Pseudonocardiales > Pseudonocardiaceae > Amycolatopsis > Amycolatopsis sp. NPDC031561. The sequence continues at coordinate 47,841 of NZ_JBVILA010000015.1, read as the reverse complement.
GTCTGCTCGACGTGCTCGGCGAACCGGTCGAATCGCTCCAGCAGGATCTCGTGTGCCGGTTTCCCCGGAGCGGGCAGCGGCAGGATGCTGTCGATCATGAACACGACGTCGACCCGCTCCCCCGCCTCGGTCAGCCGCCGGGCCGTCTCGTAGGCCAGGCAACCGCCGAACGACCAGCCGCCCAGCCGGTACGGGCCCCGTGGCTGGATTTCGCGGATCAGCTCGAGATAGCACTCCGCCTTGCCCTCGACGGTGTCCTCGTCGTCGATCCGTTCGAGCCCATAGACGGGCCTGCCCTCCGGCAGCAGCCGGACGAGCCCGTTGTAGACGCTGGTCGGGCCACCGGCCGGATGGAACAGGAACACCGGATCGGTACCGCCTTCGCGCAGCGGACGGACGGGGCAGCCTCCGCGTCCCTCGATCCGGTCACGCAAAAGGTCGGCCATCGCGGCGATGGTCGGCGTGGCGAAAAGCCGGTCGGGGACGGCTCCGAGCTGCCCGGCGAACACCTCGCGCAACCGCTCGGCGGCGTCGCTGTCGCCACCCGCGTCGAAGAAGTCTTCGTGGACACCGGGTTCCGCACCGCCCAGCTCGGCCTGCCAGTGCCGGGCGACCCAGCGTTCGGCCGGATCACGGGGCCCGACCACCACGTTCGGGACTGCGGACCGCGGAGCCGCCCCGCCGAATCCGGCCTCTTCGGCGAGATGGTCGGCGAGTTCGGCGAGGCTGGCACCGCGCAACAGCAACGGAATCGGGAGCGGCAGGCCGAAATCGCGTTCCACGACACCTCTCGCGCGCATGGCGGTGAGGGAATCCAAGCCGAGCCGGGTGAGCGCGACGTGCCTGTCGATCTCGTCCGCGGCGAGGCCGAGCATTCCGGCGACGAGCCCGGCCAGGTAGTCGGCGAGCATCTCGCGGGCGGCTTCCGGCAGGACCGCCCGCAGCGCGTCCAGTCCGTCCCAAGTGGATGGTCCGGCGGCCGGTTCCTCGCCAGGTACCAGGATTTCGAAGAATGGGCGTCCGGCCAGCCGCGGGAACAGGGCCAGTACGGTTCCCGCGTCGACGCGGGCGATCCCGGTCGTCCCGCGATCACGCGCCAGCACGGCGTCCATCGCGGACAGGGCCTCCTCCGTACCGAGTGGTTCGAGCACCGGGTTGCGGCTGCCGACGGCCGCTCCGGCCTCACCCCAGGCTCCCCAGCCGATGGTCGCCGCCGGGAGCCGGGCGGCCCGTCTCCACTCGACGAGCGCGTCGACCCAGGCGTTCGCGGTGGCGTAGGCGGCTTGACCCGGCGACCCGAACAACGCGGCCGCCGACGAGTACGCCAGCCACCAGTCGAGCTCGTGCCCGGTGGTCGCCTCGTGCAACCGCCACGCTCCCAGGGCTTTCGCCCGCCAGACCGCCTCGACGGCCTCGGTCCCGAGGGTGATGGCGGCGCCGTCGGACAGCACACCGGCCGCGTGCAGCACGCCTCGCAGGGGCAGACCGCCTTCCGTGGCCGCCGCGACCACCGCTTCGGCCGTCCCCGGTTCGGCGATGTCGCCCGCGACGACACGGACGTCGGCGCCCAGTTCACGCAAATCCGCCAGTATCGGTTCGACATCGGCGCTCGCACCGCGACGTCCGGAGAGGACCAGCCTGCTCGCGCCGCGTCCCGCCAGCCACTCCGCCGCGACCAGGCCGAGGCCGCCCAGACCGCCGGTGATCACGTAGGCACCGTCGCGCACCACGGTTTCGCGAACGGGATCGCCGAGTTCCGGCCGGTCCAGTTGCCGCGTGTAGCGGACGCCTTCGCGCCAAGCGATCTCGTCGTCCGGCGCGTCCGCGCGGATCTCCGCCACCAGCCTGCCGACCCACAGCCGGGCGGGATCGGGCTCGGCGTCGAAGTCGACCTGGCTCGCACGCAGCTCGGGATGTTCAAAGGCGAGGACCCGGACCAGGCCGCGCAGGCAGGCCTGGCCGGGATCACCACACTCGCCGGGCTCGACGGCCGACGCGCCCGCGCTGACCAGCCACAAACGCGGGGCGGACGCCGCTTCGGCCAGTTCGGCGAGGACACCGGAGAGCATGGCGACCGCTCGCGCGGCACGCATCGGGTCGAGATCGTCCGCGGTGGGGACGCACGCGAGGACGCCTGTCACGTCGCGCGATCGCAGGAGTTCCGCCAGCGCGGCGCGGTCTCCGAGCGGGGCCGTCACCAGCTCGTCCCCGAACTCGGCGAGCTTGTCGCGCAGCGCCGTCAGCCAAGGCGCGTCGTCGTGCAGGACGAGCCAGCTGCGAGTGTCCGGTTCCGCCGTCGGCAGCTCGACCTGCCTCCAGACCGTCTCGAACAGCAGGTCCGTCATCGGCACCGGCAGCGCCGAACGCTGGAACCGGCGGCAATAGACCTCGCGGAACTCGACCAGCACGACGTCGTCGGCGTCGACCAGCTGGACGCTGCCGACCAGGCCGTCACCCCCCGGATCGAGCGAGTCGAGGACGGCGTCGACGCGGACACCGCGGCGTGGGTCGCCGGCGAGGACGACCTCGCCCAAGGTCAGCGGCAGGAAGACGCCGTCGGCTTCGCGCAGCGTGTCCCCTCCGGCCGCGGCCAGCGCGTGCAGGCAGGCGTCGGCGATCACCGGGTGCAGGAGGTAGGCCGGGTGGTCGGCGGGCATCGTGATCGACGCCGAAGCCCGGCCTGGCGCCGCCAGAACCCCGCGCAGCCCGCGGAAGGCAGGACCGTAGCTCTGCCCCATCCCGGCGAGCACCTGGTAGAGGTCGACAGGCCGGGCATCGTCCGCGACAGCCCCGAACGGCACCACCGCGGTCTCCCCGTCACGGACGCGGGCGGTGGCGTGCCGGATCCAGCCGCCGTGCGCGGACCGGGCGTAGACGTCCACTTCGGACTGTCCGGAGCCGGTGCTGAGACTGGTCGTCACCTCGGTGTGCGCGGCGAGCGGGAGCACCCGGTGCAGTTCGAGGCCGCCGACGCGAAGCTGCCCGCCGGGCCTCAGGACCGCCTTGGCCGCCGCGAGCGCCAGCTCCAGGAAACCGGCGGCGGGGAACAACGGGACCCCCATCGCCGCGTGGTCGGCCAGCCACGGCAGCACCGCGGTCCCGACGTCGGCCCGCCACAGGTGACCGCCGCCGGTCGGCTGTTCGATGTGGACACCCAGCAACGGATGCGCGCCACCGGATCCGGGCCGGGAGGCCGGGCGCCGGGGCCAGAACCGCTGGTGGCGCCAGCGCGGGCCGGGCAGCGCCACCGGGACCGGACGGGGGCCGCGGGCGTCGAGCACACCGGGCAGTCCGAGCGTGTGGAGCCGGGCGAGCGTGGTCAGGAACGCCTTCCGCTCGTCGACTTTGCGGCTCGCCGAAGGCAGCGCCAGCGCCCCGGTGCTCTGCTCGATCGCGGCCAGCGCCACCGGATGCGGCGAGATCTCGACGAACACGCCGTATCCGTCGGCGGTCGCGGCCGCGAGTGCCTGGCTGAATCGCACCGGACGGCGCAGGTTCGCCGCCCAGTACTCGACGTCGAACACCGGTGTCCGCTGCGGATCGTCGAGAACACTGCTGTAGCAAGGGATTTCAGCGGGCCGCGGCGAGAGCCCGCCGAGCTCGGCACGGAACCGGCCGAGGACGGCGTCGACAGCCTCCGAATGGCCCGCGCCCCCGACCGGCAGCCGCTTCGCCAGCCTGCCGAGGCTCTCGACGTGCGAGACCAGCGCCTCGACCTGCTCCGCGCCGCCACTGACGGTGCACTGGACCGGCGAGGCGTAGACCGCGACGGTGATCCCGGGGAACTCCGCTTCCAGCTCGGCCAGTTCGGCCGGGGACAGCTCGACCACGGCCATCGCGCCGTCACCGGCCGCGTCCACCTCCGCGAGCAGCCGGGCCCGCGTGGCCATCACGCGCAGGCCGCCGGCGACGCCCAGGGCGCCGGCGACGACGGCGGCCGCCACCTCGCCCATCGAATGCCCGAGCACCACGGCCGGGACGACGCCGTGCGCACGCCAAAGTCCGGCGAGAGCGAGCTGCATGCCGAACAACGCGAGTTGTGTCGCGCCGAGGTCCGGGAGGTCGCGCTCGCCGGAAAGCACCTCGCGCAGAGAGAATCCGGCCTCGGCTTGGAAGACGGGATCGAGTGCCTCCACCTCCGCGCGGAAAGCGGATTCGGTGCTCAGCAGGCGGCGGCCCATCCCTGGCCACTGGGAGCCGTAGCCGGAGAAGACGAACACGACGCCGAGCACGGGCCCGGTCTCCACCGCGGTCATCTCCCGCAGCGCGGCGGCGACCTGGCCGCGTTCCCCGGCGACCACCGCGCCGCGCACCGGCAGATGGTCCCGGCTCCGCGCCAGCGTCGCGGCGACCGTGTCCAGCGGCACCGCGGCGTTGGCCGGGTCTTCGAGCCAGTCCGCCAGATCGGCGGCCCGCGCGCGGAGCGTTTCGGCCGACCCTGCCGACAGCGCGAACACCCGCGGGCCTTCGGTTTCGGTCCCGCGGGCGGCGAACGACGCGGCGGGCCACTCTTCGAGGACGACATGGGCGTTGGTGCCACCGAAGCCGAACGCGGAGATCCCGGCGCGCGCGACGCCGGAGTACCGCGGCCAATCCGTCCCGGTACCGACCACCCGCAGGCCGAGACCGGTGAAGTCGATATGCGGGCTGGGTTCGCGATGGTGCGGGGTCGTCGGCAGCCGCCGGTGGACCATGGCGAGGACGACCTTGATCAGCCCGGCGATCCCCGCCGCACCTTCGAGATGACCCAGGTTGCCCTTCACCGAGCCGATCAGGAGCGGGCGGCCGGGTTCGCGGCCGGCTCCGAGCACCTCGCCGAGCGCGACGGCTTCGATCGGATCCCCCAGCTCGGTACCGGTCCCGTGCGCCTCCACGTAGTCCACAGAGGACGGTTCGACGCCCGCCGCGGCGTAGGCGTCCCGCAACAGCGCGGCCTGCGCGCCGGGGCTGGGCGCGACGAGGCCGTTGGACCGGCCGTCGGAGTTCACCGCGCTGCCGCGGATCACCGCGAGCACCCGGTCCCCCGCGCGGCGAGCGGCCTTGAGCGGTTTGAGCACGATCACGCCGCAGCCCTCGCCGCGGGCGATGCCGTCGGCGGCGGCGTCGAACGGTTTGCAGTGACCGTCGGGGGCGAGCACCCCGGCACGCTGGAAGGTCGCGGTGACCGCGGGTGAGAGCAGCAGGTTCACCCCGGCGGCGAGCGCGGTCCCGCATTCTCCGCGACGCAGGCTCTGCACCGCCTGATGCACCGCCACCAGCGAAGACGAGCAGGCGGTGTCGAGCGTGAGGCTGGGACCGCGCAGGTCGAACAGGTACGAAAGCCGGTTGGCGGCGATGCTCGTCGCGGCTCCGGTGGCGGACCAGACGTCGACGGCGGTGGCGTCGGCCATCGTCAGGTGGCCGTACTCACCGGCCGAGAGCCCGACGAACACCCCCGTCCGCGTTCCCCGCAGGCTCGACGGCGGGATCCCGGCGTGTTCCAACGCCGCCCAGGCGACCTCGAGCAGCATCCGCTGCTGGGGGTCCATCGCTTCGGCCTCACCCGGCGTGATGCCGAAGAACCCGGCGTCGAAACCGGCGATGTCGTCGTCGAGGAATCCACCCCGGCCTGGCACCCAGTCGAAGTCGTCGCCGAACGCCTCCCACCGGTCTTCGGGGACGTCGCGGATGCCGTCGCGCCCGGCGTCGAGGAAGCGCCAGTACCGCTCCGGGGATCCGGCCCCGCCGGGCAGACGGCAGCCGACCCCGACGATGGCGATCGGCTCCTCCTCCCGGCCTTCCACGGTCGCCACGGTGTCACCGTCCGTTGTGGACAGACGCTCGGCGAGGGCAGCGATCGTCGGGTACTGCCACACCAGGGTCGGTGCCAGCGGGCGGCCCAGGTACCGGCCCAAATCCGCGGCCAGCTCCATCGACTCCCGTGAGGAAAGCCCGCTTTCGTGCAGCGGACGGTCCGGGTCGACCTGGTCCGCGGGCAGCCCGGTCCGCTCCGACACCCGCGCGACGAGCCAGGCGCGGATCTCCGCGGTCACCCGAGCCGCCGTGCGGTGAGCGCACCGTCCAGATAGGACTTCCGGCACAGCGCCCGGCTGATCTTGCCGCTGGAGGTGCGCGGGACTTCGCCCGGGGCGAGGAAGACGACGTCATGCGGGCGCAGCCCGTGCGCGGCCGAGAGCGCTCTTCGGATCTCCGCGGCCGCCACGGTGACATCGGCGTCGATCGCCTTGGCCCGTTCCAGCACCACGACCGCCGCCTCGCCGTCTCCGTGGTCGATCGCGAAGACCGCGGCGGAATGCGGCCGGACCGCGGGATGGGTCTCCACGGTCTGTTCGAGGTCCTGCGGGTAGTGGTTGCGGCCGTCGACGATGACGAGGTCCTTCAGCCTGCCGGTCATGAACAGCTCACCGCCGTGGCGCACGCCGAGGTCCCCGGTCGCCAGCCAGCCCGCGCCGGACTCGGGATCGATCGGCGGCAGGCCGAAGACGGCGGCGGATTCGCCGGGCCGTCCCCAGTAGCCCACGCCGATGTTCGGGCCGTTGACCTGGATCTCCCCCACCCTGCCCGGTTCGACGAGCGCGCCGGTGACCGGATCGGCGATGCGGATCCGCTGGCCCGCCGGGAATCCGCAGGAGACGAGTGTGGTGGACGGCGCGCCGGGGGCGGCGGGGATCGCGATCCCGGCGGCGAGCCGCTCGCGGTCGAAGGTGACCTGCCGCGGCGCCTCGCCCGCCTCGGTGACGGCGACGAGCACGGTGGCCTCGGCCAGCCCGTAGGAGGAACGGTGCACTTCGGGACGCAGCCCACAGTCCTCGAAGGCGTCGTGGAATTTCGCGATGGTCGCGGGCAGCACCGGCTCGCTTCCGTTGATCAGCGAGACGACCCGGCTCAGTTCGAGGTAGCTCTTCTCGTCCTCGGTCACGCGGGAAGCGCTGTAGGCGTAGGCGAAGTTGGGCGCCGCGCTGATCGCGCCGGGGCTGGCCGTGAGCGCGCGCAGCCACCGTGACGGGCGTTCGAGGAACGCGAGCGGATCCATCAGCACCGAGGCGGCGCCCGCGGCCATCGGCGCGCCGATGCCGAGGATCAGGCCCATGTCGTGGAAGAGCGGCAGCCAGCTGACGGTGGACGTCGTCCCGGTTTCGATCGCGTAGGCGTCGCAGGCCTGGCGGGCGTTCGTGAGCGCGTTGCGGTGGGTCAGCATCACGCCCGCCGGGGTCCGCGTCGAACCGGACGTGTACTGCAGGTACGCCAGTCCGTCCGGTTCCGGTCGCGGCCAGGAACGTTCACCGGCCGCGACCGGGGCTGAGGTGTCGACGGCGAGCACCGCGGGGCGCTCGATGTCCGTCGAGGCGAGGAAACCGGAGACGTCGTCGATTCCGTCGGCGGTGGTGAGCACGATCCGGGGCTCGCAGTCGGCGAGCACGGCGGCCAGCCTGCCCGCGTGCCCGGGGAGGTCCGGGGCGAACAGTGGGACCGCGACCAGCCCGGCCCGGATCGCGCCGAGGAAAGCGACAACGTAGTCCGCGGACTGCCGCGCCAGGATCGCCGCCCGTTCCCCCGGGGCGGAGAAGGCGGCCAGCCGGGTGGCGAGGACATCGACCCGGTCGTCGAGTTCGCGCCACGAGAGACTGATCGCCCGGCCGTCCGCGCCGGCACGGTGGTCGAGGTAGGTCACGGCGATCTCGTCGCCGAGCCGCCGCGCCCAGTACTCCAGCAGGGTCGCGAACGACTCCCCGCCGGGAGCGTGATCCCGCCCGTGGGCGGCGACGACCGTTTCCGAAATGGTTTCCATAGCCCCTCGTTTGACGACGTGAGCAGGAGCAGGTGAATTCTGAACGGCACCGTTGCCGAAAGCGGATTCCATTCCGGAGACCGTTCTTGAGCTGTCCGGAACTGTATGGATCACCCGGGAAGAGTGTCAATGAAAGGAGCGGGAAACACCGGCGGCGCCGCGGCCATGCTCACCGGGAAGAGAGAAACGTGGTACCCCGCTTGTCACTTCGGGACGGACTTTGGCCGGCCCGGTCGTTCAGCAGCCGGAGCGCGAGCAGCGCGCCGAGGAGTTCCAGCCCCGCCGCGGTCAGCAGGCCCGCCGTGTAGCCACTCGCCAGCGCGGACGCCGTGCCGTCGCCGAGATTCGCCGTGCGCACCACCGCCAGCACCGTCCCGATCAGCGCGACACCCAGCGCGCTCGACAGTTCCCGGGACGCGGTGAGCAGGCCGGAGGCGGTGCCAGCGTGCCGCTCGGCCACGATTTCCAATGCGTACGAGGTCAGCGGCGTCGTCAGGGCCGATCCGGCCCCGATCAGCACCAGCCCGGGGATCCTCGGCGGCACTTCCGGCAGATGGTTGACCGCGGCGAGCGCGAGCAGTCCGGCGGCCACCGTGGCCAGCCCCGCCGCGACAGTCCGATGTGGACCGAATCGCGGTACCGCCCAGGGCACCAGCGGTGTCGCCGCGACGACCGCGACCGCCACCACGACCAGCGGCAATCCGGCGAGCACCGGGCCGAGTCCGAGGGATTCCTGGTGCAGCAACGGTGTGAAGAAGAAGACGCCCGAAACCCCCAGACCCCACAGCAGTTGCACGGTGAGCGCGCCGACGAAGACCCGTTGACCGGTCAGTTCCGCCGGGACCAGCCGCTCGCGCGCGCGTCTTTCCCTGAGCACGAACCAGATCGCGAAGCCCGTTCCCGCCGCGCCGAGCACCGCGGGCAGCAGCGCGCCGCCCTCGCCCAGTTCCACCACGGCGGCGGTGACCAGGACCATCCCGGTGGTCACCACCAGCATCGAGAGCACGGCGGGCCTGCCCGTCGCCGGATCGCGACCGGCGGTGGCGACCCGGCGCAGCAAAATCAGCATCGCCGCCACGAAAGGGAGATTGACGAAGAAGATCCAGCCCCAGCCCAGGTATTCGCTCAGCACGCCGCCGAGGGTCGGGCCGAGCGCCAGCGCGGCCGCGAGACAGGCCGTCCACACCGTCGCGCCGACAGCCCGTCTTCGCGCGTCGAGATTGGTGCGAAGCAGGCTGAGCAGGGCCGGCACGAGGAACGCCGCGGCGGCGCCCTGCAGTACCCGCGCGGAGATCACCAGCCACGCCGTCGTGGCCAGTCCGCCCGCGACCGCGCCGGCGCCGAACGCCAGTAGCCCGGCCCTCAGGGTCGCGGCCTGTCCCCAGCGGTCCACCAGGGTGCCCGCCACCGGCAGCAATCCGGCGAACGGGAGCATGTACCCGATGCTCACCCATTGCAGGGCGGGCAGATCCAGGCCGAGGTCGCGGGCGATCGAAGGCGCGCCCGCCGCGACGATCGTGTTGTCGAGGGTGGTGACGAACGCCCCGAGCGCGATCATGACCAGCGTCGATTTCATTTCACCTCGTGAGTGGTAATGACGGTTAGAACCGTCTTTACCACTCACGAAACGCGACCCCTCTCCCGAGTGACAATTTTCGCTGCCCTTCTTGGTACCGGCGGCATAAACCCCCTACGGCGGTTGCCAACTTCCTCACCCATGTGAGTACATGTCGTGCGCGTACGTCGTCGTGCGGCAAGGAGTAGCCATGACCCGAACGGCCACGAATCCCGGACGAGATCTCGTCCCGCGGCCCCGAGGAGCGGGGCAGGCACAACTGCTCTGGTGCTCACTGCCCGCCGAGGTGGCCCGGCGCTTCCGGCCGCACGCCGATCCACTCGCGCGGCGGATCCTGGAAGAGATCCAAGAGGCCGTCCCCGAGTACGGGAAACCACTGGACGGCGAGTTCGGCAAGACCATCGTGCGGGCGATCGAGCAGGCGGTGGTCAGCTGCATCGACAGCATCGGAGGTCTCGGCTCACCCCCGGACGACTGGGTACGGCTGTTCGTCGAGGTCGGCAAGCGCGTGCACCGCGACGGCGGAAGCCTGAACACGCTGCAGGCCGCTTATCGCGCCGGGGGCCGCGCCGCGCTTCGCTACGTGGCGAAGTTCGGCCAGGCACACCGCCTTCCCCCGGCCGTCCTCTGCATCGGCGCGGAGGCGATTTTCGCTTACGTGGACGAGATCTCGTCCCATTCGGTGGAGGGCTACACCCTCGCGCAGGCGACCGCGACGGGCACGCTCGAACGGCGACGGAGACGGCTGCTCGAACTGCTCCTCGCCACTCCTCCATCCTCCCCCGCGACCATCGCGACGATGGCGAAGGCCGCGAAGTGGGAAATGCCGGAATGGGTCTGCGTCGTCGCGCTCGACCCACGCGCCGAACAACACCAGATCCCCGCTCCGCGCGTCCCCGATGACGTCCTGCTCGATCTGGAGGGCAACGAACCCTGTTTGCTCACCCCGAATCCGGGTCGCGATCTGCGCGGCCTCGACGGCAGGCTGCCGGGCTGGCGTGCCGCCGTCGGCCCGCGAGTCCACCCTGCCGACGCCGCGAATTCGCTGCGCTGGGCCAGAAGCACGCTCGACCTGGTGAGCCGGGGCGTACTCGAAGACCGGCCGGTGACCCGCACTTCGGACCACCTCGCCACCCATTGGCTCCTGCTCGACCGCTTCCTGCTCGACGAGGTGTCGAACAAGGTGCTCGCGCCGTTCTCCGGCCTGACGGTGAAACAGCAGATCCGGCTCGCGGAGACGTTGCTGGCCTGGCTGGAGCACAACGGGAGCACGCCGGACATCGCGCAGGCGCTCGGCATCCACCCGCAGACGGTGCGCTACCGGGTCAGCCAGCTGAGCGACCTGTTCGGCGACCGTCTCGCGGACCCCGCGCAGCGCCTGGAGATCCAGATGACCTTGCGGGCACACCAGCTCCTGGGCACGCGCCCACCGGAAGAGTCCACTTCGGACGATCAGAGCCAGCGCTGACGGGACGCCTGCGCGCCGAGCTGGAACCGGGTCTGCGCACCCAGTAGTTGCTGTAGACGGCTGATCCGCCGGAGCACCGTGCGTTCACTGATGCCGAGCTCGCGGGCGATCGCCTCGTCGGTCATGCCCCCGCTCAACAGGGCGAGCAGACGGCGGGTGGCGAGAGTCGGCTCCTGTGCCGCCTCCGCGTCGTCCGGACCGCCCGCCCGCACCGGCACGGCCATCCGCCAGAACGATTCGAACAGCTCGATCAGCGCGCTCAGCAGCATCGACGGGTGGATCAGCAGCGCCAGCACGTCACCGGCGTCGGAGTTCGGGACGGCGATCAGCGCGCGGTTGCTGTCGGCGATCACCAGCTTCAGGGGCAGTCTGGGGAAGACCCTCGCCTGCTCCCCCAGAGCGATACTCGACTGCACCTGGGCGAAGCCGTCGTCGTCTTGGAGCACGGACGAGTCGTAGACGACGCGGTAGCCGATGCCGCGCGCCATCGATCCCGGCTGCACCGTGCTCACCTCGGGTTTCGGGCTCATGTACGACCCGGGGTCGAGCGCGACGATGTCCACGCCCGACTGCGTCTGCATGGCCTCGAAGGTGGCGATCACCTCGTCCCGGCTGCGCAGCACCTCGACGAAGTCCGCGTCCCGGCCGGTCCTCAACGAGTAGGCGGCGCCGAGAACCTCGGCCGCCTCCCGCGCGCGGATGGCCGCGGCCTCGTGCTGTGCGGCGAACGCCGACAGCGCCGCCCGCGGCGGGCACACCTCGACCCCGGTCGCACCGGCCCGGACCAGGCCGAACCGCTCCAGCTCGGCCAGCTCGGCGCCGGGCGTGATCGGGCGCCCGTCCAGCATGGCCCGATACAGCTGCTCGGCCTCCATCGACAGGCCCCGCGACTCGGCGAGCATGACGCTTCTCCTCCCCCGCCCCAGGACTGAACGGCGTGACATCGATGTCAAGCCTCGCGGAACCACGGTGTCCGCTCACTGTTCTTGAGGGGGAAAGCGCCGGGTTCGTGCGCCTGAACCGGTAACGAAAGGATCACAGATCCACGCCGAAGAGACTCCCGCGAGCCGGCACGGCTCGCGGGAGTCTCGTTCAGCGCCTTCGGGGACTAGCTGTTGGCGGGCATCCCCTTCTCGTCGGCCTCCGGAGTGGCGGTGCCTTCGAGCAGTTCACGGACGATCTCGTTCGCCTTGCGCACCTGGGGCGTGATCATCTTGATCTTGATCTTCCCGTCGTGCCCGAGGTTGCCGCCGACCTCGACCGTCTTCTCCTCACCCGGCAGGGGCAGGCCCTGGCAGCCGGTGAACTTCTTCTTCGGGGTGAGGCCGGTCTGGAAGTAGGCGACGATCGGGTCGTCGACGCAGTCGGTGTTGTACGGGAAGATCCCGTGGCTGCCTTCGTTGTCGACGCTGATCATCTTGGCGCCCGGCAGGCCGTTCGCGGTGGCGAGCGCACCCTCGTACGGCGTGGCCGCGTCCAGTTCGGTCTGCGCTATCAGCAGCTTCGGGAACGTCTTCGCGTCAGGGGCCGGCTTGGCGTTGTTGGTCTGCCAGAACGCGCACAGCGGCGCGCCCGACTGGGCCATGATCGGCGCGATGAACGGCGCGTTCACGGTCAGGTCGGCCTGCCAGAAATTCCAGTAGTGCAGGTTCTGGTTCCACTGGCCGTCCTGGCAGCGGATCGCCTCGAACGCGGCGTCCCAGGTCTCGACTTCGGCGCCGCCCTGGTAGGAGGCCTTGCGCTCGACCGAGTCCTTCTTCGCGATGGCCTCCAGCGCGTTGCCCTTGGCCTTGGTCAGGAACGCCTTGTTCGCGTCGGTCAGGCCGGGCGTGGTCAGCGCCTCGGCGACGACCTGTTCGAGCTTCTCCGCGTCGGTTCCGGTGGTAGCGGGCTTCTTGGCCAGCGCGGCGACCATGGAAGCGGCCGACGGGTACTGCGTGGTGTCGTACATCGCCGGGATGATGAACCAGGCGGCGTAGAGCATGCCCGCGAACTCCCGGGTGCCGCCCGCCTTCTCCCAGTTGCGGCGGATCTCGAGCGGGTCGGTGCCCGTCTTGTACTTGGCGTCGTTGCGCGCCATGTACGGCAGCAGCGCCTCCTGGAACTGGCGGTCACGACTGCGCGGCTGCAGGTCCCAGGTCTTCTCGAGCGTCGAGCGGCTCGCGTCGGTCGACGAGTCGAGCAGGAACCGGTGCGCCTTGCTCGGGAACGTGGTGGCGTACCAGGTGCCGAGCCACGTGCCGTACGAGTAACCGATGTAGCTGGTCTTCTTCTCGCCGAGCAGCACCCGGATGAAGTCCATGTCGTACGCGGTCTGCTCGGTGGTGATGAACTTCGTCAGCGGGTTCTTCAGGCAGCCGTCGACCTTCGCCCGGCTGATCACGTTCTGATCCGTGCTGTCCGGGACGGTGTAGGTACAGGTCAGCGGGGTGCTCAGACCGACGCCGCGCGGATCGAAGCCGACGAAGTCGTACTGCGAGGCCAGCACCGGGCTGCGCATCGCCATCGCGGCACCCCACGGCAGGCCCTCGCCGCCGGGTCCACCCGGGTTGACCAGCGCGATCCCCTGCCGTCCCGTGCCGGGGTACGCGGTCGCGGTCTTGGAGACACGGACGCCGATGGTGTTGCCGTCCTGCGGGTCGTGCCAGTCACGCGGCACCTGGATGGTGGCGCAGGCGAGCCCCTTGACCTTCTTCAGCGCGGCTTCCGTCGCCGGAGCCACCGAGGGGAACGAGCACTCGCCCCAGGCCACGGCCTGCTTGGTCAGCGCGCCCGCGAGCGCCGCGGTGTCCGGGTCGGCCTTGGCGGAGGGAGCCGCACCCGCCGCGGGAGCCAGCACCAGGCCCGAAGCCAGGAAGGCGCCGGCGATCACCGCCACCGTGCCTCTCCGCGTCTTTCTCGTACTACTGATCACCATGATCCCTTTCGACAGGAGCCCCCGACGTCCGTACGTGAAGTAAAGACAGGTGATCAGGTTTCCTACACGTCCGGGTGATGGCGGATACCCGACATGGCAGGATACCGACACCGCCGAGTTCAGCCAGGGCTCGACCAGCCGTGTCGCCAATATCCGGCAAAAGCGATGTCCGCTTTCACCGCACCCCGCTCGGACACCAGGTGGCGGCGCACCGCCGTCGCGAGACGGGACTCCCCCGCGACCCACGTATAGAACCGGTCGGGCGGCAGCGACGCCTGCTGGACCGCCTCGAGCGCGAGACTTCCCGGACGACGTCCCGGATCGTCCCGGCTGAGCCAATGGACGCGGACGCCGTCGGTGCTCTCGTGCCGGCGGATGTCGGCGGCGGTGGGCACTTCCAGGAAGACTTCCGCGGCAAGGGATTCCGGGGCGTCGTCGAGAATCGCCAACGCGGCGGGAAGAGCACTCTCGTCGGCGACGATCAACTGCCTGCCGACGTCGTCCGGTGGCCGGTAGGTCGTGCCCATGTCGAAAATGCCGGCCGGATCCCCTGGCTTCACCCGCCGTACCCAGTCGCTCATCGGCGAGCTGCCGTGGAGTGCGAACTCGATGTCGACCTCGTCGTCGGCGGGCCTCGCCCGGCGGATGGTGAGGGTGCGCACCCAGGGCCGGACCGACTTGGGCAGCAGCATCAGCTCCGGCATCCAGGCCTCGTTCGAGAAGCTGGGCATCCGCAGGCGGTGCTGACCTTCGCGAGGGAAGAACAGCCGCACCGTCTGATCCGCGCCGGTCACGACGAGGTCCTTCAAGGCCGGGCCGCCGAGGGTGACCGACGTGAAGTTCGGGCTCAGGCTGACGCGCTCCTTCACTTCGAGCGTGATCATCTTGCGCGAGGTCGGGGTCTGGAGGCGTGGGATCACTTCGCGCCCCAGATGTTTTCGCAGGTCATGACACTATTATGAGTATTTCCTCAGTTCTTGGGTACTCGCTTTCACCGGCTCACGGGAGGCGTCCGGACCAGGGCTTGCGCGGCCGGCGGGGCGGGTTGCTCACGTTTGCCGGGCGGGGCGACCAGGGTACCTACGGCGGCTGGGTCAGGACCGTGGTCCGTGAAGTCACAAGGGTGGCGCGTGAAGGACCCCTTCCCTCGGCTCAGCCGGAGAAACTCGACCTTCACGCCTTGCCCGGTAGACAGCAGCGCGGCGCCGCAGGGTACTGGACCCACGCCTCACCGGACGCACGTCGCTGCCTAGGGAGACTCGCCCGATTACGGATGCAGGCCCGGCCCGTGATCGGGGTTCTCCAGCCGCGCGATCGGGGTCGGGCTGAGCGACGCTTCGTCCTCCCCCTCTTCCAGGAGGGTCGCCGCGGCGCCGACCACCTTCAGATCCGGCTCACCGACGGTGTCCTTGTCCTTGTCAGCGTAGTCGACGCGCGCGAGCACGCTGCGCATCGCCTCGACCCGCGCGCGTTTCTTGTCGTTGCTCTTGACCACCGTCCACGGCGCGATCTCCGTGTCGGTGGAACGGAACATCGCGACCTTCGCCTCGGTGTAGGCGTCCCAGCGGTCCAGCGATTCGACGTCGTTGGCACTCAGCTTCCACTGGCGCACCGGGTCGACCTGCCGGATCAGGAACCGGGTGCGCTGCTCGGATTTCGACACCGAGAACCACAGCTTCACCAGGATGATCCCGTCGTCGACGAGCATCCGCTCGAAGGTCGGCGCCTGCCGCATGAACCGTTCGTACTGGTCGTCCGCGCAGTAACCCATCACCCGTTCGACACCGGCGCGGTTGTACCAGGACCGGTCGAACAGCACGATCTCGCCCTCGGTGGGCAGATGGTTCACGTACCGCTGGAAATACCACTCACCCTGCTCACGCTCGGAGGGTTTGTTCAGCGCCACCACCCTCGCGCCGCGCGGGTTGAGATGTTCGGTGAACCGCTTGATGGTGCCGCCCTTGCCCGCCGCGTCCCGTCCCTCGAACAGGATCACCATGCGGCCGCCGGTGTCCTTGATCCAGTACTGCAGCTTCAGCAGTTCGATCTGCAGCGACCGTTTCACCACGTCGTATTCCTCGCGCGACATCCGCGCCGGGTACGGATAGTTCTCCCGCCACGTGTCGATCGGGGAGCCGTCCGGGCGGCGCAGGACCGGGTCGTCGGCGTCCTCGTAGTCGACGACGAGGCGTTGGTCCCTCAGTTCCGGGAAGTGCGCGGCGAGATCAGGCGATGGGTCGAGCACATGCCGCTGATACCCGGGTCCGGCGGCGCGCAAACGCGGCGATCAGTTCGTGGCCGCCAGCGCGCCACCGAGTCCGACGAGCGCGGTGCCCGTGACCCGGTCAAGTACTTTGCGCGGGCCGCTCCGGCGCATGAGACCCGAAAGCCGGGCGGTGAGCAGGACGAACAGGCCCCACCACAGGACCCCCAGGCCGATGTCGAGCAGGCCGAGGGTGAGCACCTGCGGGGTCACCGCGGCCTCCCGGTCGACGAACTGCGGCAGCACGCTCACGAAGAACAGGGCGGCCTTCGGGTTGAGCACGTTGGACAGGAACGCCTGGCGGAAAATCCTTTCAGGCAGCGGTTCCTCCTTCTCGGTCTTCCTGGAACCGCTGTCGTGCCAAGACCTCCACAGCGCCTGTGCGCCCAGGTAGACGAGGTAAGCCGCGCCGACGATCTTGAGCACGGTGAAGGCCACCGCGCTGTGCAACAGCGCAGTCGAGACACCAAAGGCCGCGGCGGCCATGTGCACCGCGAGGCCGCACTGCACACCCGCCGCCGCCACAAGTCCCGCCGGGCGGCTCCGGGCCGAATGGCGAAGGATCACCACCCAGTCCGGTCCGGGGATCACGTAGGCGACCATGACCACACCGGCGAAAACCGCCAAAGTTGCCGTGCTCATCGACATTCGAGTACCCCGGATCGGACTCGATCAACCCCCGAGGCTCTCGGCGAAGCGCCGCGCGGCGTCGAGATCAGCCGTGCCCGGGCGGTTCTTGCTGATCCCGCCGACGAGTTTGAACGGGAGCCAGGTGTCGAAGCCCCGGCAAGAAAAGGCACCCACCACGTCGAACCCCTTCCGGCCCAGAAGCCGCGACAGACGCCGGGTGTAGCGCCGGAATCGCGGCTCCGGAAGACCGCTCGTGCTGAACACGAACGCCTTCCGTCCCCGCTTCTCCGGCATCTCCCGCACGAACCGGCTCAGCCGCGGATGGAAGTCCATGCCGAAGATCCCCGATCCGAACCCCACGAGATCGCAGGAATCGAGGTCGGCGAGGTCGACCTCCTCGGGACTGACGACACGGGCGCCGAGTACCCCCGCCATGACCTCGGCGACCTTTTCCGTGTTGCCGTGGGACACCGAAACACACACGATGACGACCTTCATCCGATCCTCCAGTTCGCGGTCCTTTCCTTGTGGACCGGACAGAGGTCGAGACCGTGACACCCAGTGCCGTGTCCTGCGTCACCCTGCGCGCAGGTGGTCGCGCAGAGCCCGCGCCACACGGGCCATCAGCACCTCGGCCTCCGGCTGGATCGCCGCGGGCACCCGGGATTCGGTCAGCGCGGCGATCGCGTAGATGCCGCCGTCGGCGTGTTCGACCACCCCGACCTCGTGCCGCAGGTTCAGCAGCGTGCCCGTCTTCGACGACCATTTCGTGGCATCGGAGACGAAGTCGGGACTCAGCCGTTGACGCAACAGATTGAGCCCCATCAGTTCACGCACCCTCGACGCCACCCCGTCGTCCACTTTGGACGGTGTCCACAGCGCTTCGAGCAGGCCCGTGAACGCGCGGGCCGAGCCGGAACTCGCGCGCGTGACGTCGAGCTGGGGAACGGGATGTCCTTGCCCCGCGGTGCCCGCGTTGATCGCGAGGGCGTGCGCGAGGTGGACGTCCGTGGGGTCGAAGCGTTCCGCGGGCGTGTCACTGAGGTCCGCGACCGAATGCCGCGCGGTGATCCCGGAAACTCCCCAGTCGCGCGTCATCCTGGTGACTTCGGCGGGCGACGTCAGCGCGAAGAGGGTGTCGGCCGCGGTTTCGTCGCTGATGGCCATGCTGAGGTAGAGCAGGTCGTCGATCGCCACCCTGGCCGGATGCCGGAACCGGGTCAGCCCGGTCGGCCCGGGCGCGGTGGAGCGGCCCGGCTGGACGTCGATCGGCGCCGAACCGTCGAGTTCGCCCCGGCGGATCCGCTCCAGGGTCGCCGCGGCGAGCGGGATCTTCACCAGCGAGGCGCTCGGGAACTCCAGGTCGGGGTCGATGCCGATCTCATACCCGGTCCGCAGGTCGCGTACCAGGAACGAGCCCCGCAGCCCGCCGTCGTCCAGTTCGGCGCGCAACCGCGAGAGCAGCGTTTCCGCGTTCATGTCGTCTCCTCGGTTTCGTCCGCGCCGAGACACCGGGCGATGTCGGACCACAAACGTGCACGGAGCCGCTGCGCGTCCTCGCCGAGCCCCGCCGTGATCTCGAAACCGCGGGCGAGCCGGATCTCCCCGATGGGCTGCCAGGCCAGGCCGAGTTCGGTGGCCTGGGCCGTCGAACACAGCAGCAGATCGTCCGAGCCGAACACGGCCGCCGCGGCCGCTGTCAGCGAATCGGCGACGGCGACCTGCGCCGGCCGCAACCCCACCGAGTCGCGGATCCGGAACAAGCGGTCGCGGAGATGCGGGACGTCGTCCTCCGGCTGGATCCAGACCCGCCGGGGCGTCCGGCCGGACCGGCCGACACGCAGTGTTTCCAGGTGGAACGAACCCGTTCGGGGCCTGCCTCCACCGGCGACACCGAGAGGGACTCGCCATGCACCCTCTTCGAACGGAACGGCCGTGAGAGCCGCACGGACCTCTTGGGTGCGCACGAGTTCGGCCCGTTCCCGCGGCGGGGCCTGCCGGAATTCCAGGAAGACGTCCAGCGCCCGTGCCGCCGCGTCGAGTTCGGCGAGTTCGCGAGTGGTGCAGGTTTCCGGCATCGCGAGCCGCAGCGGACGCAGTTTGGCGCGTTGCGCGTCGTGCTGCATGGCGTCGGCCAGGGTCACCAGCCGCTTCGCCGACGGCAACATGTCCCTGCCGAACGGGGTGAGCCGGGCGCGCCGGGTGGAGCGGTCGAACAGCCGCTCGCCGAAGTGCCGTTCCAGCGCGGCGATCCGACGGCTCGCCACCGGTTGGGGGATGCGGGCGAGCGCGGCTCCCGCGGTGAAGGTCCCGGCCTCACTCACGCTCACGAACGCCCGGCAGCTGCCGATCAGGTCCACGACCACATACTATGCGGCTTTCGCATGGAACAGGCCATTCATGTCTTGGACAGCATGAACGGCGATGGCCAGACTGCGGACATCGAACGATCTTGAAAGGAATCACCGTGTCCGTCACTTCTCGCCGGTGGACAGGCCGAGCCGCGCTCCTGGCGCTCTCGGTCGTGTCACTCGCCGCGTGTTCCACGCCCGCTCCCGCGCAGCCGCCTGCCGCCGCCCCCGCCGCCACCCCGGTCGCCGCGGACGGGCGAGCCGACTTCGAGCAGCTGGAACGCGCCTTCGCCGCCAGGCTCGGGGTGTACGCGGTGGACACGGCGACCGGCCGCGAGGTCGCCTTCCGCTCCGAGGAGCGGTTCGCCTACGCCTCGACGCACAAGGTGTTCACCGCGGGCGGTGTCCTGCAGCGGACGTCACTCGCCGATCTGGACCGGACGGTCACCTACAGCCAAAAGGACCTGGTTTCCAACTCGCCGGTGACCGAGAAGCACGTCGCGACCGGTATGCCGCTGCGTGCTGTCATCGACGCCACCCTTCGCTACAGCGACAACACCGGCGGCAACCTGCTCTTCCGCGAACTCGGCGGCCCCGAGGGCCTCAACGCGGTACTGCGCGGGATCGGCGACACCACGAGCCACGCCGACCGGATCGAACCCTTGCTCAACGACACCGCTCCAGGAGATCTCCGGGACACGAGCACGCCTCGCGCCCTCGCCGTGAGCTTGCGCGCCTTCGCCCTCGGCGACGTGCTTCCCGAGGACAAACGCAAGGTTCTCGTCGACATCATGCGCGCCAACACCACCGGCGACACGAACATCCGCGCCGGGGTCCCCGGCTGGCCGGTCGCCGACAAGACCGGCACGGCGGGCTACGGAACACGCAACGACATCGGTGTCGTGTGGCCGCCGAACCGGGCCCCGATCGTCATCTCGGTCCTGACCGACCGGGCCACCGCGGACGCCAAGATCGACAACAAGCTCCTCGCGGACGCCACGGCGGCGGCGGTCAAGGCTCTTTCCTGACACACCGGCCGGGGCGGACAGGAATCCCGTCCGCCCCGGCCGGCTTCACCGGATCAGCGGCGGCAAGGGTTGCCCGCCGGATGTGCGGCGGTGCCGTGCACGTCGGCCTGGGATTCCGCGAGCACGATCTTCGTGAGCACGGTTTCCAGCGCGACGGCCTGCTGCTTGACGACGCCGTTCGCCACGGTCTGGCCGTTGAGCTTCAGCGAACCGATGACCAGAGGGATGGTCAACGGGGCCGAGCCCACCGCGATCGCCTGGCCGTTGATCTTCAGCGAGGCGACGTTCGAGCTGCCCGCCAGGACCGGGGCGAGACCGCCCGGCGCCGGCTGGCAGGTCGCCGTGGCCTGCGACTGGATCACGCCGAGTTCGACGGTCAGCCCGAGCGTGCTGATCACCGTCTTGTCGATCTTGGCCGACGCCAGCGCGCGATCGCCCACGGCCGGGGCCACCGACTGGTTGTCCGGCGTGAGATCGGTCGACGCGGTCAGCACCTGGGTGTCCACCTTGATCAGGCCCGCGTTGAGCGTCGCGGCCGCGACGGTGCGGGAGTCGTCGGCACAAGGCAGGTTCGCCGGGTTGGCCTGGGCCACGATCACGCCGAGCACGTTCGCCGCCGTTCCCGTGCAGGAGAAGACGCCGTCACGATCGTCGTCGAGGATCGTGCCGACACCGGCCGGATCGACGAGGCCCGCGCCCGACGGGGCCGAGAGGTTCACCGTGAACGTCTCGTTCGGCTCGTCGACGGTGTCCGGGACGACCTGGACGGTCACCGGTTTGGTCGTCTCGCCGGGTGCGAAGGTCACCGTGCCACTGGCCGTCGAGTAGTCGGCGGGCGCGGTCGCGGTGCCGTTGGCCGTCGAGTACTGGACCGTCACCGGATTCGGGCTCGGGCCGCCGAGCAGCGACACCGTGAAGGTCGCCGGGACCGGGGCACCACCCGAGCCTTCGTTGACCGTCACGTCGTCGACGCTCAAGCCGAACACGCGCACGGTCGTGGTCTCGATGTATCCGCGCGAAATGCCGTCGACCTGGTAGTCGACCACACAGTGGTAGGTGCCGGGAGCGGCACTCGCCGACGCCGCGATCGTCTCGGTGAACGTGGCGACGTCGCCGCTGGTCACCTTGACGCTGCTGGGGACGTTCGTGACGGTGAGCTGCGGATCGCAGCTGGTCACCGTCGGGGTCACCGTGACCTCGATGGACTTGATGCCGTCCAGGATGGCCTGGGAGACCTGGCCCGCGGGGACGTTGTTCAGCAGCACACCACCCGTTGCCGAGGTGATCGCGCTGGCCTGCCCGGTGGCGTCGAGGCCGCCGACGTTGACGGCGACCACGCGGATCTTCGCCGCCTGCAGTGCCGCGATGGTCTGCGCCAGGGTGTGCCCGCCGCTCGGATCGTGCGACGGCGCGTCGCCGAACCACGCGATGATGCGGGTGCCGTCCGGCCGGAAGGTGACCGCGCCGGTGGCCAGCTGGAACAGGGCGTTCAGGTTCGCTTCCGGCGTGTCGCCGCCGCCCGACGCCACCCACTGGTTGATGCCGGATTGGACCGCGGCGGTGTTCCCGGTGATGCCCTGATTGACCTTGAACGGCACCGAGTCGGTGAAGTCCTTGTACTCGGCGACGCCGAATTGCGCGGTCGGCTGCGCGGCGAGCACGTCACCGGTGATGGCGTTGGCGTTCGCCCGCACGTTGCCGATCGGTCCGCCCATGCTGCCCGTGGTGTCCGCGAGCAGGACCAGGTCGGGGTTCGGCGGCACCGCCGAGGTCGTCACGTTCTTGGTCACGGTCGTGCTCTGCCCCGCGTCGAGGGTGAGGTCGACCGTGGCCGGGTCCACCCCCGGTGGGGCCGCGGCGGCGACCGCGGTGGAGGCGAGCATCGCCGTCACGGCGGTCAAAACGACGAGCAGTGGTCTTCGCGTCATGGACTTCCCTTTCGAGACCCGGCGGCGGCCGGAATTCCTGTGGGTTGCCTGAGAAAGACGGAATACCCGGCTTTTCGTTAGCGCTTGACCCGGATGTCACCCGGAGCGCCGTATGTCAAGGCGCTCAACGAGTCATCGGCGTGAAAGCGGGCTACGCAGACCATGTCCGCACTGCGCCGTCCTGTTGAAGGACTTTCGGCGCCTCTCACTCTTTGGCGTGAGAGGCGCCGGATATTCCTGCGTTTTCCGTGCTCACCTCGCCGGACGAAAATCGAGTTCGTCCGGAGTTCACCGGCGAGTATTCACCGAATGTCGCAACGTCGTCCGCCCGCCGATATCTCAGCGAGACACGATTTCGACGCGGTCACTGTCCTTATCGGAGAGAAACGACGCCAGTTCCTGTCCCTGATCCGCGATCGCGGCGCGGTCGGCGCGGGCCAGCTCCCGCAACGGGGTGACGACCACGGTGCCGTCCACGACCGTCCACTTCGCGGCGACCCGGCCGTCGACCAGGACGACGCGTTCACCGGCGACCGACAGCCCACGGTGGACGTCGTCGATGATCCGGCCGCGGTCGTGATAGCCGAGGATCGCGTTGTCGAACGCGGGCAGGAACCGCACCGGGGCGGGGATGTCGGCGCCGGGACGTGGCGCCTCGGGCAGATCCAGCAGCTCCCGGCCGCGTTCGTCGCGGAAGGACACCAGCTCTTCCCGCATCGCCGCCACGGCGGCGGGCAATCCGGCCACACCGCACCAGGCACGCAGATCGGCCGTGGCCGCGGGACCGAACGCGGCCAGATAACGCCGGACCAAGACCTGGCCCACCGGATCGGCACCGTCCGAAGAGGCCTGGTCGACGTCGCGCCCCAACCAGGAGGACACCATGGCGTTGCGGACTCCCGCCTTCGTCCGCCACAGTCCGCGCGGCGGCAGCTGCACCATCGGGATGAGCGCGGCGACCAGCACCTCCCCCAATGCCCGCGTCCCCGGCTCCGGCCAGCGTTCGGCCACCGCCCGCGCGAGTTCGCTCATCGACCGGGGCTCGCCGGCCGCCAGCACCGCGCGCCCCGCCTCCGCGAGCTCGTCGAGGTCCACCCCGTCGAGCTCACGGCGATAGACCCCGAGAACCCGCTGAAGCAGCATCGGATCGTGGCGAGCGCGCCAGGCGAGAACGTCCTCCGCGGTCAGGAGGTGCACGGTGCGGCGCATGAGATGGGTCCGCACCACCCGCCGTCCGGTCAGCAGGTCGGAGAGCGCCGCCGGGTCGAACGCGCGCAGCCGCGACCAGAGCCCGACGAACGGTCCCTGCGGCTCCTGCGCTTGCAGGCCGCACAGGTGCGCGACGGCGTCGAGGACCGGCGTGTCGGCGCGATCGAGCAGCAGCTGCCGGGCCAGCGTCGCCCGGTTGAGTGCCCGGGTGTCCAATACGGTCATCGGGTCACGAATTCCTCACCGTCGAAGGGGTTGCGACAAACTATCGCAGGAGATGCGGTCAGTTCGTGTCCTCTTCTCCGGGCCATACGCCGTCAGCACGCCGACGCCCGCCGAAACCACCGCCAGCACCCCGAATCCCCACGGCGGCAGCAGAGTCGCCCCGTCGGGGTGGGTGCTCACGACAAGCCAGGTCGAGACGGCGGCCGCGACAGCGATACGCGGGACCGTCCACGCGGCCGCCGCCCCGAGCACCAGCGGCCAGGCGAAGTACCAGGGAAAGACCACCGGCGCCAGTACGACCGTCGCCAGCAGTGCCAGCGCGGCGCCGCGAACCGCCGCCGCACCGCCCGCCCGTGAACGCCACCACAGCCACGTCACCAAAACGGCGAGGGCGGCCAAGCCCGCGATCCGGCACGCCGCGACGGCGTCCACGGAGCCGGGCAGCACCGCCCTGCCGAGCTTGCCGAACGCGGTCGGGATCGACAGCCAGGGTTCCAGCCGCGAATTCCCGCTCATCGCCCGAATCCAGCCGAGATCGACCCCGGCGACGACGGAGCACAACCCGAACGTGACGACCACAATGGACACAGCTGCCGCGCACACGGCGAAGAACCCACGCGGCGAAACCGGTCCGCCTGATCTTTTCGCCACCCACACCCACACCAGGAACGGCAACGCCACTGCCGCGGGAACCTTCACCGCCGCGGCCAGCGCGACCGACGCGAACCCGGCCACCGGCGCATGAGAAAGCACGAGCGCCGCGCCGGCCGCGAGCAGTCCGGCCATCAGTAAGTCGTTGTGCCCGCCCGAAACCACGCAGAGCACCAGCAGCGGATTCGCCACCGTCAGCCACAGCGCGCCTTCCGGCCGGGCGCCGAGATGACGGCACAGGACAGGCACCGCGAAACAGAGCAAGGCCAACCCTGCCACCATCGCCAGCCGGGTCAGGAAAGCACCGAGGACCAGGTTCTCGCCGGTCACGGCGAGAACGCTCTTCACGATCAGGAGGTGCAGTGGCCCGTACGGCGACGGAATGTACGACCAGTCGCCGGTGGCGTTGGCGGTGATCGGACCGGGAACTTCGGCGGGAACGTGCGTGTACGGATCGAGGCCGGCGTGTGCCACCGCGCCCTGCGCGAGGTAGGTGTACAGATCGGTGCTGAACAACGGCGGCGCGCACAACAGCGGGACGGACCACAGCCAGGCCGTCCGCACGACCTCGCGCGCGCTCGTCCGCCCCGCGCGTGTCAAGTGTCCTAACCGGACCCAAGCCACCAGAAGCAGGGCGAGACCGAGGTACAGCACGGCGGTGGCGAGCGCACGCACGTGCCCGGGCAGCACGGGACCGTGCCGCAAGGTGGCACCCGCCCCGAACGCGCCGAGCGAGATCAGCACGGATCCGGCCGTCCCGACGCTCTTTCCGTTGAAGATCATGCGGCAGGTCTAGCCAGCCGGTGATCCCGGGCCGTTAAGATCGGCTTTTATCGGGCCTTTATCCGTCCGGCGTTCTACTGGGCCACGTGGGGAATGGTTGATGCGCGTACTCGTGGCCGAAGACGAACGGATGCTGGCGGACTCCATCACCGAAGGTCTGCGGCACCTGGGCATGGCGGTGGACGTCTGCTACGACGGCGATGCCGCGCTCGAACGCGTCGCGGTCCACCGGTACGACGTCGTACTGCTCGACCGTGACCTCCCGTTGGTGCACGGCGACGAGGTCTGCCGGAAGATCGCCGGAGGAGACGGGGAGGCGCGCGTGCTGATGCTCACGGCCGCGGCGGGCATCCGTGACCGCGTCGACGGGCTCGGCCTCGGCGCGGACGACTACCTCACCAAGCCGTTCGCCTTCGCCGAACTCGTCGCCCGGGTGCACGCGCTGGCCCGGCGAGCCCGTCCGGCGCTACCGCCGGTGCTGGACCGGGCCGGCGTCGAACTGGACCCGGCGAAGCGGTTCGCGTCACGGGACGGACGGCCCTTGTCGTTGTCTCCCAAGGAGTTCGCCGTCCTGGAAGTGTTGCTGCGGGCCGAGGGACGGGCCGTCAGCGCGGAAGAGCTGCTGGAGAAGGCATGGGACGAACACGCCGACCCGTTCACGAACACGGTGCGGGTCACGGTGATGACGTTGCGGAAGAAACTCGGCGCACCACGGGTGATCCACACGGTGCCCGGCGCGGGCTACCGGCTGGGTACCTGAGGCGGGCACGGGCGTCGATACGAGGCCGCGTCGAACTGGTTTTCCTCGGTGCCCTGCTCGCGCTTCTGCTGCTGGGCTACCCGCTCGCCAAGTCGGCGGGCATGGTGCTCGGGACCTTTGCGGACCACGACTTCTGCCCGCGGGACACCGGCTGCGCCGATGTGGCGGGCGGGCTCTTGTGGAGCCTGCCGCTCGTCGCGACGGCCGTGCTCCTGATCTGGCTACGGCGTCCGGTGGCGTCGTGGGTGCTGCGGCCGTTGCCCGAGCTCACCGCCACCGTCGAGCTGCTGGGGCCGCAGAACCTCGGCCAGCGCATGCGGCTGGAGCAGACCGACGGCGAAGTGCGGGCGCTGGCCGACGCGGTGAACAGGATGCTCGACCGGGTGGCGGCCGGTTTCGAAGGGCAGCGCCGATTCGCGGCGAACGCGTCGCACGAGCTGCGTACGCCGCTCGCGGTGCAGAGGACGCTCGCCGAGGTCGCGATGGTCACCGGCGGGGGCGACGACGTCCAGCGGCTGGCGGCGCAACTGCTGGTGGTCAACGAACGCAACGAGCGGCTGATCGAAGGACTGCTCGTGCTGGCCGAGGCGGACCGCGGGCTGCCCGGCAGCGTGCCGGTGCGGCTGGACGAGCTGGTGGACTCGGTGCTCACACAGTTCGACGAGCGGCTGGCCGAGCACGAGCTCACCCTGCGCCGCGAGATCGCCGAGCGCACCGTGTCCGGTGAGGCCGTCCTGCTGGAACGGCTGATCGCCAACCTGGTGCACAACGCGATCAAGTACAACCGGCCGGGCGGCCGGGTCGAGGTGGTCGTCGGGGTCGAGCCCGCGCTGAGCGTGCGCAACTCCGGCGAGCGCGTGCCCGCCGAAGCGGTCGGCTCGCTCTTCCAGCCCTTCCGCCGCCTCACCGCCGATCGCACGAACCACCGCGACGGAGCAGGGCTCGGGCTGTCCATCGTGCGTTCGATCGCCACCGCGCACCACGGCCGGGTGACCGCCGTTCCCGGCGAGGACGGCGGTCTGCGGGTCGACGTGGTCCTGCCCTGAACCCCTGTCAGGCGGCGAAAACGGTAAGGACGACGGACTCGAGGTCGCGGAGCCGATCTGCGAGCAGATTGGTCGCGATGCCGGGGAGTCCGTCGATCAGGTCCCGGTACCGTGCGTGCGTGCACCGGGCGTGCGTGACAAGCTCAAATTTACCGGAAGGCCGAGCCAAGAGGGGGCCGCCATGGCCGATAGCGCGCGACCCTCCTGGGTCGACGACAGCCTGTTCCCGTTCGAGAGCCGCTTCGTCGATATCGACGGGCACACCGTGCATTACGTCGACGAGGGTTCGGGTCCGACTTTGCTGCTCCTGCACGGCAACCCGACCTGGTCGTTCCTCTGGCGCGACGTGATCAGCGCGCTGCGCGACGACTTTCGTTGCGTCGCTCTCGACTATCCGGGCTTCGGGTTGTCGACGCCGAAACCCGGCTACCGATATCTGCCCGAGGAGCACGCCGACGTGGTCACCGGGTTCGTCGACGCGCTCGGCCTCGACGGGGTCACCCTGGTCGGACAGGACTGGGGCGGCCCGATCGGCCTGGCCGCCGCGCGGCGACGGCCAGGCGTCTTCGATCGGCTGGTGCTCGCCAACAGCTGGGCCTGGCCGGTCAACGGGATCCTCCATTTCGAATCCTTCTCCCGCATCGCCGGCGGACCTCCGATCCGTTTCCTGGCCCGGCGGTTCAACCTCGTGGTCAAAGCGTTCGTCCCCCTGGGCCACCGAAGGCGCAAGGTGACCGCGGCCGAGATGACCCACTACCGCCGGGCGATGGACACCCCCGGGCGGCGTCAGGCCTCGGCCGTACTTCCCGGCCAGATGATCGGCAGCCGGGCTTTCTTCACCGAGATCGAGGCCGGTCTCGCCGACCTCACCCACCTGCCGACCCTCATCGTGTGGAGTGACGCCCAAGTCGGGTTCCGCACCCAGGAACGTGAGCGCCTGGAAGCGTCCTTCCCCGAGCACAAGACCGTGATCGTCGAAGGTGCCGGCCTCTACGTGGAGTCCGACGCACCCGAGGAGTTCGTCGCCGCGATCCGCGACTGGACGGCGGCACTGCCCGGGTCGTGACTACCCATGCGGGCGGAGACCGTCGACGAGGATCGACAGCAACCGCGGCCCGCGCGCGTCGAGCTCGGCGTCGTCCAACCGCGACAACCAGCTGATGAGCACGATGACGTCGCGGGCTTCGGCGTCGTCGCGGACACTGCCCGCCGAGCGCCCGGCGGCCAGCAGCAGTTCGACCGCCTCACCGATCGGGCCGAGACTGTGGGCGGCGAGGTCACGCCACGTCGCCGCCTCGACGGCGGCGAACACGTCACGCTTGACCCTGGCGTAGGCGGCCACCCGGTCGAACCACGCAGCCAATGCGTCCAGCGGTTCATGAGCGGCCAGCAGACGCGGAGCCGCGGCGACCAGGTCGTCCACTTCGCGGCGATACACCTCGACGAGAAGGTCCTCGCGGGTCGGGAAATGCCGGTACAGCGTGCCTTGTCCGATGCCGCAGGCCTTCGCGACCGCGTTGAGCTTCAGCTCCCCCGGCTCCCGCACGAGCTCGTGCGCCGCTCGCAGGATCCGTTCTCGGTTGCGCTGCGCGTCCGCACGCAGCGGACCGCCGCCTTTGACTGAAGCGGACACGTGTCCGCTAGGCTCGCCGGGGTAATCGGACATGTATCCATTCTAAGCGGAGGATCCCTCGTGACCATTCACGGCAAGGTCGTGGCCATCACCGGCGCCAGCAGCGGGATCGGTGAAGCGACAGCTCGCCACCTCGCCTCACTCGGCGCGGCCGTCATCCTCGGCGCCCGCCGCACCGACCGGCTGGACCGGCTGGTCGCCGAAATCGAAGCCGCCGGTGGCAAGGCGGCCGCCACCCGGGTGGACGTCACCGATCCCGGCGATCTCAAGGCGCTGGTCGACGTCGCCGTCGAGCGCTTCGGCCGCCTGGACGTCTTGGTGGGCAACGCGGGGATCAGCAAGATCAGCACGATCGCCGACCTCGACGTCGAAGGCTGGTCGGCGATGGTCGACGTGAACGTCAAGGGCATCCTGCACGGCATCGCCGCGGCCCTGCCGGTGTTCCGCCGTCAAGGCAGTGGCCACCTCGTCACCGTCGTCTCGACCTCCGGGCTGAAGATCGTCCCCACCCAGGCGGTGTACGCCGGGACGAAGAACGCCGTCCGCACTCTCTTGGAAGGCCTGCGCCAGGAGAGCACCGACGGCGTTCTCCGGACGACGTCGATCTCCCCTGGCTACGTCCGCACCGAGCTCGTCGACAACGCCGTCGAGGATCCGGCTGTGCGCGAACAGGTCCGGCAGAGCATGGCCGATCTCGGGATCGACCCCACGGCGGTGGCGCGGGCGATCGCCTTCGCGATCGACCAGCCCGAGGATGTCGAAATCGGGGACCTGACCATTCGACCGGCTCGCCAAGGCTGAGCTCGGATCATGTCCGGCCGCAGCGATGACCTTCCTGGCGCGGGAACCTGAACGCTGTTCGACGAAATCGTCGATATCGTCCGGGACCACGGCCCCGGCGGTGACGAGGCGGAGGACGGCGTCGTCCTGGAATTGTCCTAGATGACCATGACGGGGTACCAGGGAGGCTGCATGGTGACTGCCGAATTGCGTGACCTGACCGTCCACATCGACACCGGCCAGTGGAGTGAAACCGTTCTCGACGCGGTCGACCTTGCCGTGCCAGAAGGCCGGATCACCGCTCTGCTGGGCGAATCCGGGTCCGGCAAATCCATGATCGCCGCCGCACTGACCGGCAGCCTGCCCGTTATCCGGTCGACGCGCTGGATCTCTATCCGGACCAGCACTCCGGCGGACAGATCCAGCGAGCCGCGCTGGCCGCCGCCCTCCTGCCCGAGCCCGATCTGCTCATCGCCGACGAACCCGCCGCCTCCCTGGATACAGGCCTCGCGTACGAGGTGTGGCGCTCCCTGCGCGAGTACGCGAACTCCGGTCCCGCGGTACTCGCCATCACGCAGGAGGTGCCCTTGCTGACCGCCACCGGCGTCGCCGACTGCATGGTGTTCCTGCGCAACGGCCGGATCACCGTCGCCGGACCCACGACCGAGATCCGCTGTCTCACCGATCCGTACGTACAGGGCTTCTTCCGCGAATTCGGGCGATGACCCCCATCGGCATGAACTGCGGATGGATGCCTCTAACTTTCCGATTCTCTCGCCCAGCCGAACGGAGGAGGTGTGCCCGGTGTTATGACGAAGTTCCCGGGGTAGGTGGCACCGCAGACTCCGCACTGCGCACGAAGATCATTCATCCGGGTCCACGGGCTGCCGTGCTCGTCCGGAATCGCGGGCATCGAATAGCCGTTTTGCGCTGTGACCAGCGACGGCCACTGCGGATCGCAACGACATCCTTTTCGCTTCAGCCGCCTGATGACCATCCCCGCCCCCTTTGTCGACAGTCGCCGCCACGGCGCGTTCCTGGAGCGTATTGAGGGATAAGGCAAAGGGGTCGTTTGGGTGCCCGGAACACGCCCCCGGCGCTGACCCCAGGACGCGGGATGCAGTCAAGGACGCGACCTCAGCGGCATGACCGGACAGTCACGTCCGCAGGAACGTGTCCGTCAAGGCGACCGTCGGTTGGGTCCACACGAATACCCGGCCGTGGCAGCCTTCCGCGTAGTGCTCCAACATGACGACCGGGCCGGCCTTGCGGTCGTCGACCGCGAGAAGGGCTCGTGTGGGTTACGGTCGGTTGTTCTGGGCTGCTGGCTGTAACGGGTTCGAGGGGCGATCGGGTTCGGTGGACCGGGCGAGTGCGGCGTGAGTGTCTCGGTCCTCGCGACGGTTTTCGCTTGGCGTCCTGTTATCCGGCCGCGCGTCCACAGGCTGCGGGTTCGACTGAACACGGCAAGGTTTGATCGAACGTGACGAGCCCGGACGCCTGGTCTCATCCCGGGAACGGCGGGCTTCTCCGCGTCTTCTGCGTGGACGGCGTGAGGCTGTCTGGTTGTCGTGGCTCATCTCGGTCGTGTCTGTTCGGTCCGTTCCGCGGCGAGCACGGCGTCCACCAGGCCTGGGTAGAGCTCGTCGAGGTCCTCGCGGCGTAGCGACAGGTACCGTTCCCGGCCATGCACCCGGGTGTGTGTCCAGCCGGCCTGGCGCAGGATCCGGCAGTGGTAGCTGCCGGTGGCCCGGGTCACCGGCAGGTTCATCTCCGCGGCCGTCACTTCACCGCGTTCGGCAAGTACCGCGAGCATATGCCTGCGGATCGGGTCGGCCGTGGCCTGCAGTACGGCGTCGAGCCTGATCCCGTCGATGTCCGGCTGATCCGCGTCCGCCGCGGCCGCGCGGTGCGCCCCTGTGTCCCGCGTCATTTAGAGAACCTTCTAACTGTTTGATACTGTCGCGACAGTTCGATAATCCTCTACCAATGCCTGTGTGGCAAGCGAAGGGAGCGGCATGTCCACATCCGGTCAGCTGCGTGTCCTGTTCCGTCTCTGGGTGACCCGCGAGTTCTACGCCGCCCCGGCCGACGAGCAGACCCGGGTCATCGAGGCGCTCCCGCCGGCGTTCGACCGGCTCGGCGAACGCTTCGGCATCACCGTGCTCGGAACCCTCGACGAGGACCTCCTCCAGGTCGGCACCGGCGCGCGTGAGCCCGTCTCCTATGTCCTCGCCGACGCACCCGACCTGACCGCCGTGCAGGCCGTCTGCGGGATCGTGCGCACCGAGCGGGTCGACGGGTTCCCGCTGTGGCGCTACCTCGAGATCGACGCGCGCATCGGCCACGACCTGTTCTTCGCCACCCACTAGCACCCGGGGACACCACATGAACATCCTCGACCTCTCCGGCAGGACGGCCATGGTCACCGGGGCCGCCCACGGCCTCGGTGCCGCCATCGCCGAAGCCCTGCACACCCACGGCGCGCAGGTGGCACTGCTCGACCACGACGCACAGGCCAACCGCGACACCGCCGCACATCTCGGCTCCCGCGCGGTCGCGATCACCGCGGACCTGGCCGACCTCGACCGGCTCGACAACGCCTGCGCCGAGGCCGTACAGCAGCTCGGCCCGGTCGACATCCTCGTCAACAACGCCGCCATGGCGCCCATGCGCGGACTATGGGACATCGACCCCACCGAATGGGACGCCGTATTCGCGGTCAACGTCCGCGCCGCCTTCTTCCTCACCCGCACCATCGCCGCAGGCATGCGAGCACGCGGGTTCGGCCGCATCGTCAACATCGCCTCACTGTCCGGCCAGCAAGCCCGCCCCACCGGCGCACACTACGGCGCGTCCAAAGCCGCGCTGATCGCCATGACCCGCAGCTTCGCCACCGAACTCGCGCCCGATGGCGTCACTGTGAACGCCGTCGCACCCGGCATGATCGAAACCCCCATGGTGCACACCATCGGCACGGACAAGAAGGCGGAACTCGCCGCCCAGGTCCCGGTCGGACGCATCGCAGCACCCGCCGAGATCGCCGGGCTCGTCGCCTACCTGGCCTCCGACGCCGCGGGCTTCATCACCGGCGCCACCTACGACGTCAACGGCGGCGTCCTCATGCGCTGACCCGCCACGCGAGGTGAAGCAGGACCACGAGGCACTCGCGTCCCACCGAAAGAGACTCACCCCCGACCGTCGGGATGTGGTCTGTACCGAGGGTCGCGGCACCTGCGCGCAGGTGCCGCGGTTAGAGGTCGATGATGAGCTTCAGGACCAGCTCTGAGGCGTTGCGCATGAAGTTGTGTGTGGTGTCCCAGGCATGCACGGTGACCTGTTCGTCGGCGCGTGCTTTCGCCGTCACCGTCGCGAGCGGGGATTCGCCAGGCCACCCTGTTGCTTCGACATAGTGCTTGACAGGTACGCCGCGCCACGCCCCCGTGAGTTTCGAGGCTTGCATCAGTGTGGCCAGCGGGTGCGGGCGTGCACGCTTGTCGAAAAACGGCAAGGGGTCAACGAAAGCTCCGGTACGGGCCGCCCCGTCGACGTACCAGGCATGTTCCTCGTCGTTGGTCATCGACCAGCTGGAATCCCCGTTTTCGGGCATCAGAGCGTCCAGATAGACCAGTGCTCGGATTCGGTCGCATTCGGCGTCCGCGACACCGCTGATGATGCTTCCGCCGTAGCTATGGCCGACGAGGACTGCATCACGCGTGCCGTCCGCCTCCGCCGGAACTGCCCGCAGTGCCTGGATGGCCTGGTGCACGTGGTCGTCCAGGGTGATCACCTGTTGTGGCGGGTTCGCGTCCGGATCCAGGCCCAAGGGAGTGAGCGCGACGACCGTGTGCCCGGCCTCCTTGAGAGCAGGGACTACGGGGTCGTACCACCAGCCGCCGTGCCAGGCGCCGGGTACCAGCAGATAAGTGGTCACGGGTGGATCTCCTTCCGGCGCGGGCCAGCGATCATGATAGACACGCTGCCAGTACGCGCGTCCGTACCGGACACTCAGCCAAGCGAATTCTCGGATAACCGCGGGGCTGGCCCACGCGCCTTCGGATATGAGCCCAGGTGGCGATGCGACTGACCATGGGTCTCCAGTCCATTATGGACAGTACAGGCGTCGGGCAGGGCACGGCGAGCCCGTCGGAGATCACCAGCTCAGGGACGGACCCGATACTGGCTCTTCCCTGAGCTGACCGTGACGCGGAATTGGGCGATGGCCGGCCATCGGCGTCAGCGCACGGTGATGACCAGTTTGCCTGTGGTGTGGCCGGTCTCTCCAAGGGCGTGAGCCTGGGCGCCTTCGGCGAGGGGGAAGGTGCCGGAGACGTGCGCATGGAGCTTTCCCCGGTCAGCGAGTCCTGCGACAGCGCGGATTCCGGCCTGGTCGTGCTCAACGAGCAGGATGACGGCGCGGACCTGCGCCTTCTCCGCGGCGGCCTGGGTGTCTTCGGCGAACGGCGCCAGGGACACCAGGACCCCGCCGGGACGGAGCACGCCCACCGAACGGGTCGCGGTTGCCCCGCCGAAAGCGTCGAGGACGACGTCGTACCGTTGTTCAGTGTCGGTGAAATCCTCGGTGCGGTAGTCGATGCAGGCATCCACACCGATCTCGCGCAGGAAGTCATGTTTGGCGGCACTCGCGGTCCCGGTGACATGCGCGCCGCGCTCCTTGGCGATCTGCACCGCGAGATGACCGACACCGCCGGCCGCGGCGTGGATCAGCACCCGTTGCCCCGCCCGCAGGTCCGCGGTGTCGACGAGAGCCTGCCAGGCGGTGAGCGCGGCCAGCGGCAAAGCGGCCGCCTGGACGTGGTCGATCCCGGCGGGCTTGGCCGCGAAGGCGCGAGTCGGACCGGTCACGTACTCCGCGTGGGAACCGGCGCCGAAGGGGTAAGGCAGCATGCCGAACACCTCGTCACCGGGCCGGAACAGGGTGACGCCGACGCCGGTCTCCACCACGGTGCCGGAGACGTCCCACCCCAGGATCATCGGCGGTGGCGGCAGGAAAATGCGGTGAGCGCGGTGTTTGAAGTCCGTGGGGTTGAGTCCGGCCGCGTGCACGGCGACCAGGATCTCTCCCGGGCCGGGTGCGGGCCGCGCGAGTTCGGTCAGCCGCAGGACGTCGGGACCACCAAGGGCGGTTTGGTGCAGGGCGAGCATCACCGGGGCGCCCGTGGGGCCGGGGTGTTCGGCGGTTTCGGTCGAGGTCATGTGGTCATCCTGGCCGGACGCCCCGATCCGCGACGATGGCAAGAAGGTCATGTTCCGATATGTTCTTGCCATGCCCTCCGACTCTGCCGACCGCGTGGCCGAGCTCGACCGTCGGATGCGCCGTTTGCGGCCGGACGCACACAAGGTCGTCGTCCTCGTCCTCGACGGCGTCTACCCCTTCGAACTCGGTATCCCGCACCGGGTTCTGGGATCAGCCGGTGGCCGCTACGAGGTCCTGTCCGCGAGCGTGGACGGACAGCCCGTACGCACCGACGCGGACCTGACCGTCACCCCCGGACACGGTCCCGAGGTACTGCCCGAGGCGGACACCCTCGTCATCCCGCCGTACGCGATCTCCCTGGCCTCGGCCGCCGCCCCGGACCCGCGGGCCGTCGCAGCCCTGTCCCGCGTGCGCCCCGGCACCCGTCTGGTGTCCATCTGCACCGGTGCCTTCCTGCTGGCCGCGGCCGGTCTGCTGGACGGGCGGCGGGCCACCACCCACTGGGCGCTGGCCGACTACTTCCAGGAAGTGTTCCCGCAGGTCGAGCTCGATGCCGACGTACTGTTCGTCGACCACGGTGACGTGCTGACCTCAGCCGGGGCAGCGAGCGGGATCGACGTCTGCCTGCACCTGGTGCGCCAGGACCACGGCAGCGAGGTGGCCAACCAGGTCGCCCGCCAGTGCGTCATGCCGCCGTACCGGGACGGCGGTCAGGCCCAGTACATCGAAAAGCCCGTGCCGTTGGCGAGCACGACCGGCACCGGGCCGACGCGAGACTGGGCGCTGCAGCGCCTCGAATCGCCGCTGTCACTGGACGAACTGGCCACCCACGCGGCAATGAGCACCCGTACCTTCGCCCGGCGCTTCCGAGAGGAGACCGGCATGAGTCCCGGTCGCTGGCTGACCCAGCACCGGCTGCGGCGGGCGCGGCACCTGCTGGAGTCCAGCGACCTCCCGGTGGATCGAGTCGCCCACGAGGTCGGCTTCGCGACCGCCACCTCGCTACGTCGACATCTGGCGGCGGAAGCGGGGGTCGCCCCGTCGACCTACCGGCGCACCTTCCGCGCGTCGGACCCGGCTCCGGACGCGACCGGGTAAACCAAGCCAAGGAGACCGTCGCTCGACCGCGACCACCCCGGTTCACGGGCACATACGAGCCCACCTCGCCTGTCCTGGCTGGCCGTCGAGCCATCACCAGCCACCAGACCTGGGGCACCGGCAGTAACGGACGTACGACGAACGCTCGCCCATCGGCATGACAGCAGACGTCGGCGAGTCAGCGCGCGAGGTGCCCATCCCAGCTCGGCCGCCCGGCCCGCACCGTCCCGATGTGGTGGGAACGGTCGATCAGGTGCGCGATGTCCGCGTAGGGGTCGGCGTCGAGCAGCAGCGCGTCAGCGACGGATCCGACGGTGATGGCCGCCTGCTGACCGATCTTCTCGGCCGAATGCCGGGTACCGGCCGCCAGGACCGCGGGCAGCGGCAGCCCCGCCTTTGCCAGCAAGTGCAGTTCTCGCAAGAGTGCGATGGGTGGCGAGGGCATCAACAGGGCGACGTCGCTTCCCGCGCTGATCTTGACTCCCGCGTCGTGCATCAATCCCAACGTGCGCATCGCGTAGTCGAAACGGATGTGGGAGTCCTCCGCGGAATGCCGGGGGAACTCACGCCCGTAGATCGGGCGGGCGGTGATCTCCGGAATGTCGTCGTGCGTGGCGAAACCGTCGTCGACCAACTGCCGCAAATAGTCGGCGTCGCCGTTGTTCGCGAGCTGCTCCCAGGTGACCAGCGTCGGACAGTAATAGGTGTTCGTTTCCGCCAGTAGCGCGGCGACGTCGCGGGCCTCCGCGGTACTGCCGGGTTCCTGCGGCTGGAAAGCGTGTTCGATGCCGTCCGCGCCCGCGGCCACCGCCTCCTCAAGATCGATGCGTTCGTGGACATGCACGAGTACCTTTTTGCCCTTCTCGTGCGCGGCCGCGACGATGGCTTTGAGGGCGTCGAAGGGCAGCTTGTCCGGAGCGCCGGGTTCGCCGTCGTAAATGCACTTGATGAAGTCGACCTGATCGGCCAGCTCCAGCGCTTGGCGATAGGCGACGTCGGCATCGTCGATCTGGTGGGCGATGGGGGCGCGCTTCGGATCGTCCAGGATCGGCCAGCCCTCCACACCGGTGAACACCGGCCCGGCGAAGAACAACCGTGCAGCGGCGTCGGTGGCCTTGTTCCGGTAGTCGCGGGCGGCCAGCTCCATCTCCAGTGGACCGCCGAGGTCGACGACAGTGGTCACCCCGACCTCCAGGAAGTCGGTGAGCAGCTGCGAAACATACTTCGCCCGCTCGTTTTCGGGCTTGAACATGGCGAACCCGCCCAAATGGGTATGGCTCTCCCACAGACCCGGCACCAGGTAGCCACCTCTCCCGTCGAGCACGGGAGTGCCCTCGGTCACCGGTCGTGCGTCGGACGCCGAACGGATGGCACTGAACCGTCCGTCGGTCACCACCACTTCGGCATCGGCGATCGGGGCGGCCCCCAGCCCGTCGATGACGGTCACGTTGCGAATGATCACGGTCTCTCCTCGATTACATAGGTTCCTATGAGTTGAACCGTATAGGCACCTATGTAATTGGTCA
Source organism: Amycolatopsis sp. NPDC031561 (assembly GCF_055580625.1). Lineage (NCBI taxonomy): Bacteria > Bacillati > Actinomycetota > Actinomycetes > Pseudonocardiales > Pseudonocardiaceae > Amycolatopsis > Amycolatopsis sp. NPDC031561. Next base: position 10,962 of record NZ_JBVILA010000015.1, on the reverse strand, counting down.
ATAGGATCCTATATACTTCCGGCGTGACGCTCCCCAGGTTCGACTCCGCGCCCGCCGCGCTGATCAACATCGCCTCGCGCGCGATGTCCCGGATCAACGACCGGCGCCTGCGGCCACTGGGGCTGACCTTCGCGCAAATGCCCGTACTGGCGGCATTGAGCAAGGCCGACGCGCTCTCCCAGAAGGAACTGGCGGAGCTGGCCCGGATCGAGCAGCCGTCCATGGCGCAGCTGCTCTCCCGGATGGACCGCGACGGTCTCATCCGGCGCACCCCTGCCGAGCACGATCGACGAGTCAGCCTGATCTCGCTGACCGAGTCCGGACGAGCAAAGCTCACGCAGGTGCACTCGGCGTTGTTCGAGACCAACGATCAGGCTCTGCGAGGCTTCAGCGCCGACGACGTCGCTCTCCTTTTGGACCTGCTGAGAAGACTGGTCGCCAATCTTGACGAGGCGGACAGCCCCGTATCCGCCGCGGACCAGGCGCCCGGCTACCGGTCGTGACCTGACGGCGAACCGTCTTTAGGTGACGAAGCAACGCCCGCCGCTATATATCGGCTTGTGATATATATGAACTCATGGCGGATCGAAGTATGTCCGAGCAGACGTTCCTGGTGCTGATCGCGCTGGCGGACGAGCCGCGGCATGGCTATGGCGTCGTCCAGCGGGTGCAGGAGCTGTCCGAGGAGCGGGTGCGCCTGCGGGTCGGCACGCTCTACGGCGTGCTGGACAGGCTGGTCGCCGACGGCTGGGCCGAGCACGACCGTGAGGAGATCCACCAGGGCAGGCTCCGGCGCTACTACCGGTTGACCGGGGCGGGCAACGCGGCACTGGCCGATCAGACCCGCAGGCTGGCCGCGAACGTCGAGGCCGCCAGCACGGTGTTGCGAGCCCGCGGCCAGTGGCCGCAGGCGGCGGAGCTGCGGGCATGATCGGCGCCGAGGCCCAGTACCGCACGCTGGTGCGGGTACTCCCGGTCTGGTATCGCGCCGAACGCGGCGACGAGATGGTCGGCACCCTGCTCGACCTGCACGGAGAGCGGGCGCGCGCGGCACTGTGGAGCGAACTGTGGGCCCTGCTGGCCTTGGGTGTGCGGACGCGGCTCGCGGGCCGGGCGGCACCCGCCCGCACGGTCGCACTGGGTGACCTGACGCGGGTGGGTGTGCTCCTCGGCCTGCTCTGGGGCGTGCTCAAATCCGCGGGCCACGCGGGCGACCGGCTCTGGCTCATGCTCGCGCATCCTGGCGGGGACCTGTCCCCGCTCATGCACTCCGCGCTGAGGTCCGACCTGAGCAGGCACCTCGTCCTGCTGGTGATCGCCCTGGTCCCGCTCGCCCTGCTGGTGGACGGGTGGCGCCGCGCGGCGCGGATCGCCGCCGTCGCGATTCTGGCCGCCGGGGCGCTCTGGGGCCTGACCAGGTACTCGCTCAGCCTCGGCCCAGAGCTGGTCGTGAACTACGCACCGCAGTGGCTTCCGCTGGTGCTGTTGCTGTTGGCCTTCCATGCCGACGCCCCGCTGCCGCCGGCGCGCCCGTGGTGGTGGGCCATCGGCGGAAGCCTGGTCGCCGCCGTGACAGCCGGGTACCTCTTCGCGAACGACCTCAGCGGGCTCTCCGGGACGTCCCCTCTCGTCTGGCTGTGCGCGCTGTCCGGTGCCGGATACCTGCTTCTCCGGCGCCGCATCGACCAGCGCACGGCGGCGTGGACGCTGGCGCTGGCCGTGTGTCTTGCGCTGGTGGTGGCGCAGACCCTGGTGCTGAAGCGCGGGATCATCACTTTCGACCTGCTTACGATCGCCCAAGTCAGCCTGGCCGGGCTGGTCGTGGCGGCCCTGACCGTCACCGGAATCCGTGACTACCGCCGGACCGTCGTGAATCACTGAGTTTTCTCGGTATCTTTTTCTTCTCACGCAAGGATTTTGTTCTTATGAGCACCATTCCTGTGGCGCCCTCTCACGCCCGATTACAGTCGCTCGATCTACCACGATCGCGGGCGCTCCCGCTCGAGAACGGGCCACGACGAGTGGCCGCGGCGGTGTTCGTGGTCGTGTTGCTGCTCGCGGCCTACACCGGATTCCGATCGCCTTCGGACTGGGCCGTCACGCTCGAATCCGTTTCGCTGACCGACGGGTTTCACCGCCGGTTCCTCGTCGGCACCGTGCTGCGGCCGTTCGCGGCGCTGTTCGGGTATCACTACGTGGTGTACGCCGTCGCGGGCTTCGCCGTGCTGCTGATGGTGCTGACGGCACTGGTGGTCGCGTTCTTCCGCGCTTCTTCGGTGAGCAGGCGATTCCTCGTCATCGGCTGGCTGCTGCTGCCGACCGGCGGCTACCTGTTCCACGAGGTCGGCTACCTCGACCAGGTGGTGTACCTGTTGCTGTTCGCCGCTTTGTGGGCGCTGCACCGCAACCGGCCGATATCCGCCGGTGCCTTGATGGTGGCTTCCGTGCTGACGCACGAAATCGCGTTGCTCACGGTGGTTCCGGTCTTCGGCTTCGTGGCACTGCGGAAGCTTCCGTTCCGGAAGGCCTGCGCGGTTCTCGTGCCGTCCGTGGCCGCCGGGCTGGTGGTGCTGGCGGTGCCGCCTGCCGAGGCGGGTGCGGTGCAGAGCTTCCAGCAGGTACTGGCGAACGCGGGTTTCCCTTACCGCGCCGACGCGCTCGAACTGTTCGACCGCACCCAGGCGCAGAGCTGGCAGCTCTACTCGATCACCGGCGTCCTGCTCTATCTGCTGCCGATCCTGCTGGTGGTGGTGGCCGGTTTCCTGATGCTGCACCGGCCTTCGGCGGCGACCCTGCTGTCGCTCGCCGCGGTGGTGGCGCCGGTGCTGCTCGCCTTCGGCGGATGGGACGAGGCACGCTGGGGATTCCTGCTCATCACGAACTTCGTCCTCGTACTGTGGCTCCGGTTGGGCAGACGAGAACTCGACCTGCCGCGATTCGGTGCGCTGGCCGTGATCCTGCTGATCCTCACCCACCCGCCGATGCCCTACTTCGACGGCTACCGGCCCCGCGACGTCACGCTGGTGGGCCCTCCGCACGCCGGCGGGAACGTCAGCTGATGAAGCCCGCCGACTTGAGCCAGTCGCGAGCGACCGTGGCGGCCTTCTGGCCGTCGACGCTGACCTTCTTGTTCAGGTCCGTGAGCGTCGCGGTGTCGAGCTTCGCGGCGATCGGCGTGAAGACCTGCTCCAGCTGCGGGTATTTCTGAGCGATCGGCGTGGCGATCGTGATCGCGGGGTTGTACGTCGGGAAGAAGTGCTTGTCGTCCTCGATCACGGTGAGGTTCTGCCCGGCCACGCGCCCGTCGGTGGAGGCGACCGAGCCGAAGCCGCAGGGGTCCCCCTTGCCGATGCTCGGGTAGACGACGGCGTCGTTGAGCAGGTGCACCTGCGAGTCGGGCAGGGTGAACCCGTAGGTCTTCGCCAGGCCGGGGAACCCGTCGTCCCGGCTCTTGAACTCCGGGCCCATACAGGTCGCGGCCGCTGCCGGATCCCGCTTCACCAGGGCCGCGTAGTCGGACAGCGTCTTGACGCCGGTCCGGGCCAGTGTCGCCGGGTTCCCGGCGAGGGCGTAGGTGTCGTTGGCCGGCGAGCGTGCCCACCAGGTGACGCCGTTGGCGTTGTCGGCCTGTTTGACCGCGTCGTACTGCGCCTGCGGATCATTGATCGGCTTGGTCTGGTTGAGGTAGCTGATCCAGGCGGTGCCGGTGTATTCCCAGTACAGGTCGACAGCGCCGCTGGTGAGCGCCTGGCGGACGTTGCTCGAGCCGGTGATGTTGGTCTTGTCCTCCGGGCTCGCTCCGGCCGCCTGCAATGCGACGAGGGCGATCTGGCCGAGCAGCAGCTGCTCGTCGAACTCCTTGGAGCTGACGCGGATCTTGGCGCCGTTCAGCGCGTCGATCTTCTGGATGGATCCCGCGCCCACCTGGGCGCCGGTCTCGTCCTTGCCGATCGTGCAGCCTGCCGCGAGCGCCGTCGTCACGACGAGCGCGAGCACGGCGGCGGTCGTGCGCTGGAGCATCCGCATGGGTTGGTCCTCCTTGAAGTCGGTCGAGCTACATGCCGCGCGGGTGCAGGACCTCCTCGGCGACCAGCCCCAGCCAGTCGACGAAGAGCGCCAGTGCGGCGACGATGATGCCGAAGGTCAGACTCAGGATCGGGCGGTACAAACCGATCCCGGCGACGAGCCCTCCGCCGAGACCGCCGGCGCCGATGAAGGTCGCCAGCGTCGCGCTCGCGACGGTGAGCACCAGCGCGGTCCGGATACCGGCGAGGATCACCGGGACGGCCAGCGGCAGTTCGATCCGCCACAGGATGGCCGCCTTGCCCATGCCCATGCCGCGCGCGGCGTCGACGAGGGTCGGGTCGACGCCGTCGAGCCCGACGATCGTGTTGCGCAGCACCGGCAAGGTGGCGTAGACGACGAGCGCCGCCACCGCCGTCGCGGTGCCCGTGCCGATCCAGAGCGCGAGCAGCACGACGAGCCCGATCGACGGGATCGCCTGGCCGAGGTTGCCCAGCCCCAGGCCGAGGGGCCGGGCCCAGCGGGCGCCGGCGCGGGTGAGCAGGATGCCGAGCGGGAGGGCGATGGCGATGGTGCACACCGTCGAGATCAGGGTGAGCCGCAGGTGCGCACCCAGTTCGGTGAAGATCTCGCCGGGGTTGAGAAAGCGCTGTTCGATCGAGTCGAGCGGTTGCGCGCGCACGATCAGGAAGAGCGCCAGCAAGGCGAGGGTCAGCAGGACCGGACGCACCAGCAGGCCGAGCCGGCGCCGTCGAGGCCGCGCGGGCACCGTCGTGTCCGGCCCGGGCGCCTCCGCCGCGTCCGGGATCGCGGGCGCGGGCGCCTCGCCGGTGGGCCCCTCTTCGGTGGATCTCAGCGCCGCGACGAGACTGGGCACGTCGCACACCCCCAGTGGCTGCGCGGTGCCGTCCTCGGTGACCACGACGGCGGTGCTGCCGGTCCGCACCATCACGTCCAGCACGTCCCGCAGGGTGTCATCGGGGCGGACAGAAGGCAGGCCGTCCGGCTCGGCCGACGGCTGGAGGCCCAGGTCACCCACCCGGATCAGCGCGAGCCGCTTCAAGTTCCGCTTCGAGCCGACGAAGCTCGCGACGTAGTCGTCCGCCGGCGCGGCGAGGATCGCCTGGGGCGTGTCGTACTGAGCGATCACCGACCGCGGCCGCAGCACGGCGATCCGGTCGCCCACCTTCAGCGCCTCGTCGAAGTCGTGCGTGACGAACACGATCGTCTTGCGCACTTCCCTTTGCAGGCGAAGGAATTCGTCCTGCAACCGGGCGCGCGTGATCGGGTCGGTGGAGCCGAACGGCTCGTCCATCAGCATGACCGGCGGGTCCGCGGCCATCGCCCGCGCCACCCCGACACGCTGCTGCTGACCGCCGGAAAGCTCACGTGGGTACCGGACGCCGTGCTCGCGGGTCAGGCCGACGACGTCGAGCAACTCGCGCACACGGTCGAAGACGCGGCGTCGAGTCCAGCCGAGCAGCCGCGGCACCACGCCGATGTTGGCGTCCACTCGCAGATGCGGGAAGAGCCCGATCTGCTGGATGACGTAGCCGGTGTTGCGCCGGTGTTCGTCGAGGTCGAGCGCCGACACGTCGGTGCCGCCGATCGTGACGACGCCCGCGGTGGGCTCGACGAGCCGGTTGATCATCCGCATGGTCGTCGTCTTGCCGCACCCCGACGGACCGGTCAGCACGACGATTTCACCCGCGGGGATGCGCATCGTCAGGCTTTCGACCGCCGGTACCGCTCGTCCTGGGTAGAGCTTGCTGACGTCCCGCAGCTCGATCGTCTCGCCGCCCTTTCCGGCCGCTCCCCCCGGCATCGCCGAAGCCGCCGCTCTCAGGGCACGGGGTCGCCGCCGTGTGGTCAGCTTGCCGACCACCACGAAGGCCAGGTCGAACAGCAGCGCCAGCACCATGATCCCGAGCGTCCCGGTGAGTACCTGGTTCAGCGAGTTGACCGAGCCGAACCGGCCGAGCCCGTCGAAGATTTCGTTGCCGAGGCCAGGGCCTTTGACATACGCGCCGATGGCCGCGATACCGATCGTGATCTGCGTCGAGACCCGGATACCGGACAGAATCACCGGCCAGGCAAGCGGCAGGCGCACGCGAAACAGCAGCCGCGCGCGGCCGAACCCCATCCCGCGCGCCGCGTCCACCACGGCCGGGTCGACGCCACGCAGCCCGACGATCGTGTTGCGCGTGATCGGCAGAAGCGCGTAGAGCACCAGCGCGAACAGGACATTCGTCAGCCCCAGTCCGAACGGGCCGATCAGGATGCCCAGCAGCGCGATCGACGGGATGGTCAGGAACGCCGCCGTCGTCGTGGTCGCCATCGCGCCGAGCCACCGCCGCCGGTAGGTGAGCAGGCCGATCGTCATGCCGACCAGCACGGCCAGCGCCATCGCCGCCAGGGTGAGATCCACGTGCAGGATCGCGTCGTTCACGACGTCGATCCAGTTCGCTCGGAGGTACTCCGACAGGCTCAGGGCGCCACTCCTCGACGTCGCAGGGCAGAAACAACCGACCACGCCAGGTACGGCCGGGTCTCAAGCCAACATGCCCGCGGGGCTCCTGTCCACAGCTCGGCGTGAACCGCATGTGAGCAGGCGGTCACCTTCGGCCGCGTCACGCCATGATCGCCAGGGTGGGCGCCGCGGCCGACGAAGCGCTCACTCCGTCAGTTCGGTCCGCACGGACTGCCACTGCTCCCAGCACCGCTCGGGGTCGAGGTCGGTGTAGCCGCGCTGTTCCGCCATCGCCTCGGACAACGACTTCGGCGAGCGGATGCACGTTGCCCCATCACGGATTTCGAGGACCTCCTCCTCCGTGAGAGGACCACCCTTCGAGCGCTCCGCGGCCAGCAACAGCGCGATCAAAGGCGGCACGAATTCGATGACGAGGTCATCTTCCCCAGCCCTGTTCATGCCCGGATGCTAGACGTCGCGGGGCGGTTGCCGGGTCTCGGCCGCCCAGCCTCTCGGGATGATCCGCGCCAGTTCGTCCAAGTGGGGCCTGGCTTCCTGCGCGCGTGCGGTGTCCGCTGTGTCGAACAGTCTCTCGAGTTCGAGGAGTGCGGCTTCCGCGAGTTGCGTGGGCGACGGTGGCGTCACCGACTCGTCGGAGCTCGCCCATCGCTCTCCCCACAGTGCCGACCCTTCCTGGCTGATCGCCGACCGGAAGATCATCTGCTCCACCGTGTCCACGGTCAGGTCGAGCTCCTCGGACCACGCCCCCAGCAACGCGACGTACTTTTCGTAGACGGCCGGCCGCCATGCGTCGATGTCCAGGCGCAGGCCTGCGTGAGTGGCGAGCCAGCGACGGACGACGGCGTCCAGGATCGGGGCGCCGACGTCGGCGGGAGCCAGCGCGGCGGTGACGAACCGGAGGTACTTGGTACCGAAGGCAACACCGAGATACCGCAGCGGCCTGCCCGCCAGTTCGTGGAACGCGGCGACGCCGCCGCGATCTCGAGCGACGAGCGCCACCTCCGTCAGCCGATCGACCGCGTGCGGGTTCTCGGCCAGCACACGCGCCGTGCGCCAGGCGCCGTAGCCGACCGATCCGTATCCCCAGATCATCGCGACCAGGAAGGCCGGTTCGGCGCCCTCCGGTGTGGTGGCGCGCTCGGCGTGCCGTGTCGCTTCGGCCCGATCGATGTGCTCCGGCAGGGCGTCGAGGAACGAATGATGATCCGGGAACCGTTTGAGCCAGGAACCGCGGGACCAGCGGGAAGCCGGCTGCGAAGGTTCGCCGTGGTCCCGCCATCGCCGGACGGCATGGGTCAATGCGGACGGTATCGGCGTCTCACGCGGTTCGGCTGTCACACGTTCCTTCCGGCAAAGAGGGTCGGCCTAGGGCGTGTTTCATAAGTCTGTTCGATGGGCTTCGTGATCCAGGTGGTTCCTGACGGTGCGGGCGGATCGGCCTCGTACCGGGTCGTACTCGGCCGCGTCCGCCCGTGCCGTCAGGGGCCACCTGGGCGCGGAGACCGCGAACATGGCTTATGAAACACGCCCTAGGCGAGGTCGACCGGCCTCGTCCGCAGCTTGGCGGCGATCCGGGCCAGCGCCTGCTGATCCTCGGCGGTCAAGGGGTCGAGCACGAGGTCCCGCACGGACCGGACGTGCGTGGGCGCCGCGGCCACCACCACGTCGTAACCGTCATCGGTGAGCGCGGCGAGGGTGTACCGGCCGTCATCGGGGTCGGGCGAGCGCTCCACCCACCCCCGCTGCTCGAAGCGTTTGACCACATTGGACAGACGCGAGAGCGAACCGTTGGCGAGGTAGGCCAGCTCACTCATCCGCAGACGCCGTTCCGGAGCCTCCGAAATATGACTGAGGGTCAGGTATTCGAACAGCGTCAGCCCCGCGTCGTGCTGCAGCGGCGACTCCAGCTTCCCCGGCAGCAGGAGGACCAGCGAGACCAGGCCGGTCCAGGCCTCCTTTTCGGCAGGGTTCAGCCACAACGCGTCGTCCTGGTCGGAGGTGGCCATGGCGGAACCTTACCCAGCATCGCGCAACTTCACACGTGAAGTCATCCTGTGCTACGTTGACTTCAAGCATGAAGTCAATGAAAGGATCCACCATGACCGAGCCGGAGTTCTTCGTCACCCCCGGATACGGCGACCGGCAGCTGGCCGAGATGCGCTACAGCCAAGCGGTGCGCGTCGGCGATCGCATCGAGATCTCGGGACAGGGCGGCTGGGACGACGACCTCACCTTCCCGGAGTCGCTGGAGGACGAGATCGTCCGGGCCTTCGAGAACATCGAACGGACCCTCGCCACCGCGGGCGCCACCTGGCGTGACGTCATCGCCGTGAACTCGTACCACGTCCCGGAATCCCCCGGTTTCATCGGCGAGACCCACAACCGCGTCATGGTCGAACAGTTCCGCGAGCACATGGGCGACCGGGCGCCGATCTGGACCGAGATCGGCGTTCCCGCGCTCGGCGCCCCGAAGATGCGAGTGGAGATCCGGGTCACCGCGATCGCCGATCCCGCCCGCGTGTGAACCCCGTCCTCCTTGGGTACTCCCCCACTGCGCCCATGCTCTTGGCCCAGCTGGGAAACCCGCTAAGGAGACACGCGTGGGTACAACCGGAACAAGGCAAGCTTACGAATTTCCCAGTGGCGTCGCCCCGCCGCTGGGACAGGTCCGGGCCTGGCTGCGAGATCAGCTGGATGGCGTCGGGCGAACCACCATGGCGGACACCGAACTCCTGACCACGGAACTGCTCACCAACGCGCACGAACACGCGGACGGCGTCGCCGAACTGAGGGTGTCCGTCTCCTCCGGCCGCGACGTGGTCCGCGTCGAGGTCGACGACCGCCGCCCGCGGCTGAAGCCACGCCGCGTGACGAAACAGGATCCGGCGAGCCCCCACGGGCGAGGGCTCGCGCTGGTCGAGGCGATCAGCACCACCTGGGGTGTGGACAGCGGCGCCGGGTACAAAACGGTGTGGGCGGAGATCCCGGTGCTCTGACACGATCATCGGGTGGCAGGCTCGCGAAGCACCGAACGCCGTGTTCTGGTGGCACCGATGCTGCGGCCGGGTGATCGCGTTCGCCTCGTGTCCCCCGCCAGCTTTCCGAGCCGTGAGCTGCTCGCCGAGTCCGCGGCGGTCCTGGAAGGCTGGGGCCTCGTGGTCGAAGTCGGCGCGCACGCGCTCGACCAGTGGGGGTACATGGCGGGCCGTGACCAAGACCGTCTGGCCGATCTCAACGACGCGTTCCGTGATCCCGGTGTCCGCGCGGTGATCGCCACCCGCAGCGGCGCGGGCGCGTACCGCATCGCCGACGAGATCGACTTCGCCGCGGTCCGGGCCGACCCCAAGCCGATGGTCGGTTTCAGTGACATCACCGCCTTGCACCTCGCGCTCTGGCGGCAGTGCGGACTGACCGGAATCCATGGCTTCCTGGCGGGCTCCAGGTCCGCGAACGCGACGCGGCGGTTGCTGATGAGCGGCGAACCCGCCACCCTGCGCCGCGACCCGCGCGCCATGACCGTCGCGGCCGAAGTATCCGGCACCGCCGCCGGCCACCTCGTCGGCGGCAATCTCAGCACCGTCGCCCACGCCATCGGCGTCGGATTGCCTTCCCTGGCGGGAACCATCCTGTTCCTCGAAGCCGAGCGCGCCATCGGTCTCGGACAGGTCGATCGCCAGCTCACCCAGCTGATCCGATCCGGCGCGCTCCAAGGCGTGCGGGGTGTCGCCCTCGGCCGGTTTCCCGGTTTCGAGGGCTATGTCGATCGCGAGTGGACTCTCGTCGACGTCTTCAAAGACCGGCTGAGCTCACTGGGGGTGCCGGTACTCGGCGGGCTCGACGTCGGACATGGCCCGGACCCGCTTTCCCTCCCGCTGGGACCGGCCGCCGTCCTGGACACGGAGTCGGGAACACTCACCGTCGAACCGGCGGTGCGCTGAGATCTATTGGGGGGCAGGGTGGCTTGTTCGTGGGCGAGGCCGGCGACGGGACGAAAGCGTCCTTCGACGCGTCCGATGCCGAGCGGCCATGTCGCGAAAGCCACTTTCGGGACATCTGATGTCCCGAAAGTGGCTTTCGCGACATCGTGTTTCGCGGTCGGGTCGTGCCCGGGGCGGATCTGAACAGGCCGACGAGAGTAGATCGCAGTCCGACTGTCCACATAGGACATCTTCAGGTGGACAAATGCCTGATTAATGCCCATATGTTCACTTCGCGACGAGGGTCGTGAGTGGCAATGCGGGTTCTAACCCTCTTGCCACGCAGCTTAAGTTGATCCTGGAATGCGCCCTTCGATGACTGTCGCTCTGATCGATCAGGCTGGATAAGTCGCCACCACCGAACCCGGGGCGCGACCGTCTACAGAGGACGCCAGCCGGGATCGAAGTGCCTGATTTGGGCGCTTTGCGTAGTCGTACGAGAGGGTCGTGAGTGGTAAAGAGCGTTCTAAC
>NZ_JBVILA010000014.1:171220-228349 GCF_055580625.1 Amycolatopsis sp. NPDC031561 | reverse complement strand
CCACACAAGCCCTGGTCACCACACCGACAGGCCGGTCAGTGTCCGTGAGGTCCTGAAACACCAACTGTCCGACATGTCCTGAACTCAGACAGACGATTCTAGCCGTCCTCACCACTCACGAGCCGCGAACGCGCCGGCTGCTCCGCACCAGCGTCATGTCCTTCTCCCGCACCGGTTCACGGCAGTGCGCGCACACCGTCTCCGGCGCGAGGTCCTCGCCGCACGAATGACGCCACACCGTCGGCGGCGGCCCGTCCGTGACGTACTCGTCGCCCCAAGCCATGAGGTTCAGCAGCACGTGGTTGAGCGCGTGCCCGGCCTTGGTGAGCACGTACTCGTACCGCGGCGGATGCTCCTCGTACAGCCGTTTCTCGAGGATTCCCGCCTCGACGAGCTTGCGCAGCCGCGCGGTCAGGATGTCCCGGCTCGCGCCGGTGTTGCGGACGATCTGGTCGAACCGCCGCGCCCCGAAGAACACCTCGCGCAGCGCGAGCAGGCTCCAGCGCTCCCCGATCACCTCCATCGCGTTCGCGATCGAGCAGTCCCTCGGTCCTTCGGTCATACGACCAGCGTAAACCCAGTGAGTCTTGATTTCCAACCCACTCGGTGCCACAGTGAGTTGGAGAACCCAACTCACCTCTGGAGGCAGCCGTGCACGACGCGGTCATCGTCGACGCCGTCCGAACCCCGATCGGCAAGGGCAAGCCCGGCGGCGCCCTGCACGAGGTCCATCCGGTCCAGTTGCTCGCCCACACCCTGCGCAAGCTCGTCGAACGCAACGGGCTCGACCCGGTCCTGATCGACGACGTCATCGGCGGCGCGGTCGACCAGGTCGGCGAGCAGGCCCAGAACGTCACGCGGTGGGCGGCGCTCGCGGCCGGACTGCCGGAGAGCGTGCCCGCGACCACCGTCGACCGGCAGTGCGGCAGCAGCCAGCAGGCCGTGCACTTCGCCGCGCAAGGCGTGATGGCGGGCGCCTACGACGTCGTCATCGCCTGTGGTGTCGAGTCCATGAGCCGGGTCCCGATGTGGTCGAACGTGCTGCCGGGTACCGATCCCCTCGGCCCCGGCGTCGCCGAGCGCTATCCGGAAGGCTTGGTACCACAAGGAATCAGCGCCGAGCTCATCGCCGCGAAGTGGTCGCTCACCCGCGAGGCGATGGACGAGTTCGCGGTGTCGTCACACCGGAAGGCGGCGCGGGCGCACGAACTCGGGCGGTTCGCGAGCCAGATCGTGCCGATCGGGACACCGTCGGGGCTGGTGTCCACCGACGAGTCCGTCCGGCCCGGCACCGATCTCGAAGCGCTCGCCGGACTGCGCCCGGCGTTCCAGGATCCGGGGGTCTCCGCGCGGTTCCCGCAGATCGACTGGTCGGTGACCGCGGGCAACAGCAGCCCGATCAACGACGGCGCCTCCGCCGTGCTCATCACCTCCAGTGAGACCGCTGCCCGGCTGGGCCTGCGGCCCCGTGCCCGCCTGCACAGTTTCGCCGTCACCGGGTCCGACCCGCTGCTCATGCTCACCGGTGTCATCCCGGCGACGGAGAAGGTGCTGCGGCGCGCGGGTCTGCGACTGGCGGACATCGACCTGTTCGAGATCAACGAGGCGTTCGCGAGTGTCGTGCTCGCGTGGCAGCAGGAAACCGGCGCCGATCCGGCCAAGGTCAACGTCCACGGCGGCGCGATCGCGCTGGGCCACCCGCTCGGCGCGAGCGGGACCCGGCTGATGGGCACGCTGGTCAACGCGCTGCACCACCACGGCGCCCGGTACGGCCTGCAGGCGATGTGCGAAGGCGGCGGCCAGGCCAACGCGACCATCCTGGAGGCGTTGTGACCGATCGGCTCCCCAGAAAACTGGCGGACCACCCGTCGGTGAAGGCGGTGCTCGCCAAACCTCGCGAGAAGCCGTCGCCGGTGATCGACGTCGCTTGGCTCAAGGAGATCTGCCTCGCCGCGGGCGCCGACGACGCGGCGGCCGTCTCGCTCGACCACCCCGAGCTGGCAGGCGAACGCGAGCACGTCCTGCGGGCGCTGCCCGGCACCAAGACCCTGGTCTCCCTCGTGGTGAGAATGAACCGTGACGACGTACGCTCCCCCGCCCGCAGCGTGGCCAATCAGGAATTCCACCGCAGCGGCGAGATCATCAACGAGGCCGGTCACTCGATCGTCCGGACGCTGCAGGACGCCGGGTACCGCGCGATCAACCCGTCGGCGACCTTCCCGATGGAGATGGAGAACCATCCCGGCCGGATCTGGGTTGTCGCGCACAAGACGGTCGCCGTCGCCGCCGGGCTCGGCGCGATGGGGCTGCACCGCAACGTGATCCACCCGAAGTTCGGGAACTTCGTGCTGCTGGCGACGTTGCTGGTCGACGCCGAGGTGTCCACCTACGGCGAATCCCTCGACTACAACCCTTGCCTGGAGTGCAAGTTGTGCGTCGCGGCTTGCCCGATCGGGGCGATCTCGAAGACCGGCGAGTTCGACTTCCTCGCCTGCTCGACGCACAACTATCGCGAGTTCATGAGCGGCTTCACCGACTGGGCGCAGACCGTGGCCGACAGCGAAGACGCCGCCGACTTCCGGTCGAGGGTGACCGATTCCGAGAACGTGTCGATGTGGCAGAGCCTCGCGTTCAAGCCGAACTACAAGGCCGCCTACTGCATGGCCGTCTGCCCGGCGGGCGAAGACGTGCTCGGGCCTTACCTCGACGATCGCCGCGGCTTCCTCGGGACCGTGGTGAAACCGTTGCAGGACAAGGTGGAAACCCTGTACGTGCGCCAGGGTTCCGCGGCCAAGGCCTACGCCGAACGGCGGTTCCCGCACAAGCCGGTGAAGGAGGTCGACGGCGGCTACCCGGCACGGTAAGACCGGACCACGAGGCTGAATCCCCCGCTGTCACATCCGCGCTCCGCCATCCGTCAGGGTTACGACCGACCGTGGAGAAGGATGGGGACAGTGGACGAACACGACTGGCTGGCACGGCGTTTCGAGGGGCACCGGACGCACCTGAGGGCGGTGGCGTACCGGATGCTCGGTTCGCTGAGCGAGGCGGACGACGCGGTGCAGGAGTCCTGGCTACGGCTCAGCCGGGCGGGCAGCGAGGACGTGGACAACCTCGGCGGCTGGCTGACCACCGTCGTCGGCCGGATCTGCCTCGACATGCTGCGCTCGCGCAAGTCGCGGCACGAGGATCCGGTCGGCGCGCAGCTTCCCGACCCGATCATCGGCCGCGCGGGCGGGATCGATCCGGAACACCAGGTCCTGCTGGCGGATTCGGTCGGGCTGGCGCTCCTGGTCGTGCTCGACACACTGGACCCCGCCGAGCGGCTCGCGTTCGTCCTGCACGACATGTTCGCCCTGCCCTTCGACGAGATCGCGCCGATCGTGGGCCGGACTCCGGGCGCGACCAGGCAGCTCGCCAGCCGGGCCCGCCGCCGTCTGCAGGGCTCGCCGACGGTGCCGGACGCGGATCTGAACCGTCAGCGGGAAGTCGTCGACGCGTTCTTCGCCGCCGCCCGGGACGGCGACTTCGACGCGCTGGTGTCGGTGCTCGACCCGGACGTGGTGCTCCGCGCCGAGGGCGGCGCGGTACCGGCGGGAACCTCACGCTCCGTGCGAGGGGCGGCCCAGGTCGCGGGACAGGCGCTCATGTTCCGGAAGTTCGGCGCGGGCGGGGTGTCGCGGCCCGTGCTGGTCAACGGCGCGGCCGGGATGGTCGTCACCAAGGACGGCATGCCGCAGACGCTCTTCGCCTTCACCGTCGTGGACGGGAGGATCGCGGCGATCGAGATCCTCTCCGACCCGGACCGCCTCGCCACGCTCGACTTCGAGCCCCTCGGCTGAGGTGTCAGGAAAGGGGCTTTCAAGACGTTTTTCGTCCTGAAAGCCCCTTTCCTGACGTGCGCTCCCCGGGATCAGGAGGTCGGGAAGTTGTCCGCGGTGCGGATGCGGTCCCGGATCCAGACACCGGCGGGCTTCAGCGGAGCCGTGCCGGTGAACGAACTGCCAGAGCAGGTGCCCGGCTTGAACACCGCACCCGAACGGCTGTCGTCGGAGAAGTTCCAGTTGGTCCAGCTGATCTTCTTCGACGCCAGGAAGTCCAGGTACTTCTGGGAGTTGGTGAAGTCGTTCCCGCCGTCACCGCTGGCGGTCTGGGTGCCGAACTCGGTCACGAACAGCGGGATCTTGCTCGCGGCCCGGCTCAGCGCGTTGAAGTACTCGGTTTTGTGCGACGCCGCGTAGAAGTGGAACGTGTACATGAAGTTGCTAGCGCGCACCGGGTTGTTGATGATGTCGGTCTCGTCGCGGCCGTCGGAGATGCCGAGCGAGCCCCACCCGTGGGTGCCCACGAGCACGACGCCGTCGGAGTCCTGGGCGCGGATGACCGGGATCATCTGCTCCGCGTAGCTGCGGACGCGGTCCCAGCTGACGTTGTTGGGCTCGTTGGCGATGTCGTAGATGATGTTGGTCTTGTCCTTGTGCCGCTGGGCGATCTCGGTGAAGAACGTCTTCGCGCGGCTGAGGTTCGCGTTCGGGTCACCAGGGGTGAGCTGATGCCAGTCGACCAGGGCGTACAGACCCCGTTTGGTGGCTTCTTCGATGTACCCGTGCACCATGTCGGTGAACTTGCGCGGGTTGGTCTCGTAACCGCCTTCCTGGATGTACATCGAGATCCGGAGGACGTCGGCCTTCCAGTCGTTCGCCAGCGCGTCGAGCGAAGCGGTCTTCACGCATTGGCTGTACCACTGGATCCCGTGCGTGCTCATGCCACGGAGCTGGATCGGCTTGCCCGCGGAGTTGCACAGCTGGAGGCCGCAGACCTTCAGCTGTCCGTTGATCGCCGCCGGGCTTCCCGGCGGCAGCGCGGCGGCTGCCTGCGTTGCGGGTTCTGTCGCGGTCTCGTTCGCCATCGACGTGCTCGCGGTGGCGATCGGGGCCAGCAGTCCGGCGGCCAGTGCGGCCGTCACCCGGAGACGGATCTTGTCCCAACGCATTCGGCTTCTCCTCTCGCGTCGGCGGCACCGGCGTTGGTGCGCCGACGGTCAGGGCGGCGGGATTAAATAGGAAACTTTCCTTACTATTGGAAAGTAAAGGAGAGATTACCCACGGGCTCGACGGACGGTCAAGACTTGACCACCGACTGTTTCAACGACCTCGGGCATGCTCGGAGCGTGACGACCATCGTGGCCTTCCACGCGCACCCCGACGACGAAGCGCTCCTCACCGGCGGCACCCTCGCCCACGCGGCGGCGGACGGGCACCGCGTCGTCCTGGTGGTCGCCACCATCGGGATGAAGGGCGTCGACGAGTCGCGCCGGGCCGAACTCGACGCGAGCGCGAAGGTTCTCGGCGTCGCGCGGGTCGTGCACCTCGGCTACGCCGGAAGCGGCCACGGCGCGATCCTCTATCCGGACCCGCCGGGATGGGTCCGCTTCGTCCGCGCGAGCACCGACGAGGCGGCCGCGCGGCTCGTGGCGATCCTCCGGAAGGAGAAGGCGTCCGTGCTGCTGAGCTACGACCGCAATGGTGGCTACGGCCACCGCGACCACGTCAAGGTGCACGAGGTCGGCAAGCGGGCGGCCGAACTCGACGACGGTGTCCGGCTACTGGAAGCGACCATCCCGCGCGACGCCGTCGCACGCCTGGTGCGGATCGTGCGGCTGTCGCGGATCCCGTTCCGCTACGACGTCGACGCACTGCTCCGCGCCTACAGCGCCCGGTCCGAGATCACCCACACCTTCGACGTCCGGCGCTTCGCACGCCAGAAACAGGCGGCGATCGCCGCCCACTCTTCGCAGGTGAGGGGAAACGGCAGGCTGGCGCCCCTGATGCGCGTCGTGACCCGGCTTCCCGCGCCGCTCTTCGGTCTCGTGTTCAGCCGCGAGTGGTACATCGACGCGACGCCGCCCCGCTCACGACCCTGACCGGCGCACGCGGGCTCGATACGCGGCGGCCTTCACCCGGTTCTGGCAGGCCAGCCCACAGAACCGCTTGATCTGCGCCTGGCTCGCGTCGATGTACACCTGATCGCACCTCGGCGCCGAGCACAGCCCGACCCGATGCGGGATGTGCTCGCCGAACGCGGCGGCCACCGACACCGCCAGCCCGGCCGCCCATTGCTGGACGAGGTCGGCCTCGGGGCTGTGGAAATGCAGGTGCCACGACTTTTCGCCGTGGCGATGCAGGTACGGGAGGGCCTTGCTGTCGGCGAGCATTTGGTTGAGCAACCCGGCCGCTTGGTCGGGTTCGCCGCGCGAGAGCGACTCGATGATCTCCCGCAACCGCGACGCGAGATTTCGCAGCCGTTCCGCCGCCAGAAGGTCGACCCGGCCGTTCCCGGATCGCGCGTCGCCGAGCGCCTCGGTGGCGGCGCGAACGAGGTCGTGACCGCCGAGCGCGGGCTTCGGCCTGCCGTGTACATGTCCCCCGGTCAAGGCGTTGATCAGCGCGACCCCGGTTTCCAGGTGCATCGCGTGGTGCCCGTCCAGCCTCGTCCCGTCCGGCTCGTCAGCCATCGTGCCCCTCCCCCGGGCATCACTGGTTCGCAGGATGCCTTCGGTGACGCTACCAAAGGTGAGCTTCACCCCAAGGGCGTTGAAGTCTTTTGGAGCAACGGAATCCGACGAGGAGTGGAGCGTGAGTCCACTGTGGAGGGAGGCGGCGAGGCGTCGGTCACCACCGCGGCGGGCCCGCGTCCACGATCTTCTGCGAAAGCTCCAACGGATCGTGGTGCATCAGCGACTCCATCCACCACGTCATCCCGGCCTGTCCCAGCGCGGGCAGGTCGACCTTGATCGGCTCCTCCCACGCGGGGCTCGCGTTCCCCGCGACAGCGACGTCGAAGGGGCGGCCCGGTTCCAGCCCGGCCAGGCTGAGGGCGCGGTGGGTCTCGGCGATCTCCTCGGCGGTCGGCGTGTGGTCCTCCGGGTTCGGGAAGATCCCGTCGCACAACGCCGCTCGCCGGACGACGCGCGGATTGTCGGTCGAGCTCGCCACCCAGATCGGGATCGGGAACGGCTCGGGCGGGGACTCGGCCAGCGCGACCTGATAGTGCGCGCCGTCGTGGTCGAATCGCCTGCCGGACCAGATCGCGCGGATGACGTCGAGGCCTTCGTCGAACATCGCCGATCGGGTCAGCAGGTCGGTCTGCTCACCGAACCGGCTGAAGTCACCGGATTCGTCCGAACCGAGACCGGTGCCGAGGATGAGCCGCCCGCCGGAGAGCCGGCTGACCGTCGACGCGTGCCGCGCGACCACCCACGGGCGGCGCCGGGCGGGCGGCGTGATCATCGGCCCGAACAGCAGTCCGCTGGTCGCGTGCGCGATCGCGCCGAGCGTGGTCCACGGATCCGCGATGGGCATGGTGTCCGCGACCACGTGATCCCACAGGAAAAAGCCGTCCCAGCCCGCCGCCTCGGCGCGTACGGCGAGGTCGACGAGCACCGCCGGCTCACCGAACGGGCCGAAAGGCGGCAGATAGACGGCATGGCGGACCGTGCTGCCGGTCAAGTCGATCATCTCCCCAACGTCATCGTCGAAGTCCCCGGGACGGCCGCTTGTTTACGCCGTTCACTCACGTTAACGTCCGGAAGATGGCGGACACCGGTGAACGTTCGACGAAGTGGCCGGAGCATCGGAGAAGATTACGCCGGGTACTGGCCTCGGCGGTCGCCGTCTCACTATGCGCGACACTTTCGGCTGTGAACGCGTCCGCATCGCAGGATGACGACTGGTCCCGTGACTTCTACTGGGGCGTCGCGTCGTCGGGTTACCAGTCCGAAGGCAGTGCCTCGGACAGCAATTGGAAGCGGTTCGTGGACCGCTCCGCAGGCAAGGACGGCGTCGACGAGTACCGGGACTCGGTGGACTTCCGGCACCGCTACGCCGACGACATCCGCCTGGCGGCCGGGCTCGGCGTCAACACCTACCGCTTCGGCGTCGAGTGGGCTCGCGTCGAGCCCTCGCCCGGCCGGTGGGAGGAGAGCGAACTGGCCTTCTACGACGACGTGCTCCGGCAGGTCCGCGCCGCGGGCATGACGCCGATGATCACGCTCAACCATTGGGTCTACCCGGGCTGGG
Organism: Amycolatopsis sp. NPDC031561; assembly: GCF_055580625.1. NCBI lineage: Bacteria > Bacillati > Actinomycetota > Actinomycetes > Pseudonocardiales > Pseudonocardiaceae > Amycolatopsis > Amycolatopsis sp. NPDC031561. Next base: position 220,271 of record NZ_JBVILA010000014.1, on the reverse strand, counting down.
CACTGGACCAGGGCGGCTGGGCCGACACCCGGACAGCGGACGCGTGGCTGGAGTTCAGCCGGAAGATCGTCGAGCGCTACGCCGGGCAGGACGTCCTCTGGGTGACGTTCAACGAACCGCTGATCTTCCTCAAGAACGAGCAGAAGGTCGGCGCGCTGAGCCCGACGCGGTACTTCGCGGCGCAGTCCAACGTCGTCCAGGCGCACCGGCGGGCCTACGACCTGATCCACGAGATCGATCCTGCCTCGAAGGTCACCAGCAACCAGGCCTACATCACCGGGGTCAACGGGATGGCCGACTGGTTCTTCCTCGACCAGGTCAAGGACAAGCTCGACTTCATCGGCATCGACTATTACTACGGCCTCAGCATCGACAACTGGACGGTGTTCGCCGCCGCGAGCGACAAGTTCTGGGACGTGAAGCTCCAGCCGGAAGGCATCTATTACGCGCTGCGCAGCTATCACAACCGGTTCCCGCGCTTGCCGCTCTACATCGTCGAGAACGGCATGGCGACCGACAACGGCCGGCTCCGCGACGCGGACTACACCCGCGGCGACCACGTGCGCGACACCGTGTACTGGCTCCAGCGGGCGAAGGCCGACGGGATGAACCTCATCGGCTACAACTACTGGAGCCTCACCGACAACTACGAATGGGGCAGCTACCGTGCCCGGTTCGGACTGTACACAGTGGACGCGCTCACCGATCCCGCGCTGACCCGGCGCCCCACGGACGCCGTTCCCGCGTACCAGGCTCTGGTGACGGCGGGTGGCGTTCCGCGGAGCTACCGGCTCGAACGTGGACCCGGGACTTGTTCTCTCGTAGACGGGCTGAGCAGTTGCCTCAACCCGGCGAAGGTCGACGGGCCGCTCGCGCCCCTGAAGTGACCGTCCACATCAGACGGCCACCGGTTCGGGCGCGAGTTCGAGGCGCCTGCCCTCGAACGTCCGCCGCAGCCGCCGGTCGTGGGTGACGACCACGAGCGCGCCGGAGTAGTCCGCGAGCGCCTGTTCCATCTCTTCCACCAGATCGGGGGCGAGATGGTTGGTCGGCTCGTCGAGCAGCAGGAGGTCGGTTCTGGCCGTCACCAGTTTGGCCAGTTCCAGCCTGCGGCGCTGCCCGACGGACAGCTCCCTGACCGGTTTGCGCAGGTCCGGCGCCCGGAACAGGCCCAGTGACAGCAACCTCTCGGCCGCCTCCTCCTCGTCGTCGTCGCCGTCCCCGGCGAAGGCCGCGAGGGCGGTCCGGGCGTCGTCGCCGAGCCCGCCGTTCTGGTGCAGGAAACCGACTCGGCCCGCCCGCTCCGCCGACCCCGCCGACGGCGCCAGTTCACCAGCGAGCACCCGCATGAGGGTGGTCTTGCCCGCCCCGTTGGGACCGGTCACGAGCACCCGCTCCCCCGGCAGCACGCAGAGCGACGTCCGCGGCAGTCGGCCGTCCACCGACACACCGTCCGCCCTGACCACGTACCGATCGGCCTCCACCTCCCCCGCGTCGATCCGCCCGGTGAACCGGAGTGGCCGCGGCGGAGGCGGAACCGGGTCGGCCTCGAGCCGCTGGATCCGCTCCCGGGCCGACCGGATCCGGCTCATCGCGCCGTGCGCCCGGGAACGGGCCCGGAACGCACCGGCCCCGCTGAAGGCCGAGGGCGCCTTGCGCGGGATCGCCGAGAACCGGTCGATGTTGACGTCCGCCAGCCGTTCTTGACGGGCCATCTCCAGCTGCCAGACCTCGTACTCCCGGACCCACCGGGCCCGCGCCGCCGCCTTCGCCGCGAGGTAACCCGGGTAGCCGTCGCCGTGCCGGTGCACGGTCCGGCGATCGGCGTCGACCTCGAGGATCGTGGTGGTGACCCGGCTGAGGAACATCCGGTCGTGGGTGATCGCGACGAGCCTGCCGCGATGCCCGCGGAGGTGGTTCTCCAGCCAGGCGACGGCTTCGTCGTCGAGATCGTTGGTCGGCTCGTCCAGCAACAGCAGTTCGGGGGACGCGGCCAACGTCGCGGCGAGCGCCAGCCGGGACCGCTGCCCGCCGGACAGGCTGCCCAGCGCGCGACCACGGTCGAGACCAGGCTGCCCGAGCCCGTGCAAGGCGACCTCCACCCTGGCATCGGCCTCGTAGCCGCCACGGGCTTCGTACGCCGCGGTCAGGTCGCCGTAAACGTCCAGGTCTTCGGCGGTCTCGAGCGACTTCTCCGCCGCTCGCAACCGGGACTCCAGCTCCCGGATGTCGGCCAGCGCGAGGTCGATCGCGTCCCCGACCGTGGCGGTGCCGGGCAGCTCCAACGTCTGCGGGAGGTAGCCGACGCCTCCGGGCGCGGTGACGGTCACCGTGCCGTTGTCCGCCCGGTCGTGGCCGGCGATCAGCCTGAGCAAGGTGGATTTGCCCGAACCGTTGTCACCGATGACCCCGGCCTTTTCGCCCGGTTTGACGGTGAAGCCGACCTGGTCGAGCACGACGTGGTCGTCGAAACGTTTGGTGACACCGGAGAGCACGAGTTGTGTTCCGGAATTTCGATGCGGGGTACGCATAGGGGCGTCCTCCTGGATTCTCGGAAGTAAGAAGAGCACGCGGAAGGACGCGGCCCGGCGGAGCGAAGGCTCTACGCCAGGGCCGCGTCGAAGGCGAGAATCACAGGTAGAAGAAGAACCCCATGGTGTAGACGGTAGCCGGGGAATGCGGGCGGGCAAAACGAATTAAAAGTTGTGTACGGGTTCACAGAGTGGTCTGTGTCCCCATACCGCGACAAGGACGCCCCGGTGACCGAGAATCGACACCGGAGGTTTTCGCGGTCTGAGGGAATGGGGTTCCTCGTGCACGGGTCCAGCGGTCCGATCGCCCGGTTCCGGCGACGGCTCTTCCCCGGTCACAACTCGCTCGCCCGCGGCTCGGACCGCTTCGAAGCCCTCATCCTCAAACTCGTCATCCTCGCCGCGCTCCTCGCCATCCCCGTCGCGGCCGCCGTCGGCTCCGCCAACCACGGCAGGCAGGTGACCGCGGCCGCCGCCGAAGCGGCCGGACGACAGGCCACCACCGCGTACCTGCTGAAGGCCGCACCCGTCCGCGTCGTCGACAGCGAGAGCGTCGGAACCGAAGATTCCACCACCGAGGCGACCTGGACCGACTCGCGCGGCGCCCGCCACACCGGCGGGGTCCTCGCGACGCCGGGCACCCCCGCCGGATCACCCGTGCCGATCTGGACCGACGCCCGCGGCGAACTCACCGCCGCCCCGAGAAGCGCGTCCACGGCCGTGTTCGATTCGGTGCTCGTCGGCCTCTGGCTCTGGTTCGCGGTGATCGCCGCGCTCGTCCTGCTCCACCGGGTCGTCCGGCTGGTGCTGGACCGGCACCGCGCCGCGGCCTGGGAACGCGCCTGGGCGGTCTACCCGCGTTCCGGCTCCTGGCCCTGATTCCGGCGGCGAAGGCAAAGAGCCTCGGTTAGGGTGCCCTCCATGCTCATCATGATCTCGGCGGACATGGAGGGCGCCACCGGCGTCACCTGGACCGAGGACGTCATCCCCGGCACGGAACAGTGGCAGCGATTCCGGCGCTTGTTCACCGGCGACGTCAACGCCACCATCGCCGGCCTGTTCGACGCCGGTGCCACCGACGTGCTGGTCAACGAAGCGCACTCGTCCCAGCGGAACCTCCTACTCGAAGACCTCGACGGCCGGGCGCGAATGCTCACCGGCAGGCACAAGCCGCTCTCGATGATGCAGGGCATCGACACCGGCGTGGACGGTGTGGTGTTCCTCGGCTACCACGCCGGTGCCGGTTTCGACGGCGTCCTGTCCCATACGTACCTGGAGAATCAGATCACCGGCGTATGGCTCGACGACGTCCCCGCCAGCGAGGGCAGGCTCAACGCGGCGATGGCCGCCGAGTACGGCGTCCCGGTGCTGGTCGTCTCCGGCGACGACAAGGCCTGCGACGACGCCCAGGACTACGCGCCCGAAGCCGAGCTGGTCACGGTGAAGGAGTGCATCAGCCGCTACGCCGCGATCTGCCTCCCGCCCGCGAGGACCGCCGAGCTGCTGTCCTCGGCCGCGGCGGACGCGATGAACCGGGCGGGCCGGGTCGAACGGTTCACCACTCCCCACCGGATCGAGGTGGAGTTCGACGCGAGCCACCTCGCGCAGGCGGCGGCGGTGATCCCGACGGTGGAACAGATCGGCGTGCGACGGGTCGGTTTCGACGCGCCGGACATGACCGAAGCGATGAAGGCGTTCAAGATCGTCACAGCGATCGCGGCCGGGGCGGTGCAGGGTATCTATGGCTGAGATGGAAACGCAGGGCGAGCTTCCCGGCCAAGTTGCCGACACGGAACCCGCCCGGCCGCAGGCCCCGCTATCGCGGCGGCAGGGCGCCCTCGGCGATGACGCGGCCGGCGGCGAAAAGGTGCGCCCTGGCGACGTGATCGCGGATGCGGGTTCCCCAAACAACACTGAGATGGATGTCGTCGAAGTTTGTTCGCGATTGATCCGGTTCGACACCACGAACCGGGGCAACGGGGATTCCGAGGGCGAGCGCGAGGCGGCCGAGTACGTCGCGTCGCTGCTGTCCGGGCTCGGGATCGGCGCGAAGATCATCGAGTCGGCGCACCGGCGCGCGAATGTGATCGCACGCGTCCCGGGCACCGACCCGAGCTTGCCCGCGCTGCTGGTGCAGGGGCATCTCGACGTCGTCCCCGCCGACGCCGCCGACTGGTCGGTCGACCCGTTCTCCGGTGAGGTCCGCGACGGGTTCCTCTGGGGTCGCGGCGCGGTCGACATGAAGGACTTCATCGCGATGGTCCTCGCCGCCCTCGCCACCGGTTTCCGGCCTCGACGGGACATCGTCCTGGCGTTCGTGGCCGACGAGGAGGACAAGGGCGAGTACGGCGCGCACTGGCTCGCCGCGGAGCACCGGCACCTGTTCGACGACTGCGCGGCCGCGATCAGCGAGTCGGGGGCCTACAGCTACCACGTCCCCGCGGCCGACGGCCGGACCGTGCGGCTCTATCCGGTGGCGACGGCCGAACGCGGCACCGCGCATCTGCGGCTGACCGCCAAGGGCCGCGCTGGGCACGGATCGCGCCCCAACGACGAAAACGCGGTCACCCGGCTGATCACCGCGCTCGGCAAGATCGCCGCGCACCGCTGGCCGGTCCAGCTGACCCCGACGGTCCAAGCCTTCCTGGAACGTACCGGCGAAGCGCTCGGTGTCGCGGTCGATCTGTCCGATGTGGACGGGACGATCGCGCGGCTCGGACCCGCCGGGGCGCTGGTGGTGCCGACCGTCCGCAACAGCACGACACCGACCATGCTCGACGCCGGCTACAAGGTGAACGTGATCCCGAGTTCGGCCGAGGCCCAGGTGGACGTCCGCGTCCTTCCCGGTGCCGAGACGGAGCTGTTCGCCGAGATCGACGCGATGCTCGGCGAAGGCGTCACCCGCGAGTTCGTCGCGCACCAGCCGCCGGTCCAGGCTCCGGTGGAGTCGCCGTGGTTCGACGCGATGGCGGATGCGCTGCGCTCGGAGGATCCCGAAGCCGTGGTGGTCCCCTACTGCATGGGCGGCGGGACGGACGCGAAAGCGTTCAGCCCGCTCGGGATCGACTGCTACGGTTTCGCGCCGCTGTGGCTGCCGGAGGGCTTCCCCTATCGCGCGATGGCGCACGGCGTCGACGAACGCGTCCCGGTCGAGGGGCTGCGGTTCGGCACGCGGGTGCTGCGGCATTTCCTGGAGAACTGCTGACCGCCTCGTGAGTGGTAAGGACGGTTATTGAGGACCGTCCTTACCACTCACGAGGCAGTATCACTGGGCCCGGCGCCGGCACCCGAATCGTCTTCATCCGAATTTCATGAAGGCCGCTTAGCGTCGGCGGTGTGAGACCTCTGACTTCGCGCGCTCGGGCGGGCGTGCTCCTGATCGGCCTCGGCACGGTCCTTTCGGCGTGCCGAGGCGGGCTCTCGGTACCGCGTTCCGATTCCGCGCCCGAGGCGTCCACGTCGTACTCGGCTCCCTCGGTCGAGACCCGGACCCTGACCGTGACGCCCCCGGCGCCGGCTTCGTCTTCCGCACCCGGCCTCGAACCCGCCGCGATCGACCGGGTGTTCCAGGTCTACATGAACGGGCTGGCCAATCACGACATGACCGCGTTGCGCAGCGGCACCTGCCCGCGCCTGCGCGAGACGCTGCTCGGGTTCGAACTCCACGGGCACTACGTCGAGCGCTGGGAACTGCTGCCTTACTCCGTCCCAGCCGGACAAGAGTTCGTGACCGTGCAGGCCAAGGTCGCCCAACGAAGCGCACGGTCGGGCAGGCTGGCGGGCGACGTGGTCTACTCCTGGAACGTCGAGCGGAACGAGGACACGAACTACTACGTGTGCGGCTGGCTCGACTACCGCTGACCTGGGGAGACGGCCGGTGAACACAGTCGCGCGACTCGCACGGGACGAACGGGCGGATTTCGTGGCGTTCCTGCGAACGCTGACGCCCGCGCAGTGGGACGCGCCGACGTTGTGTTCGGAGTGGACGGTCCGGGAAGTGGTCGCCCATGTCGTCGACTACGACGCCCTGCGCCTCCGGGACCTGCTCGGCCAGGCCCTTCGAGCCGGTTTGCGGCTGAACCGGATGAACGCGCTCGGGGTCGCGCGCGAGCCCGGCCGGACACCGGACGAGCTGATCGCGAGGTTCGAGGAGCACCTCGAGCCGCGTGGCCTGACCTCCGCGTTCGGCGGACGGGTGGCGCTGCTCGACGGGCTCATCCACCATCAGGACATCCGGCGCCCGCTGGGTTTCCCTCGCGAGGTGCCGCCGGATCGGCTGCGTCACGCCTTGGCCTTCGCCCGCCACGCCCCGCCGGTCAAGGCAGGCCGTCGAGCACGCGGGCTCCGGCTCGTCGCCACGGACCTCGGCTGGTCGGCCGGGTCCGGGCCGGAAGTCCACGGCCGTGGTGAGGCACTCCTGCTGGCGATCGCGGGCCGGGCCGCCGCCCTCGGCGAGGTTTCCGGACCCGGCGCGGCGATCCTCGCGTCCAGGATGGACGGTCGCCACACTGCAGGATGAAGCCGGATCAGACCGCCACGGGAACGGCCACGGTGGCCATCCGGCGGCGGACGGCGTTGCCGAGCAGCAGCTGGCCGACGGCCGCGGCCAGGCACAAGGCCAGGCAGAACGTCCACAGCACCGGCGCGCCCAGCACCAGCAGCTGGGTTCCGCCGAGTGGGGCGACGAACGCCGCGAGGCCAGCCGCCGTGCCGTAAGCGCCGTTGTAGCGGCCTCGCAGATGAGGTGGGGCCAGTTCGGCCACGATCGCGACGCCCACCGACTGGATCACGATCTCTCCGAGCGTCCAGAACACCGCGCACGCCGCGTACACCAGTGTCGTCGACGCGAAGGCCGTGGCACCGAAACCCAGGCCCGTCAACAGGATCCCGCACGCGAGCACGCGCGAAGGGTCCCAACGGCCCAGCCGGTGACCCACCAGCGGCTGCACGACCACGATGACGACCCCGTTGACCGCCATCACCAGGCCGTACCCCGCCGGCGAAAGGCCGTCCTCTCTCATCGCCAGCGGCAGGGTGGCCAAGCTCTGCAGGAACACGAACGCGACCGCCAGCGAGATCAGCATCAACCCGACCATGACCCGGTCGCGCAGGACGACGGTGAAGCCACCCCGCTCCCGGGTCGGGCCGTCACCGCGCGTCTCCGGTACCGCCTTCCACACCAACAGGGCGAACAGCACGCACGTCGCCGCGTCCACCCAGAACAACGTCGTGAAGCCGGCGCGGGCCATCGTGCCGCCCAGCACCATCGCGATCGAGAAGCCGAGGTTGATCGCCCACAGCAGCAGCCCGAAAGCCCGCGTGCGGTCGGCGCCCGGCACCAGATCCGCCACGATCGACTGGGTCGCCGGGCGGAACACGTCGAGCGCCAGGCCGAGCAGCAGCGCGGCGACCGCGATCAGTTCGAGGCGCTCGACGTAACCCAGCACGAGCATGATCGCGCCGGTCGCGAGCATGCCGCCGGTCAGCGTCGCCCGCCGTCCGATGCGGTCGGCCAGCACGCCGCCGATCAGTTGCGAGAACACCTGCCCGATCCCGAGCAGTGCCAGCACGGTGCCCGCCGTCGCCACCGAAAGGCCGCGGTCGCTGGTCAGGTACAGCGCCAGGAACGGCAGCACCATCGTGCCGAGCCGGTTGACGAGCGTGCCCGTCCACAGCACCCAGAACGTTTTGGGCAGTCCGCCGAGCCGTGTCCGCAGGAACGCTTGTGCCGTCATGATTCCAGCTCGTAACAGCCCACACCGTCGAGGTACCGCAGCGTGCCGAGGTCACGCAGGACGTATTCCTCGAGCTCGTGCATGAACGTGACGACCACCGGGAACGTCGTGTCGTCGACGGTGCGGCGCAACGGCTTTCCCGGATGGGTCAGCACGAACATCTCGTGGAAGCTCTCCAGCCGCTCGATCTCCTCGAGCACCGTGTACCGGCGGAGCGTGCCTTCGACCGGTGAGAGCAGCGCGGACCAGGCGTAGTGCCGCTGGATCCGGTAGTCCTCGCCCCAGCGCTCGCGGAACCTCTCCGGCCGGAGCACCGCGTCGGCCATCCAGTCCAGCTGGGACTCGCCGATCGCGAGCCGTGCCAGATGCGGCAGGTCGCCGCCCGAAAGACGGGAACCCACCTCGATCAGCCGCGGTCCCTGTGGGGTCAGCTTGATCTCGACGTGCGCGGCCCCGTGCCGGATGCCCACCGCGTCGAGCACGGCGAACGCGTACTCCACCAGCTCGTCGTGGCCCGGCGCGCGACGCGGCACGATCTGACAGGCGCCGAGCAGGTCGGACACCCCGTTGATGGCGAACCGCGAACTCTTCCAGATGTCGCACACCTGGTGCAGTCCGTCCATGCTCACCGTGTTGACCATGTACTCGCTGCCGGCGAGATACTCCTGCGCCACGACGAAGTCGTTGTCCTCGGAGAACACGTTCTGGCGGCTGGTGATCGCGCGCAATGCCTCGACCGACCGCTCCGGGGTGTCGCAGAAGGCGACCCCGTCGCCACCGGCGCTGCGGTTCGGCTTGACCACGATCCGGCCACCGATTTCCCGGTGCCAGGCGGCGAGCTCCGCCTCATCGGCGGTCAGGAGCTGTCTCGCGCCATTGAGGCCGGCCGCGTCGACGGCCTCCCCCATGGCGAACTTGTCCCGCCGGGCCAAGGACAGGGCGGTGCCGTTCGACGGCACCCCCAGCGCCTCGCTGAGCATATCGGTGAACGCGACCGCGTATTCGCCGCCTGCCACGACCGCGACCGGCTCGTGCACGGACAGCGCGTCCAGCGTCTTCGTGAGATCACCGTCGTGGACGATGTTCTCGCGGTAGTTGCTCATGGTCGGCGAGGACGTCCGGTACTGCCCGGGCGCGTCGGGCGCGCTCTGCACCCGCACACATTCCGCGCCCAAGGCCAGAAATGTCGGCGCGATGTGCCGGGCGGTCTGCGGCAGCCCGTGATCGGCCGTTTCGTAGGTGTCCACGAGTACGACACAGGGCTTCGTCGACAAGTTTCACCTCTCAACAGGTGGAATCGAACACCGACGGTCCCATCCACCGTGATCAAACGGCATCTTCCCGCTTGCGCTCCCGTGCCCGCCTTCTTCCGTAGGGCGGTCCACGGCACGGCAGGAGAGGAAATCGCCTTTTGGAAGATGCGACGGTTTCCGCAACCTGTCCCGCCGCGCACCGAGAAGTGAAGTGAGGTCAGATGACGTCGACAGTCAACACGGAACCGTGGGAGAGAAATGCTGTAAAGCACGCCGACGAACGGTTGAACGGACCCCGGGATCCACAGTGGTGGTACACCGGGATCCGCCCGGAACCCGGCCGTTGCCCCGGTGTGGCCGAATCCGGCGAGATCAGGGCGCTGCCATTGCCCGACCTCTCCGTCTGCAGCCGCGAAGAGGTGCTGGACTACTTCGACAACGCCTGGACACTGCATGAGGTGATGTTCGCCGGACTGAAGGGCGCGGAGGCCTTCTACCGTCCGCCGGACCACAACCTGCGGCACCCGATGATCTTCTACTACGGCCACACGACTTCGCTGTACATCAACAAGCTGCGGGTTTCCGGGCTGCTGGACGCGCCGATCGACGCCTATCTCGAGCACATCCTGGAAATGGGTGTCGACGAGAACTCGTGGGACGACATGTCGAAGAACGAGATGGTGTGGCCGTCGGTTTCGGAGGTGAAGGACTACCGGGCCGAGGTGTACCGGACGGTCGTCGGCATCATCGAGACCACGCCGTTCGCCCCTGACCTCGGGCGGCCGGTGACGATGAACGACCAGGCGTGGGCCCTGCTGCTGTCCATCGAGCACGATCGCATCCACCTCGAGACCAGTTCGGTGCTGGTCCGCGAGATGCGGTCGCGCCTGGTCGAACGGCCCGCCGCGTGGCCGTCGCCGTCACCGCTGCGCCGCACCACCGAGTCCGGCAAACCCGAGCCGGGTTCCGTACCGGCCAACGGCACCGTCACCGTGCCCGGGCGCACGGCCCAGCTCGGCAAGCCGCTGTCCTTCCCGTCTTACGGCTGGGACAGCGCGTACGGCTCACGCCGCCAGGAACTGCCGGACTTCGAAGCGGCCCGCTGTCTCGTGAGCAACGGCGAGTTCCACGGATTCGTCGCCGACGGCGGCTACCGGCGGCCGGAGTTGTGGTCGGCGGAGGGCGAGGCTTGGCGCCGCTTCCGCAACACCAAGTGGCCGCGGTTCTGGATACCGACCGGCCCGACCGGGCTGCACGCGTTCCGGCTGCGCACGCTGTTCGACGAGATCGACATGCCGTGGGACTGGCCGGTGGTGGTGAACTACCACGAGGCCAAGGCGTTCGCCGCCTGGCGGTCCGAAAAGGAGGGCCGGGACTACCGGCTGCCGACCGAAGCGGAGTACTTCCTGTTGCGCGATCTGCCGGAACGTCCCGGCGTCGCGGACGACGTGGTCATGCGACTCGACGGCGCGCAGTTGCGTGAGGCAGGCGTCAACCTCGGCCTGGCTTGGGGTTCGGAAGGCCCTGTCGACCACTCACCGACGACCTCGCAGGGCTTGCACGACGCCGGCGGCAACCTGTGGACGTGGAGCGAAGACACCTTCAACCCACTCGAAGGCTTCACCCCGCATCCTTACTACGAGGACTTCTCGGTACCCAGTTACGGCGGGCAGCACCAGCTGATCCTCGGCGGGGCCTACATCAGCACCGGCGAACTCGGCAGCATCTGGGCGCGGCATTTCTACCGTCCGCATTTCCTGCAGCAGGCGGGGATCCGGCTGGTCGTGGCACCGGAATCCACTGTGGACAGTGAGGCCCGCGCCGAGCTCGACCGGGTGCTGCTCGGCCAGTACGGCGCCGCCGAACAGGCCTTCGGCCGGGCCGGGCACCCCCTGGCCGCGACCGCGGCGTATCCGGACCGGCTGACCGCGAGGTTCACCGAAGCCGCGACCGCGGCCGGCGTCGAGCTACGCCGGGTCGCGGATCTCGCCACCGCGGCGGGCGGGCTGGCGTTCTCCCTGGCCCGGCATCCGGTCGAGGTGGTCGGCCTGGACGACCGGCCGTCGTTCATCACCGCGGCCGACCGGCTCGCCGAAGGTACCGATGTCGGCTACCGGGTGCCGGGACGCGGGGAGCTGCACGCGCGGCGGCCGTCGCTCTCGGCGGGCGGCAGTGTCTCGTTCGTCCTCGCCGAGACCACCCGTCCACCCGCCGCTCTCGGCACTTTCGACGGCGTGGTCGTGGCGGACGCCTTCGACCGGCTCGGCGGCGCGGCGGGCTACCTGCGACCGCTCGTCGGTTCGGCGAACCTCCTGCGTGCCGGAGGACTGCTGCTCGTGGCGCTCCCGCGGGCATCGGCCGCCGAACTCGCGAACGTCCTCGGCGAGGCGTTCGAGCTGCTGTCGGAAGACACGGAGCCGAGCCTGACCAGGGTCGACGGCCGCCGGTACGAGATCACCGATCTGGAGGTCTCGATCTGGCGTAAGCGCTGACCCCGCCACAGGGCCGCATCAGGTGCTCCCGCATCTGGTGCGGCCCGACCTTCACCGCCCAACCGGCACGTGTCAGCTTCGCAGAGCGGTGGACAGCGCGCCGAAGGCGGCGTTCAACCGCTCACAGTGCGCGGTGACCACGGAGGCGAGATCGTCTCCGTCGAGGCGGCGCCGCACCGTCGCCACGGCGACGGTGCGGTACGCCGCGACGATCAGCGCGGCGACCAGCTCGCTGTCACCCGAGAACCGGGCGTCGTTCTCGAGCTCCTCGGCCAGCTCCGCCTCGATCTCGTGCTCGAACTCGCGCAGCCGTGCGATGAGCGCCCGCGAACCGGCGACGGTGCGCGCGAGCGGATCGCCCCCCTCGGCCAGTCCTGAGAGCGGATGTTGTTCCTCCGCGAGGGCGAGAGCCGTCCGGCGGAAGGCTTCGACGACACCCACGCCGTCCGGCCGCTCACGGATCGCGGCCCTGGCGATGCCGACGGCGTCGGGCAGCCTGTCGAGCGCGAGATCCTCTTTGCGATCGAAGTGCGCGAACACCGTCACCTTCGAGACACCGGCCGCGGCGGCGACCTCGGCGACGGTGACGTCGTCGAAATCGCGCTCCAGGAACAGCTCTGTCGCGACGGCGGCGATATGCGCCCGTGTCTTCGCCCCGCCCCTGTCTCCTCGCTTCGCCATGTGACAACCGTACCTTTACTCGTTAAGCTTACCAAGTAAACTTACCGAGTAAAGATTGGAGTGCTGTCATGCGTAACGATGTGATCGTCGTCGGAGCGGGGCCCACCGGCCTCTTCCTCGCGAGCGAGCTGGCCTTGCGGGGAGTGCGGGTGACCGTGCTGGAGCGGCTCGAAGAGCCCGATCAGACGATCAAGTCCGGTTCGATCAACGTCGCCAGCGCGGAGATCCTCGACCGGCGCGGCCTGCTTCCCGCCGCGGAAGAGGTGCAGCGCGGTCGCCTCGCCGCCTCCGGCGCCTTCACCACCGGACGCATGAACCAAACCGTGCGCGCGCTCGAGGACGCGGCCAACGAGAAGTCCCGCCGGTTCGCGGTCATCGGGCATTTCGCGGGACTCATGTTCCGGCACGACCTCGTCGACCAGGACGATCCGGTGCTGGCCGCGCACACCGCCGTGGCCAACGGCATCTGGGTGCCGCAGCACGATCTCGAACTGCTTCTCGGAGCACATTGCGCCCGGCTCGGCGTCGAGATCCGCCGCGGCGTCGAGGTGCGGGGGCTGCGTGGCACGGGCACGGACCTGGACGACGATGCCGACGTCGTCGTCGAGACCGGCGCCGGTGACTTCACGGCCGGATGGGTCGTGGCGGCCGACGGCGGCCGGAGCGTCATCCGCAGGAGACTCGGCGTCGATTTCGCGGGCACCGACCCGGAACTCGTCGGATATCAGGCGATCGCCGAGTTCGAGGACCCGAGCGAGTTGCGCCGCGGCTGGAATTGGACCCCTCGCGGCATCTACACCTACGGCCCGGTCCCCGGACGCATCCTCGTCGCCCGGTTCGCGCCGCAGCCGGAGGATCGCGACGCGCCCGTGACCGTCGAGGAACTGCAGAGCGCGGTGCGGGAGGTCAGCGGGGTCCCCGTGACGATCACCGGTCTGCACGGCCGGGCGACCCGATGGTCGGACAACGCCCGTCAGGCACGGACCTACCGTCGCGGCCGGGTGTTCCTCGCGGGCGACGCCGCCCACGTGCATTCCCCGTTCAGCGCGCAGGGTCTCAACCTCGGCCTCGGCGACGCGGTCAACCTCGGCTGGAAACTCGCCGCGACCATCCTGGGCACGGCTCCGGCGGGACTGCTCGACACCTACCACTCCGAACGGCATCCGATCGGCGCGTGGGTACTGGACTGGACGAGGGCTCAGGTCGCCCTCATGCGTGGCGACGAACGCACCGCACAGTTGCGGAAGGTGATCGACGACGATCTGTTCACCGTTCCGGGCGCGACGAACCACATGATCGCGCTGTCCTCCGGGATCCTGCAGCGGTACGACGTCGCCGAGGACGGCGAGGACCCGGTCGGCTCCATCACCGGTGACGCCGAGCTGAGCACCGGAGGCCGTCTCGCGGACCACGCCCACGACGGCCGTTTCGTTCTCGTCGACCGGTCCGCCGAGAGCCGGTACGCGGAAGCGGTCCGCGGCCTGGAGCACCGGATCGCCTACGTGGCGGATCCCGATGCTTCGCAGCCGAGCCTGTTCGTGCGTCCGGACGGGATCATCGCGTGGGCGGACAACGTCTCCGACGACAACGCGAGGAAGCTGCTCGACACCGCGATCGAGCGCTGGGCCGGCGTCTGACCACCCATGGATCCCGAGGGCGGCGGAGCCTCGCTCCTCCGCCCTCGTCCGGCCGGATCAGCAACGTCACACCGCCATGATCACCCTGTCGGGCAAGGTGTCCGTAGAATCCGGTGACGATGCGACGTTTCCGGTGGTGGTGGGGTGCTCTCGCGCTCACGTTCGTGGTGGTTCTCGTCGGGTTCATTGCCTTTGCCGGGTCGGAAAGCCGTCCGGGGCAGCCGTCCCCGCGCCAAGGCCCGCCGGGAACGGGGCCGCTGACGGTCGTCTCCATCGGCGACAGCACCGTTTCGGGCGAGGGCGCGGGCGACTACACGCTGACGACCAACGGGCAGGGCGGCAACTGGTGCCACCGCTCCCCCAAGGCCTTCGTCGAGCAGATCAAGATCCCCGATGTCACCGCGCGGGTGAACCTCGCGTGTTCGGGGGCGCCATCCGAGCAGATCGCCCTCGGCGAGGCCAAGCAGTGGACCGAACCGTCGCAGGCTCAGCAGCTCGCACAGCTGATCAAGGACCACCGGGTCGCCGCGGTGGTGATCGCGGTCGGCGCGAACGACGAGCCGAAGTTCTCCGCTCAGGTCAGCGAGTGCTTCAAGGCGTGGTTCTCTCCGCAGAGCCCGCCGTGCAGCGAGGCGCTTCGCGCCACCTGGAAGTCCAAAGTGGACGCCATGGTGCCGAAGGTGACCAACGCCGTCGCGGACGTCAAGAAGGTGCTGGCGCAGGCCGGCTACGTCCCGGCGGACTACCAGCTCGTGCTGATGTCGTACGCCTCGCCCGTCGGCCCGCAGATCCCGGAGGCACTGCGCAGCCTCAACGGTTGCCCGTTCCGTACCGAGGATCTGGAGTGGATGCGCCGCGACGGCGTCTCCGTCCTCTCCGACGGGCTCAAGCAGGCGTCGAGGGCGACCAGTTCGCGATTCCTCGACCTCTCCCGGGCCGGCGCCGGGCGCGAGGCGTGCAGCAGCGACCCGGCGAACGAGTGGTTCAGCAGGCTGACCCTGCAGCTGCGCGACCTCGGCCAGGTCGACCGCGCGAGCCACGCGCTGCAGGAGTCGTTCCACCCCAACGCGAACGGGCACGCGCAGATCGCGAACTGCCTCAACGAGTTCCTCGCCGCCCGCGGCGGGAACGCGTCGTGTCTCTCGGGAGCCGACGGCAAGCTGCACGCGGCGCCCGAGGTCATCGCCCGCTAGCACCGGATCACGCTGCCCTGCTCCTCGGCGCTCGGCCGGGTATCAGCCGCGGGCCTCGATCGACAGATCGCCGCTGTTGAACGCGCGGCCCCTGTCGCTGGCGAGCAGGTCGTGTGGGTAGCCGAGTTCGATCGCGCTGGCCTGGTCGAGGCGGGCCAGCTGGGCGGCGGTGAAGCCGACCTCCAGCGCGCCGAGATTGTCCTCCAGCTGCGCGGGGGTGCGCGCGCCGACGATCGGTGCCGTCACGCCCGGGTTCTGCAGGGTCCAAGCCAGTCCGACCTGGCCGGGTGGGCGGCCCATCTCCGTGGCGACCGCCTTCAGGACGTCCGCGATCGCGAGGTTGCGTTCGGTGACGTCGCCGTTGGCGATGTTGAAGCCCTTGCGGGTGCCGTCGGCGTCGACCTTCGCCGCGGTCAGGTCGTCACGGCTGTACTTGCCGGCGAGCACCCCGCCTGCCAGCGGTGAATACGGGATCACTCCCAGCCCCAGCTCGCGTGCCATGGGGATCAGGTCCCGCTCCGCGGTGCGCTGGACCAGGTTGTATTCGACCTGCAGCGCGACCAGCGGCGACCAGCCGCGCAGGTCGGCGATCGCCTGCATGCGCGACACCTGCCAGGCCGGGACGTTGGACATCGCCACGTACAGGACCTTGCCCTGGCGGACCAGGTCGTCCAGGCCGCGCAGGACCTCGTCGACCGACGTCGTGAAATCCCACACGTGCAGGTAGAGCAGATCGAGGTAGTCCGTGTTCAGCCGTCGCAGACTGGTTTCCACCGACGCGAACAAGGTCTTGCGGTGACTGCCCCCGGAATTGGGATCGCCCGGCCGGCTCAGCGTCGAGTATTTCGTTGCCAGCACGAGGCTTTCGCGGTTGTCGCGGGTGAATTCGCCCAGCAGGCGTTCGGAGCTGCCATTGGTGTAGGTGTTCGCGGTGTCGATGAAGTTGCCGCCGCGCTCGACGTAGCGGTCGAACAGCTTGCGCGCGTCGTCCTGCTCGGCGCCCCAGCCCCACTCGGTGCCGAAGGTCGCCGCGCCCAGCGCCAGCGGGGATACCCGCAGCCCGGAGCGGCCCAGCAGCCGGTAGGTGTCGAGGGTGAGCGACATCGTGTCCTCCTGTGCTCGTGATCGGTTGTCGAAGGCAAGTCTGCGACCACCGCGAGCCGGGGATAAGGGAGAGAAGATCCTGGGAACAGCAGTCCTACCCTCGCTGTTGCACCGGACATGACGACCCGCACCGTGGACACGACACAGGAGCTGGCCGCGTTCCTGCGCACCCGGCGCGAGCGCCTGGACCCGCACGATTTCGGCCTGCCGTCGCGTCGGCAGGCCCGGCGCACCCCGGGGTTACGCCGCGAAGAGGTCGCCGAACTGGCGGGCGTCAGCATCGACTACATCGTGCGGCTGGAACAGGCCCGCGGGCTGCGGCCCTCGGCGGACGTGGTGGAGGCGCTGGCGGGCGCTTTGCGCCTGGCCCCTGACGAACGCGCCTACCTTTTCGACCTGGCCCGGCAGCGCCCCCGCACCGCCGACAAGCTCGCCACCACCGCGGCGGCGCCACTGGCACGGCTGGTCGCCGACCTGTCGCCCCTGCCCGCCATGCTGCTGAACCACCGCTACGACATCCTGGCCTGGAACGGCGAAATAGCGAGGCTGCTCCTGGATTTCGACACCTTGCCACCGCCACAGCGCAATGCGATGTGGCTGTGCCTGATGCATCCGGGAATGCGTGAGTTCTACGTCGACCGCGAACGGGTCGTGCGGGAGGGCGTCGCCCACCTGCGCGCCGCGTGGGCCGCGCATCCGGAGGATCAGGCGTTGACCGACCTCATCGCCGAATTCACCACGGGCGACGAGGACTTCGCGCGCTGGTGGGCCGAGCGGGACGTCAAGGTCAGGGGCCGCGGACGCAAGGTGCTGCGGCATCCTGACGTCGGCACGATCGCGGTGGATTTCGAAACGCTCACGCCACTTCAAGACACGGACCAGCTGCTGGTGATCTACCGCGCCGCGGACGAGGAGAGCCAGTCGGCACTGGACCGGTTGCGCCCACGGTGATCCGGTACTAGAGATCCAGTGCCGCGCGCAAGGCGATGTCGATGCGCTCCTGGACCTCTTGGTCGATCTCCGCGATCTTCTCGTCGAACCACGGCCGGTACAGGCGCGTGAGGTTCAGCGTGGAGACCCAGTAGCGCGCGTCGACGGCGACCCCGAGGATGTCCTGCGGGTCGCGGTCGAGCAGTTCGGTGCCGAGCAGCCACGGCCGCTCGGATTCGTTCACCCCGTCCGAGGACAGCAGCACGACGGTGCGCTGCCGTGCCGGTTCGGTCGGGGGGTGGTACGTCCAGACTTCACCCCTGTGCACGCAGATCCTTCTCCGCGGCTGTCAGCTCGGCCTCGTCCGATTCGGCGGACGGTGCGACCGGAGCTCGCTGCGGGGTGTACCCGGTGCGGACGGCTTCCCTGCGGGCTGCCTTGGACAACCACGACGAAACCGAGATCCCGTGCGCTTTGGCCGCCCGTTCGGCGAACTCGAGCGCACCGCTGTCGAGTGAGAGTGTGACCTTACGTGTTGCCATACCTTTTATCGTACCAGCGCCGCGCAAGCCCACCCGGTCAGTGAGAAAGACCTGATGAGAGCGTCGGCGAGCGTCCCTCGAACGGAGTCGACAGCACCACCGTGGTCCGGGTCGAGACCTTCGCGGACTCGCGGATGCGGCGGAGCAGGTCCTCCAGGCCGAGCGGCGAAGCCACCCGGACCAGGAGGATGTACGACTCGTCCCCGGCGACCGAGTAGCAGGACTCGATCTCCTTGATGTGCTCGAGACGCTGCGGATAGTCGTCCGGCGCGGCCGGATCGTTCGGCGTCAGCGAGATCAGCGCGGTGAGCGGGAGGCCGATCTGCTCGCCGTCGAGCCGTGCGGTGTACCCGAGGATCACGCCGCGCTGTTCCAACCGCCGCACCCGTTGGTGCACCGCCGACACCGAGAGTCCGACCCGCTCGGCGAGGTCGGTGAAACTGCGCCGCCCGTCCGCGGCCAGTTCACCGACGATGGCCTGGTCCAGCGGCTCCAGAGAACCGGTCATGCGTCGAGCACGATCAGGTCGTGCGGACGCTGGTTGACCGACTCGACACCGTCCTCGGTGACCACGACGATGTCCTCGATGCGGGCGCCCCAGCGGCCCGGCTGGTAGATGCCGGGCTCGACGCTGAAGGCCATGCCCGGCTCGAGCGGCAGCGCGTTGCCCTTGATGATGTAGGGCTCCTCGTGCACGTCGAGGCCGATGCCGTGACCGGTGCGGTGGATGAAGAACTCGCCGTAGCCCGCGCCGTCGATGATGTCGCGCGCGGCGGCGTCGATCTGCTCGGCGGTCACGCCGGGGCGGACGGCCTCGACCGCGGCGCGCTGGGCCCGCTGCAGGACGGCGTACGTCTCGGCGACGTCGGCGTCGCGCGGCTCGCCGACCGCGTACGTGCGGGTGGAGTCGGAGTTGTAGCCCTCGGCGATCGGGCCGCCGATGTCGACCACGACGACGTCGCCGCGCTCGATGACCCGCTCGGAGACGTCGTGGTGCGGGCTGGCGCCGTTCGGGCCCGAGCCGACGATCACGAAGTCGGCGTGGGTGTGGCCCTCTTCGACGATCGCGGCGGTGATGTCCGCGCCGACCTCGGCCTCGGTACGGCCCGGCCGCAGCCACTCGTGGACCCGCGCGTGGACGCGGTCGATGGCGGCGCCCGCGTCGCGCAGCGCCTGGATCTCGGCCGCGTCCTTGCGCATCCGCAGTTCGCGCACGATCGGCCCGGCCAGCGTCTGGTCGGCGTCGCCGAGAGCGCCGCGGAAGGCGAGCACGTGCAGTGCCGGGGTGAAGTCGCTGACCGCGACCCGGCCGGGCTTGCCCAGCCTGTCGGCGACCAGTTCGTAGGCGTTGTCCCCGTCGACCCAGGTGACGACCTCGATGCCGAGTTCGTCCGCGGGGACGTCGGCGTAGCCGGGAGCTTCCAGCTTCGGCAGCACCAGCGCCGGGACGCCGTCGGCCGGGATCACCAGCGTGGTCAGCCGTTCGAAGGAGCCCCCGGCCTGGCCGATCAGGTAGCGCAGGTCCGAGCCGGGCGCGATCAGCAGGGCGTCGGTGTCCGCGGCGGCCGCGGCGGCACGGGCCCTGTCGAGGCGAGCGCGGAGGCTGGCGGTGTCGGGGGCGGGGTTGTGAAGGGAACGGCGCGACATGACGCCGAGCCTAGTCGGTCCGCACCCCTTGGTTCACCAGCCGGTCACCCCCGATCGGGGCGGGATCGTCGAGCCCGCGCCAAACCCGGAAGATCGCCGGGAAGGTTCCGGCGATCAGGTACAGGCCACCGAACACGGCGAGCGCGCCGACGAGCCCCACACCGTCCAGCAGCAGCCCGGCCGCCATCGAGCCGAGCGGCATCGCGGCGAGCACCCCGCCCACGAGAAGGCTGAGCACGCGGCCCCGGACCGCTTCCGGCACCCGTTCGTAGACCACCGGGAGCACGATCGGGTTGAGCGCGCCCGCGCCGATCCCGGCGACCGCCAGTCCGGCGAGCAGGACGGCCGGCGCCGGTTCCAGCGCGAGCAGGGCGAATCTCGGCGCGCCTTCGATCGCGACGGCGACCAGGATCGCCGAGCGGCGCGAGAACCGGTGCCCGATCCAGCCGTAGAGCGCCGAACCGACCAGCGCGCCCGCCGCGACGGCGGTGATCATCGCGCCGATGAGCGCGGTGCTGTGCAGGACTTGGTCGCCGTAGGCCGGGTACAGGACGCCGAGCAGGCCGAAGTCGAGGCTGTTGGTGAGCATCAGCATGCCGACGATCGCGCGCAGGACGGCGTCGCGTTTGACGTACCCCAGCCCTTCGCGCAGTTCCTTGAGGTAACCGCCCGACGGTGGTCTCGGCGGACCGGCCGCGGCGGGGATCAGGGCGAACACCAGCGCGGCGGACAGCAGGAGCGCGCCGGCGTCGACGAACAGCACCGGGATCGGCCCGATCAGGGCGATGAGCGCGCCCGCCGCGGGGCCGCCGACCATCCGGCCGGTGCGCATCGCCGCTTCGACGGCGCTCGCGGCGCGGCTCGTGCGGATCCCGCCCGCTTCGGCGACTCCGGCGAGCAGTACCTGTTTCGCCGTGTCGGCGGGACCGCGGGACACGCCCATCACGAACGACAGCGCGATCAGCCCCGGCAGGCCGAGTCCCGTGGTGTTCATGGCGAGCGGGATCAGCAGCACCGTGACGGTGGTCAGCAGATCGGCGCCGACGCTGGCCCGTCGCGTGCCGACCCGGTCGACGATCGGCCCGCCCAGCAGCGCGGCGACCATCAGGCCCAGCACCTCGGCCGTGGTGACGAGACCGGTCTTGGTGCCGCTGCCGGTGCTCTGCAGGACGAACCAGGGAATCGCGAGCAGTGTCATCATCACCCCGGCCGAGGAGATCCCCGAAGCCGCGACCAGGGCCCCCAGTGGCAGCCTGCTCATGGGTGTTCCGGCCGCGATCGTCTGGGGAAGGCCGCCCAGTGCACGCGGACCTGGGTGTCGCCATCCTTCTCCGGACGGCGATAGCGGTCGATCACCTCGAGGATCTCGTCGCTCAGCGCGGCCGCCTCGTCGGGAGTCAGCGGGAGTGGCGAGTCGTGGAAGCTGACCTTGTCGATCCACTCGTCGGCCCAGTCCCGCACTTCGGCGACGAACTGCGCCTCGGCGGCGTGGCGCCGCTCGATCATCGTGTGGGCGTACGCGTTGAAAGGACCGGCGAGGTCCGGGTCGTCGATGAAGTCCGCGGCGCGCATCTGGTCGCCTTCGTGCACGGCCTTCCACCACCGGTCACGCCTGCTGCCGCGTTCGGCGTCGTCGGTGATCAAGCCACATTCGGCCAGCTGGCGCAGATGCCAGCTCGTGGTCCCGGAACTCTCCCCCACCCGCTTCGCCAGTCCAGACGCCGTGGCCGGGCCGTCCTCGCGCAGCAGCTCCAGGATCCTGACCCGCAGCGGATGCGACAACGCTCGCAGAAGGCGGCCGTCGATCCGCGCGAGATACCTCTCGCTCTTCCCCATGGCTCGCAGCCTATAACCGCAGAGAACTCTTTGCAAAGAGTTCTCTGCGGTTGACTTCCCGCCACGAGCCGATTCTGGAGTTTGACCTCAACCTAAGTTCAGGTTTTACGGTCTTGGCATGACAACGAACTCGCCCTATCAGCTCGCCGTCGTGATCAGCAGCGTCCGCGAGGGCCGCTTCGCTCCCGTGGTCGCGAACTGGTTCCTCGATCGCGCCAAACAGCGCGACGACCTGGCCCTGACCGTCATCGACCTCGCCGAAACCCCCGAAGGCCTCTCCTCCGGTGTCGCCACCGCGGACGCCGTCGTCGTGATCGTCCCCGAGTACAACCACAGCTATCCCGGCCCGTTCAAGAGCGCGCTCGACGCCACCGGCCCCGAATGGCACGGAAAGCCGGTCGCTTTCGTCTCCTACGGCGGGATCTCCGGCGGCCTGCGCGCGGTCGAGCACCTCCGCCCGGTCTTCGCCGAACTCCACGCCATGACGATCCGCGAAACCGTGAGCTTTCCCTACGCCTGGAACAACTTCGGATCCGACGGCGAGCACTTGGACGCCGACGGAGCCGATCTCGCGGCGACCACGCTGCTGAACCAGCTGAACTGGTGGGCCACCGCGCTGCGGACCGCGCGGCAGGTCCGGCCCTACGCCGCCTGATCGGTGTCCGTGGAGGACTCGGCTGGGGGTCGGGTCCTTCACGGACATTCGGGCCGGAACATGGCAGGCTGTCCGCGTGACCGGACCTCTCGCCCTCCTTGATTCCGCGAGCCTCTACTTCCGCTCGTTCTACGCACTGCCCGAGTCGATGACCGCCCCGGACGGGACGCCGGTCAACGCCGTGCGCGGGTTCACCGACACCGTCGCGCGGATCCTCGTCGACCGGCGGCCCTCCCGGCTCGTGGCCTGCCTGGACGCGGATTGGCGGCCGAAGTTCCGCACCGATCTGCTGCCCAGCTACAAGGCGCACCGCGTGGCCGAAGAGGTCCCGGAAGGCGGCGACGTCGAAGAAGTCCCGGACACGCTCACGCCGCAGGTTCCGATCATCCTGGAACTCCTGGAGGCCTTCGGGCTCGCGACGGCCGAAGCGGCCGGGTACGAGGCCGACGACGTCATCGGCGCGCTCGCGATCCGCGAGAAGAAGTCGCCGGTCGAGGTCATCACCGGTGACCGCGACCTGTTCCAGCTGGTGCGCCACGAGCCGACGCCCACGGTCGTCATCTACGTCGGCAAGGGCTGGAACAAGGCCGAGATCCTCGGCCCGGACGAACTCGCCGAGAAGTACGGCATCCCGGCCGCGAACGCCGGCCCCGGATACGCCGACATGGCCGCGCTGCGGGGAGACCCGTCGGACGGGCTGCCCGGTGTGGCCGGGATCGGCGAGAAGACCGCGGCGAAGCTGATCACCCAGTTCGGTTCCCTGCAGGAGCTGATCGAGGCGTCCAACGCGGGCGATTCGCGCGTACCGCTCAAAACGCGGCTGCGGCTGACCGACGCCGCCGACTACCTCGCGGTCGCGCCGACCGTCGTCCGGGTCGCGGCCGACGCGCCGGTCGAGCAGTCCCGCCCGGACACCGTCCCGTCCGAGCCCGCCGACCCGGACAAGGTCGCGGAACTGGCGGAGCGCTGGAACCTCGGCCGTTCGGTGGAGCGTCTGCTGGCCGCGCTCCCCAAGCCGTGAGCAACACCGAGACCGACCCCGCCGAACTGCTGTGCCGGGACCGGCCGGGCGAGGGTGTCACCGTGCTGACCCCGCGTGAGGTCCCGCTCGGCGGGCCGCGCGCGATCCGGGTCCGCCGGACCCTTCCGCAGCGGCAGCGCTCCCTGATCGGTGCGTGGTGTTTCGCCGACCACTACGGACCGCAGGACGTGTCGGAGTCCGGCGGGATGGACGTCGCGCCGCATCCGCACACCGGGTTGCAGACCGCGAGCTGGCTGTTCAGCGGCGAGATCGAGCACCGCGACAGCATCGGCACGCGGGCCGTGGTCCGGCCGGGCGAACTCAACCTGATGACCGCCGGGCACGGTATCGCGCACTCCGAAGTGTCGACAGTGTCCACATCGGACACCGCGACGCTGCACGGTGTTCAGCTGTGGATCGCGCTGCCGGACGAACACCGCGATACCGCGCGGGACTTCCGGCACTACGCGCCGCCGCTGCTCGGGCTGCCCGGTGCCACCGCCCGGGTCTTCCTCGGCAGCCTCGCCGGGACCACGTCACCGGTTCCGGCGTTCACTCCCCTGCTGGGCGCGGAACTCACCGTCGAGCCCGGCGCGACCCTGTCCCTCGACGTCGACCCCGCCTTCGAACACGGTGTCCTGCAGGACGTCGGCTCGGTCACCGTCGCCGGAACCGCGCTGGGCACCGGGGAACTCGCCTACCTCGCACCGGGCGCGCAGCGGCTGGAGCTGGCAAACCACGGCGACGTACCGGCCAGGGTGCTTCTACTCGGCGGGACCCCGTTCACCGAAGAACTCGTCATGTGGTGGAACTTCGTGGGCCGCAGCCACGAGGAGATCGCCGAGTACCGCGAAGCTTGGCAGGCACAGGCGGACCGCTACGGCCGCGTCGAGGGCTATCAGGGCACCACGGCGTGGTTGCCCGCACCCGCGTTGCCGCAGGTGCGGATCAAACCGCGTCGCAATCCGGCTTAGAAGAAGGTCCCGCACCACGGGGCGCGGGCGGTGTGGAACAGCGCGTCGGCGCGGGCGGCCGCCGCCTCGTCCAGCACCTCGACGCGGCCGGACAGTGCCAGGTCGGTGAAGAGGCCGTGGCCGAGGTACAGCGACGACAAGGTGCTGACGTCCAGCCGCAGCTCCGCCTCCTTGGTGGTGCGTTCCACGCCGTCCGGTCCGACGACGTAGCGGCCGTTGTTGTCCGGAAGCTGCTTGTCGAACACTTCCAGGACCACGGGTTCGGCGGTGCCGTAGGTGCGCGCCCGCAGCGCCGCGAGCACGTCGACCAGCCGCACCCACAGGTCGTCGATGACCTCGGTGGTGTTCACCGCACGCGGGTCGGTGAGGAGTTCGGCGATGGGCTCGTCCATCGGGCGGCCTCGTCCGGCGACGGCCGAGACCAGGTCGATCGACAGCAGGAAGCGCCACAGTCCCGCCCAGGCCTGTGGTGTCGCGGCATGGAGTGCACGAACCTCGATGATCGCCCCGCGTTCCGGCGCCTGCCGGTCTCGCGCGTCGATGGTCTGGTAGGCGACGAAACCGTCGTCCCCGTCCGGTCCACTGTGGATGGCGACGCGATAGCCGTCGTTCCCGGTTACGAGCCGGTCGAAGAAGCCCGGCCACCACTGCGCGGGCCGGGAGGCGAACCCGGGACGCGTTCCCTGGAACCGGTTGTACAGCGCGGGAACCCGCTCGACGGCGTCGTCCGGGGTGGCGAACCTGACCAGGCCCTCCCGCCCCACGCCGTCGCGGACCTGGGCACGGGGACGTTCGATGTACACGCCTTTGCAGAAGGTGGCGGCGCCGTAACCGAAACGGCCGTAGATCACGCCTTCCGAGGCGTGCAGCGCGGCCAGCGGGACGCCGCGCGCGGCGAGGTCTTCCAGCTGTGCGGCCATCATCGTGGTGAGGATCCCGCGGCGCGTCCAGTCTGCGCGGACGCCAACGCCGTCGACGGCCGCGGTGGCGAGCTTCTGTCCACCTGGGACGGTGAGTTCGATCTCGAAGGAACTGGTGATCCCCACCGGTGTGCCGTCGTCGTCGAACGCGGCGAACTTCCCCGCGGCCGGCCAGCTCGGGGCCATCTTGGCCCAGGCTTCGTCCGAGATCGGCTTGGCGTGCAAGGCCTCTTCGAGAACTTGGAGGCAGGCTCGCTGTTCGCCCTCGGCCACGGCACGCACATGGAATTCGCTCATGACCGGAGATCCTGCCGTCCGGCCGCGGCGAACCCAACCGGTTTTCAGGCGGGCGCGCCGACCTCGTAGCGGCCGTCCTCACCGGTGACGGTGATCGTGACGGTCTTGCCCTCCCCGCCGACCTGGACGGTGCAGCTGAACGTACTGCCGTCGGTGACCTTCTGGTTGGACGGGCAGATCACGTCCCCGACGCCCTGGAGCTGGTACGTCTCGGTGAGGACCTTCTTCACGTCCGCTTGCATGGTCCTCGGGTCGAAGACCCTGCCCGGGGCGCTGGAGGGACCGACCGACGTCCCGCCGGTGGCGGGCGCGCTCGACGACGCGCTCGTCGACGGCGGGACCGTGACGGTCTTCGTCGCCGGCGCGGGTACCGGGGTGTCCGAACATCCCGCCAGCACCGCGAAAGCGGCACAGCACAGACCGACCGTCGCGACGGCTCGCCTGCTCAAGCTTCTCCACCCCCGGAATGTGATCTTCCAACGTCAGAAGAAGGTACCGCACCAGGGGTTCACTCGCGTGCCGAACAGCAGGTCCGCCCGTTCCAAGGCGAGCTCGCCGGTGGCGCGGACCCGTCCGGCGAAGGCGAGATCAGCCGCGCGCCAGCCGCCGAGGTACAGCATCGACAAGGTGTCGGCGTCCATGGCGAGATCAGCCGGGTCGGTGGTGCGGGCGGCGCCGTCCTCGGACAGGCGGTACCGGCCGGAGTTGTGGTCCAGGAAGCGATCGGTGACCTCGATGACGACGGGTTCGCCCCGGTACGTCCGGGCGGCGAGCATCGTGGCGACGTCGACCAGCCGGAGCCAGCCCTCGTCCTGGGTCTTCTGCACGGTCACGTGCCGCGGGTCCGCGAACAGCAGCTCGACGGGTTCGTCGAGCGGCCGTTTCTCGGCGGTGATGCGGTCGACCAGGTCCACGGACAGCAGGTAGCGCCACAGCCCGGCGAACGCGTCCGGGCCCGCGTGGTGGAAGGACTGGATCTTCAGCAGCGCCGGGGCGTCGAATCTGGCCCTCTCGACGGTGTACGTGACGTAGCCGTCGACCCCGTCCGCGCCTCGGTGCACGGCGGTGGTGACGGGAGTGGTCGCACGGCGCACTTCCCGCTCGTAGCCCGGCCACAGATTCGGGCTCCGCGCGATCATCCCTGGCCGGGTGCGCGGGAGAGCGTCGAAGAGCGACGGCCACTGCTCGATGGTGCTTTCCAGCCCCAGCAAGGAGATCTGCCCGCCTGCCGGGACCTCGGGACGGAACCGCGCGCGATGCCTGTCGACCTCGATCGACTTGCCCCGCGCGGCGACGCCATAACCGAACCTGCCGTAGATGGCTCCTTCGGACGCGTGAAGCATCGCCGCGGGGACGCCGCGGGCGGCGAAATCCTCGAACTGAGCGCGCATCAGACCGGTCAGCACACCACGCCGGATGCGGTCGGCACGGACACCGACGAGACTGACCGCGGCCAGCGGCGTGGTGCCGCCGCCGGGCAGCGTCACTTCCGAATCGAAGGACCGGACGGTACCGATCAGCTCCGGGTCGAACGCGCCGAAACCGCGGTCCGGTTGAATCGACGGGGAGATGGCCGACCATTCCTCGTCGGTCATCTCCTTGGCGTGCAAGGCGCGCCTGAACACGTCCGTCGCGGCCCGATCCTCGTCGGACCGCAACAGCCGCACTGAAAAGTCGCTCATGGGACGATCATGCAGGATCGACCGCCCCCGGCGCCCGCCGTTTACTTGGTGACGGCGGGTGGGGAGACCTCGTAGTTGCCGGTGTCACCCTTCACGGTGATCGGCACCTCCTGCGGCTTGCCCTCGATCGTGGCGGTGCAGGTGAACTTCACCCCGTCCTTGACCTCCTGGCCGGAGGGGCAGGTGACCGCGCTGATCTCCTTGATCCCGTAGGTCTCGGTGAGCAGCTTCTGCACGTCGGTCTGCATCTGCGTGTTGTTGAAGACCTGGGTGTTGAACCAGCCCGGCGTGACGAACCCGAGGACACCGACCGCGGCGATGATCACCACGAGCGCGCCGATCCCGATGAACAGGCCCTTCTTGGACTTCGGCTTGTCCTGCGCCTCGCCCTGGGTGCCCGCGAACTGGCCCTGGCCGTAGTCGTACTGGCCCTGCTGCTGCGGCTGCCCGTACTGCGGCTGCTGCTGCGGGCCGCTCTGCGGGTAGCCGGGCTGCTGCTGGGGTCCGCTCTGTGGATAACCAGGCTGTTGCTGGGGTCCGCTCTGCGGGTAGCCCGGCTGCTGGCCGTACTGCGGGGGCTGCTGACCCCACTGCGGCTGTTGCTGCTGCGTCTGGGAGGGGTCGTAACCGGGCTGCTGCTGGGGATACCCCGGCTGCTGCTGCGACGGGTCGTAGGGAGCGGGCTGCTGGCCCCACTGGGGCTGTTGCTGCTGCGTCTGCGACGGGTCGTACTGCGGCTGCTGACCCCACTGCGGCTGCTGCTGGGGACCGCTCGGCGGTTGAGTGCCGCCCGGCTGTTCCCCGTAGCCCGGCTGCTGCCCCCATTGGGGCTGCTGCTGCGGGTCGTTGCCGCCATACGGCGTGCTCATCGTTTCGCCTCCGCCTGTTCCGCCATCGTCACCGGCCGTGCTACATGGCCGTCGTGGGCGATCCAACCACAGGTGGGCGCCCCTGCCCACTGTTCCCGGGTGGTGTCGGGCCAACTCGCCGCGACCGTGCTCACACCGGTGGCGGCATCGAATCCGCCGGTCAGCCCAACACCTCCCGGCAGCCGGACGCACCGTGGCGTGCCCCAGCGCGCGCTATGAAAGGCCCGTTGCTTGCAAATTTTGCAAGTAACGGGCCTTTCATGGCACTTATTGAGGGGAACGGCAAAGGGTGGCGCGGGGTCGGTCGGTCGTGGAGGCATTCTGCTGGCCGTGAAGGCCTCCTTGCCTACCCTGAGGGTAGTGAAGGCGTCCTTCACAACCCGCCGCTGCGATCCCCGGTGACACCGGTACAGCTGTGACACCACTGCCCGGTCCCCAAGTCCGTGAAGGCCTCCTTGAGGGACCCAGGGTCCCTCAAGGAGGCCTTCACGGACACGCCATCCGACACACCACGTTCGCCCTTCGGTCCAAGAGGCGACCGAATCGAACCCGGGATCAGGCCCCGCCCGCCGCCACGACACCCCTCCGCAAAGCCTTCACCGCGTCCGAAGCCGCCGCACCCACCGGATCGGCCCGCCCGAGGACGTCGCGGATCTGGTCCAACAGGTCGATGACCTGCCGCGACCACCGCACGAAGTCGCCGGCGGACAGCTCCTGCCCGTTCGCCTCGGCGGCGGTGAGGACCTTCTCCAGCGATTCGCCGCGCGCCCAGCGGTAGATGGGCCAGGCGAAGCCGGCGTCGGGCTCGCGGGTGCGGTCCAGCTTGTGCCGCCGCTCGTCCTCGGTGAGCTCCATCCACAGGCGCGTGGTCGCTTGCCAGGCGTCGAGTACCTTGCCCGCGGGCAGACGCGGCTCCCCCGCGGTGTCACGGCGGGCCTCGAAGACCAGCGTCG
The DNA here is from genome assembly GCF_055580625.1 of Amycolatopsis sp. NPDC031561. NCBI lineage: Bacteria > Bacillati > Actinomycetota > Actinomycetes > Pseudonocardiales > Pseudonocardiaceae > Amycolatopsis > Amycolatopsis sp. NPDC031561. The sequence goes on along the minus strand of NZ_JBVILA010000014.1, from coordinate 191,319 downwards.
AAACGACGGCCGCGAGTTCGGCGGGCGCCAGGCCCTTCCAGACGTCTTGCCGGATGCATTCGGCGGCGAGCAGGTCGGACTCGCTGTAGAGACGGGTGAGCTGTTTGCCGTGTTCGGTGACGCGGTCCTCACCGTTCCCCTCGGATTCGGGGCCGAGGTAACCGCGCTCGCCGAGCAGCCGCAGGATGCGGTCGAAGGCACGTGCGAGCGAGTGCGTGGTCGCGGCGACCTTGCGTTCCAGTTGCTCGGTCTCCGCCGAGAGACGCTGGTACCGCTCGACCCAGCGCAGGTTCGCCTCACGTTCGGCCAGACCATGGCACGGGTGGGCGCGCAACGCGCGGCGCAGCGCGGCCAGCTCACCGTCCTCATTCGCCCCGGCGCGGCGCTTTTGCCTACCGGGCAACGAGATTCCCGCGTTCCGGAGAGTCGCGGCGATGTCCCGACGGGTCTTGGGTGACCGCAGCTCGATGTGCTTCGGCAGCTTGATGTTCCCCAGCGCCTCGACGGGCGACGGGAAGTCGGCGACCGAGAGCGGTCCGGACCAGCGGTCCTCGGTGACCACGATGGGCCGCGGCTCGCGGATCGGATCGAGCCCCGGGTCGACGACGACCGCCAGCCCCGCTCGCCTGCCCGCGGGGACGGCGATGACGTCGCCCTTGCGGAGCTTTTCCAGCGACTCGGCCGTGCCCGCGCGGCGCGCGGAGGTGTTCTGCCGCGAGAGCGCCTTCTCCCGGGCCGAGATCTTCGCGCGCAGCTCGACGTACTCGAACATCGCGTCGAAATCGCCCGTGATGGCGGACGTGTAGCCCCGCAGGGCCTCCTTGTTCCGCTCGATCCGCCGCGCCGTCCCGACCACCGACCGGTCGGCCTGGAACTGCGCGAACGACAGCTCCAGCAGGTCACGGGCCGCATCGGCGCCGACCTGGGCGACCAGGTTCACCGCCATGTTGTAGCCGGGCCGGAACGATGAGCGCAGCGGATACGTCCGTGTCGACGCGAGCCCGCCGACCTGCTTCGGGTCGATCCCCGGCTGCCAGGCGACGACGGCGTGCCCTTCGACGTCGATCCCGCGCCGCCCGGCACGCCCGGTGAGCTGCGTGTACTCCCCCGGTGTCAGGTCGACGTGCGCCTCGCCGTTGTACTTCACCAGTCGTTCCAGGACGACGGTGCGCGCGGGCATGTTGATGCCGAGCGCGAGCGTCTCGGTGGCGAAGACGACCTTCACGAGGCCTTGGACGAACAGCTCCTCGACGGTCTCCTTGAACGCCGGGAGCAGCCCGGCGTGATGCCCGGCGATGCCGCGCTCGAGCGCCTCACGCCACTCCCAGAAACCGAGGACGCCGAGGTCGCCTTCGGGCAGGTCCTTGGTGCGTTCGGCGACGATCCGGCGAACCTTCTCGACCTCTTCGGGACCGTTGAGCCGCAACCCGGACCGGACGCACTGACCGACGGCGGCGTCGCAGCCGGCGCGGGAGAAGATGAACACGATGGCGGGGAGCAGACCGGCGCTGTCCAGTCTCTCGACCGTGTCCGTGCGGGACGGCGGCCGGAACCGCGGCATCCGTGACGGCGCCCCGCGCCGCCCCCTCGGCCCGCGCATCCCGGCCGGGGCGAAACCGCGGCCGACCTCTTCGGTGCGGCGCAGCAGGCTGGGGTTGATCCGCAGTTCGGCGCCCGGCGCGTGTTCCTCCTGGCCCGCGAACAGGTCCATCATCCGGTTCCCGACCAGCATGTGCTGCCACAGCGGCACGGGACGGTGCTCGTCGACGACCACCGAGGTGTCGCCGCGGACCTCGACGAGCCACTCGCCGAACTCCTCGGCGTTGCTCACCGTGGCCGACAGGCCGACGACCCGGACGTGCTCCGGCAGATGGAGGATGACCTCCTCCCAGACCGCGCCGCGGAACCGGTCGGCGAGGTAGTGGACCTCGTCCATCACCACGTAGGCGAGCTCGCCGATGGTCGACGACTTGGCGTAGAGCATGTTGCGCAGGACCTCGGTGGTCATGACCACGACCTGCGCGTTGCCGTTGATCGAGGTGTCACCGGTCAGCAGGCCGACGGCGTCGGCGCCGTAGCGCCCGACGAGATCGGCGAACTTCTGGTTCGACAACGCCTTGATGGGTGTCGTGTAGAAGCATTTGCGGCCTTCGGCGAGGGCGAGGTGCACCGCGAACTCGCCGACCACGGTCTTCCCGGCGCCGGTGGGCGCGCAGACGAGCACACCGTGACCGTCTTCGAGCGCCTCGCAGCCGCGGATCTGGAAGTCGTCGAACTCGAACGACGATTCCGCGGCGAACCGGGTCAGCTGGGGATACCGAGCGCGGCGCTGGGAGGCTGCGTACGCCTCGGCCGGGGTCTGAGAAGGGCTGTTGACCACTTCGCCAGGGTTCCATACCCCACCGACAGTTCGCACTCGGTGTGACGATCCCGGGAACGGCGGCCACCCCTTTCGCATCCAAGGGCCGGATTCGGGATCGAGAGGGGACGCCATGGAGCTCGCTTGTCCGCGGTGCGCGCAGGTCGACCAGGTGCAGAGCGTGCCGGCGGTGTTCCAGGCCGGGCAGACCACCTACCGCGTGCAGGGGTCGATGACGGCCATCCCCGCTGGTGACGGCGTGGTCTACACCGCGACGGCGCATCGCGGCGTGTCGGTGACCGCGACCGCGGCGGCGCTCAACCCGTATCCCGTGGTCCGCGGCGGCGGATGCTTCCTGACGCTGGCGCTGCTCTTGCTGATCCCCGCGTTCGTGTTCGTCTCGTTCGCCAACGACGTGCTCGCCGAGAACCCCGCGCCGACCGCGGGCGGCCGTGCCGGGGCTGCGATCGGGGCGTGGATCTTCCCGTTCGGGGCGTTCGCGCTGGTGGCGCTGTTCGCCGTGCTGTTCGTGCTCCGGCTGCGGCGCAACGCGCGGATCCGGCGAGGTATCCCGGACGCGCTGGAGTACTGGCGGCAGGCGTGGTTCTGCCACCGGTGCGGTGGCGTGTTCTTCCCGCGCGGCGACCTGATGCCTGCCGCGGAGTTCCGGGGCCGGGTGTGGCGCGCGGGTGGCTACGCCGGGCTCAAGCCAGGACGGTGAGCGCGCCGGGGACGCAGGAGATGTCGATCGGGAGCCTGCCCAGCGGCTCGCCGTCGGCGTAGACGGGCAGATCGCTGCCAGCGAGGTAAATCCCGCTCGCTTTGAGAGTCCGGACCGCCGGATGCGCGATGTGCTCGCCGGAGCGGACGCCGGGCAGCATGCGGAGGAGATCCCGCCTGGTCGCGTTGCCCACGACGGTGACGTCGAACCGGCCGTCCTCCGGATCCGCTCCCGGGCAGATCCGCATGCCGCCGCCGTAGAACGGGGTGTTGCCGACGGCGATCATGGTGGCGTCGAGTTCAAGTGTCTCGACGTCGGTGCGGAGCACGACCGGCCGGGGCCGGAACGCGGCGAGTTCGGCCAGGATCGCGACGTCGTAGCGGCGCGGTCCGCGAGGCCAGGACAGTCTGTTCGCGCGTTCGGTGACCAGGGCGTCGAAGCCGGAGCAGAGGACGGTGGCGAACCAGGCGCCACCGGCCCGGCCGAGGTCGATCCTGCGTCGCTTCCCCTCCGCGATCTGCCTGGCGGCGAGATCGACGGCCGCGTGCGGGTTCTCCGGGATGCCGAGCGCCCTGGCGAAGTCGTTGCCGGTGCCGGCGGGGACGAGACCGAGGGCGACGCCGGATTCCGCGCAGAACTGGACTCCTTGGTGCGCCGCGCCGTCGCCGCCGAGGACGACGAGGACGTCCAGCCCGGCCGCGCGGGAGTCGGTCATCAGCGCGCGGGATTCCTCGACGGTGTGGGCGACGAGGACGTCGAGCCGGTCCACGGCGGGCCGCAGCCGCGCCGCGACCGACTCCATCAAACGTCCTGCGGCTCCGTTACCGGAAGCGGGGTGGACGGCCAGTGCCGCGTGCATCCCCGGGATCAGGTGACGTCGTCGGTGCTGGTCCGCTTGCCACCGGTCGCGGCGGAAGGCTCGTCGTCGATCTTGCTCGGCGTGTAGTCGAACGGCGCGGCCTCGTCGTCGTCGAGCTTGTCCCAGCCCTCGGTGCCGCGTTCCTTGTCGAGCCTGCGGTCGTGGAAGCGCGCGATCTGGATGGACAGCTCCAGGAGCACCACCAGCGCGCCCGCCAGTGCGAGCATCGAGAAGGGGTCGGAGCCGGGCGTGGCGAACGCGGCGAAGACGAACACGACCATGATCAGGCCGCGACGCCACTTCTTCAGCATCTGGTACTTCAGGACGCCGACGCGGTTCAGCATCACCACGAGCAGCGGGAGTTCGAAGCTGACGCCGAAGATCACCAGCAGCGACAGGATGAACGAAACGTACTTGTCCGCGGTGAGCGCGGTGATGAACTGGTCTCCACCGAAGTTCATCAGCAGTGCGAGAGCGTGCGGGACGAGGAGGTACGCCAGCACGGCGCCCGCGGCGAACAGTGCCGACGCGAAGGCGACGAAGGTGAGCGCGTACTTGCGCTCCTTCGAGTAGAGGCCGGGCGCGATGAACGCCCAGATCTGATAGAGCCACACCGGTGAAAGCAGGACCGCGCCGCCCGCGAGACCGACCTTCAACTGCGTCATGAACGCTTCGAAGGGCACGGTCTGCAGAAGCTTGCACTCGCCTTCGCTCCCGCCGAACCGGCGGTCCGCGGGAATGGCGCAGTAAGGATCGACCAGCAGCTTGCCCAGCGATGGAACAGGGCCCAGCGTCGTCTGGAACCAGATGAAGCCGAAGATTCCGCCGACGACGAGAGCGAGCAGCGCGAAGCCCAGACGGCGCCGGAACTCGTAGATGTGCTCGATGAGCGTCATCGTGCCGTCGGGGTTGCCGCGACGGCTGCGCTTGCGCCGCTTCGACCCGCGGCGTTCCTCACCGGAGGCGGAATCCGCCACTGAACAGTCCGTTCTCGTCAGGGTCCACCATGAGCGCGCCGTGACTTCGGCGCGCTCATCCGCGAACAGGCTCCGCTGGGCTTGCTGAGACCGTGCCGGCTAACCGATCAGCTGGCGTTCTTCTGCGCCTGCTCAGCCGGTGCGGGCGTGGGGGCCTGCTGCTTCTTGAGTTCGTCGAGCTGACGCTGGAGGTCGGCGACCTGCTTGTCCTGCGCCGTCGAGGCGGCGGGCGCGGGCGTGGTGGCCTGCGGCAGCTGCTTGGTCTCGACCTCCTCGGTCTCGGCGGCCTTGTCCTTGTCCCCGGCCATGTCCTTGGTCTCGGCCTTGAAGATCTTCATGGACTTGCCGATGGACCGCGCGGCGTCCGGAAGCCTCTTGGCGCCGAACAGCAGAACAACGACGAGCACCAGGATGATGATGTGCCACGGCTGCAGCGCGTTCATCGTTTGCGGCCTCCTTCTCGAGTCTCTGTGTGAGATGTTACCGGTCTTCGAGCCCACGTCGTTGCGCGATCGCCACGCGGAGCGCGGCCGATCGGGCGCGGAGCAGCCCTGTCCGTTTTCGGGTGTTCGTAGCCACCATGCTCATCGTATGGGTGAGCACGCGCAAGACTCTGCGTAATTTGATTAGCAGAACAAAGAGCACGATGAGCCCGGCGGCGGCGAGCACGATGCTCGGCAGGTACGACACGGCGTCACCCTACTGCTCGTAGGTTGACGTTAGGTGACGAGCCCGCGCCAGCGCGTCGGCCGCTCGTCGACGAACCGCCTCCGCGAGCGTGGCGGGGCTTTCGACCTGCGCGTCCCCACCGAGACCGAGGATCAGCCGGACCATCCACGATTCGTCCGCGTACCGCATCCGGATCCGCAGGCGCCCGCCGTCGAGCTCGGCGAGTTCCTCGCAGGGGTAGTACTCGGCTACCCAGCGTGTGTCCGGGTCGAGCACGAGAACGGCTTCCTGCTGATCGGGACGCGGCCGGAAGACGCCGTCGGAAATGTCGGTCGGCCGGGCGTGCGCGGGCGGGACGGCGGGTTCGTCGAGCACGGTGAGCTCGTCGATGCGGTCGAGCCGGAACAGGCGGACGTCCTCGGCGCGGCGGCACCATGCTTCGAGGTAGCCGACAGCCTGGACGATGAGCAGCCGCATCGGGTCGACGGTGCGTTCGGTGATCTCGTCCTTCGACGCGGTGTAGTACCGGATCCGCAACGCCCGCTTCGCCGTGAGAGCGGCCCGGACGGCTTCGCGGGTGCCGGCGGTCTTCTTGCCTTCGCGGACTCCCCCACCGACGACGATCCCGGACGGCTGGGCCTGCCCCGCGGCGACCTCGATCTTCGCGATGGCACGGCGGACGGCGTCGGCGTCGAGCACGCCGGGCGTCTCGGCCAGTGCCCGCAGCGCGACGAGCATCGCCGTCGCCTCGCCGCCGGTGAGCCGCAGCGGGCGGTTCATGCCTGCGTCGTGCGTGACGACGATCGTGTCGCCCTCGAAGGAGAGGTCGATCAGGTCGCCGGGGCCGTAGCCCGGCAGCCCGCACATCCAGAGCAGCTCGAGATCCTTGCGCAGCTGTTTGGGCGTGACGTCGAAGTCGTGGGCGGCGTCGGTGATCTTGATACCCGGCCGGGCGAGCAGGTACGGCACGAGCGCGAGCAGGCGCGGCATCCGTCCGGTGGCGCTCATCGGGCACCGCCCGCATGCGCGATGGCCTCGAGACGGCTGAAAACCGACTTCGCGAGGACCTCGGGCTCGAGGACCAGGACGTCCGGGCCGTGGGCGGTGAGCCAGTCCGCGGCGGATTCGGGGTAGTACAGCTCGATCTCCACGAGGTCGCCTTCTTCTCCCCCGGCGTCGCTGCGGCCGACCACCCGGCCGCGACGGCGGACACCGGCGGCACGGCCATCGGCGACCCAGACGCTCGCCGTGGTCGGCGCGGACGGGTCCTCACTGCTGCTGGCCGAAACCATCCGCAGCAGGTTGACCCCTTCCGGGCGCTCGACGACGCCGCATTCGCCGAAGGCCGCGACCTTCCCGGTCACCCGCGAGAGACGGAAACACCGGGACGCGCCACGGTCCCTGTCGTGCCCGACGACGTACCAACGGCCTCGCCAGGACACCACGCCCCACGGTTCGAGGGTGCGGATCTTGCGTTCGGCCGAACCGCTGCGCCGGTACTCGAAGCGCACCGCCTGCCCGGCCTGGACGGCGGCGAGCAGCGGGCCGAACGCCGGTTCGGCCCGGACACGGGGCTCGACGACGGTCGGCGCGTGGTCGTCGACTTCGACCCCGGCGGCGCGGAGCTTCACCAGCGCGCCCTGTGCTTCTCCGGTCAGTTCCGGTGAATCCCAGAGGCGGACGGCGAGACCGACCGCGGTCGCTTCGTCGGGCGCGAGGTCGATTTCGCCGAGTTCGTAGTCGCGGCGAGCGATGCGGTAGCCGTCGATCGCGTCGAACGCGGAGTTGCGCCCGGTCTCCAGCGGGATGCCGAGTTCGCGCAGTTCGGTCTTGTCGCGCTCGAACATGCGGAAGTAGGCCTCGTCGCTGGCCGCGTCGGCATACCCGGGCACGATGCCCCGGATCCGCTCGGCGGTGAGGTACTGCCGGGTGGACAGGAGGGCCAGAACCAGGTTGACCAATCGTTCGGCGCGTGCGGTGGACACCCGGTTACCCTAGCCCGCGCCGTCCGACCCGATGGTGAGAGCCGCCGATCGCGCGTCATAACGATCCCTGGCGCTCTCCACTTCGTCGAACCTCGTCTCGGCCCAGTCCTTGATCCCGGCCACGAGCCGCAGGAGACTCCGGCCGAGTTCGGTCAGTTCGTAGTCCACGCGAACCGGCACACACGGCGTGACGGTGCGGGTCAGCAGACCGTCCCGTTCCAGGGTCCGCAGCGTCTGCGTGAGCATCTTCTGGCTGACACCGGCGATCCGCCGGGAGAGGTCGCTGTAGCGCTGGGGGCCGTCGCCGAGGGCGACGAGGACGAGACTGACCCATTTGCCCGAGACCTCGTCGAGCAGCTTCCGGGCCGGGCAGGCCGCGAGGTAGGCGTCGTAGGCCCGTTTCTCCTCGTCCCGCCGTTCCTGTGCCGTGCGCGTGACCACGGTCGCCGTACCTCCGCGTGGGTTGGGCACCTCGAGGTGCGTACTTCCCGATGGAGAGTAACTCCCCCTACGTTCGCGGTGAACGACCCCTTGGAGGAGAACGATGCGTGCTGTGGTGGTCCGCCGGTTCGGCGGTCCGGAAGTCCTGGAACTCGCCGAGATCCCGGTGCCGGTACCGGGTTTCGGTCAGGTGCGGGTGAAGGTGGCCGCGGCCGCGGTGAACCCGGTCGACGCCGCGACCCGGTCGGGTTTCCTGACCGAGGCGGGGATCATCCCGCCGCGCGAGGTGCTCGGCATCGGCTGGGACGTGGCGGGGACGGTCGACGCGGTGGGCGACGGTGTCACCGGGTTCGCCGAGGGTGAAGCCGTGATCGGCCTGCGGGACCGGCCGTCGGCCGCGCTCGGCACGTACGCCGAGTTCGTCGTCCTCGACGCGGCCGCGATCGCCGCCGCCCCGCGGACGGTGTCCACTGTGGAGGCCGCGACGTTGCCGCTGAACGGTCTCACCGCGGTACAGGCACTCGATCTGCTCGATCTGCCGCCGGGAGCGACGGTCCTGGTGACCGGCGCGGCGGGCGCTGTCGGCGGCTACGCGGTCACGTTGGCCAAGGCGCGCGGTTTCCGGGTGGTCGCGGTCGCCGGTTCCGCCGACGAAGCAGTGGTTCGCGGCTTCGGGGCCGAGGTCTTCGTGCCTCGCGGCGACTTCCTCGCCGACCGTGTGCGGGCCGAGATCCCTGGTGGCGTCGATGCTGCGCTCGACACCGCACTGCTCGGACTCGAAGCCCTGGACGCCGTGACGAACCGTGGGCGGTTCGTGGTGTTCGCGGCCGGAGCGGCGCCCATCCCCTTGCGCGGCATCAAGGTCGAGCACGTCTGGATCCGCGCGGACGGCGCCGCGCTGGCCGGACTCGCGACTCAGGTCGACGACGGCGTGCTCGCCCTGCGTGTCGCGGAGACCTTGCCCTTGCACGAGGCGGCGAAGGCACACGAGCGCCTCGCGGCGGGTGGCCTCCGCGGGCGGCTGGTCCTGATCGAAGAATAAGTTGACGCTTAATTAAGCCCAAGGTTATCTTCTCCTCATGGACGGCGAAGAGACCCGGCTCGAACTCCGGCGCGAGTACCCGGACCCGATCGAAGACGTCTGGTCGGCGCTCACCGAGTCCGAGCGAACGGCCCGCTGGATCGGCACGTGGACCGGCGAGGCCGGGGTCGGCAACACGATCATGCTGCTGATGACCGCGGAAGAGGGCTCCGAACCGGGCCCCGCCGTCATCCGCGAGTGCGATCCACCGAAACGACTGGTGGTCGACCTCGGCGTGACCGATCAGCCCGCGTGGCGGGTGGAACTGACCCTGAGCCCGCGAGGCGACGGCACAGTGCTCGACTTCGTGCACCACCTGCCCAAGACCGATTGGGACACCTCGGACATCCTCAAGGGCTGGCACTTCTACCTCGACCGGCTCGGCGCCTCCCTCGCCGGCGAACCGGTGCCCGAGTGGGACACCTACGCGCCGCCTAGTTTGGAGTCATGAACGATCGAGTACTGCTGATCACCGGCGCCTCCCGCGGCCTCGGCGAAGCCACCGCACGCCGGGCCGCGGCGGCCGGGTTCCGGCTGGCGCTGCTCTCCCGCGACCGCGAGGCACTGCTCCCCCTCGTCACCGAGTTCGGCGAGGATTGCGCCCTCGCGCTCGCGGTGGACGTCACCGACTGGGAGTCGCTGTCCTCCGCCGTGGAGACGGTGAAGGAGACCTTCGGCCGCCTGGACGCGGTGTTCGCCAACGCGGGGCAGAGCGTCGTGGTCTCGTTCTTCGGCGACGGCGGCGCGGACCCCGAACAGTGGCGGGACATGGTGCTGACCAACGTCTACGGCACCGCCCTCACCGCGCGGGCGACCCTGCCGTCGCTGGCGGAATCGAAGGGGCACCTCGTGCTCACCGGTTCGGTCGCCGGGCGCTACCACCGGCCGGGGAACCTCTATTCGGCGACGAAATGGGCGGTGACCGGGCTCGCCGGGTCCATTCGCGAGGAGGCCATCGGCACCGGCGTCCGGGTCACCGTGGTCCAGCCGGGGCTGGTCGACACCTCGATGATCCCCGAGGACTCGAAGTCCAAGCCGAAACTGGAACCCGACGACATCGCGAGGGCGGTGCTCTACGCGCTGGAGCAACCGCCCTCGGTCGACGTCAACGAGATCGTGGTCCGCCCGACCGGCCAGCTCCGCTAGCGCGGCAGCAGCGCTTCGGCCAGCCGCCGCCAGTACGGCATCGCCGACTCGCCGGGTGCGATCCCGACGACCTGGATCCCGACGTGGTCGGCGCCGGCGTCGAGGTGGCCGTGAAGCTTCGCGACGACGGTGTCGAGGTCGCCCCAGAACACGAGATCGTCGACGAGCCGATCGCTGCCGCGGCCGCCGTCGATGTCGGCCTCGGTGTAGCCGAGGCGGAGATACTTGGCGACGTTGTACTGCGACGTGAGGTACGGGTGCAGGTGCGCACGGGCGATCTCGCGCGCCTTGCCCGGGTCGGTCTCGAACAGGACCGCGTGCTCGACGCCGAGGAAGGCCTTGTCCCCCAGCACTTCCCTCGCCTGGGCGGTATGCGGCACCGTCACGTGATAGGTGTGCGCGCCCTCGGAACGGTCTCGGGCCAGTTCGAGCATCTTCGGCCCGTACGCGGCCAGCAGCCGCCGGATCGGAGCCGCGGGCAGCGGGTTCGCGCTGGTGACGGTGTCGAGTTCGTCGAGGTAGCCGCCCATCGCCTCCAGCGGTTTGACGCCGGGACGCGCACCGCCGAAGCCGAGCCCCAGGACATGCCGGCCAGGGAAGGCGTCGGCGAACAAGAGCGCCGCGCCGTGCGTCCAGCGCGCGCCACGGGAATCGATGCGCGCGATCCCGTTGACGACGGAGATCCGCTCGGTGGACGCCAGCAGGAATCCGGCGTGGGTCAACGCTTCCCGGCCGTCCCGTTCCGGGATCCAGATCGCGGGCCAGCCGAGTTCTTCCAGTTCCCGTACCGAATCCCGCAGCAGGCTCGCGGGCTGATCCTCGAAGTCGAACGTCCAGATCCCGAAACGCCCCAGTTCCATCTGTCTCTCCTCAAGTCGAGTACAACATATCGCAGTATCGCAGATTCTCGATATGTTATTCCCGAGGAGGCTCAGATGGAGCGTCCGAGCAGGTCGACGAGCTGGGCGATCCGCTGTTCGTCACGCCGGTAGTGCGTCCACTTCCCCACCCTGGTGGACCGGACGAGCCCGGCGCGCTGCAGCAACGCCATGTACGCCGACACCGTCGACTGCGCGAGCCCGAGCTTCTCCTGGAGGTGACTGACGCAGACGCCGACCTCGTTCTGGTCGGCGATCGCCTTCTCCGGCGAAAAATGCCGGTCCGGTTCGCGCAGCCAGCCGAGCACCTGGAGCCGGACCGGGTTGGCGAGCGCCTTCAGCACCTCGACCAGGTGCTCGGTGGTGTCTTGGGCGGGTTCGGCATGTGCGGTCATGGTCCTTCGAGCTTAACCGGCGGTGAGCCGGGCTGCCCGGCCCTTCGCCCCGCTCGCCCAGCACGCGCCGCGGGCGCAGTCGACCGAGTCCAGCGATCCGGTGTCGAACGACTGCCAGTGCCGTCCGCCGTCCGGGCTCAGATCGCTCCCGCCGGGGCCGACGGCGATGACCGTGTTCCCCAGCCAGGCCAGACCGGAGCGGTAGCCGACCGGGGCCTCCGGCGGTGTCCGCCAGGTGCGTCCCTTGTCCGCGCTGAGCGCGACCGCGGGACCGGGTGCGTTCGGCGCCGCGTAGTCGCCGCCGATGGCCACGCCGTGCCGCGGATCCCGGAACGTCACCGAGAAGACCCCGGCGGAGGCACCGCTGGGCAACGGCGTGTCGGCGGCTTCCCAGGTCCTCCCGCCGTCGCCGGAATGCAGGACCCGCGCGCGTGCCCCGCCGCCCGTCGCGATCCAAGCGTCGCGGGGACCCGACGTCGTGACGCACTGTCCGCTGGCGGCGAACCCGAACTCGCCTTCCAGCGCGGGAACCATGCCCTCGGCGGGCACGGGCTTCCAACTGCGGCCGCCGTCCGAAGTGGACTGCAACCGGAACTTCCCGTCCACCGGGTCACTCATCGCGAGGCCGCGACGGTGGTCGAAGAACGCGATGCAGTCGTAGAAGGCGGCGGGGTCACTGTTCTGGAAGGACAGTCGCCAGCTCTTGCCGCCGTTGTCGGTGCGGTAGATCCGGGACGCGTCACCGGGCCCGATGGACAGGGCGACCGCGTGATCGGCGTCGAAGGCCTCGATGTCACGGAAGTCGAGCGCTTCGGTTCCGGGCGGGGCGACGGGCTTCCAGGTGCGGCCACGGTCGGTGGTGCGCAGGACGGTGCCCTTGCTGCCGCTGACCCAGGCCGTGCGGGAGTCCACCGCGGAGAGCCCGCGCAACTGCGAGTCCGTGCCGGTCGGGGTCTCCGTCCACGCGGGGTCGGGGCATTCCGGCGCGGCGTGCGCGACGCCGGTGAACGCCAGCGGGACGACCGCTCCCAGCAGGACCAGCAACGCACGGCGCATCGGCGCACCTCTCCCTCGGTCGAAGAATCGCGCGGGTCACCCTAGCCTGGCCGACGGCGGCCTGGCGAGACCCGCGTCAGCCGGACTCCCGGGCAAGATGCTTCTGGACCTTCTCGACGGTCGGGAAGAGCAAGCGGTGGGCGACGACGAGGTTGACGATGGTCAGGATCGTGGCGAGCACCGGCAAGAGTGTGTACATCACGATGCCGGGCGTGAATTCTATTCGATCTTTCGCATCGTATCGACCGGAACCGGCAACCCCCGAGACATAAAAAATCAAGAAAATCGCCAACGCGAATATCGCTCCGACACACAAACCCGCTTCGACTCCTCGCAGGAGGATGGCGCCTTTCGTCTCCACATAGCCGGTTCTCACGAGCGACCGTGACGTCATCATCGCGATACCCGACAACAGCAGCGCAGCTGCGGCGAAAGTCGCCATTCCCATCGTGACGACATTGGCACCATCACTCGATGTCGGTAGAATTCGCCCCTCTATTTGTATCACTGCCACGAGAACCAAACCGACAACGCTCGTCCCACCACCGAGACTGATGGCGATTTCCCGGACGTTGCCGATCATACCCGGCGGCAGCCACCGATAGGGCTCCGTTGGCCACACGGTCGGGTACGTCACGACTGCCGTTTCCAGTCCGTCGAATGCGACATCGATTCGGTGTTGGTCCTGGGCCAGGTGTTCCCCAGCGCAGTGACCTTGTCCAGAATCGCGGCCTGTTCCGCACCGATGCTGTTGGTAAGCGAATCAACCGCGCTGATGGTGGTGAAGATCGAAGCGATACCCGCGCCGATCACTCCGATCAAAATGACGACCGCGGCCGGAATTCCGACCACGGAGATGGCACTGACAACGGCTGCGGCGGTAGCGATGGCCAGCCCCGCGAGGGTTCCGTATATCTGGATCCAAAAGCTCTCGAGGCCGTTGGCGAGGTTGACGAGCGAGTTCCGGATCTGCAATCCCAGATCCTTGAGCGAGTTCAGCCCCGCGACTTGAGCCGGCACTGTGGCCTTGTAAGTCTCGGCAGCCTTGCCACTCCATTCGATGTTCGTCTTGAGCTTGTCCAGGGACACCGAACCGGCGATCTCGCCGATGCTGTTGCCGATCCGCTCCGACCACTCGGCGGCTACTTGCTCGTTCATGACCCGGCGGACGGGTTCGATCAGGTCCGAGAGGACGTCCGGCACCCAGCTCATCACGCTGTTCACCTGGTCGAACAACTCACGGATCTTGTCTTCGATCTCACGAAGCTTTTCCATCGACTCATCGATGACCGGATTCGCTCCAGCGGTCGTCATGGTGGATTCCCCTCGAGTGAGTCGTCAGCCGCGGCCGGCGCGATCGATGTCGAGCACGTGCTGGTCTTCGTCGTGCGCATACCGGTCGGCGGCCGCGCGCAAGCTGGAAGACAGCGCGTGAAAGTTGCTCCCGGCCTGGTCGATCATGTCCTGGATGAGGGCGCGGGCCTGGTTGTATTGCTTGTCGAGCCCTTTCGCCGTCGCGTAGGACATGACCTCACGTTGGCGTCAGGCCCAACGGATCGATCGCCGCCCGAGGAGGGGCGAGATCGTCCGCGGCCGCATCCCACAGATCCGCGTCGGAACGAAGCGCGTCCAGCGCCAGCGCGATGTCGTAAGCGTCCGCCATTACCGCTGCTCCCTGCTGATCGACGGTTCGAGGCCGACGCGGCGCGCCATCCGGTGCGGGTCGAAGAGCAGCCCCATGAGCTCGGCGATCGCGGGACCTTGCGGACCATCGGCGAGGCCCGGCGGAGCACTCGCCCTGCGAAGCTGACGGAGCACGTCGAGGATTTCGCTCTCGATCTCGCCTGTCCGCACCTGCGCCACCCACGACGGATCGATCTCCATGGCGACGATCTGCCCGTTGGTCACCTCGCCGCGGACATGGCCGCCGCCACTCTCAACAGTGATGGGGCGGTTGACGACCGTGGCGGCGCGCTGGGTGAACTGCGCCAGCTCGGCGGTCGCGGCGTCCACCAGGCGAAGCATGTCTTGAGTACCGAGAGGCGACTCATCAGCGGCGGACGCGGGTGTCGCACCGAAGGTCGGCATGGCAGGCGGATTGCGGGCGACATCGTCCACCTGCCGGCCCAAAGCGGCGATGGTGGCGGCGTTCGCCGCCGCCGTCACGGCACTGTGAAGGCCGCGCGGATCTACCGACTGTTTCCACTCTCGCGCGAGGACCACTGAGAGGACGTCGGCGTCCGGTGACACGACCACGGTGACGGCACCGTCTTGATCCTGCCCGCTGATCCGGTCCTCCTCCGGAACCGGCTCAGTGGATGACGACCGCGGTGGATCGTCGTCCTGTTCCAGCTCGTCCTCGAAGGCCCATCGCTCGTCGTCCATCCTCGCCCTCCCCGGCTCAGAACCAACAGCGATCAACACAGTACTCGGAGTGATGTTCGCGTATCAGCCGGTTCTGAGCCGGGTGTCGATCAGAGCGAGGAGATGAGCCTTTCGACCCGTTCGTCCACGGAGCGGAACGGGTCCTTGCACAGCACTGTCCGCTGAGCCTGGTCGTTCAGCTTGAGGTGCACCCAGTCCACGGTGAAGTCACGTCCGGCGGCCTGCGCGGCGGCGATGAAGTCACCGCGCAGCTTCGCCCGCGTGGTCTGCGGCGGGGTGTCCTTGGCCAGTTCGATCTCGCCGTCGTCGGTGACCCGGCGCACGAGGCCCTTGCGCTGCAGCAGGTCGAAGATGCCGCGACCGCGCCGGATGTCGTGGTAGGCCAGGTCGAGCTGCGCGATCCGCGGGCTCGACAGGTCGAGGTCGTGCTTGGCGCGGTAGCGCTCGACCAGCCGGTGCTTGATCGCCCAGTCGATCTCGGTGTCGATCTTGCTGAAGTCCTGCTGCTCCACCGCCTCCAGCGCCCGGCCCCACAGCTCGACGACACGCTCGGACTGCGGCGAGGAGCCGGTCTCCTTGACGTGCTGGACGGCACGGGCGTGGTACTCCCGCTGGATGTCCAGCGCGGACGCCTCGCGACCGCCGGCGAGCCGCACCTGGCGGCGGCCGGTGAGGTCGTGGCTGATCTCGCGGATCGCCCTTATCGGGTTGTCCAGCGTGAAGTCGCGGAACTGGACGCCCGCCTCGATCATCTCCAGCACCAGGTTCGCCGATCCGACCTTGAGCAGGGTGGTCGGTTCGGCCATGTTCGAGTCGCCGACGATCACGTGCAGGCGCCGATACCGCTCGGCGTCGGCGTGCGGCTCGTCGCGGGTGTTGATGATCGGACGAGAACGCGTCGTCGCGCTCGAGACGCCTTCCCAGATGTGTTCCGCTCGCTGGGACAGGCAGTACACCGCCCCGCGGGGCGTCTGCAGCACCTTGCCCGCGCCGCAGATCAGCTGCCGGGTCACGAGGAACGGCAGCAGTACGTCGGCGATCCGGGAGAACTCTCCCGCACGGGTCACGAGGTAGTTCTCGTGGCAGCCGTAGGAGTTGCCCGCCGAGTCGGTGTTGTTCTTGAACAGGAAGATGTCGCCGCCGATGCCCTCGTCCGCCAGCCGCCGCTCGGCGTCGACCAGGAGATCCTCGAGGATCCGCTCGCCCGCCTTGTCATGCGTGACCAGCTGCACGAGGTCGTCGCATTCGGCCGTGGCGTATTCCGGATGGGAGCCCACGTCGAGGTAGAGCCGCGAGCCGTTCGACAGGAAGACGTTCGACGAACGTCCCCAGGACACGACACGCCGAAACAGGTAACGCGCCACTTCGTCCGGAGAGAGCCTGCGTTGCCCGTGAAAGGTGCACGTGACCCCGAACTCGGTCTCGATGCCAAAGATCCGCCGCTGCATCCCACCAGAGTAGGCGGTGAGACCCCACTGATGATGCGCCGTTCGGGCTGCGACACGCGGTAGGTACGTTGCATTCGGTGAAAGGTGTGCGGGACGTCCCGATCGGGTATCACGCACATGACATCCCGGCCCGGAAGTGGGGAACTCGTGTTAAAGCAGCTCAAACGCCCTTTCCGCAAGGTCGGGCGGACCGACCGACGGTTGATGGCGCAGAGCGCGGCGCTGCCGAGGACCAGGGCCGACGAGGTGATCACCTCGCTCTCCAAAAGTGCGGACAAATCCAAGCTCTGGTGGTGTGTCGCGGTCCTGCTCGCGGCGAAGAAGGGCCCGACACGCCGGGGCGCGCTCCGCGGCGTGGCCGCCATCGCCGGGGCGAGCGCCGCGGCGAACCTGATCGGCAAGCCGCTGTTCCCTCGTCGTCGTCCCGCGGCCGAGGAGGTGCCCATGCACCGGCGCCTCGTCCGGCGGCCGACCTCGTCGTCGTTCCCCTCCGGGCATTCGGCGTCCGCGGCGGCCTTCGTCACGGCCGTCGCGATGGAATCACCCAAGGCAGGCGCGGCCCTCGTGCCGCTGGCCGCCGCCGTGGCCTATTCCCGGGTCCACACCGGCGTCCACTGGCCCAGTGACGTCGGCGTGGGCATCGGCATCGGCGTCGGCGCCGGGCTGCTCACGCGCCACTGGTGGCCGTTGAACCCCGACGTCCCCGGCCGCACCGCGCACACCGCCGAAGCGCCCGAAATGCGCGACGGTGAGGACATGCTCGTCCTGGTCAACCCGCACTCCGGGGTCGACGGCCAGGACCCGACCGAGGAAGCCCGCTTCGCCTGGCCCAAGGCCACCATCCTGTACCCGGACTCGAAGCGGGACCTCCGCGATCAGCTCTGCGACGAGATCGCCGCCCGCGACAACACCGTGCGCGCGCTCGGTGTGGCCGGTGGGGACGGGACGGTCGCCGCGGTGGCCGCCGTCGCGGCCGACCACGACCTGCCGCTCGCGCTCATCCCGGCGGGCACCCTCAATCACTTCGCGCGTGACGTCGGCATGCGCTCGATGCCCGACGCGGACGCCGCCACCGAAGCGGGGAACGCCGTCGGCGTCGACCTCGGCGAGGTGGAGATCAACGACGACGACGATCACCGCTACTTCGTCAACACGGCCAGCCTCGGCGGCTACCCGGAGATGGTGCGGGTCAGGGAGAAGCTCCAGAAGCGGCATCCCAAGTGGCCGTCCGCGGCCATCGCGCTCGCCCGCACCCTCCGGCGCGCGAAACCGCTGGAAGTGACGCTCAACGGCAAGAGCACGAGCATCTGGCTGCTGTTCGTCGGCAACGGCACCTACGCGCCGAAGGGGCTCGCGCCCTCGCACCGCCCGGCACTCGACACCGGCCTTCTCGACGTGCGCTACCTGCGAGCCGACCTGCCCTACTCGCGGGCCCGGTTCATCCTCGCCACGATCACGAACAGCCTCAACGCCAGTCACGTGTACCAGGAACTCGACGTCCCGGAACTGCACGTCCGGCTGCTCAACGGCAACCGCCGGGTGGCCACCGACGGCGAGGTCGGCCCGCTCGGCAACGACTTCCGCTTCCGGTCGCGGCCCAGCGCGCTGACCATCTACCGGAACTAGGCTTCGAGCAGCGCGCTGCCCAGCGGCGTCAGCGAGTGCAGCACGGCGTTGCGGTCGCGTTCGGTGGTGATCAGCCCCGCGCGCCGCAGCACCGTGGCGTGCTTGCTGACCGCCGACGGCGTCACTCCCAGCCTGGCGGCCAGTTCCGACGTGCTGCACCCGACCACCAGGACCGCCAGCGCCGCGGCCCTGGTCGGCCCGAGCAGGTCGGCCAGGGCGGTGTCCGGCGACCTCCGCACGTCACGGCCGTAACCGGTCGAGGGAGCCGCCTGCCGCACCGACGGATACAGCAGCCGGACCGGCGACTCCCCCTCCGCCGGGACGACCACCGGGCAGACCGCGAAGTAGGTCGGCGAGATCACCAGCCCGGCGCCACCCGCGCCGCAGGAATCGACGATCCCGTCTCCGACCTCCAGCACCGGAGACGACCACCGCACCAGCGGACGCAGACTCGTCAGCACCGCGTCCACGCCGTCGTGCAGCAGCAGTTGTGCCCGCATCCCACGATCCGCGTCGACCTGCGCCCGTGCCGATTCCCACCCCGGAGCCAGCGACAGGTCGAAGTAGTCCTGCATCGCCTGGACGAGCTTCGGCAGCCCCGCGGTGTCACCGTCCGGCAATGCCGCCGCCCAGGCGGGCAGCTCCCGATTCACCGGGGCGTCCCGCAAGGCCGACTTCAAGCACACCGAGCCCGTCCGGGCGACCGCCGCGAGCCCCGCCTCCAAACCGCTTTCGTCGGCGTCCGGAACGAGGAACGGCGGGATCGGCGCGTACGGGCGGCACAGCCACAGCAGCACCGATGCCGACTCCGCCAGCCCGTGCCGGACCCGGTGCCGCCACCGGTTGAACAACGCCGAGCCGGCATCGCGCCGCTGAAGGATTTGCACACTGGATACGAGTTCGGCCAAGGGATCGGCCTCGGGCGCGAGCCGGACGCGCGTCAGGTCCTGCAACGTCAGCACGATACGCACGGATGCCTCGCCTAGCTCGAAGTCGTCGCCGTGTGATCGCGAGCCGCGCCGTTCCGTTACATCGCTGAACTGCCTCTTTGCCGCTGCCGGAAATCTCCTCGACGGCCGTGGTCCAGACCTGAATGATGTTCACAGAAGGTCCGCTTCTCGGGGGTTTACGCGGAGCCTTCCACGAGGGGAAATCACCGACAGGCCCGAAGGCCGCGTTTCGACGCGGCCTGACGTCTCCTGCCGTTCCCCTTCGGCTCACTGGGAGAAAACGCTTTCCACAAAGGGGAAAATGATGAAAATGAAGCGTCTGGCCGGCCTCATCGCCGCCGCCGCCGGTGTCCTGACCCTGGCCACCGCGCCCGCCGCCACCGCGGCCCCGCAGCCCACCGGCGACGGGTTCAAGACGGTCACCGTGCACGGCATCAAGCTCATCCCGGTCAAGCGCACCTCGACCGGCGCGCGCACGCAGGCGGCCGGCGTCGCCGACGCGGACATGTTCCTCATCCCGTCCGGGCTGGACGCGAACAAGTGCTGGGACGCCGACCTGGGCACCATCAACCGCAACGGCACCAAGATGCAGGTCTGGGACTGCAACTTCGACGCGGACCAGCAGGCGTTCTACATCACCGACAACCCCGAGGGATACACCCGCTTCCAGAACGTGGCCAGCGGCCGCTACCTGGACGCGGACCTCAACACCATCAAC
The DNA here is from genome assembly GCF_055580625.1 of Amycolatopsis sp. NPDC031561. NCBI lineage: Bacteria > Bacillati > Actinomycetota > Actinomycetes > Pseudonocardiales > Pseudonocardiaceae > Amycolatopsis > Amycolatopsis sp. NPDC031561. Next base: position 171,625 of record NZ_JBVILA010000014.1, on the reverse strand, counting down.
CAGAACGGCACCATCGTCCAGCTGTGGGACTACATCCCCGGTGCCAAGAACCAGTGGTGGGGCGGAGCCGTCAACCCCGAGGGTTACGTCCGGTTCCAGAACCCGAGCAGCGGCCGCTACCTGACCGCGGAGGGCAACTCGGCCTCCAACGGCACGCGGCTCCAGCTGTGGAGCTTCCTCGCCGGTGGCCGCAGCCAGTGGTGGGGCACCGGCCCCGCCTGAGGCCGTGAACGGTCCGGTTCGCTCCTGACCGGCGGTGGGGGGGGGGGGGGGGGGGGGGGGGGGGGGGAGGAGGGGAGAAAAAAAAAAAAAAACCCCCCCCCCTCCCCCCCCCCCCCCCCCCCCCCCCCCCCCCCCCCCACCCCCCCCCCCCCTCTCCCCCCCCCCCCCCCCCCCCCCCCACCC
>NZ_JBVILA010000014.1:100508-171214 GCF_055580625.1 Amycolatopsis sp. NPDC031561 | reverse complement strand
GGGTGGCCACAGAGGGTGGTGGGCCTCTCCCCCATTTGGACCTATGGCCTTTTTTTTCTCCCTCGCCGTGGGTGGTGGGGGTTTGTTTTTTGGGCCCCACCAAAACCCCCCCCCCACGACCAACCCGACCCACCACACTCCACGCCCACCGTCCACACCGGACCCCAAACACATGAAGGCCCCTTTCCCCACGACAGACGCGGGGAAAGGGGCCTTCACGTACTTGAGACTCAGTCCTTCTTGGACTCGCCTTCGGGCTTGTCGTCCTCGGACTCGTCCTTCTCCGGCTCGGCGGGAAGCAGCGCGTCCAGCGCCGCCCCGGCGACCCGGCGGAACTTGCGTCCGCGGCGTTCCCGCTCGAGCACGGCGACCTCGAGCTTCACCGGGTCCGAGTCGCCGTTCGTGGGCGTCGGGGTGTTGTCGCGCAACGCCTTCACGGCGACCCCGAGTGCCACCTCCAGCTCCAGGTCCGGCTCGTAGCTCTCTTTCAGCTTCGTGGTGAGCGTGTCGGCCTGACCGCCCATCACGACGAACTTCGGCTCGTCGAAGATCGAACCGTCGTAGGTCAACCGGTACAGCTGGTCCTCGGCCGCGGTCGCGCCGACCTCGGCGACGCAGACCTCCACCTCGAACGGCTTCAGCTGTTCGGTGAAGATGCTGCCCAGTGTCGCGGCGTACGCGTTCGCCAGCGCACGCGCGCTGACGTCCCGCCGGTCGTACTGGTAGCCCTTCAAGTCCGCGTGCCGGATACCGGCGACCCGCAGGTTCTCGAACTCGCTGTAGCGGCCCACGGCCGCGAAGCCGATCCGGTCGTAGATCTCCGACACCTTGTGCAACGTCGCCGAGGGGTTCTCGGCCACGAACAGCACGCCACCGCGGTACTTCAGCGCGACCACACTCCGGCCGCGCGCGATTCCCTTGCGCGCGAGCTCCGAGCGCTCCCGCATCAACTGCTCGGGAGAGGCGTACAACGGCATCGTCACTGTGGTGCTCCGCTCTTTCTGGCTCTCATCGGAAAAGGGACAGGGAGGACGGCTAGCGTCCGCGCTCGGCTCGCGTGGCCACGATCGCCTCGGCCACCGCGGTGGTCTGTTCGAGCGGCAACGCCACCGCACCCTGTTCCGCGGTGACCGTCACGATCGTCGGGAAGATCCGGCGCACCAGATCCGGCCCGCCGGTCGCGGTGTCATCGTCCGCCGCGTCGTACAACGCTTCCACCGCCACCCGGATCGCGCCTTCGGCGTCCGCGTCCGGGTCGTACAGCTTCTTCAGCGAGCCCTTCGCGAACAGCGAACCCGAACCGATGGCGTGGTACCCGGCGCTCTCCTCGTACCGGCCGCCCGTCGCGTCGTACGAGACGATCCGGCCCGCGTGCTTCGCGTCTTCCGCGTCGAGGTCGTATCCGACGAACAGCGGCAGCACGGCCAGGCCCGCCATCGCCATCTCGAGGTTGGACTTCACCAGCCCGGCGAGTTTGTTCGTCTTGCCGTCGAGCGAGAGCGAAACACCCTCGATCTTCTCGTAGTGCGCCAGTTCGACCGCGTACAACCGCACCATCTCGATCGCCAGCCCGGCCGAGCCCGCGATTCCCACCGCCGAATACTCGTCGGTGACGTGCACCTTCTCCATGTCGCGCGAAGCGATCAGGTTGCCCGACGTCGCCCGCCGGTCACCGGCGATCAGCACCCCGCCCGCGAACTTGACCGCGACGATCGTCGTACCGTGCGGCGCGTCCAGCCCGCCCGCGCCGGCCGCGACACGCCGTTCCGGGAGCAGCTCGGGCGCCTGCGCCCGAAGGAAGTCCGAGAACGACGACGTCGCCGACGAGAAGTACGCGGCGGGCAGCGCCGACTTACCCGAGGTGTGTTCCATACGTGCTCAAAGTTCCCATCTGTGTGATCCGCCGGCTCCGCACAGGCGGCCGCACCCGGCCGCCTGGAACGAGTTACTCGCCGCCCTTTTGCACGTACGCACGGACGAAGTCCTCGGCGTTCTCTTCGAGCACGTCGTCGATCTCGTCGAGGATCGTGTCGACGTCCTCACCAAGCTTCTCGCGCCGCTCCTGGCCCGCCGGACCGCCGCCCTCGAACTCTTCGTCCGAGTCGCCTCCGCCGTGCTTTTCGATCTTTTCCTGAGCCATCTCGCCTCCCGGTGTGGCCGATGTTTCCTAGCCTACCCAGCGGTCCCGACATTCCGTGGGATCCGTGATCGCTTAACCCCGATGAAAGGAAATCCCGCTAGTCCGAACCGGTGAGCGCCTCCACCAGCTCCTCGGCGGTCGCGGAGTCGTCCAGCAACTTCCCCACGTGGGCCTTCGTGCCCCGCAACGGCTCCAACGTCGGGATCCGCACCAGCGATTCCCTGCCGACGTCGAAGATGACCGAATCCCAGGACGCCGCGGCGATGGAGCTGGCGTACTTCTCCAGCGTGCGGCCCCGGAAGTAGGCCCTGGTGTCCGAAGGCGGGTTCGTGATCGCCTCCTGCACCTCCTCCTCGGTCACCAGGCGCTTCATCGAGCCCCTGGTGACGAGCCTGTTGTACAGGCCCTTGTCCAGCCGGACATCCGAGTACTGCAGGTCGACCAGCCGCAACCGCGGCGCGCCCCAGGCCAGCTGGTCCCTAGCGCGGTAGCCCTCGAGCAACCGCAGCTTCGCCGGCCAGTCCAGCCTGTCCGCGCATTCCTGGGGGTCCCGCGCCAGCGCGTCCAGGATCTCGCCCCAGACCCGCAGGACCTCCTTGGAGGCTTCGTCAGCACCGGTGCGCTCCAGGTTCGCCGACGCGATCTCGTGGTAGGCGAACTGCAGGTCCAGCCCGGTGTACTTCCGGCCGTTGGCCAGCGCCACCTTCGCCTTCAGCGTCGGGTCGTGGCTGATCTGGTGCACCGCGCGCACCGGCTCGTCCAGTTTCAGGTCGTCGAACCGGATGCCCGCCTCGATCAGGTCCAGCACCAGCGCCGTCGTCCCGACCTTGAGGTACGTCGAGTACTCGGCCAGGTTCGCGTCGCCGATGATGACGTGCAGGCGGCGGTACTTGTCCGCGTCGGCGTGCGGCTCGTCGCGGGTGTTGATGATCCCGCGCTTGAGCGTCGTCTCCAGGCCGACCTCGACCTCGATGTAGTCGGAACGCTGCGAAAGCTGGAAGCCTGCTTCCTCGCTCTGCTGCCCGACCCCGACGCGTCCCGAACCCGTCATCACCTGGCGGGACACGAAGAACGGCGTCAGTCCCGCGATCACCGCGGTGAACGGGGTCGACCGCTGCATCAGGTAGTTCTCGTGCGTGCCGTAGCTCGCGCCCTTGCCGTCGACGTTGTTCTTGTACAGCTGCAACGGCGGCTGGCCGGGAACGGTGGCGGCCTTGCGCGCCGCCTCCTCCATGACGCGCTCGCCCGCCTTGTCCCAGATGACCGCGTCGCGCGCGTTCGTCACCTCGGGCGCCGAATACTCCGGGTGAGCGTGGTCGACGTACAGCCGCGCGCCGTTGGTCAGGATCACGTTCGCCGCGCCGAGATCCTCGACGTCCGGATCGTGCCCAGGGCCGCTCGGGCCGGTCAGGTCGAAACCACGGGCGTCGCGCAGTGGCGATTCCACCTCGTAGTCCCAGCGAGCCCGCCTTGCCCGCGGGATGTCCGCCGCGGCCGCGTAGGCCAACACGACCTGGGTCGAGGTAAGTACCGGGTTCGCCGTCGCGTCGCCCGGCACCGCGATGCCGTACTCGACTTCGGTTCCCATGATCCGCCGCATACCCACCACCCTACGGGGTCGGAGGCGTGCGACGATGCCCCCCATGTCAGGCAGTGACGAACTCGTTGCGCTCTATGACCTCGGCGGAACCGTCGTGGGAGCGGCCACCCGGTCCCGGGTCCGCGCCGAAGGACTCTGGCACGCGGCGGGCGTGGTGTTGGTCCGTTCGAGTGACGGAGGCTCCGTCTACGTGCATCTGCGCACTCCCACGAAGGACGTCTATCCCTCCACTTGGGACTGCTGGGCGGGCGGCATCGTCGCGGCGGGCGAGACGCCCGAGGAGTGCGCCCGGCGCGAACTGGCTGAAGAACTGGGTGTTCACGGAGTGGAACTGCGGCCGCTTTTCGTCCATATCACCGACGACGACACGATCCGCTGCCACAACTTCGCCTTCGAAACGCGCTGGGACGGCCCCTTCGTCCATCAGCCGTCCGAAGTGGTCGAAGGACGGTGGCTGACGCTGGACGAGTTGCGTTCGTGGCTCGACGATCCGGAAAGCCGGTTCATCCCGGACGGACGTCTCGGCGCGCTGGAGTGGTTCCGGCGGGAAGCCGCCCGCTAGACCGAACGGAGGCGCTGCGCGACGAGCGGCAGCAGCCGCTTCGCCGCGTCGGTCGCCCGTGCCTCGGTTCCGGCGGTCACGCTGAGCGCGGAGACGAGCTTACCCTTGGCGAGCAACACGGTGCACGTCGTGCCTTCGCACCAAGCCCGCTGCACCTCGATACCGGACTGCTTCGTCAGCGTGAGCTTCTTGCCTTCGCAGACCGCTTGGGTGACGACGTCCGAACCGTCACGGTCGGTGTACTCGGTCACCTGATGTTCCAGTGTCGAGCCACTCGGGTACGACCAGGCCGTCGAGCGGCTCGTGCCGCGGGTGAGACCGGTCAGACAGCCGGACACCTTGCTCTCGCCCGGGACGACTTCTTCCTCGGCGACGTCTTCGTCGGTCAGCAACGCGGCGGAAACGGCCGCGGGGACCGGAGCCTGGGTCGACGAGGGCGGAACCGGGGCGGCCTGCGGCTTGACCGAAGGCTGCACCGGTTCGGCCGTCGGCGTGGGCGTCGGGTCGTCGTAATAGGTGTCGAGGTCGTTGGGCCGGTCCGCGCAGCCGGACAAACCGAACAGCGCGACCGTCGCCACCGCGAGAACCTGCCGATGACGCACCCTCAAGCCTCCCCGGTGACCCGCCAGACGTTTGCCGCGAGACTAGTCCAGCCCCTCAATGCCAGCCGAGGCAGGACCTGTGCCGCCAGTAGGCGACCGGTTCCTCGGCGAGCGCGGCCAGCTCCGCGAGTTCGGCCGCGGTCGGCTTCACCTTGGTGGCAACGAGATTCTCCGCGAGCTGCGCCGTGCTCGACGGGCCGATGACCGCGACCGGCCGCCAGTCCTGCGCCAGGACCGCCGCGATCGCCACCGCGTCCGGGCCTGCCTCGTGTTCCCGCGCGATCCGCGCGAGCACCGGCGGCGGCTCGACCACCAGCCGTCCGTTCGCGACGGTTTCCTTGACCAGCACCCGTTTCCCGGCCGCGTGCGCTTCCGCGAGCGCCGGGCCGGCCGAGGGTTCGAGCAGATTCCACGTCGACTGCACGGCACTGAACACCGGCGTCCCGGACACTTCCAGTTCGAACGCCCGGCGGATCGCGTCGGCCTGCGCGGGCCCGGACGTCGAGAACCCCACCGGGACACCGCCGGCGGCGAGTTCGGCCAGCGCGCCGACGAGCCGCTCGTCGGTGAACAGCGGACTGTCCACAGTGAGCGAGTGGACTTGGTAGAGCGTGACCGCTTTCCCCAGCAGGTCAACGGTTTCCGCCCATTGCCCGGCGAACCGTGCCGCGGTGTGCTCCTTGACCTCGTGCACTTCCGCGTCGAGCTTCCACTCCCCCACGTAGCGGTAGCCCCATTTGCTCGACACCGTCACGTCCGCGTGGGCGCGATCGGCGAGCCACCCGGCGAGGAACTCCTCCGAAGAACCATACGAACGGGCGACGTCGATCCAGCGGACGCCCGCGCGGTACGCGTCGTCCAGCACGTCGTAGGTCGCCGCGCGCATCGCCTCGAACCCGCGTCCGGGCGGCAGCGCGTCGACCCGGCCGAGGTTGATGTACGCGGGCCTGCCGAGCGCCGCCAGTCCGACGGCGATCCGTTCGCCGACCGGGATTTCCGAGGCTGTCACCGGGCTCCTTCGTTCTTGTGGCGGAGGATGGCGAGCCATTGACTCGAATTCTGCGCCTGCCGGTGGAGCTTTTCGAGGCGGGCCGCCGGAGCCCGAACGTAACCCTTGCCGAAGACGGGCGCGATCTGACGGAGGCTGGCGCCCTCTTCCCTGGCGGCGAGCAGCGCCCAGTCGGACGCGTCGGCGCAGGCCGCTGAGGCGCGCCGCAACTCCCCCAGGATGTCGATCAGTTCGGGAGCGCTCACCTCCCCGGCCTGGACGGCGGCCGCCGTCGTTTCCAGCCACGCCAGGACATCGGCCTCGGTGATCGGCGCGCGCGGGCGCCCGGAGGATTCGCTCACAGCCCCGAAGTATAGGGCGTTATACGCTCGACTCGGCCGGGCGGCGCGCCGGAGGCGTCGGACACATCGTCCGAAAACCGCTGGAGTGCACAGTGGATTCCCGATTCACTGAGGTCGAAGTCGAGGGCTCAGGAGAAGGACAATTGGGACGTTTCGGTATCGCGATCCGATTCGCGGCACTCGCGATCGTATGGGGCGCTAGTTTTCTGTTCATCAAAGTCGGGCTCACCGGCCTGTCGCCCGCTCAGGTGGCGCTCTCCCGCGTCTGCCTCGGCGCGCTGGCGCTGATCGCCATCGCCGCCTGGCGCCGAAAGCCACTCCCCCGCGATCCGGCGGTGTGGGGCCATCTCGCGGTCGTTTCCGTGCTGCTGTGCGTCATCCCGTTCCTGCTGTTCTCCTGGGCCGAGCAGTACATCTCCTCCGGGCTCGCGAGCATCTTCAACGCGACGACCCCGCTGATCACCATGCTCATCGCGGCAGCCGCGCTGCCCTCCGAGCGGTTCACGAAGGCCCGGACGACCGGCCTGGTCCTCGGTTTCCTCGGCGTGCTCACCATCGTCGGAGTCTGGCAAGGAATAGACGTCTCCCACGAGCTGACAGCGCAGCTGGCGTGCCTCGGCGCGACGACCTGCTACGGGATCTCGTTCGTCTACGTGCGGCGGTTCATCTCCTGGCGGAACCTCGACGCCCCGACCATCGCGCTCGGGCAGGTCTGCTGTGGCGCCGTCGTCATGCTGGTGCTCGCACCGTTTATCGCGACGACGCCGGTGCACCTCGACACGACGATCGTCCTCAGCATGATCGCGCTCGGGGCGCTGGGCACCGGGCTCGCCTACGCCTGGAACGCGTCGATCATCGCGGCGTGGGGCGCGTCGAACGCGTCGGCGGTGACCTACCTCACACCCGTTGTGGGTGTGCTGCTCGGTGTCCTGGTGCTCGACGAACCCCTGGCGTGGAACCAGCCCGTCGGCGCGCTGCTCGTCGTCCTGGGCATCCTCGCCGCGCACGGGCGGCTGAGCCTGCGTAAGAAGCTCAAGGAACCTGTGGCCGTGTGAACCGAACCGAAGGGGCCCTTCACCGCGTGTTGCGCGATGAAGGGCCCCTTCGGTTCTCGCCTTACAGGTACTGACCGGTGTTCGTGGCGGTGTCTATCGCCCGCCCCGAATCCTGGTTCTTGCCGGTGACGAGCGTGCGGATGTAGACGATCCGCTCGCCCTTCTTGCCGGAGATCCGGGCCCAGTCGTCCGGGTTGGTGGTGTTGGGCAGATCCTCGTTCTCCGCGAACTCGTCGACGATCGCGTCCAGCAGGTGCTGCACGCGCAAGCCGGGCTGCTGGGTCTCCAGCACAGACTTGATGGCCGACTTCTTCGCCCGGTCCACGATGTTCTGGATCATCGCGCCCGAGTTGAAGTCACGGAAGTACAGGACCTCCTTGTCACCGTTGGCGTAGGTGACCTCGAGGAACCGGTTCTCGTCCGTCTCCTCGTACATGCGCTCGACGGTGTGCTGGATCATCGCGTCGAACGTCGCCCTGCGGTCACCGCCGAACTCTGCCAGGTCGTCCGCGTGGATCGGCAGACCGTCGGACAGGTACTTGGAGAAGATGTCCTTCGCGCCTTCGGCGTCCGGACGCTCGATCTTGATCTTGACGTCGAGCCGGCCCGGCCGCAGGATCGCCGGGTCGATCATGTCTTCACGGTTGGAGGCGCCGATGACGATGACGTTCTCCAGGCCCTCGACACCGTCGATCTCCGAGAGCAGCTGCGGGACGATCGTGGTCTCCACGTCGGAGGACACGCCCGAACCGCGGGTGCGGAAGATCGAGTCCATCTCGTCGAAGAACACGATCACCGGGGTGCCTTCGGAGGCCTTCTCCCGAGCCCGCTGGAAGATCAGGCGGATATGCCGCTCGGTCTCCCCGACGAACTTGTTCAACAGCTCCGGACCCTTGATGTTCAGGAAGTAGGACTTCCCGTCCGCCGCATCGCCGCGTGCTTCCGCGACCTTCTTGGCGAGCGAGTTGGCCACCGCCTTGGCGATGAGGGTCTTACCGCAGCCAGGAGGCCCGTAGAGCAGCACGCCCTTCGGCGGGCGCAGCTGGTACTCCTGGTAGAGATCAGCGTGCAGGAACGGAAGCTCGACGGCGTCGCGGATCTGCTCGATCTGCCGGGTGAGGCCACCGATGTCCTCGTATTGGACGTCGGGCACCTCCTCCAGCACGAGATCCTCGACCTCCGCCTTCGGCACACGCTCGTAGGCGTAACCGGCTTTCGAGTCCACCAGCAGGGAATCGCCCGGTTTGAGGGGCTGCTCGGCCAGCGGATCGGAGAGCAGGACGACCCGCTCCTCGTCCGCGTGCCCGACCACGAGCGCACGGGGGCTGCCGCCCTCGACGTCCGGGGCCAGCACCTCGCGCAGCGCGCAGACCTCGCCGATCTTCTCGAAGTCACCGCCTTCTACGACGGTCAGCGCCTCGTTGAGCCGCAACGCCTGTCCGCGCTGCAGCGACGAGACCTCGACCGCGGGTGAGACCGAGACCCGCATCTTGCGGCCCGCGGTGAACACGTCCACCGTGTTGTCCTCGTACGCGGTCACGAACACGCCGTAACCGCTCGGAGGCTGGGCCAGCCTGTCGACCTCCTCTCGCAACGCGAGCAACTGGCCACGCGCCTCGCGGAGCGTCTCGACCAGTTTCGTGTTGCGTTCAGTGAGTTGGCTCACTCGTTCCGACGCCTCGGCGAGTCGCTGCTCCAGGACTCGGTTCTGACGTGGCGAATCGGTGAGCTTCCGGCGCAGCAGGGCCACTTCCTCCTCGAGGAAGCGAATTTGACGTGCCTGCTCGTCGGACGTGGTTCCAGCTCCGGTCGTTTCTGAAGGGTCGGCCTCCTCGCGCCGACCTCCGGGAAGGTCATGATGCATTGGGCACCTCCTCGGAGTGCTTTTCATTCCACGGTACCGGCGATCACCGACAATAAAAGGCCTTTCCGCATCACAAGATCGGCGCGTCGCGTTCCGGACGACCTGACAGCACGTACGTTCACACCGCGCAAGGGGCCATCCCGGTGCCGGGTCCGGCACTCTCATGGTCACATTCCGTCCACCTGCCCTGACCTGCGGCGGACTACCCGGCTCCGTCCGGGTGCAAACGGGTTTCCGGTATCAGTTCGGCCCTAATCGAGCGGCGATCCGGCTCGATGGCTAGCATCGGGCGACGTTCGCCGGGGAGGCGGACCGGCCTGTCGTGTTGAGCATTTTCGCAGAACAGCTAGGGGGCATCAGCCATGACTTACCCGCCGCAGCAGCCCGGCGGCTACGGACAGGATCCGTACGGCCAGCAGGGCGGGTACCCGCAGAGCGGCGCCCAGCCGCAGCAGGGATACCCCGGTGGCGGCCAGTACGGTCAGCAGCAGCCTGGTCAGTACGGACAGGACCCGTACGGTCAGCAGCAAGGTGGCTACCCGCAGAGCGGCCCGCAGCCCCAGCAGGGATACCCCGGTGCCACGCAGCAGTTCGGCCAGCCGGATCCGTACGGTCAGCAGCAGGGCGGTTACAACGCCTACCCGCAGGAAGGCGGCGGCTACGGTGGTGAGCCGCCCAAGAAAAAGAAGACCGGACTGATCGTCGGCATCGCGGTCGGCGCGGTCGTACTGGTCGGCGGCGGTGTCACCGCCCTCGTCATCGCCCTGAACTCCGGCGACGACAACCCGACCGCGGCCCCGCCTGCCAGTTCGAGCAGCGCCGCCCCGACGGGTTCCGCTTCCTCGTCCTCGAAGCCGTCCACTTCGTCGACCCGGAGCAAGTCCAGCTCGCCCAGCACCTCGGCGACCAAGGGCTCCGGGCCCGCCCCACTGGGCAAGGCGACGCCCGAAGAGGTCGCGGACGCCGTGTTCAACGCCTACAACTCGGGCGATGGCAAGACGGTCGCGCAGTCGGCCTGCCGCAGTGTGAACACCAAGGACGACATCTCGATCGCCAAGGACCTCAAAATCACGAAGTCCGGGGACCTGGCGACCACCGGAGAGTCGGCCAAGCTCCCGATCACGGCCACCACGAACGGCAAGACCGAATCAGGGGTCCTCAACTTCAAGAAGGAATCGGACCTCTGGTGCTTCACCGGCGCGAAGCGCTGACTCGGAACCGGTGTCCAGCAGGCTGATCGCCGTTCTCGCCGGATGCGGCGCGGTCGTGGTGGGTGTCGTGGTGGGGCTGCTGCTGGTGGCCCCGTCCGGCTCCGACCCGGCCGCGTCGAGCACCGCCGCGCCCCCGTCGTGGCCGAGTCAGTCCCGTCCGGTCCCGGTGGATCCGGACGTGGCCGCGGTCGAGGTGGTCGGCAAGGCGATCGCCGCGGCCATCGTCAACCACGACGCGACCGCGTTCGGCAAGCTCACCTGCGTCCAGCAGTCGTCGGCCGATCTGGCCGAGCTCAAGCGGAAGTGGGAGGCGGCGGGCAAGGTGTCCGCGACCGTCCCCGACCCGCCGACGGTCAGCGGCGATTCGGCGACGGTGACCGTGCACGTCGAGGGCGCGGGCGGACAGAAGGACACACCTTTCCCGCTGAAGAAGCGCGAGGGCAAGTGGTGCGTGCCGTGATCTCTCGTGAGTGGTAAGGACGGTTAGAGCGGACCGGTATTTGCCTACCTACGCGTGACCAGGGTGAAGGTGGGGTGCGGGAGTCGAGGAGCCCGCTCCGTTCTCGGTCCACGCGGCCACCACGAACTGACGGCTCACGCGTGTGCCGGATGTCGACGATGAAGGAATTGGGACGTTGAGTGTCCCGATTCCTTCATCGTCGACGGGAGTGTTCCGGTCACGGGGCTTGATCAACGGAGGATCGGGGACACTCAACGTCCCCAATCCTCCGTCGATCAAGACCATGCCACCCCGGCAACCCCGCGGACGGCAGCCGAGCGGGGAGGATTTAGGACGCTCAACGCCCCAAATCCTCCCCGCTCACCCAGGATCCAGCGGCGTAGGCAAACACGGGTCCACCAGAACCGTCCTTACCACTCACGAGTATCAGCGTTTCGCGGTCAGCCCTTGCCGGAGCGGCGGTGGACCCGCGGCGAGACCGTGCCGTCGGCCAGACGGCGAGCCGTCAGCAGGAACGCGGTGTGCGCGACCATCCGGTGGTCCGGCCGCACCGCGAGGCTCACGACGTGCCAGGGTCGCATGAGCGTCTCGAAGGATTCCGGCTCGGTCCAGCACTGCTGTTCTCGCAAGGCCTCCGTGATCCGCGAAAGCTGTGTGACCGTCGCCACATAGACCGTGAGCACCCCGCCGGGCACCAGATGCGCGGCGACCGTCTCCAGCTGGTCCCACGGAGCCAGCATGTCGAGCACCACCCGGTCGACCTCGCCGGTGTGCGTCGACAGATCCGCGACCGTCAGCGACCAGTTGTCCGGTTTGTGGCCGAAGAACTTTTCCACGTTCCGCTCGGCGTGCTCGGCGTGGTCGTCCCGGATCTCGTAGGACTGGACGGTGCCCTCCGGCCCGACCGCCCGCAGCAGCGAACAGGTCAGCGCGCCGGAACCGGCGCCGGCCTCGAGCACCCGCGCGCCCGGGAAGATGTCGCCCCACATCACGATCTGCGCGGCGTCCTTCGGGTAGATCACCTGCGCGCCGCGCGGCATCGACAGCACGTAGTCCGGCAGCAGCGGGCGCAGCGCCAGATAGTTGCTGCCGCCGGCCGAAGTGACGACCGAACCCTCCTGCGCGCCGATCACGTCGTCGTGCGCCAACGCGCCGCGATGGGTGTGATATTGCTGTCCTTCGGCGAGCACCATGGTGTAGTGCCGCCCCTTGGAGTCGGTCAGCTGAACCCGGTCACCAATACGAAACGGCCCACGGACCGACACTGAACCTCCATACGCGCGAACTGATCGACGACCGATCCTCGCAGGTGGCCGTCCCGGGCTACGCCGGGGGTCGGCTCCTGGTCATCGCGGCGCGCAGGTCCTCGCGCCGGAGCACGCCCGCGGGCCTGCCGTCGTCGTCCACGACGAGGAACTGCCACGCGGCGGTTTCCCGGACGCGCTCGGCGATCTCCTCCCCCGACTCCGAGGAAAGCAGCACGGTGTCGGCGCGGATCGGCTCCGCGGCCATCTCCGCCGGCGCGTGCGGCGACGTTCCCGCCAGCTGCGCGGCGGCCTGCTCGTCGAGCAACCCGGCAGCCACACCGTCGGCACGCACCAGGACCACTCCACGGCCCGCAGAAGCGGCCAGCGCGTCCGAAACGGGGCTTTCCGCGGGAAGCTGGAGAACCGGCCGGACGAGTTCGCTCAGCCGCACGCCTTCTGGCCAGCCTCGACGGGTTTCGGCGGCGAGTTCGCTTCGCGCGCCGAGGATCACGAACCACGCTGTCACGACACAGACACCGAGCCGGAGCCAGCGGTCTTCACTGCCCGCCGCCAGCCCCCACAGCGCCCAGACGATCAGTCCGGCCGCGACGACACCGCCACCGACGACGGCGGCCCGGGTGCCCTTGTCCCGGCGGCCCGTGGCCGCCCAGACGCCGGCGCGGACCAGGCGCCCGCCATCGAGCGGGAGCCCGGGCAGGAGATTGAAGATCCCGACGGCGAAGTTCGCGACGGCGCATTCGGCGATGAGCAGCCACGCCGCGCTCTCCGGCGGGACGGCGAACATGAGCAGCCCGCAGAAAGCGCCGAGCAGCAACGAAACCGCCGGTCCCGCGGCGGCGACGAGTCCTTCCTGCCGAGGCTGGCGCGGGGTCCTCGCCACCTCGGAGAGGCCGCCGAGGAGGAAGAGGCGCAGGCGCCGGACCGGGATGCCGAGGCGCAGTGCCACCAGGCAGTGCCCGAGTTCGTGTGCCAGCACCGAAAGCCCCAGCAGGACCGCGAACGCGGCCGCCAGCAGCCACGAGGTCAGCGTCGTCGCGCCGGGCAGGAACCGGCCGACCAGTGGCGTGTAGAGCACCACGATGACCAGCGAGCCGATCCACCACGACGGAGCGAGCAGCACGGGGATCCCGGAGACGCGGAACAGCAGGAGCCCACCGTCCGGTGCCACGCCTCGTCGAGGCGGGCCCTGCTCACCCGTCACCGCCATGTGTCAGAGCGTAGATGCCCAGGTGTGGGGTGCGGGTAACCCGCCCTTCCCGTCCGGGTGGTGTCGGTCAGGCCACTCCGGTGCGTCGCAGTCCCGGAACTGTCGGTACCCGGCGCTACCCTCCCTGCATGCCCGACACCGACACGGTCACCGCCGATCCGCCGCCCGGCGCCGAAGTCCCGCGCCGTCGGCCGGCCCTGTCCCCGTCGCGTGCCAGCGACTTCAAGCAGTGCCCGCTGCTCTACCGCTTCCGCGCGGTCGACAGACTTCCCGAGATCCCGACGAAGGCCCAGCTTCGCGGCACGCTGGTGCATTCCGTGCTGGAGCGCCTGTTCTCCCTTCCGCAGGCCGATCGCACCCCGCCGCAGGCCAAGGACCTGCTCGCACCGGCGTGGGAGGACCTGTCCGCGGAACGTCCGGAATGGATCGAGCTGTTCGATCAGGACGATCCCGAGGCCGTCACGTCCTGGCTTTCTTCGGCGGAGCAACTCGTCGACACCTACTTCGGCCTCGAGGATCCGAGCCGGCTGGAGCCCGAAGCGTGCGAGCTGCACGTCGAGATCGAGCTGGGCTCCGGGGTGCTGCTGCGGGGCTACGTCGACAGGCTGGACGTGGCGCCGACCGGCGAGATCCGCGTCGTCGACTACAAGACCGGTGCCGCGCCCCGTGAGATCGGCGAGGCCAAGGCGATGTTCCAGATGAAGTTCTACGCCGTGGTCCTCTGGCGGCTTCGCGGGGTCGTGCCGCGTCAGCTGAAACTGATGTACCTCACCGACGGGCAGTCCCTCGCCTACACCCCCGACGAGGGCGAGCTGGTCCGGTTCGAGCGCACGCTCGAGGCGATCTGGCAGGCGATCCTCAAAGCGGGCAAGACCGGCGATTTCCGGCCCAATCCGAGCAAACTCTGCGCGTGGTGCGATCACCAGGCGCTCTGCCCGCAGTACGGCGGCACTCCCCCGCCGTACCCCGGCTGGCCCGAGCCGGATCCCGGCGAGGAGTCCGTTTTGGACCGCGCGGATTAGGGTGCCCGGTGTGACAGAAGCCTTCTACGTGCCGTCCGGCGACGGTCTCTTCGTCCCGACCCCGCACACCGCCGGACCGTGGACCCCGGACGCTCAGCACTTCGGGCCGCCCTCGGCGTTGCTGGTCCGCGCACTCGAAGAGGTCGAAGCGCCGCACGCGAGCCAGCTGGCGCGGGTGACGATCGAGATCCTCGGGCCTGCGCCGCTGAAGGAGCTTTCGGTGCGGGCCTGGGTGGAACGCCCCGGCCGGTCGGTCGAGTTGCTGGAGGCCGAGCTCGCCCACGGGGAGAGGGTCATCGCCCGCGCCTCCGCATGGCGCATCGCGACCTCGGACACCACCTCCGTGGCCACGGCGGAAGGTCCCGCCCTGCCGACGCCGGAGCGCCTGCCGACGTCGAACTGGCCCGAAGGCTGGCACGGCGGCTACCTCGACGCCGTCGAATGGCGGCGTGTCAGCGGCGCGCTGGACGAACCCGGTCCCGCGACGGTCTGGGGGCGTCAGCGTGTCGCCCTCGTGGACGGGGAGAAACCGAGCGCGCTGCAGCGGCTTTTCGTCCTGGCCGACTCCGGCAACGGGATTTCGAACTTCCTCGACCCGCGCGAGTGGTGGTTCATCAACTCCGAGTTGACAGTGCACCTCCGCCGCCCACCGCTGGGCGACTGGATCGGCGTCGACGCGGCCACCCTGGTCGGCCCGAACGGCATCGGCACGGCGACGACCACGCTGCACGACGCGTCCGGGCCGATCGCGTCCGGGGCACAGGCGTTGCTGGTGCGGCCGCGACAGGCGGGCTGATAGACGCGCATTCTGAGCCCGTTTCCAATAGCCTTCCCGGAACAACAGACGCAGGGAGCGCTTCGGCATGCAGATCACCTCGGTGGTCAACCAAAAAGGCGGGGTCGGCAAGACCTCACTCAGTGTGGGCGCGTCGGCGGCACTGGCCGAACGCGGCCGCCGGGTGCTGCTGATCGACCTCGACCCACAAGGCCACGCGACCACCGAACTCCTCGGCCTGGACGAGGTGGCGCCGAATATGCCCAGCCTGGCGAAAGCCCTGACCAAGGTGTGGAAGGGCCCGATCGAAGAACTCGCCGTGCGGCATCCGCGCAGCAACCTCGGCCGGGGCGGCGCGTTCGACGTCATCCCGACGTCGCCGGGCATGTTCGACCTGATCCGGCGGCTGGACCAGTTCCGCGTCCCGGGCTGGCAGCTGGCCAGGGTCATCCAGTTCGCGAACTACGACCACGTCATCATCGACTGCCCGCCCGCGCTCGACGTGCTGACCAACAACGCGCTGGCCGCCTCGCACGGGATCCTCGTGCCGGTGCAGCCGGACCGGACGAGCATCCGGGCGCTGCGCCTGCTTTCGGACCAGGTCCGCTACGTCGAACAGACCGTCGGCCGTCCGCCGATCGCCTACTACGGCCTCGTTCCCGGGCTGTACCGCCGCCCGATCTCGCACTACGCGGCGGCCGCGTTGCAAGAGCTGTACACGTTCGGGATCCCGATGCTTTCGCACGTCCCGCTCGGCGTGGTGATGAACGAGGCCGCCGCGCACGGCGTGCCCGTGACGACCTACGCGCCGGAAACCCTGCAAGCACTGTCGTTCCGGGAGATCGCGGAAACGCTCGACGGGTACCTGCAGAACCATCCGGCCCCGGCGATCGTGCCCGCGGACGAGGAGTTCGTCTTCGAGGACTTCATCACCGAGGTCTCGGTGACGCGCAGCGCCAACGACAACGGCGCACGAAAGCGGCTCTACGACCTCATGCCCAAGAAGCCGAACCGGCCTCGGTAGCACTTAGCGCGTGCTATGAAAGGCCCGTTACTTGCAAATTTTGCAAGTAACGGGCCTTTCATAGCGTCTGAGATCTAGAGACGGCAGGCCCGGATGTCCGAAGCCAGGACGGCCTTGGCGCCGGTCTCGGCGAGTTCGTCCATGATCCGGTTGACCTCCTTGCGCGGCACCATCGCCCGCACGGCCACCCAGTCATCGTCCGCCAGCGGCGCGACGGTCGGCGACTCGAGGCCCGGCGTGATCGCGATGGCCGCCTCGAGCAGCGAACGCGGGCAGTCGTAGTCCAGCATCATGTAGTGCTGGGCGAAGACGACACCCTGCAGCCTTGCCTTCAGCTGATCCTTGGGCCGGGTGTGTTCGGTACCCTCCCGCTGCAGCAACACCGCTTCCGAGACGCAGATCGGGTCCCCGAAGGCCACGAGGTTGTGCTGGCGCAGCGAACGGCCGGACTCGACGACGTCGGCGATGGCGTCGGCCACGCCGAGCTGGATCGAGATCTCGACGGCGCCGTCGAGGCGGATGACCTCCGCCTCCACCCCGTGCCGCTTCAGGTTCTCGCGCACGAGCCGCGGGTACGACGTCGCGAGCCGTTTGCCGTGCAGGTCTTCGGCCCGCCAGTCCCGGCCCGCCGGCGCGGCGTACCGGAATGTGGAACCGCCGAAGCCGAGACCGAGGATCTCCTCCACCGGCGCGCCGGAGTCGAGCGCGAGGTCGCGGCCGGTGATGCCGAGATCAAGCTCGCCGGATCCGACGTAGATCGCGATGTCCTTGGGACGCAGGAAGAAGAACTCGACCTCGTTGACCGCGTCCAGCACGGTCAGATCGCGGGCCTCATGTCGCTTGCGGTAACCGGCCTCTCCGAGCATCTCCGACGCGGCGGCGGCGAGGGCTCCCTTGTTAGGCACGGCGACACGCAACATTGCTTCTCCTTGGTTCTCCGGACGCGAAAGCGTCACAGGTACCGGTACACGTCCTCTGTCGACAGTCCACGGCCGAGCATGAGTACCTGCAACCGGTACAGCAGCTGTGAAATCTCCTCCGCGAGCCTCTCGTCGGATTCGTGCTCGGCGGCGATCCACACCTCGCCCGCCTCTTCGAGCACCTTCTTGCCCTGCGCGTGCACACCCGCGTCGAGCGCGGCGACGGTGCCGGAACCGTCGGGGCGCGTGCGGGCGCGGTCGGCAAGCTCGGCGAACAGCTCATCGAAGGTCTTCACAGTCTGGAGATCCTTCCATCCGCGCCCGCGTCGCGCTGCCCCGGGCCGGTGTGATGCCACCGGCGTCACACCTCTGAGTCTGTTGGTGAACCCGCGACCGCGATAGCGGAGCCTTCGGCGAGGCGGGTTCACGCGTACGGCCACTTGTCCGAGGCCATTTCAGCTCCGCCAACGGGCACTCAGAACAGCGTCGAGCCACCCCGTTCGAAGTCGAGCAGGAGCCGCTTGCGTTCGACACCACCGCCGTAGCCGGTGAGATCGCCGGTGGAGCCGATCACGCGATGGCACGGCACGATGATGCCGATCGGGTTCTTCCCGTTCGCGAGGCCGACCGCGCGGGACGCGGTGGGCCTGCCGAGCCGGTCGGCGAGTTCGCCATAGGAGACCGTCTCGCCATATGGGATTCCGAGTAGGCCCTGCCAGACCATCCGCTGGAATTCGGTGCCGCCGAAGCTCATCGGAAGATCGAAATCCTTTCGCTGTCCGGCGAAGTACTCCTTGAGCTGTTTCTCGGTCTCCACGAAGATCGGCGCGCCCGGATCCGGATGGCCGAAAGTCTCCTCCGCTGGGCGATGCCGCTGCTGGACCATGTACAGGCCGCAGAGGCTTTCGCCGTCCGCGACCAGGGTCAGCCGGTCGTACTGGCTGTCGATGACGGTGTGCGTGCGCATGATGCTCCTGCTCAGGCGGCGGGCAGCCGGTTGATCGGGTGGTCTCCGGTCGCCCAGAGGTGCTGGACGGCGTAGGCGCGCCACGGGCGCCACTGCTCGGCACGCTCGGCGAACGCGGCCTGGCCGAGGCCGAGGCCCTTCGCGGCGACTTTGACGCCGAGGTCGGTCGGCAGGAAGGCGTCCGGGTCGCCGAGCGAGCGCATCGCGATGCTCTCGACCGTCCACGGTCCGAAGCCGGGCAGCGCGTTCAGTCGTTCCCGTGCCCGCTGCCAGTCGCTGCCCGCCCCGAGGTCGAGCTCGCCGTCGTTCAGTTCGGCGACGAGGCCGATCAGCGTCCGCTTGCGGCTCTGCGGCATCGCGAGGCTTTCCGGGTCGATCTCGGCCAGCGCGGTGGGGTCCGGGAAGACGTGGGTGAGGCCGCCTTCCGGATCGTCGATCGGATCGCCGTGTGCGAGGACGAGCCTGGCGGCGTGCGTCCGGGCAGCGGCGGTGGAAACCTGCTGGCCCAGCACGGCGCGGACGGCGAACTCGTCGCCATCGACGGTCCTCGGCACCCGCCTGCCGGGCGCCGCCGCCACGAGCGGGCCGAGCAGGCTGTCCGCGGCCAGGGCCTCGTCGACCGCGACGGGGTCGGCGTCGAGGTCGAGCAGGCGGCGGCAACGGCTGATCGCGGTCGAGAGGTCCCGCAAGTCCGACAGGGTGAGACGGCAGCCGATGTGACCGTCTTCGGGCTTGAGCGCGACGAGGGCGGGGCCGTGCGGCAACCGCAGCGTCCGGCGGTACGCACCATCGCGCCATTCCTCGACACCGGGAACGCCGGTCGCGACCAGATGCCCGAAGAGGTTGTCCGGGAACAGCGGCTTCCGGTACGGCAGGCGCAGGTTCAGCGTCCCGGGCGCGGTCGCCGGCGCGGTGCGGACCCGGGCGCGCAACTCGGTCGGGGACAGCGCGAAGACCTCGCGGACGGTGTCGTTGAAGGTCCGGACGCTGCCGAACCCGGCGGCGAGGGCGACGTCGATCATCGACAGGCCGGTCGTCTCGATCAGCAGCCGCGCCGTCTGCGCGCGCTGGGCCCTGGCGAGACTGAGCGGGCCCGCGCCGAGTTCGGCGCGCACGTGCCTCTCGACCTGCCGGACGCTGTACCCGAGCCGGGCGGCCAAGCCGGTCACGCCGTCGGTGTCGACGACGCCGTCGGCGATCAACCGCATCGCCCTGGCCACCAGGTCCGCGCGCTCGTTCCACTGCGGCGAACCGGGACTCGCGTCCGGGCGGCACCGTTTGCAGGCGCGGAACCCGGCCTCCTGCGCGGCCGCCGCGCTCGGGTAGAACTTCATGTTCTCCGGTTTGGGCGGGACGACCGGGCAGCTCGCCCGGCAATAGATCCGCGTGGTCCGGACGGCGGTGAAGAACCAGCCGTCGAACCGGTCGTCGTTCGCCTGGACCGCCCGGACGCAACGCTCGAAATCCTCATGCACCCAGCCAGCATCACCGACCGCGTGGCCGGGGTCTAGCGAAAACGCGACATGGCGGTCAGGGCAGGAGCGCGGTCAGCGCGCGCACGTCGAGACCGACGAGTGACGAGCGGAACACACGCCGCTCTCCCGGCTCGACGTCGACGTCGTTCGGGATCACCACCACCGTGCAGCCCGCCGCGGCCGCGGAAGCCGCGCCCGGCGGCGAGTCCTCGAACGCGACACATCGGGAAGCCGGTACTCCCAGCAACTCCGCCGCCAGCCGATACGGCCTGGCGTCCGGCTTGTTCAGACCATCGACCTCATCACCGCAGACGGTGGCGGCGAAGTACTCGCGGCCGATGGTGTTGAGGGCGAGTTCGGTCAGCGACCGTTCGGTGGAGGTGACCAGCGCCATCGGCACGCCGTTGGCGCGCAACAGTTCGAGCAGCTCCTGCGCGCCGGGGCGCCACGGGAGGGGACCGTCGAAGAGGTTGGCCGTCCGCTTGCGGATCCACTCCCCCATCTCCGCGATCGACTCGGGGGTGACGGGCTTGGCGCACACTTCGAGCAGGAAAGCGGCCGTTTCGTCCATATTGGACCCGACGAGACTCAGGCGCTGCTCCTCGGTCAACGTGCCACCGAGGGTCTCGACGGCCTCGTAGAGGGCGACATCCCACAGCTTCTCCGAGTCGACCAGCGTGCCGTCCATATCCCACAGCACGGCGGCGAGTCCGTCCCGTGTGGACGGTTCGGTCACGGCTCCCCCTTCACGATCAGATGGCGAACGAACCCGACGTTCGCCGGTCCCACGGTAGCCGAGACGGATTCACTCCGACGCCGAGGATCTTGACCGAAATGTCGGCTTACGACGGATTCGCTCAGTTCGTCCGAACGCAGGGCGATCGGACATGCTCAACGGCGGACGGCCGCCTGGTCGTAGGCTGGTCCGGTGAGTGAGCCCGTCGACGAGACCCAGCGGCCCGGCCGCGACCAACCGGATGACACCAAGCCGATCATGATCGTCGCCTTCGAAGGATGGAACGACGCAGGTGACGCGGCCAGCCGGGCGGTCGAGCACCTCCAGCTCAACTGGGATGCGACACCGCTGAGCGAGCTGAGTCCGGACGAGTACTACGACTTCCAGGTGAGCAGACCGACCGTGCGCATGGTGGACGGCGTCACCCGAAGGGTCGATTGGCCGACCACCCGGCTCTCGGTTTGCCGCCCGGAAGGCATCAGCCGGGACATCGTGCTGGTCCAGGGGCCCGAACCGAACATGCGCTGGCGCGCCTTCTGCGCCGAACTGCTGGAGCACATCCAGCAGTTGGACGTCGCGACCGTCGTCACCCTCGGCGCGCTCCTGGCCGACACCGCGCACACCCGGCCCGTCCCGGTCACCGGGACGGCGTACGACAAGGACACCGCCTCCCAGTTCGGTCTGGAGCTGAACAACTACCAGGGCCCGACCGGCATCGTCGGGGTTCTGCAGGACTACTGCGTGCAGGCCGGCGTCCCGGCGGTGTCGATCTGGGCGGCCGTGCCGCACTACGTCTCGCATCCGCCGTCGCCCAAGGCCACGCTCGCGCTGCTGCACAAGCTCGAGGACGTCCTCGACGTCGAGATCCCGCTCGGTGCCCTTCCCGAGCAGGCCGAGGAGTGGCAGCGGACGGTCACCGAGATGGCCGAAGAGGACGAAGAGATCACCGAGTACGTCCGGGGACTCGAGGAGCGCGGTGACGCGGAGACCGAGTTCACGCTGGACGACGTGAGCGGCGACAAGATCGCGGCCGAGTTCGAGCGGTACCTGCGGCGTCGCCGTCCCGGTCAGGACGGCCCAGGACGGGGCTGACGGCTCCGTCGGCCTGTCTCAAGTGTCATGAAAGGGGCTTTCAGGACGTTTTTCGTCTTGAAAGCCCCTTTCATGACATCCGGGACCCGCCACCTTCAGCGACGGCCGCTAGAAGATGCGCCGCAGCGGAATGGGTCCCCGAGCACGCTTCCGCCACTCACGCGGATAGCCGAGCGAAACCTCCTCGAACCGCACCCCGTCCGCCACCGTGGACCGCGGGATGTGCAGATGCCCGTAGACGGCGACCTCCGCCCGGAAACGCAGGTGCCAGTCCTCGGTCTCGGTCGTCCCGCACCACAGCGCGAACTCCGGGTAGTACAGCGGCGCTGTCGGGTGGCGGTGCAGCGGCCAGTGCGACATCAGGATCGTCCCGTGGTCCTCCGGGATCGCCTCCAGCCGCTCCGTGCTGATCTTCACCCGGTCGGCGCACCATGCCTGCCTGCTGGGATACGGGTCGGGGTGCAGGAAGAACTCGTCCGTGCACAGCACACCGGCCTCGCGCGCCTGCTCGACGGCCGCCAGCAACGGCAGCCCGTCGGCCGCGGGGGTGCGCCAGCTGTAGTCGTAGAGCACGAACAGCGGGGCGATCGTCAGCGGCTTGTCCTGGTGCTCCCACACCGGGTACGGGTCCTCCGGGGTGAGCACGTCGATCTCCCGGCAGCGGTCGACCAGGTGCTCGTAGCGCGCCTGGCCCCGCAGCTGACATTCGTCCTTCTGGGTGGTCCACAGTTCGTGGTTGCCGGGCACCCAGACGACCTTCGCGAAGCGTTCCCGCAAGGTCTTGAGCACCCCGATCACGGATTCGGCGCGTTCGGCGACGTCACCGACCACGAGCAGCCAGTCGTCGGGGGTCCGGGGCACGACCTCGTCGACGAGCGGGGCGTTGCCTTCATGGGTGACGTGGAGATCGCTGGTGGCGAAGAGATGCGGCACTCCACCACCGTAGCTTCACCCGGGCCGGGGAACCGCCGAAACCGCATCACGGCGTAACCGGCCCGACGCCGGAACACACAGGACGGTCACCGCCGAGGCAACGTGCAGGCCCGCCTGGAGGTTCAGCAGGACGCCGGTG
Source organism: Amycolatopsis sp. NPDC031561 (assembly GCF_055580625.1). NCBI lineage: Bacteria > Bacillati > Actinomycetota > Actinomycetes > Pseudonocardiales > Pseudonocardiaceae > Amycolatopsis > Amycolatopsis sp. NPDC031561. Next base: position 148,812 of record NZ_JBVILA010000014.1, on the reverse strand, counting down.
CCCAGCACGCTCACCAGCCCGCCCGCCAGCAGCGCGCCCAGCGCGGTGAACCCGGCCGTCGCGGCGAACATGGTGCTCAGGACGCGGCCGGACCGCTCCGGGGACGCTGTCGTCTGGACCAGCGAGAGCAGACCGGATCCGGCCAGTACCCCGGGGGCGCCGACGAGCCCGAAGAGTCCGATGAAGACGCCCAGCGACGCGGTCAGCGCCGGCAGGTTCCAGATCACCGCCGAGAGCAGGCCGAGCGCGAGCCCTCCCCAGCCGAGCAGAGCGGCGGGAGCGACCTTGCGGGCGAAGGTGGCGACGGCGAATCCCGCGGCCAGCCCGCCGAGCGCTTGCACGCCGCGAAGCAGGCCGACGTCGCCTTCGGTGCCGTTGAGGATGTCGAGCACGAAGACCACGAACAGCACCAAGAACATCCCCTGTGCCAGGGACGTCAGCACCACGACGACCCCGGCGAGGCGAAGTCGCCCTTCGCGGCCGATCTCGCGAAGCCCGTCGAGCCAGGCTCGCAGCACCGGCTCGTGCGGTCCCGCTTCCTTGGGCGCGGCGACCCGCCGGAACGGGCGCGCCAGCAGGGCCGAACCGACCACCAGCACGCCGAGATAGGCCACCACGACCCAGCCCAGGCCACCGAAACCGAGCAGGAGGCCGCCCGCCCAGCCTCCGGCGAGACGCGCGACGCTGCCGTTGATGCTCATGAGGCCGTTGGCGCCGATCAGCTCGTCCGGCGCGACCAGCTCCGGCACGAGCGCGTTGCGGGCGGGCTCGAACAGCGAAGCCAGGCCCGCCTGCGCGGCCATGACCCCGTAGATCACGAACACCGGGCCGCCGGACGCGACGAACAGCAGCGGCAGCGCGACGAACGCCTGCCCCGCGCACACCACGCACAGCACCAGCCGCCGGTTCCAGCGGTCCGCGATCACCCCGGCGATCGGGCTGAGCAGGACCGCGGGCAGCAGGCCGAGCACGATGCTCAACGCCGTGGTGGCCGCGGAACCGGTCGCCTGGAAGACGAACACCGGCAACGCGATCTGCAGCATCCACTCGGCGGTCTCGGAGAAGAAGGCGGCGGTCCACAACCGCGCGAAGGCGGGTTCTCTCAACGGTTTCATGCGCTCGGTTTCCCCTCGGCGTCGATGCGCGGGAAGGCCCGCAGTCCCAAATGGACGGCCAGGGCTCCCTCAGGGACGTCTTCGCGGATCGTGCTGACGTAAGGCCGCACGAGCGCGTCGATCCCCCGGACCAGCTCGTCCAGCTCGGCCGCGGTCACCCGCAGCGAGTACGTGTTGATCCCGGAGGCGTCCTGCCATTCCTTGTCGAGCTGGTCGGCGGCGTCGAGATACCGCTCGATCAGCTCCTTCTCCCGCGCCACCGTCGTTCCCACGACCGCCAGTTGCGCCCCGCGCAGTTCCGGATCGTCGCCGAACTCGATACCGACCTGGCAGGCCCGCCAGGGCCGCTCTCGCCCGTCCTCCCCCTCGACACGCTCCACGAGGCCGTGCTGGGCCAGCTGACGCAGATGCCAGCTGCAGTTCGAGGCCGTCGAGCCCACTGCCGTCGCGCACTCGCTCGCGGTCCTCGGACCGACCGCCATCAGGTGGTCCACCAGCGCCGAACGCAGCGGATGCGCCAGCGCCCGCATCAGCTCGACGTCTTCGATCCGCTTGCGCGGCGGCAACCCGGCCATCGTCCCGATCCAATCTGAAAGAAGTCTTTCGAAAGTTCTCTTTCAGAGTTGCAGGTGGCCGCGAGGATGTCAAACCGCTCTCGATATCCTTGCCACGGCAGCTGCTGCACACCTCAGTAACTGCACAAGTCAACTACTGCACCGGGAACACGCATGCCTGACCAGCGAGAACTCGCCACCGCGGCGGCTTTGGAGATCCCCCGGTTCGTCAGCGCCACCGTCCTGTTCCACACGGCCATGGCGGACCGGCTCGGGATCAGCGCCACCGAGCTGCACGGGCTCCAGCTGGTCATCAGCGGCGCCGCGACCTCCCCGACCCGGCTGGCACGGGCTCTCGGCATGACCACCGGCGCGGCGACGCGGATGCTCGATCGCATGGAGGCGCGGAACCTGGTCGAACGGGTCCCGGATCCGGCCGATCGCCGTCGTCTCCTGATCCGCCCGCTGCCGGACCGGCTCGGCGAGGTCTCCGACCTGTACTCCCCCATGGCCCGGTTCTTCGGCGACCGCCTCGGCCGCCTGGACCGGCGCCAGCTCGCCGCGCTACTCGGCGTCATGGCCGAGGGGCGCGCCTTCGCCGAACGAGAAGCCACCCGGCTGCGATCCGGGTCTCCCGAAAATGGGGTTGACTAACGCTACACCGGTTGCGTTAGAATCTTCGCATCATGAAGAACTGACATCCCACCTTCCCCGTTCCGAGGCGGCTTCGGTCGAGCACTGCTCCCGTAAGCGACGAGGCCCGGCGGGGATCAGCCATGTCCGAAGAAACGCGGTGATGTCGTATGTCTCTTTCCCTGATCGCCAAGGACCTCGTCCACTCTTACGGTGCCCGCGTCGTGCTCGACGGCGTGAACCTGACCGCTTCGGCCGGGCAGCGGCTCGGACTGGTCGGCGAGAACGGCGTCGGCAAGTCCACGCTCCTGCGGCTGCTGGCCGGGGTCGGAGAACCCGACGCCGGCGAGGTGCTGCGCGGCGACGACCTCGGATTCCTCTTGCAGGAGTTGCCTTTCCCGCTGACAGCGCGGTTCTCCGACGTCATCGACGACGCGCTCGCCGAGATCCGGCAAGCGTCGGCGAGACTCGATGAACTGACCGAAGCGCTCACCGAACGCCCGGACGACACGGCGGTGCTCGACGAGTACGGCACCGCGCTCGAATGGGCCCAGGCGCACGATCTCTGGGACGCCGACAGGCGGGCCGAGGTGGTGTGCGCGGGTCTCGGGCTCGCCGGGATCGACCCGGAGCGGGAACTGGGCACACTGTCGGGCGGGCAGCGGTCGCGACTCGGCCTCGCCGCGCTGCTGATCCGGCGGCCGGGAACGCTGATCCTGGACGAGCCGACGAACCATCTCGACGACGCCGCGATGGAGTTCCTGGAGCACCATCTCGCTTCACTGACCGGTGTTCTCGTGCTGTCGTCACACGATCGCGTGTTCCTCGACGCGGTGTGCACCGACATCGTCGACCTCGACCCCGCGCTGGGCGGCCCGACCCGGTATGGCGGCACGTATTCCGACTACCTCGACCAGAAACGGGCCGAGCGGGCGCGCTGGGAACAGCGCTACGCCGAGGAGCAGGACGAACTCAAGGAACTGCGCGAATCGGTGGCCGTCACCGCGCGCAACGTCGCGCACAACCGGCCGCAGCGCGACAACGCCAAGATGCTCTACGACTTCAAGACCGGGAGGGTGCAGAAGCAGATCTCACGACGGGTCCGCAACGCGCAACTGCGGCTGGACGAACTGGAACGCGACCAGGTGCGGAAACCACCCGCGCCCCTGCGGTTCCAGGGCGGACTGACCGGGGAGCCCGGTGAGGACAAGACGGCGATCTCGGTACGGGACCTCGAGATCGCCGGGCGGCTGCGCCTGACGACCCTCGACATCACGACGACGTCGAGGCTTCTGATCACCGGCGGGAACGGCGCCGGGAAGTCGACGCTGCTGTCCGTCCTCGCCGGCGCGCTGACGCCGGACTCCGGGACCGTCCTTTCCGGACGCGGGGTGCGGATCGGCATGCTGGCACAGGATGTCGCGTTCGCCGAACCGGAGAAGACCGCCCAGCGGACCTACGCAGAAGCTCTCGGCGAGGGCGCTCCACCGTTGCGCGGCCTCGGCCTGCTGGCTCCGCGTGATCTCGGGACCAGGGTCGGCGCGCTGTCGGTCGGGCAACGGCGGCGGCTTGCGCTGGCATTGCTGATCGCCGATCCGCCGGAGGTGCTCCTGCTGGACGAGCCGACGAACCACATCTCGCTCACCTTGGCCGAGGAGTTGTTCGCCGCGCTCGAATCCGCGCCCGGTGCCGTCGTCATCGCTTCCCATGACCGGTGGCTGCGGCGGGACTGGGCGGGTGACCACCTTCGGCTGGAAGCCGGTCGCGTCGCCGTGTAGGGCGTTATACGGGTGTCATGAAAGGGGCTTTCAGGACGAATTTTGTCCTGAAAGCCCCTTTCATGACGTTTCTCAGAGCTCGATGCCGAGCAGCGCGTCAACGGCGTTCCGGATCAGCCCGGGCGCCGCCGGGTCGGCGCCCGAACGGTTCAGCGCCTGCTCCACCCAGGCGTCGACGGCCGCGAGCGCCTTCGGCGTGTCGAGGTCGTCGGTGAGGTGGTCGCGCAGGCGCGCGACGGTGTCCTCGGCGGCCGGGCCGGTGGCGAGCGAGACGGCGTCGCGCCAGCGCCCGAGACGGTCGGCGGCGTCCGCGTGCAACTGAGCGGTCCACGGCCGGTCCTCGCGGTAGTGGCCGGCGAACAGCGCGAGCCGGATGATGCCCGGGTCGACCTTGTCGGCACGCAGCCGGGACACGAACACGAGGTTCCCGCGCGACTTCGACATCTTCTCGCCGTCGAGGCCGATCATCCCGGCGTGCACGTAGTGCCGCGCGAACGGCCGGTCCCCCGCGACGGCCTCCGCGTGTGCGGCGCTGTACTCGTGGTGCGGGAAGATCAGGTCCGAGCCGCCGCCCTGGACGTCGAAGCCGAGGCCGAGCCGGTTGACCGCGATCGCGCTGCACTCGATGTGCCAGCCCGGCCGTCCCGCGCCCAGTTCGGACTCCCACGACGGCTCGCCCGGCCGCGCCATCCGCCACAGCAGCGCGTCGAGCGGGTGCTGCTTGCCCGGCCGGTCCGGGTCGCCGCCGCGTTCGGCGAAGAACTTCGCCATGGTCTCGGCGTCGTAGTTCGACTCGGAACCGAAGTGCCCGGTCGCGTTGTGGTCGAAGTAGATGTCCGGGTACTCCGCGTCGTCGGCGCGGTAGGCGCTGCCGTTCGCCAGCAGCTTGGCGATGACCTCGACGATCTCCGGGATGCTCTCCACGGCGCCGACGAACTGCCGCGGCGGGAGCACCCGCAGCGCGGTCATGTCCTCGCGGAACAACGCCGTCTCGCGCATGCCGAGGACGACCCAGTCGTCCTTGTCGCGCTCGGCCCGCTCCAGCAGGGGCTCGTCGATGTCCGTGACGTTCTGCACGTAGTGGACGTCGTGCCCGGCGTCGCGCCACAGGCGGTTCACCAGGTCGAATGTCAGATACGTGGCGGCGTGCCCCAGATGGGTGGCGTCGTACGGCGTGATGCCGCAGACGTACATCCGGGCGGTGGACCCGGGCGCCGTGGGGCGGATCTGCCCCGTCGCGGTGTCGTGGAGCCGCAGCGGACGGGGGGTGCCGGGGATACGGGGCACGTCGACCGATGACCAAGTCTGCATACCCCGACTGTAAGCGGAGCCGCCGCGCCGTTCCCGTCCGGTGGGAGCCGGACACGGCCGGAGTAACCGAACTCGCCCCTTCAGGACCGGTCGGCGTTGGAGTGGATCGCGTCCCGGATGTACTCCCCGAGGCCCGGCCGCTGGTCCGGCTCACGGACCAGGAAGCCGAGCTGGACCGGGTCGGTCGCGTACATCCCGGCGATCTCGCGGTGCAGCGCGTGACCGCACTCGCCCATGAACGCGGCCAGCATCAGGCGGTGCTCCTCGGCGAGGTCCATCGCCGCGGCACTGTCCGCGGACGCGCCGGAGTCGACGACGTCGAGCAGACGGCCCACCCAGTCCTGCCGGACTTTCTCCGCCTCGATCCACTCCTCCTTGGACAGTGGCACGGCCGCCGCCCGCCATTGCGGGGTCTCGCCCCACCGGCGGACGGCCTCCTCCGCGTACCCCTCCGGTTCGCGGTACTCGCCGAAGACCTCGAACCGCTCCTCGGGTGTCAGCGCGCCTCCGACCTGCTTGGCCGCGATCACCCGATCGACGGAGTCGACCATCCGCGTCAGCTCACCGATCCGCTCCACGAGCAGCGTCCGCTGACGCCGCAGGTGCTCCAGCGCGTCCACGTCCGGGTCTTCGATGACCTTCGCGATCGTTTCCAGCCCGAACCCGAGTTCGCGGTAGAACAGGACTCGCTGCAAGCGATCGAGGTCGTCTTCGCTGTAGCTGCGGTAGCCACCCGCCGTCCGCCCGCTCGGTGACAGCAGGCCGATCTCGTCGTAGTGGTGCAGCGTGCGCACGGTGATCCCGGACAGCGCCGCGACCTTTCCCACCGGATACCCCATCGGCCCAGCGTAGGTGGACTCCATCCCGGACAGCGCGTAAAAACGAAGGATGGGGAGAGCTGGAACCACCGTGCCGCCCGCACTTCCGCCCGGGCCCCCGCTGCCCGCCCTCGTCCAGACGCTCGTCGTCGGCAATCTGCGGCACCGCGTGCTCCCACTGCTCAGCCGCCGCTACGGATCCGTCGTCCGGATGAAGTTCGCGCCGCACCGGGACATCGTCATGCTCACCGATCTCGAGGACATCAAGACCGTGTTCTCCGGACCGGTCACCACCTTCCACGCGGGTGAGGGCAACATCGTCCTGAAACCGTTGATGGGCGAGCATTCCATCCTGGTCACCGACGAGGACCGGCATCTGCGCGCGCGGAAACTGCTGATGCCCGCGTTCAACGGCGCGGCGCTGCGCGGCTACCGCGACATGATCACCGGGCTGACCAGGGCCGAACTCGACCGCTGGCCGGAGAACCGGGCGTTCGGCGCGCACGACCGGATGCGCGCGCTGACCATGGAGATCATCCTTCGGGTGGTGTTCGGCGTCGCCGAAGGGCCGCGGCTCGACGAGCTCCGGCGCCTGATCGGGCATCTGGTGGAGCTCGACCTGGTCCAGCTGCTCGGGTGGCAAAACCCGCGTCTGCGGCGCTACCGGCCGTGGCGCACGTACGCCGAACGTCAGGCCCGCGTCGACGAACTGCTCTACGCCGAGATCTCCGAACGGCGCCGGGCCACCGACCTCGACCAGCGCACCGACGTCCTGTCGCGGCTCATCACGGTGCCCGGTGACGGGGACGAGCTGACCGACGTGGAACTCCGCGACCAGCTGGTCACCCTGTTGCTCGCCGGGCACGAGACCACCGCGACAGCGCTCGCCTGGGCGCTGCACGAGCTTTCCCGTGATCCCGGGCAGGCCGCGTTCACCACGCGCGCGGCGGACGACGGTGACGAGAAGGCGCTCGAAGCGGTGATCAAGGAGGCGATGCGGCTGCGCCCGGTGGTCGGCGAGGTTGTCCGGCGGCTGACCGAGGACGTCGAGATCGGCGGCTACCGGATCCCGGCCGGGTTCGACGTCATGCCGTCGATCATCGTCGTCCACGGCGAGGACGACCACCATCCCGACGCGAAGGTCTTCCGGCCGCAGCGGTTCCTCGAGGGCCCGCCGCCCGCCGGTAGCTGGCTGCCGTTCGGCGGCGGCGCGCGGCGGTGTCTCGGCGCGGGGTTCTCCCTGATGGAGGCCACGATCGTGCTGCGGGAGCTGTTCGGCCGGTTCACCGTCGCCCCGGAACACGCGCGCCCGGAGCGGGTCCGGTCGCGGCCGATCACCCTGGAACCGGCGCGGGGCGCCAGGATCAAGGTGACCGGCCGCTGAGCTACCGCTTCCTGGTCCGCAGGTAGTCGCCGACCACCGCGGCGCCGAGCCCGTCGAGGTCGGGAGCGACGACCCGGCCGCCCGAGCGGCGCGCGATGAGGTCGACGAACTCCGTCAACCGCGGATCGTCCCCCAGCCGGAACACCGTGACCGACGCGCCCAGCTTCGCCATCCGGTCCACTTCGGACAGTGTCTTGAGCAGTGTCCTCGGCTGAGGCGGGTAGTCGAATTCCGCCGTTCCGTCGGGTTCCAGGTGTGCCGTCGGCTCGCCGTCGGTGACCATCAGGACCACCGGCTGCGCGTCGGGATGCCGCCGCAGGTGCCGTCCGGCGAGCAACAGGGCGTGATGGGCGTTGGTGCCCTGCTCCCAGGCGCCTTCCAGGCCGACCAGCTCGGCCAGTTCGACCGACGTGGCGTAGCGGCCGAAGGTGATCAGCTGGAGCGCGTCGTTGCGGAACCGGGTGCTGATCAGCTGGTGCAGCGCGAGCGCCGTCCGCTTCATCGGCAGCCAGCGGCCCTCCTGCACCATCGACCACGAGGTGTCCACGAGCAGCGCCACCGCCGCGCGCGACCGGTGCTCGGTCTCGATCACCTCGACGTCGGAGACGTCCATCCGGACGGACCGCCCGCCCACCGAAACCGAGCGCAGGACCGCGTTGCGGACCGTCCTGGAGACGTCCCACGGCTGCATGTCCCCGAACCGCCACGGCCTGGTCGCGCCGGTCGGCTCGCCCGCGGCTCCGGCGGACTCGGTCTCCCGTTGACCCGCCTTGCCGCGCAGCGCGGCCACGACGTCGGCGAGCGCCGTCTCCCCCAGCCGTCGTAAAGCCTTGGGAGACAGCCGGAGCGTGCCGTCGGGCGCGCGTTCGAAGAGTCCTTGCCGCCGGAGCTCGCGTTCCAGTTCGGACAGCCGCCGCGCGTCGACACCGGCGTCCGGTCCGAGCTGCCGTTCGAGGGCGTCGACGTCGATGTCCTCCAGCCTCGCGCCGGGGTAGGACTGGCCGAGCTGTTCGGCCAGCGCGTCCAACTCGGCGAGATCGGACATCGCCCGGGCGCCCTCGCCGAGACCGAGTGGATCGTCGCCCCGGAACCGTTCCGACGACGTCCAGTCCTCTCCCGGCCGCAGCGCTTTCAGCTGGGAATCCAAAGTGGACAGCTGTTGCGCGAGGCGGGGATCGCCGAACGCCTGCTGTGACAGTTCGGCCAGCTCGGCACGCTGCTCCGGCGTCATCGAGTTGAGCATCCGCTGCGCGGCCGCGGCGCGAGCGGCGAGGACGTCGATCAGTTCCTCGACGTTCTTCGGGTTCTCCGGGAAGAACTCGCCGTGCTCACGCATGAACTCCGCGAACCGCTCGGGCACGTCCTCACGCCCTTGCGCGTGCGCGGCCAGCAGGCCGTTGAGGTCGGCGAGCATCCGGTTGGCGCGCTCGACGTCCTCCGGCCCGGCGTTCTGGAGTGCTTCCTTCATTCCCTCGAAGCGGGAATCCAGCAGCTCACGCCCGAGCAGGTCGCGGATCTTCTCGTAGTTCTCCCGGCCATGCCGGGAGCGCCAGTCGTACTGCCCGAGTTCGCGGACGGCCGCCGCCGTTCCCGGCGGAAGCGCGTCCAGCTGCGCCTCGCGGAAACGGGCGTCGTCGTCCGGGTCGGGGAACAGCTCGCGCCGCTCGGCCTCCAGCGCCTCGTCCAGCAGCCGCTGGACCTCCTGGAGCGTGCCGTCCAGCCGGTGCCGCCGCTGGATCTCCGAGCGGCGCTGCCAGAGCCGCCTGGTCAGCTCGTCCAGCCCGGCGGTGCGCGGGGTGCCGCGCCGCAACAGTTCTTCCAGCGCGGACCGGGGCGAGGCGCCGGCCATGACGTCCCGGCCGATCTCGTCGAGCGCGTCCCGCAGATCGGCGGGCGGCGCCAGCGGATCCGGGCCGTCGTGCCACGGCCCGTACGAATACCCCTCCGGGACGGTGCTCATCGGCCGTAGACGGTCGTCGTGTCGTCGGAGTCCTTGGCGAGCTTCCTCGACAGGAACAGGGATTCCAGCGCCAGTTCGACAGCGGCCGCGATCCGCCCCGCCGGTTCGTCCGGGCCGACGCCCGCCCGCGCGGCGACGTCGTGGAGTACCGGCAGTTCGGGCAGGGCGGCGAGGACGTCCTTGCCGGGCACACGTTCCCCGGTGGCCACCAGGTGCCCGTTCTCGACGGCGTCGGCCAGCGGCACGAGGTCCAGCCCGGCGAACCGGGAGCGGGCCGTCTCCGCGACCGCCCGGCGCAGCAGGTGCACGAGGTGCTCGGTCTCGCGTCCCTCCTCCCCCGGCTCGAATTCGAGCTTGCCGCGCAGCACCGCGGGCACCGCGTCGAGGTCGACCGGCCGCGCCACGGCGGGCTCCTCACCGGTGAGCGCGGACCGGCGCAGTGCCGCCGCGCCCACGGTTTCCGCCGCCGCGACGGCGAACCGGGCCGAGACACCGGACCGCTGGTCGATGGCGGGCGATTCGCGCAGGTTCCGCACGAACCGGGCGAGCACCTCCAGCAGCGGCTCGCCGACCTCGGCGACCAGATGCGCCTCCTGCCGCACGACCGCGATCTCGGACTCGACGTCGAGCGGGTAGTGCGTCCGGATCTCCGCGCCGAACCGGTCCTTGAGCGGGGTGATGATGCGGCCGCGGTTGGTGTAGTCCTCCGGGTTGGCCGTCGACACCAGCAGCACGTCCAGCGGCAGGCGCAGGGTGTACCCGCGAACCTGGATGTCGCGTTCCTCCATCACGTTCAGCAGCGCGACCTGGATGCGCTCGGCGAGGTCGGGCAGCTCGTTGATCGCCACGATGCCGCGGTGGGCGCGCGGGACGAGTCCGAAGTGGATGGTCTCGGGGTCACCGAGGCTGCGGCCTTCGGCGACCTTCACCGGGTCGACGTCGCCGATCAGGTCACCGACCGAAGTGTCCGGCGTGGCCAGCTTTTCCGTGTAGCGCTCGTCGCGGTGGCGCCAGGTCACCGGCAGGGCGTCGCCGAGTTCGGCCGCGCGGCGGCGCGATCCCGGGGTGATCGGGTCGAGCGGGTGCTCGGCCAGTTCGGCGCCCTCGATGACGGGTGTCCACTCGTCGAGGAGTCCCGCGAGCGTGCGCAGCAGCCGGGTCTTGCCCTGGCCGCGTTCACCGAGGAGGACGACGTCGTGCCCGGCCAGCAGCGCGCGTTCCAGCTGGGGCAGCACGGTGCGCGAGAAACCGACGATCCCGGGCCACGGGTCTTCCCCGGCACGGAGCTTGGCGAGCAGGTTGTCGTGCAGTTCTTGTTTGATCGAACGCGGCAGGTGGCCGGCCGCGCGAAGGTCCCCGGCGGTCCGGGGCAGAGTTGCGGGAACATCGTTCACCCGTTCGACGCTACGTCGCGATCATGGCCCCTGTCGACGTGAACCAACTCCAGCTCTGGATCAACCGAACGGTGGAGGGAACCTCAAGAGGTCGGTTGATGCGGGAGCGGGCGGCCGCGCACCAGACTGGACCCGTGCCCGGCGATCGGCCGCACGCTGACGAAGGAGGTGGTGGATGAGCGTCGAGCCGGAGACAGGTCCGGTGGTGACGGTGCTGTCGTTCGTGCTCCTGGCGATCCTCACCGCTTTCACGTTCGTGGCCGACGGACCCCTGGTGAAAGAGCTCGTCCTGTGCGGGGTCGCCGCCGGATGGATGCTGGGCATGCTGGCCGCACCCCGGTCGTGGCGCTCACGCCTGTCGGTGACGGCCGTCTTCCTCGGCGTGCTGACCGCGATCACGCTGGTCCTCGTGATCGAAGCGCCCTGGTTCGGTTGCTTCACGCCCGTGCTGTACGTGTACGCGTTCCGGCTCCTGCCGTGGCCTCGGCTGGTGCCCGGTGTCACCGCGGTGGCGGTGGTGGCCGGGACCGCGCAGGCCCACGGCGTGGACAAGTCCACGATCACCGGGGTGTTGAGCGAAACCGCCGTGCACGGCTCGCCGAGAGCGTGCGCCCGGACGTCGTCCTGATGGATCTGCGGATGCCGGGGACGGACGGCCTCACTGCGATCGGCGAGCTGGCCGCGAGGGGAAACCCGGCGCGGGTACTCGTCCTGACCACCTACGACGCCGACACGCACGTGCTTCCCGCCATCGAAGCCGGTGCGACGGGCTACCTGCTCAAGGACGCGCCCCGCGACGAGCTGCTCCGAGCCGTCCGCGCGGCCACCCGGGGCGAGGCCGTGCTCGCGCCGTCGGTCGCGGCCACGCTGATGGACCGGATGCGCACGCCCGCGCCGGGGCCGCTCAGCGAGCGGGAACTGGAGGTGCTGCGGCTGGTGGCGGCCGGGAACACCAACCGGGAGGCCGCGGCGGGGTTGTTCATCACCGAAGCGACCATGAAGTCCCATTTACTGAACATCTACGGAAAGCTGGGCGTCGGCGACCGGGCCGCCGCGGTGGCGGAGGCCTTCCACCTGGGGCTGCTGAAACCCAAGGGTCATTGAGCGGACCGGTATTTGCCTACTTACGCGTGACCAGGGCGAAGGTGAGGTGCGGGAGTCGAGGGGGTCGCTCCGGTCTCGGAGCTCGATGACACCGGAATCTCACCGCGGCAAGTTCGAGCGTGGAGGATTCGGGACGTTCAACGTCCCGAATTCTCCACACTCGGTTCACAGGGCCACCTGACCGCAACGGGGTGGCGGCTCACGCGTGTCCCGGGTGTTGACGATGAAGGAATTGGGACGTTGAGTGTCCCGATTCCTTCATCGTCGATGGGCAGGTCCGGTCTCGGAGCTTGATCAACGGAGGATCGGGGACACTCAACGTCCCCGATCCTCCGTTGATCAAGACCGTGCCAGTGCTCATCTCACGACCGGCAGCCGAGTGGGGAAGATTCCGGACGTTGAACGTCCCAAATCTTCCCCACTCGCCCACATCAGGGTCCAGCAGGGAAGCAGATACATGTCCACCAGAACCGCCACTCACGACCCCACGCGCAGACCGGCGCGATGGCGCTACGGCGGGCCACCAGACCCGCGCCCGTGCACGACACCTCTGCTTCACCCCTCGATAACGTGCCCATTTCCCGGTTTCGTAGAAAGCACGACTAAAATCAACGCGGTGTGCCGTCCTAGTGCGACCCTCGCGGTCTGGTCTTCGGCGTGGCTGAACGGAGCCGCCGCCTCCGACGACGTCCTTGACGCCCTTCAGGTCTGGGGCGAAGCCCACGACTTCGTCGCCGCGGATGCCGCGGCCGCCGAGGCGTTCGACCTGCCGCTGGCGTTCAACCGCGCGGCGACTCCGGTCCAGCTGCTCCTCGCCCTGCGCTCGCAGGGCGCGAAGAGCCTCCACCTGCTCCTCCCGGTGCCCGGCGACGTCCGCGGCCTCGGCGGTGGCGGTCCGTTCACCGAGGCCGCGCTGCGGACCGGCGAGGCCGTCGTCCTGCCGGATCTCGGCTACGGGCTCGTCCCCGAGGCGATCGCCGAGGGTTTGATGCGGTGGACCGTCTACTCGGTGCCGACGCCGGGTGTCCTCGAGTACCGGCCGCTCGGCGAGTCGGAACACGGCCTGACCGACGCGATCCGCGCGAGCGCCGGCGCACTGCAGTCACTCGACGTCGCCCGCGACCGGCCGGGGGTGCGGGCGGAACTCTCGGCGCGGCTGCGGTCGGCCACCGACGCGCCCTGGCCTGCCGGGATGCCCAGCCGGTCGCTGCGGGTCCTGCAGCGGGCGGAGGAGATCGCGGCGATCCTCGCGATCGCCGAGTCCGACGACCCGGGCGGCGCGCTGTCGGCGTCGGCGGCGCTGCGACGGGCCGAGGCGTTGCGGCCGCTGACCGATGCCGTCAGGGGTGCCCGGTACGCGGCGATCAACGAAGCGGTGCGGGTGTTCGCGGACCAGGCGGACCGCCACCCGTAGCCAGCACTTTCCCGGCATATCGGACGGACCACAGCGAGAGCCCGCCGATGACGGCGATGAGCAGGACCACGCTGAGGCCGTTCATCACGTCGGCCGACAAGGTGTAGACCAGCGGCACCCGCACCACGGCCTCCAGGAGCAGGGCCACTCCCCACACCGCGGACATCCGGGTGAACGCGCGGCGGAAGCCCGGCACCTCGCCGGCGAGCCGGTCGATCTCGGCGCGTTTGGCCACGCTCGACCCGGCACGCACGGCGATGAGCACCATCGGGGTGTGGCTGAAACAGCTCACCAGCAGCACGATCCCCGCGGTCGCGGTACCGAAGGACTCTTTCAGCAACAAGAATCTCGCGTCACCGGTGAATAGCGAAAGAACGAGCCCGACGCCGAGGACTCCGGCCAGCAACGCGGCGAAGCCGTCGAACGAGCGGTCCCGGACAGCGACCCAGACGATCCGGAAAGCGGCGATCGCGGCCCCCGCCAGCAGCGAGACCTGCTCGCTCTGTCCGGCGAGTCGAAGCCCGTAGTAGGCGGCTAAGGGCAGCGCGACATCCCAGAGCAGGAGCGCGAGCGTCGGATTCCGGCCACCACGCGCGGTCACGACGGCGCGTTTCCGATGGCTTCGCAGTCGGCCAGGAAAGCCAGCACTCGCGCATTGACCTCCGCCGCCGCTTCGCCCGCGATGGCATGGGTCGCCGACGGCCACAGTTCGACCTCTCCCCGCGGCAGCAGGTCCCGGGCGCGCGCGGCCGCACGCGCGGGGTGGTGGATGACGCTGCGCCCGGCCACCAGGGCCAGCACGGGCATCCGCAGCGAACGCAACTGATCGTCGGTGATCAACCGGGGCAACGGCAGGGCGATGCGGTAGGTCCGCATTCCCTCGTCGATCACCCGCGCGACCGGATCCGTGGCGTCGACCTCCGCGCCCCCGGAGATCCACCGGAGGAACGACGGGCGGGCCCATCGGTCGACGACGGGGACCGCGGAAAGCGTGGCACGGACGACCAATCCCACGGTCAGTCCGCCGAACGTCAGTACGGGATCGATGAGCGTGACCGACTTCAGCCGTTCCGGCGCCCGCGCGGCGAAGTTGGCCGCGAGCCAGCCACCGAACGAGTACCCCATCAGGTGCACGGCCGTCAGATCGAGTTCCGCGAGCACCGTCCCGAGCCAGGTGGCTTGATCCGCGCCGTCGCGGATGGGAACCGTCTGTTCGCTGCGCCCGGGCTCGCCGATGAGGTCCACGGCGTACACCTCGCCGTGCCGGAGCAGCGCCTCGAGGTTGGGTGCCCACATCACCGCGGTACCCGCGCGCCCGGGCAGCAGCACGATCGGCGTACCGCCCGGCCGCCCGAACCGGTACACCCGCGCCACCCCGAACGCCGTCGGGACGTCGTGGATCCCGGCCGGCGCGGGCAAAGCCGCCAGACCTCGTTCGTAGACGGCCTCGTACTCGGCTCGCGCCTCCGGCGTGGAAAAACCGCCCACCTTCATTCGCACCCCTCCTCGTTACGGTACGATCGGATTGTAAAGCAGTTGGTGACAAGTTTGCAATCCGATCGGACTGCAAAGGAGGCAGGGTTGCCCAAACGAGTCGATCACGAGGAACGGCGGCGGCAGATCGCCGCGGCCGTCCGCCGCATCGCGGCCGACCGGGGACTCGAAGCGGTCAGCCTGAACGAGGTCGCGGCCGAAGCCGGCATCTCGAAGGGGTTCGTCCAGCACTACTTCGCGTCGAGGGACGACATGCTGCGCTACGCGGCGACGACCTTGCGAGGCGGAGTCGAGGAGCGCATCGCCTCGGCCGGCGAACCCGGCGTCCGGGATCTGCTCGTCGCGCTACTCCCCCTCGACGACGCCGCCCGGAACGACGCGCTGGTGGCCAACGCCTTCCTGGTGCGCGCGCTCAAGGACCCGGAGATCGCCGGCCACTTCCGGACCGGCCACGGCCAGCTCCGCGACGCGGTGGCGGCCATGCTCTCAGCCGCACGGGACGACGGTGCTCTCGTGTCCACTGTGGACCCGCCCGCCGAGGCCGTCTCGCTCCTGGCCCTGGTGTCCGGACTGGGAGACGCGGTGTTGCTGGGCTACCAGACCGGCGAAGAGGCCATCGCCCTGATCGACCTGCACCTGTCACGGATCACCGCCACGTGAAGGAAAGCCCGATGAACCGCCGCCGCACCGGCCCTCGCCGCCGCGTCGATCGCCCTGCTCAGCGCCTGCGGGCCGCGATACGACGAAGCCAGTACGGAACCCGTACCGAGCCCGGCACCCACCTCGGCGGCCGACCGCGGGGAATCTCCGCGCGAACTCGCGGGCAAGGTCCAGTACGAGATCAAGGGACGGGCGGAGGACATGATCGGCGGACCGAATCCCGGCCTCACCCTCCAGTGCGGCGAGTTCTCCGGCAGTTCCTTGAGCATCGCCTCGTGAGTGACTACGGACGTGCGGGGCGCTTCGCAGGCTCGCAGCAGCCCACGGCGCAGGGCGCGCCGTTCACCGTGCACCCGGCGGCCGGGAACGGCGACAACTTCCGCGCCGGAGCCCCCTCCGTGTGCTCACGGACCAGCTCGACGACCAGCTCAGCGAAGCGCGGATCGGTGTCCGGAGTCGCTGCCCGCGCGAAGCCCATGCCGTGTTCGGCGGCCCGTTCGGCGGCCTCGTTGTCGAGGTCCCAGATCACTTCGAGGTGGTCGGACACGAAGCCCACCGGGCAGACCACCACCGAAGTGACGCCGTCCGCGTGCAACGCGTCGATGTGGTCGACGATGTCCGGCTCCAGCCACGGTACCTGCGGCGGGCCGGAGCGCGACTGCCAGACGACGTCGTAGGTCTCGATGCCCGCCTCGGCCGCGACGAGACGGGCGGCCTCGGCGATCTGGCGCGAGTAGCGGTGGCCACCCTCCGAGGGCGGCCCGGACGCGGCGTCGGCCGAGTCCGGCACCGAGTGGGCGCAGAAGACCGTCCTGGTTCCGGGCAGGTTCCCCAGCTTCGCGTGCGCGGCGCGAACGGCGTCGGCGAAGGCGGCGATGAACAGCGGGTGGTCGAAGAACTGCCGCAGCTTCACCAGTTCCGGCGCACCGTCGCCGACCGACGCGCGGGCGCGCTCGATGTCCTCGTCGTACTGACGGCAGGCGGAATAGCCGCCGTACGCGCTCGTGGGGAACACCAGGACGCGCTGAGCGCCCGCCTTGGTGATCTCGGCGAGGGTCTCCTCGACCATCGGCCGCCAGTTGCGGTTGCCGAAGTGGACGGGCAGGTCGATCCCGGCCACGGCGAGTTGCTTCTCCACCGCGGAGATCGCGTCCCGGTTCAGGCGGTTGATCGGCGAAACCCCGCCGAAGTGCTGATAGTGCTCGGAGACCTCGAGCAGCCGTTCCCTCGGGACCCCTCGGCCCCGCGTGACGTTCTCCAAGAACGGCATTACTTCGTCAGGCCCCTCGGGACCACCGAACGAAAGCCAAAGCAGCGCGTCATAACCCACCCTGTCATCTTGCCGCTGTGGCGCCACACACGCTGACCCGGCCCGTTTTGAACTGAGCGATCCAAAACCTGGTACGGTCGTTCCCATGGCCAGGCCGAAGGAATTCGACGAGCGCGCCGCGATCGGGCGCGCCATGGACGCGTTCTGGGTTCGCGGCTACGAGGGCACGTCGACCCAGGCCCTCTGCGAAGCCACCGGCCTGGGCCGCAGCAGCATCTACAACACCTTCAGCAGCAAGCACGAACTGTTCATGCGCGCGCTCGATCACTATGCGGAGCGCGGGATCGTGGCCAGGACGGCACTACTGGAGGACGCCAAGACCAGCGTCGAGCGGTTCCGTTCGCTGTTCTCGTACACGATCGAGGAGGAAGTCGCCCACCACGGCCGGGGCTGCCTCGTCGTCAACACCGTGGCCGAATTCGGCGACCGCGATCCGGAGGTCAAAGCGCGGATCGACGCCGACACCAAACGACACCTCGCCCTTCTCGCGGCCTGCGCCAGGGAAGGACAGCTTGACGGGACCGTCGACGGCTCCCGCGAGCCGGAAGACCTCGCCGAGTTCGCGCACAGCACCGTGGCCGGGCTCCGGCTGATGTCCCGGCGCGGCGCCGACCGGACGGCGATGGAAGCGGTCGCGGGCATCGCACTGGACGCGATCGCCGCGAAGTAACCGAATCAAGCCCCGTGCGCAACGCTGCCCACATTTTGGACTGATCAATACAAAACTGGAGGGAAGACCCGTGCCTTTGGCAGTCTGCGTACTCGGACTGAGCGTGTTCGCGCTCGGCACGTCCGAGTTCATGATCACCGGCCTGCTGCCGGGGATGGCGGCCGATCTGAACGTCGGCATCCCGGAGGCCGGGCTGCTCATCTCCGCCTTCGCGATCGGCATGGTCGTCGGCGCTCCCCTGCTGGCGATCGCGACCTTGAGGGTGCCGAGGCGCGCCACCCTGATGACCCTGCTCGTCGTCTTCGGGCTCTCCCACGTCGTCGGCGCGCTGGGCACGGGATACGCCCTGCTCTTCGCGACCCGGGTCGTCAGCGCCGTCGCCTGCGCCGGGTTCTGGGCGGTCGCGGCGGCCACCGCGGTCGCGCTGGTCCCGGTGGAACGCCGTGGCCGCGCGCTGGCCATCCTGGTCGGCGGGCTCACCATCGCGAACATCGCCGGCGTGCCCGCCGGGACCTTCCTCGGCCAGCACGCGGGCTGGCGGGCGGCCTTCTGGGCGGTCACGGCGCTGACCGTCGTCGCGTTGATCGGCGTCTTCGCCCTCGTCCCGGAAACCCAGAACGGGAACGACAAAACCGACGTCGCGACCGAGCTCCGTCTCTACCGCGGCGGCCGGTTCTGGCTGGCGCTCGGCGTGATCGCCTTCGCCCAGGCGATGATCTTCGCGACCTTCAGCTACCTCGCGCCCCTGCTGACCGAGGTCGCCGGACTGCCGGAAAGCTGGGTGCCGGGAGTGCTGTCCCTGTTCGGACTCGGCGCGCTAATCGGCATCACCGTCGGCGGGCGGCTCGCCGACGCGAGGCCTTTCGCCACCCTCTACGGAGGCCTCGCCCTCGCCCTGCTCGCCCTGGTCCTGCTCGCGCTCTCCGGCCCGGCGACCCCGGTCGCGATCTTCGCCGTCTTCCTGTTCGGCGTCGCGGGCTTCGGGGTCAACCCCGCTTTGAACGTCCGCGCCTTCGCCGTGGCGGGCAACGCACCCACCCTCGTCGGCGCGAGCACGACAGCCGCGTTCAACGTCGGCAACACCGTCGGCCCGTGGCTCGGTGGCGAGTCGATCGACGCCGGTCTCGGATATCCCAGTGTCGCGTGGGTGAGTGTCGGGCTCGGAGTCGCCACGGTGCTCACGCTCACCTTCGCCGCCGGTGTCCAGCGCACCGACGACACCCGAATGCTCCGCGAACCCGTTACCCAGTAAGGAGAAATCATGACCGACCGAACACGATCCACTTTGGACGAATTCTTCCGCCGGATGTCCACAGGGGACACCGACGGCGCTTCGGAACTCTTCGCCGACACCGTCGCGTGGGACATCCCCGGCGCGACCAAGCTGGTCCCGTGGATCGGCCCGCGCCGGAACCCGGCGGAGATCCGCGAGTTCTACGACCTGCTCGACAAGGGCCTGATCAAGGACCGGTTCGACGTCGAGCGCGTACTCGTCGACGGACCGCACGCGGTCGCGATCGGCCGCCTGCGCTCGACCATCCGCAGCACCGGCAAGGTCATCGACTCGCCGTTCACCATCCAGTTCGAGGTGGACGACGACGGCCGGATCACCAAGTACCTGCTTCTCGAGGACTCCTGGCACGTGGCCAACGCCGTCCTCCCCTGACCCTGATGCGCGTGAAGGCCCCCTTCCCTCGGCTGAGCCGAGGGAAGGGGGCCTTCACGCGCGAAAAGACCTCAGAAGCCGGTCGCGTGCAGACCACCGTCGACCATGATCATCGAGCCGGTGGTCGCGGGCAGCCAGTCCGACAGCAGGGCGCAGACCGACTTCGCGGTCGGGTCCGGGTCGGAGCTGTCCCAGCCGAGCGGGGCGCGGTCGCCCCAGCCGTTCTCCAGGTCGGAGAACCCGGGGATCGACTTCGCGGCCATGGTCTTCATCGGGCCGGCGCTGACCAGGTTGACCCGGATGCCCTGCGGGCCCAGGTCGCGGGCCAGGTACCGGTTGACCGACTCCAGCGCCGCCTTCGCCACGCCCATCCAGTTGTAGGCGGGCCACGCGACACGGGCGTCGAAGTCCATGCCGACGATAGACGAACCGCGCGAAAGCAGCGGAAGCGTCGCCACGGCGAGGGACTTGAAGGAGTACGCCGAGACGTCGACGGCCACCTTCACGTCCTCGCTGGGGGCGTCGAGGAACGGCGCGCCCAGGCAGGACTGCGGGGCGAACCCGATGGAGTGCAGCACGCCGTCGAGCCCGTCGACGTGCTCACGGACCCGGTCGGCGAGCGAGTCGAGGTGCTCCTGGTTGGTGACGTCCAGCTCCAGCACCGGCGCCTCCTCGGGGAGACGCTTGGCGATGCGCTCGACGAGCGACAGCCTGCCGAAGCCGGTGAGCACGACCTTCGCGCCCTCCTGCTGCGCGATCTTGGCCGCGTGGAACGCGAGCGAGGCGTCGGTGATGACGCCGGTGATCAGCAGGCGCTTGCCTTCGAGCAGTCCTGGCACGGGACCTCCAGTCCGGGATGATGCGGTCGGTAAGGGAAAACGGGGGACGTCAGTGGCCCATGCCGAGGCCGCCGTCGACCGGCAGCACCGCGCCGTTGACGTAACCGGCCTCTTCGGAGGCGAGGTAGCGGACGGCGGCGGCGATCTCCGACGGCTCGGCGTACCGGCCGGAGGGAACCTGGGCGAGGATCTCCTTCTTGCGGTCCTCGCCGAGCTCGTCGGTCATGTCCGTGGCGACGAACCCGGGGGCGATGACGTTCGAGGTGATGTTGCGCGAGCCCAGCTCACGCGCGAGAGAACGGGCGAGACCGACGAGACCGGCCTTGCTCGCCGCGTAGTTGACCTGACCCGCCGACCCGGTGAGGCCGACGACGGACGAGATGAAGATGTAGCGGCCCCACTTCCCGCGCAGCATGCCGCGGGAGGCGCGCTTGGCGACCCGGTACGCGCCGGTGAGGTTGGCGTCCACCACGCGGGTGAACTGCTCCTCGCTCATGCGCATGAGCAGGGTGTCGTCGGTCATGCCCGCGTTGGCGACGAGGACCTCGACCGGACCCTGGTGCTCCTCGACGAGCTTGAAGGCGGCGTCGATCTGCTCGGCGTCGGTGACGTCGGCCTGCACCCCGAAGAGGCCTTCGGGCGCGCCGGAACCGCGGTGCGTGATCGCGACCTTGTGTCCCTGCGCCGCGAGGTCCTTCGCGATCGCCAAACCGATGCCGCGGTTGCCGCCGGTGACCAGTACCGACCGTGCCACAGAGCTCTCCTCGCCTCGTCTTCGTCCCGCTGACGCCCTGAGGTTATCGGCTCACCCGGGACCGGCCGGAGCCGCGCCACCCCTACCTCCGGG
This sequence comes from Amycolatopsis sp. NPDC031561, assembly GCF_055580625.1. NCBI lineage: Bacteria > Bacillati > Actinomycetota > Actinomycetes > Pseudonocardiales > Pseudonocardiaceae > Amycolatopsis > Amycolatopsis sp. NPDC031561. The sequence goes on along the minus strand of NZ_JBVILA010000014.1, from coordinate 127,841 downwards.
TAACCGCGACCGTCCTAAGCGGATGTTAGGAACCGGGCCGAAACCTTGCTCCGTCGTCACGGATTGTTCACCGTGAGCCGGAACACAGGAGGTCAAAGATGACAACCCGGATCGGTGAAACGTCGCCGCCCGTAAGCGAGAGGCGAGTCGTCGGCAACGTGCTGCGCGGCTCGATCGGCAACCTGGTCGAGTGGTACGACTGGTACGCCTACGCCGCCTTCACCACGTACTTCGCGAAGTCCTTCTTCCCCACCAAGGACACGACGGCGGCCTTCCTCGGCACCGCGGCGGTGTTCGCCGTCGGATTCCTCATGCGGCCGCTCGGCGGGTGGATGCTGGGCCGGTTCGCCGACCGGTTCGGGCGACGAAGCGCACTCGTGCTTTCCGTCACGTTGATGGCGGCCGGGTCGCTGATGATCGCGCTGACCCCGACCTACGCCACGATCGGCATCGCCGCGCCGATCCTGCTGCTGGTCGCCCGGCTCATCCAGGGGCTCTCGGTCGGCGGCGAGTATTCGACCTCCGCGACCTATCTGTCCGAAGTGGCCACTCCCGGCAAACGCGGGTTCTACTCCAGCTTCCAGTACGTGACGCTGTACGGCGGCCAGTTGCTGGCGCTCGGCCTCCAGCTGCTGCTGCAGGCCGTCCTCACCGAGCAGCAGCTGACCTCGTGGGGCTGGCGGATCGCGTTCGTCGTCGGCGCGCTGGCCGCGGTCGTGGTGATGTTCCTGCGCCGCGGGATGGACGAGTCGGCCAGCTTCGAGGCGGCCAAGGCGTCCGGCACCGGCAAGGACGCAGGTGACAAGGGCACGCTGCGCGCGCTGATCAAGTACCCCAAGGAGATCGCCCTCGTCGTCGGCCTCACCCTCGGCGGCACGGTCTCCTTCTACACCTTCGCCACCTACAGCCAGAAGTTCATGGAGAACACCGCGGGCATCCCCCGCCGGACGGTCACGCTGATCCTGTTCTGCGCGATCCTCGTCGCCGCGATCCTGCAGCCGTTCGCCGGCAAGCTCTCCGACCGCATCGGCCGCCGTCCGTTGCTGATGTTCTTCGGCATCGCGGGCACGCTGCTGACCGTCCCGATCATGACGCTGATGGGCGGGACCAAGGAGCCGGTGCTCGCCTTCCTGCTGATGCTCGCCGGACTGGTGATCGTCACCGGGTACACCTCGATCAACGCGATCGTGAAGGCCGAGCTGTTCCCGACGAAGATCCGCGCGATCGGTGTCGGCCTCCCCTACGCGCTCACCGTGGCGATCTTCGGCGGCACCGCCGAGCTCATCGCGCAGGCGTTGAAGGGGGCGGGCCACGAATCGGTGTTCTTCTTCTACGTCGCGGGCTGTGTCCTGGTGTCGCTCATCGTCTACGGCACAATGCGGGAAACCTCGAAGACCTCGGAGCTCGAAAAGAAGCCGGAGCCCGAGCTGGTTTCCGGCCGAGAAGGCTAGGCGGAAGGGTATGGCCGTGCGGGTGCTGCTCGTCGAAGACGACACCAGTGTCGCCGACGCGCTCGCCGAGACACTGCAAACGCGCGGCCACACCGTCTCCCACGCGATCCGGGGCTGCGACGCGCTGCACCGGCACCGCGAAGCCGACGTGATCCTCCTGGACCTCGGGCTGCCCGACATGGACGGGCTCGACGTCCTCAGGAAGGTGCGTCAGGTGTCGCTGGTGCCGGTGCTGGTCCTCACCGCGCGCGGGGACGAGCGGTCCGTGGTGCGCGGGCTGCGGCTCGGCGCCGACGACTACCTGACCAAACCGGTCCGCCTCGCCGAACTGCTGGCGAGGATGGACGCGGTGGTGCGCCGCGCCGCCGTCTCGTCCGCGCCGCAGGACGACGTCGTCCGCGTCGAAGACGTCGAAATCGACCTCGCGGCACGGCGGGTGCTGGTCGGCGGGAACGACATCGGGCTCACCACGAAGGAGTTCGCCGTCCTGGCGGTGCTCGCCGCGCGGCCCGGCACCGCGGTGAGCAGGCAACAGCTGATGGACGAGGTCTGGGGCGACGCGTACCTCGCCGTCTCCCGCTCGCTCGACGTGCACCTGACCCAGCTGCGCGCGAAACTCGACCGGCCGGGACTGCTGACCACGATCCGGGGTTTCGGCTACCGCTTCGGCCGGGACTGACCGGTGCGTGCCCGGCTGCTGGTCGTCCTCGTCGCGCTCGCGCTGACCGTGGTCGCCGCGTTCGCGATCCCGCTGTTCGGCTCGACCGCCGCGCAGCGGACCCAGCAGCTGGTCATCGCCCGCAACGCCGACGTCGACCGGTTCGTCGTCCTCGCCCAGCAGGCCGTCGACGCCGGCGACCCGACCGCGCTGGGGGTCGACGCCGCGCGGTATTCGTCGTTATACGGCGAAGCCGTCGTGGTGGTCGACGCGCGCGGGATGCCGCTGGTGGAAACCGGTGGGATGACCGCCGCGGAGCCGGTGGTCCGCTCGCTCGTCGAGTCCGCGCTTCGCAACCAGCCCGCGAAGGGGCCCGAACAGCTGAGCCCGTGGTCGGTGGACCCGGTCTATTTCGCCCGCCCGGTCGGCACGGGGACCCGGGTGGCCGGGGTGGTCGTGCTTCGCGCGTCGGTGACCACGGCGGCGGCCGACGTCACCACCCGCTGGGCCGCGATCGTCGCGGGCGCGGTGCTGGTCGCGGCCGTGTTCGTGCTGCTCGCGGTCCTGCTCGCGCGGTGGATGGTGCGGCCGCTGCACGAACTGGAGACCGGCGTGCGGGCGGTGACCGGCGGGCATCGCGCGCAGGTTCCCGACAAAGCCGGGCCGAGGGAACTGCGCTCGCTCGCGACGTCGTTCAACCGGATGTCCGACGCCGTCGTCGAAGCGTCCGAACAGCAGCGACGGCTCGTCGCGGACGCGTCGCACCAGCTGCGGAATCCCATGGCGGCCTTGCGGTTGCGCGTGGATTCACTGGCCGCGCGGATCGACGGCGACGGCCAGCGGACCTACCGGGCGACCGTAGCGGAGGTCGAACGGCTGGAGTCCCTGCTCGACGGGCTGCTGGCGCTGGCGCTCGCCGAGAGCGCCGCGACCCGGCTCGCCGCGGGCGAAGCCGACGACGAACCCTGCGATCTCCCTTCCGTGCTCGCCGAACGGGTCGACGCGTGGCGTCCGTCGGCCGACGACGCCGGAGTCGGCCTCCCCGCCGCCGAGGGCCACCACACGCCGGTTCCGGTGCGATGCACGGAAGGCGATCTCGCCCAGGTCCTGGATGTCCTGCTGGACAACGCGGTGCACTACGCGGGCCGGGGCGCGACCATCACCACCGGCTACGAGACCGGCGACGCGACCGCCACGGTCTTCGTGTCCGACAACGGTCCCGGACTGTCCACAGAGGACCGTGAACGCGCGACCGAGCGGTTCTGGCGAGCCGGTGGCGACGGCGCGCCGCGGGGAACGGGGCTCGGACTCGCGATCGCGAACCAGCACGTGCTCGCCCGCGGCGGGAAACTCGAGCTAAGGGCAGCGGAACCGCACGGGCTCGAAGTCCGCGTCGAACTTCCCCTCTCCACCGGGGAGACACCATGACCGTCACCAGGCGCACCGCGCTCCTCGCCGGGCTCGCCACGCTCGCGGGCTGCTCGACGGCGGGCTACCAGGGCCCGGAACGAGAGGTCGTCATCGCCGCGGGCGAGAGCGGCGGTTTCTATCTCGCCTTCGCGGAGCTGCTGGCCCAGCAACTGAACAGGGCGGAATCGCGGCTGCGCGCCACCGCCGTCGCGACCGAGGCCAGCGTCGAGAACCTGCGACGGCTGCGGGACGGCCGGGCCGATCTCGGGCTCGTGCTCGGTGACGTCGCCGAATCCGCCTTCGCCGGGGCGGAGCCGTTCTCCGTCCCGATCGCGTTCTCGGCCATCGGCCGCGTCTACGAGAACTACCACCAGCTCGTGGTCCGCGCGGACGGCGGCGTGCGCTCACTCGCCGACCTGGCCGGGCGGCCGGTTGCGATGGGCGCGAGCGGATCCGGGGTCGCGGTGTTCAGCACCCGGCTGTTCGCCCGCGCCCAAGTCCCGGTGAACGCGAAGAACCTCCTGCTCGGGGAGGCGATCAACGCGCTGGTGGTGCACGAGGTCGACGCGCTGTTCTGGTCCGGCGGGATCCCCACGCCCGCGCTCACCGAGTTGAACCGGACCACCCCGATCACCCTCCTCCCGCTCGACGCGCACCTTCCCGCTTTGCGCGCCGGCTACGGCCCGGTGTACGACCTGGTCCACGTCCCGGCGCAGGCCTATCAAGGAGTCGGCGAACTGCGGACGATCGGCGTCGCGAACCTCCTCCTGGCGGCTCCTTCCCTGCCCGACGACGTCGCGGCCGCCGTCGCGCGGGTGCTGGCCGCGCACGCCGCCGACCTCGTCCCGGCACCCGCCGTCGGGACCCAGTTCCTCGACGTCCGGACGCTGATCGGGACCGGCAAGGTGCCGCTGCACCCTGGTGCCGCGTCGGCCTACCGTGCCCTGCACGGGTGATCGGGGCTCCACCTCCAGAGGGATGCGCGTCACCCGGTGGCGCTGCCATGGTCGGAAGGGAGGCGGTCGTCGGACCGCCCCGATCCGGAAGGACTCCAGCAGTGTCATCGAGACACACCAGGGTGGTGCGGGGTTCGGCACTCGTCGCGGGCCTCGCGCTCGCGGGCGGGCTCGCCACCACCGCCCCCGCCGTCGCGGCGGAGCAGGTCGAACTCACCGCACCCGCCCTCACCGGCCAGTACGAGGTCGGCACCACCGACCTCCACCTCGTCGACCGGTCCCGGCCCGATCCGTGGAAACCGGACCGGCGCCGGGAGGTCATGGCCACCGTCACCTATCCGGCCGACCGGTTCGCCCACGGCCCGCAGGCACCGTGGCTCACGCCCGGAATGAGCGCCGTCGTCGACCAGGCTCTGGCGAACCCGGACGATCTCGATGTCCCGGTCGGCTCCGTCGACTGGACGTCGTCGAAGCGGCGGGCCGAGATCGGCGTCCCGGCGGCGCCCGGCGCGCCGAAGCCGGTCGTGCTCTTCTCCCCCGGCTTCGGGGGACCTCGGGAGACGTACTCGGCGATCGTCGACGACCTCGCGAGCCGCGGCTACGTGGTCGTCTCGCTCTCGCACACCTACGAGAGCGCCGCGGTCGAGTTCCCCGGCGGGCGACTCGAAACGGCGCTCCCGCCGGGCGAGGGTCCCGAGTTCATGAAGAAGGCGCTCGACGCGCGGGTCGGCGACAGCCGGTTCGTCCTCGACCAGCTCGCGAAGATCACCCGGGGGCAGAACCCGGACGCGGAGAACCGGCCGCTCCCCCGCGGGCTCGGCTGGTCGCTCGACCTGTCGAAGGTCGGTGCCTACGGGCATTCCTACGGCGGGTTCACGGCGGGCGAGACGATGGTCCACGACCGCCGGGTCGACGCCGGGATCAACCTGGACGGCGCGATGGCGACGGCGTTCGGCTTCCCCCCGGGAAGTGCCTACATCCCGGGCGAGGTCACGAAACGCGGCCTGGACCGGCCGTTCCTGCTCATGGGCGCCGAAGGCGTCGGTCCGGACGGGAAGCCGCTCGAACACACGCACCTCCGGCCGGACTTCGACCGCAGCTGGGCGGACTTCTGGGCCAACCAGCGAGGCTGGAAGCGGGACCTGCTCCTGCGCGGCGGCAGCACGCATATGTCCTACAGCGATCTGCAGGTCGTCGTGCCGCAGCTCGGCCCGCTGGTGACGCCGGAGAAGCGGAAGGCGTCGATCGGCACCATCGATCCCCGTCGTTCGCTCGCCGCGCAGCGGGACTACATCGGGGCGTTCTTCGATCTGCACCTGAAGGGCCGTGACCGGCACCTGTTCGACGGGGAATCCCCGCGGCACCCGAATATCGATTTCATCGACTAGGGACGACCCCGCGTGAAGGCCCCCTTCCCTCGACTCAGCCGAGGGAGGGGGGCCTTCACGCGGAACCACTACCTTGGCAGGGTGACCAAACCGATCGTCGAAATGCCGCTGCGCGTGCGCTACCACGAGTGCGACGGACAGGGCATCGTCTTCAACGCGAACTACCTCGCCTACGTGGACATGGCCATGTTCGAAGTGGAGAGAACCCTCTACGGCTCCCACGAAGCGGCGCTGGCCCTCGGTGTCGACGTCGTCGTCGCCGAATCGAACCTCCGCTACCGCGCGCCTTGCCGCTACGACGACGAACTGGTCGTCTCGGCGTTCCTGAACCATCTCGGAACCACGTCGCTGATCATCGACTTCGAGATCGGCCGCGACGGCACGGTGTGCACCGAGGCGACCAACCGCTACGTCTTCGTCGATCCGGCGACGCTCAAGAAGGCGGCGCCACCCGCGGTCGTGCGCGAGGTGTACGCCGCCCTCCTGCCCGCTCAGGCGGACTGAACGCCGGGGCGCCGGTCCTCGACGACGTAGCTGGCCCGCGTGCTGATCGGCGCGCCGGGGGTGTTGACGAACGGCACCACCCGGAAGTCGCTGCGCCAGCGCTGCCGGTTGACGTTGACCCGGACATACCCGCGCTGGTTGTTGAAGAACTTCATGTGCGGGTTGGCCTTCAGCAGGTTCTCACCGGCGGGCGTCATGTCGGCGCCGTTGCCGCCGCTGGTGATCGACGTCCCGACGAACTCGCTCGCCACGGTGGGCGAACCCGGGTCGCCGAAGTCGCGTTTGAGGTCCCAGGCGTAGTTCTGGTGCCTGTCACCGGTGATGACCACCAGGTTCCGCACGCCCCGGTCCTGCGCCGCGGCGAGCACGCGGTCGCGATCGGCGACGTAGCCGTCCCACGGGTCGAGGTAGACGTTGGTGGCGGCGCCCGCGTCGGTGTCGGTCTGGCCCATCGGCGCCTGGTTGCCCAGGATCTGCCAGCGAGCGCGGGACCGGGAGAAACCGTCGAGCAGCCAACGCCGCTGCTCCGAACCGAGCAGGGTGCGGTCCTCGTCGAACCGCTCGGTGCAGTTCGCCGACTGGCCGTCGCCGCACGGCTGGTCGTCGCGGTACTGGCGGGTGTCGAGCATGGTGAAGTCGGCGAGCGTGCCGTAGCTCAGGCGCCGGTGAAGACGCGCGTCCGGCCCCTTCGGCAGCTGGGCGATGCGGTACGGCAGGTGCTCGTACATCGCCTGGAAGGCCTGGGCGCGCCGCTGGCGGAACACCGCCGGGTCCTGGTCGGGCTCGTTGTCGGCCTGGGAATGGTCACCCGCCCAGTTGTTCTCCACCTCGTGGTCGTCGTTGACGTGGATCCACGGGAAGGCGGCGTGCGCGGCCATCAGCGGCGCTTCGGACTTGTAGAGCGCGTACTGGAGCCGATAGCGCGCGAGGTCGAAGGTCTCGCCCTTGAACTGCGGCCCCACCGGCGTCCCGCGCCCGACGCCGGTCACGCCGCTTTCGTAGAGGTAGTCGCCCAGGTGCACGACCAGGTCGAGATCCTCCGCCGCCATGTGGTTGTAAGCGGTGAAGTGTCCCGCCTCCCAGCTCTGGCAGGACGCGAACGCGAAGTTCAGCTCGCGCGGCGACGACCACGCGACCGGCGCCGTCCGCGTACGGCCGACCGGCGAGATCTCGCCGCCCGCGCGGAAGCGGTAGAAGTACTGGTGATCCGGCGCGAGGCCGTGGATCTCGGGGTGCACGGAGTGACCGAGCTCGGGAGTGGCGACCACGGAGCCGCGACGGATCACGGCGCGGAAGCGCTCGTCGAGCGAGACTTCGTACTCGACGCGAACGGGCTTGCGGGGCATCCCGCCGAGGCCGTCGGCTTCGTAGGGCTGCGGCGCGAGCCTGGTCCAGAGCACGACACCGCCGGGCAACGGTTCACCCGAGGCGACGCCCAGGGTGAAGGGGTTACCGGAGCCGCTCGCGAGCGGCATCGCGCCGGCGGCGTTCCAGGCGCCGGTCCCCAGCAGGACGGCGGCCGCGCCTGCGGAGCCATAACCGAGGAAGCGACGCCGCGACAGGGGGTGAGGGAGCGAAGGCATGAAGCCCTCCTGTGGTGGGATGGTCACGGGCGGCCTCATGCTCGTCCGCGTATATGGCCTCCCGGCCGCCCTCAGGCGAAGCGCCCGTGAACGAAAGACGATCAACCCTCGTGTTCCGCATCCTGTTCTACCGCCCGGAAATCCCGCCCAACACGGGCAACGCGATCCGCTTGACCGCGAACACCGGCTGCGAGCTCCATCTGGTGGAGCCGCTCGGTTTCACGCTGGAAGACAAGCAACTGCGCCGCGCCGGCCTCGACTACCACGACCTCGCGCGCGTCCACGTCCACGCGGACCTCGACGCGGCCTGGGCGGCTCTGCTGCCCGCCCGGGTCTTCGCGTTCAGCGCCTCCGCGACGCGGCTGCACACCGACGTCGCGTACGAGCCCGGTGACGTGCTGATGTTCGGGCCGGAGTCGGCGGGGCTGCCCCTCGACGTCCAGGAGTCTTCCCAGGTGACCGACCGGGTGCGGCTGCCGATGCTGCCGTCGAGCCGGTCGCTGAACCTTGCGAACACCGCGGCGATCAGCGTTTACGAGGCTTGGCGGCAGAACGGCTTCGCGACTCCCTGATCGCTGGTCGTTCTCGCCCACCCGCCGCCGGATGTCATGAAAGGGGCTTTCAGGACGTTTTTCGTCCTGAAAGCCCCTTTCATGACACTTGACGCAGGATCTACGGCAGCCGTTGACCCAAGAAGAGCGAAGCGGCGGCGCCGATCATCAGCACCAGCGTCCCGAGGATGACCCAAGGACGACTCGCGTCGGCGTCCTTCAGCTCGTACCCGATCTGCTCACCGAGGTCGTCGTACACGCGTTTCAGCTCGTCCGCGCTCGCCGCCTTGTAGAAGTCGCCGCCCGAGAGCCGCGCGATCTCCTCCAGCGATTCGTCGTCGACCTTCACGTCCTGCGGTTTGCCGTCGATGTCGACCGAGCCGTGCGTCGTCCCGAACGAGATCGACGAAATCGGCACCTGAGCCTGCTTCGCCGCCTGCGCGGCCGTGTAGCCGCCTCGCGGCGCGTACAGGTCGTCCGGGACGGTCTGCTTGCCGTCGCTCATCAGGACGATGCGGGCGGGCGGCGGACCGTCCGCGCCACCGACGATCGCCGAGAAGCTCTCGATCGACTGCAGCGCGGCGAAGATCCCTTCGCCGGTGGCGGTCGACTGCGCCAGCTTCAGGTTGTCGATCGCCTTCACGACACCGCCGCGATCGGTGGTCGGCGCGACCAGCACGGTCGCCGTCCCCGCGAAGGAGATCAGCCCGAGGTTCACCCCGGGCGTCATGTTCTGCGCGAACGAGCGCGCCGACTCCTGGGCCGCCTTCAGCCGGGTCGGGGCGACGTCGGTGGCTTCCATCGACAGCGAGGTGTCGATCACCAGCACCACGGTGGCCCGGTTGCGGGGCACCTTCTGCTCAGCCGTCGGCCCGGCGAGCGCGACGGTGAGCACCAGCAGCGAGAGCACAATCAGGATGGCGGGAACGTGCCGCACCCAGCCCTGACTCTTCGGCGCGACCTTGTCCAGCAGTTCCAGGTTGGCGAACCGCATGGTGCGCTTGCGCCGCGCGCGCTGGGAAAGCACGTAGCCCACGGCCACCGCGGCGACCGCGAGCAGCAGCAGGAACCACCACGGCGAGGCGAATCCGGTCAGGCTCACGCGACACCACCGGACCAGCGGCGCTTGCGGGCCACCACGAACCGGACCATGTCCGCGATCCAGTCCGAATCGGTGCGCAGCACCAGATGCGCGGCACCGGCCCGCCGCAGCGCGGCCGCGACCTCCTGCCGGTGAGCATGCGCCGCGGCGCCGAATTCCTTGCGCAGCAAGGCCGAAGCGTGCACTTCGCGCTGTTTCCCTGTCTCCGGGTCGGCCAGCACGACGGTGCCCACGTCGGGCAGGTCGATGTCGCGCGGGTCGAGGACTTCGATGGCGATGAGGTCGTGGTGCCCGCCGAGCGCGCGCAACGGGCGCTGCCACTCGGTGTCGCCGAGGAAGTCGGAGATCACGACGGCGAGCCCGCGGCGGCGGGGCGGACGGCGCAGTTTCTCCAGTGCCGCGGCGAGATCTCCGCGGACACCTTCCTCGGCACGAGGGGTCTCGGCGAGCTTGCGGACCAGCCCCCGCGCGTGCGGGATCCCGCCGCGCGCCGGGATCCGCGTGATGCTGCCCGCCCCGTTGGAGACGAGCGCGCCGATCCGGTTGCCGCCTCCGCCGGTCAGATGGGCGACCGCGGCCGTCGCGCAGACGACCAGATCGCGCTTCTCGCACAGCGCGGTGCCGAAGTCGAGGCTCGCGGACACGTCCGCCACCAGCCACGTCTCCAGCTCGCGGTCCGCGACGGTCTCCCGGATGTGCGGGCTCGTCGTCCGCGCGGTGACCGCCCAGTCCATCCGGCGGACGTCGTCACCGGGCTGGTACGGCCGGGCCTCCCCCGGTTCCGAACCCGGCCCCGGCACCAGGCCGAGATGGTTTCCCTGCAGCAGGCCGTCGAGACGGCGGCGCACGTCGAGTTCGAGCGTGCGCAGGCCCGCCTCCATCCGCTCCCCGCGGAGTACCGGCGGTGCCCAGGAAGGACGTTCGCCCTTCTCGTTCTTCACGCGGATTCCTTACCTGACGGGTGCGCCGGCCGGGACCGGGCCGCCCTGCCCGGTTCCGCCCTGCGGACGGGCCGAGACCTGCGGCAGCGGAACGGTCTGCAGCACCCGCGTGATGATGTGGTCGATGGGGACGCCGTCGGCCAGCGCGTCGTAGGACAGCACCAGCCGGTGACGCAGCACGTCGGGAACGACGTCGACGACGTCCTGCGGCAGCACGTAGTCACGACCGCGGACCAGCGCCAGCGCCCGGGAGGCGGCGATGATGCCGAGGCTGGCACGCGGCGAGGCACCGTAGGACACCCAGCCCGCGACGTCGGCGAGGCCGTGGTCGTTCGGGGTACGGGTGGTGAGCACGAGGCGGACGACGTAGTCGACCAGCGCGTGGTGCACGAAGACCTGCGAGGCGACGTTCTGCAGCCGGACCAGCTCGCCGGGGCTCAGCACCTCCTGCGGGGTGGGCGCGGTGACGCCCATCCGGTAGATGATCTCCCGCTCTTCCTCGGCGGTCGGGTACTCGACGACGATCTTGAACAGGAACCGGTCGCGCTGCGCCTCGGGCAGCGGGTACACACCCTCGTTCTCGATCGGGTTCTGCGTGGCGAGCACGAGGAACGGGTCGGGCATCGGGAAGGTCTGGCCGCCGATCGACACATGCCGCTCGGCCATCACCTCGAGCATCGCCGACTGCACCTTCGCGGGCGCGCGGTTGATCTCGTCGGCGAGCACGAAGTTCGCCACCACCGGGCCGAGCTCGACGTCGAACCGCTCGGCGCCCTGGCGGTAGATCCGGGTGCCGAGGATGTCGGCGGGGACCAGGTCCGGGGTGAACTGCACCCGCGAGAACGAGCCGCCGACCACTCGCGCGAAGGTCTCGACGGCGAGAGTCTTCGCGACACCGGGGACACCTTCGAGCAGGAGATGGCCCCTGGCCAGCAAGCCGACCAGCATCCGCTCGACCAGCCTGTCCTGGCCGACGATGATCCGCTTGACCTCGAACACGGTCCGCTCCAGCAACTGGGCGTCCCGCGCCGGCGTTCCGGGCTGCTGCGCGCCGTCGGCGTAGCCGGGCTCGGTCACTCGTGCCTCCTGTGTTCCCCGCTTGCGTTCTTGCGTCCGGATGTGACCGTAGTGGTCGGTGGCACAGCCGTTCGTGAAGGTAGCCAACCCGACCACCGGTATGACGGCTGTGAAGGAGAAGGAGACGACCCCGGACGGCCGGCTCAGGAAAGCCGGTCCAGATCCTCAGGGGTGTCGACGTCGTCGCTCTCCCCCGGTTCCTCGGCCACCTCGACGAGGTCCAGCCCGCCCAGCGCCCGCCGCAGCGACGCGTTCTCCACCGTCTCCGGCAAGGCGCCACGCAGCGCTTCCGTGCGCCAAGCACCCAGCAGCCATTGCCGCTCCCCCGCGGCGTCGACCAGAACCGCACCGGGAGCAGACCCGAGCGCGGCCACCAGCCGTTCCACAGTGGACTTCCGGACGCCGGCGAGATCCCCGGCCAGCACCACGACGACCTCCGTGCGCACCAGGGCGAGTCCCGCCGCCACCGCGGCCACCGGCCCCGTTCCCGGCGAAGACTCCCGCGTCCAGAGGACGTCGCCGAACCCCGGTCGTTCCGGGCCGACGACGATCACCGGATCCGCGTCCGCGAGCGCCGCGAGAGCCCTGGCGAGCAACGGTTTCCCGCCGACGGTCAGCGCGGGTTTGTCCACACCGGACAGACGGCGCGCGGCACCGCCCGCCAGCACGATCCCCGCGTAGGTCACGCCTAGCCGATCAGGCGGGCCGCGTACGGCATGATGCCGCCGTAGCGCACCGGCGCGATCCGGACCCGCAGGCCCGATTGCGGTGCTTCGACCATCTGCCCGTTCCCGAGGTACATCGCGACGTGGTGGATACCCCGCGCGCTGCCGCCCCAGAAGAGCATGTCGCCGCGGCGCATCTGCGAAAGCGGCACCTTCCGCCCGGCGTTGTACTGATAGCCGCTGTAGTGCGGGAGCGACCGCACCCCGGCGAACGCGTAGATCATCAGCCCGGAGCAGTCGAAGCCGATCTTCATGTAGTCGCCGTAGCGATCCGCCGTGCCGCCGTCGCGGATACCGCGTGTCGGCCCGGAGCCGTTGCCGCCGCCCCACGCGTACGGAAGTCCCAGCTGAGACAAAGCCCGCTGGACGACGGCCTCGACACTCGACCCGGCGGGAGCCGACTGGGCGGGCCTGCCGCTCGACGGACGGCCACCGCCACCCTGGCCGGGGCTGGGCCGAGACGCGGCGAGAGCGGCCTGGCGAGCGCGTTCCTCGTCCTCGCGGGCCTTCTGCGCCTTCCAGTCCTCGTAGCGCTGCCGCTGCCCCTGAAGACCGCTGACCTTCTGCTGCGCTTCGAAGAGCTGCTTCTCGACGTTCGTCTTGTCGGCTTCCAACAGGCCGTTCTGCGCGGCCTGGGTGTCCTGCGCGTGCTGCGCGGCGCTCTGGGCGTTGTCGGCCTCGTGCTTGGCCGCCTCGGCCGCTCGCTTGCGCTCCTGCGCGATTTCCAGCTTCTTGCGCGCGGTCGCGTCCTTGTTGGACTTCTCCGTCTGCGCGCGCTTCATCGTGTCGAGCGCGTTGAGCCTGCTCCCGCCGACAGCGTCGAGCATCTGGGCGCGGCCGAGGAGTTCCTTGGGGCTGTCGGCGGTCAGGTACGCCGACACCGAGCCGACCGTGCTGCCCTGCTGGAAGCTGGCGGCGGCGAACTTGTCGAGGTCCGCGCGCGCCTTGTCGATGGTGGCCTGCGCGGCGTCGGACTCCGTGCGCGCCGACTGCGCGTCGCGGTCGGCCTGCGCGGCTTCGTCCTGCGCGGTCTCCGCGTCGACCCGGGCCTTGTTGGCCTCTTCCATCTTCAGCTCGACCTCGTCGTTGAGCTGAGAGAGCTTCGACTCGGCCTGGGCCAGCTGATTGGTGAGCCTGCCGACATCGCCCGCCTTGGCGTTGGCGTCGGCCTTGCTCGAGTTGATTTCGGAGTCGCTGGGGTTCGGCGGGGGCGGCGGAACCGCGAGACCCGTGCCGGTCACCCCGAGCAACAGGGCGACGCCGAGCGCGCCGATGGTCATGCCTCGGCGGGCACTGGTCCCGGACCCGGTCTCACCACGCACGATCCGCCCACCTCCTGATCTTGTAACAACGAGCTCACTGTGCCACTGCTGCAACAGCATTACCAGAAGCACCACCAGGAACTTACACACCGTAGGCACCATTTCCCCTCAACGGGGGACGAACAGACGAACGTTTCGTCACTCGAATGGCCGCAGGTTGGTGAGACGTTCCCTACCCGCGTGTCGGCTTGCAAGCCAAAAAGGACAGGCGTACTGTTTGTGGAGACGAACGAGGTGTGCCATCCCGGGTCCGGACCTACGGTGGGGGTGCGCAACACTCGCTCCTGGTCGACCCGAACGGCCTGGAGAACACACCGAACTGACCCGCCACTGGAGTTAGAAGTGACTGCACCTGCCAGCAAGGACAGCTTCGGCGCCAAGGACACGCTGAAGGTGGGCGACGCCTCCTACGAGGTGTTCCGCTTGAACAAGGTCGAGGGCTCTGAGCGCCTTCCCTACAGCCTGAAGATCCTGCTCGAGAACCTGCTGCGGACCGAGGACGGCGCGAACATCACCGCCGACCACATCCGCGCGCTCGGCAACTGGGACGCCAAAGCCGACCCGTCGATCGAGATCCAGTTCACGCCCGCCCGCGTGATCATGCAGGACTTCACCGGCGTCCCCTGCGTCGTCGACCTCGCCACCATGCGCGAGGCCGTCACCGACCTCGGCGGCGACCCGGACAAGGTCAACCCGCTCGCGCCCGCCGAGCTGGTCATCGACCACTCGGTCATCATCGACGTCTTCGGCCGCCCCGACGCCTTCGAGCGCAACGTCGAGATCGAGTACGAGCGCAACCGTGAGCGCTACCAGTTCCTGCGCTGGGGCCAGGGCGCCTTCGACGAGTTCAAGGTCGTCCCGCCGGGCACCGGCATCGTGCACCAGGTCAACATCGAGCACCTCGCGCGCACGGTGATGTCCCGCAACGGCCAGGCGTACCCCGACTCCTGCGTCGGCACCGACTCGCACACCACGATGGTCAACGGCCTCGGCGTGCTGGGCTGGGGCGTCGGCGGCATCGAGGCCGAGGCGGCCATGCTCGGCCAGCCGGTCTCCATGCTCATCCCGCGCGTCGTGGGCTTCAAGCTCACCGGCGAGATCCCGACCGGCGTCACCGCCACCGACGTCGTGCTCACCATCACCGAGATGCTGCGCAAGCACGGTGTGGTCAGCAAGTTCGTCGAGTTCTACGGCGAGAGCGTCGGCGCGGTGCCGCTGGCCAACCGCGCCACCATCGGCAACATGAGCCCGGAATTCGGCTCCACCGCGGCGATCTTCCCGATCGACGAGGAGACCGTCCGCTACCTCAAGCTCACCGGCCGGTCCGAGGAGCAGGTCGCGCTCGTCGAGGCCTACGCCAAGGAGCAGGGCCTCTGGCACGACGCGTCGCACGAGCCGGAGTACTCCGAGTACATCGAGCTCGACCTCTCGACGGTCGTCCCGTCGATCGCCGGCCCGAAGCGCCCGCAGGACCGCATCGAGCTGACCGACGCGAAGAACTCCTTCCGCAAGTCGATCCACGACTACGTCGGCGGCGAGCAGCCCCCGCACACCAACGTCGACGAAGCCGTCGAGGAGTCCTTCCCGGCCAGCGACCCGGCCGCCCTCTCCTTCAAGGACGAGGGCGCGGTCGACATCCAGTCGGCGGCGAACGGCCACAGCGGCCGCCCGACCAACCCGGTCAAGGTCAGCACGTCGGACCGCGGCGAGTTCATCCTCGACCACGGCGCCGTGGTGATCGCCTCGATCACCTCGTGCACCAACACCTCCAACCCGTCGGTCATGCTCGGCGCGGCGCTGCTCGCGCGGAACGCGGTCGACAAGGGCCTCGCGGTCAAGCCGTGGGTCAAGACCTCGATGGCGCCGGGTTCGCAGGTCGTCACCGACTACTACAACAAGGCCGGTCTCTGGCCGTACCTGGAGAAGCTGGGCTACCACCTGGTCGGCTACGGCTGCACCACCTGTATCGGCAACTCGGGCCCGCTGTCGGACGAGATCTCCGCGGCGATCCAGGAGAACGACCTCACCGCGGTTTCGGTGCTCTCGGGCAACCGGAACTTCGAAGGCCGGATCAACCCCGACGTGAAGATGAACTACCTCGCGTCGCCGCCGCTGGTCATCGCGTACGCGCTCGCCGGCACGATGGACTTCGACTTCGAGAACCAGCCGCTCGGCCAGGACACCGAAGGCAACGACGTCTTCCTGAAGGACATCTGGCCCGCGGCCAAGGAGATCCAGGAGACCATCGACTACGCGATCACGCAGGAGATGTTCACCAAGGACTACGCCGACGTCTTCGACGGTGGCGAGCGGTGGAAGTCGCTGCCGACCCCCGAGGGCAAGACCTTCGACTGGGACGCGGAGTCCACCTACGTCCGGAAGCCCCCGTACTTCGACGGCATGAAGGCGGAGCCGTCGGCGGTCACCGACATCTCGGGCGCGCGTGTGCTGGCGAAGCTGGGCGACTCGGTCACCACCGACCACATCTCCCCCGCCGGCGCGATCAAGCCGGGCACCCCGGCCGCGCAGTACCTGACCGAGCACGGCGTGGAGAAGAAGGACTTCAACTCCTACGGCTCGCGTCGCGGTAACCACGAGGTCATGATCCGCGGCACCTTCGCGAACATCCGGCTGCGCAACCAGCTCCTGGACGACGTGCAGGGCGGCTACACCCGCGACTTCACCCAGGACGACGCCCCGCAGTCGTTCATCTACGACGCGGCGCAGAACTACGCGGCGCAGAACATCCCGCTGGTGGTCCTGGGCGGCAAGGAGTACGGCTCCGGCTCGTCGCGTGACTGGGCGGCCAAGGGCACCTCGCTGCTGGGCGTGCGCGCGGTGATCACCGAGTCGTTCGAGCGGATCCACCGGTCGAACCTGATCGGCATGGGCGTCATCCCGCTGCAGTTCCCGGCGGGCGAGTCGGCCTCGTCGCTCGGCCTCGACGGCACCGAGACGTTCGACATCTCGGGCATCACGAAGCTGAACGACGGCGAGACCCCCCGCACGGTCCACGTCACCGCGACGAAGACCGACGGCACCAAGGTGGAGTTCGATGCGGACGTCCGCATCGACACCCCGGGTGAGGCGGACTACTACCGTAACGGCGGCATCCTGCAGTACGTCCTGCGGAAGATGACCCAGGTGTAAGCACCACACGCGAAAGGCCCCTTTCCCCGCACTTTGGGGAAGGGGGCCTTTCGCGTTTTTCGGTACCGTGACGGGTATGCCCAGCGGGAGAATTCCGGTCGAGAACGGCGAACTGGCGTACGAGCTCCGCGGCGAGGGTGATCCCGTCATCCTGCTGCACGGCGGGATGCTCGACTCCCGGATGTGGGACGCCGAGATGACGGCGCTCGAAGGCCGCTACACGGCCATCCGCTACGACGCGCGGGGACACGGCGAGTCGTCCACGCCGACAGAACGGTTCGAGCACTACGAAGATCTCCGTACGCTGATGACCACGCTGGAGCTCCCCCGCGCGTCGCTGGTCGGACTCTCCGGCGGCGGCCGGATCGCGGTCGACTTCGCGCTGACGTACCCGGACCTCGTGGACAACCTCGTCCTCGTGGCCACCGGCCTCAGCTCGATGACGACGAAGGACCCCTTCATCCTCGAACAGAACAGGAAACTCCAGGAAGCGATCGCACGAGGCGATTTCGCCGCCGCCATCGAGTGTGTCCTGCGGATGTGGGTGGACGGCCCCCGGCGAGCGCCGTCGGAAGTCGATCAGGAAGTCCGGCGGCAGTGCCAGGACATGTACACGAGCACGATCACCCGGCACGGTGGCAGCGGCTTCACACTGATGGACGAGCTGCGGGCTATCGAGCGCACCGGCGAGCTGAGCCCGCGAACCCTGACGTTGGTGGGCGACCTGGACTCCTCGGACATCATCGACATCGCCGACCAGATCGACCGCGAGGCACACGACGCCCGGAAAAGCGTGGTTCCCGGGGTCGCGCACATGGTCAATCTGGAGAAACCCGCCAGGTTTTCCCGGATCCTGCTGGATTTCCTGGCTTGCTGACCGCCAAGGTTCAGGGACGTTGGTTTCTCTGGTCTCTCAGCGGTTCATGTTCCCAATGTCGCATTTGAGACGCTCAGTGACTCAAATGCGACATTGGGAACATGAACCGGGAATCCTGCCGGAAGACGCCGATTTCCGGCCCCTGCATCTCGTCAAGCAGTTTCGCGCTCTTCCTGCTCCGAGCACTCTTCCCGGTTCTCGGGGCGGCGGTCCAGCACGTGGCCGAGCGGGCGCAACAGCACGTTGACTCCGACGATCACCGCGGTCCCGGCGAGCGCGACGACGTAAAGTCCCGCTCCAGCAAGGGATCCGACGGCCGCCGAGCACCACAGCGTGGCGGCGGTGTTGAGCCCGCGCACGTTCAGCCCGTCCCTGAGGATCACGCCGGCGCCGAGGAACCCGATTCCGGAGACGATCTGGGCGGCCACCCGCGTCGGGTCGGCGTCACCACTGGTGTTCAGCCCGCCGAAACCGTGGGCGGACAACAGGACGAAAAGGGTGGCGCCGACGGCGACGAGGGCGTTGGTGCGGAGTCCGGCCATCCGGGCGCGGTACTGGCGCTCGATGCCGATGACGGCGCCCAGTCCGACGCCGGTGCCGACCCTGAGCAGCATTTCGAAGGTGTTCATGATTCCGGCTCTTTTCTGGCGTGCGTACACAAGGCCAGACAGGAAAAGGCGACCGGAAAGGTCAGCGCACCGCGCACACGGGTGAACGGCGACCGCTTCCGGTCGTTCCAGAACTGTCTTCCGGCATGTGCCGCTCACCTCGCTTTCGTACTCGAACGATGTTGATCAACCTTCGGGACTGTACCACCGGACCGCCGTCCGGCCACCCTCACGTGGAAGGGCTCACACACGCCTCGGGAGCAGAAAGGCGCCGATGCAGGTGGTCGTGAGTGGCGATTCGGGTTAGAACGAACCAGTGTTTGCTTACCTGGGCGAAGGTGAAGTGTCCGAGATGACACGGTCGAGGGGGGGGGGGGGGGGGGGGGGGGGGGGGGGGAAAAACCCCCCCCCCCCCCCCCCCAGGCCCCGGTCAGGGTGTCTGTCACGGATGTCCCGAAGGTCACCTTCAGGACGCTCAACGTCTTAAAGGTGGCCTTCAGGACACTAGGCACCTCTCGCTCACAGCCCACCCGACCGACCCATGCCCCACACGTCGAGCGCGGCCGAGCACGTCGCGAGAAGACCCGGACACACCCAGAATCCAGTAGGTACCTAAGACACTCCTGGCTCTAACCCGAATCGCCACTCACTACCCCCGGCTAGTTCTGCATCGGGACGGCGTACTCGGCGAAGTTCTCCACGAACCGCTCGATCGGCTCCGGCCCGGCCGGGTAGAGCACGAACTTGCTCAGCCCGCCGTCGATGTACTCGGCGATCAGGTCGCGGGCCGCACTCCAGCTGCCCGCGATCAGCCGCGACGGATCCGCGTCGGACCGTGCCGCGACCGAGGCCGCGAGCGCGTCCGGGATCCCGTCCTCGGCGACGATGAGGCTGATCCCGAAGTGGTCGGCCTCGACCTCACGGTTCGCCTCGCCGGCGGCCTCCTGGATCGCTTCGCGGCCCGCGCGCGCCTCCTCCGGCGTGAGGAAACTGGCCAGCCAGCCGTCCGCGAGCCTGCCGATCCGCCGCAGCGCGCCGGGCGCCTTCCCGCCGAGCCAGAGGTCGAGCCGTTTCAGCGGGCGCATGCCGAGCCCCACGCCCTCGACCCGGAAGAACTCGCCCTCGAAGGTCACCTCTTCCTGTTCCAGCAACGCCTTGATCAAGAGCAACGACTCGTCGAACACCGCGGCGCGACGGCCGGGCGGCACCGGGAACAGCGGTAGTTCCGCGTCGCGCGCGGGCTTCAGGCCGAAGACCGGGAGGACCCTTTTCGGTGCGAGCGCGGCGAGGGAGGCCAGCTGTTTGGCGACCAGCACCGGGTCGCGGCCGGGCAGCACCATCACACCCGTGCCGACCTTCAGTTTCGAGGTGCGGGCGAGCGCGTGCGTCAGCCCGACGACCGGGTCGATCCTGGGCGAGTACACCGCCTCGGGCAGCCAGAGCGAATCGACGCCCGCCTGCTCCAGCAGGTCGACAGCGGCACCGAACTCCTCGGGCGCCGTCCCGGTCCCCAGTCCCGCGCCGACCCTGATCTTCAGGTCCTCCGCCACACTCGCTCCCTTCCGCAGGCCCTGGATGCGGGCCGGTGTCCAGTGTTCCCACCCGGCCCCGGCGTGAACAACCCCGCACAAGCATGGACTCGCCCCGCGAATCCCCCGTACATTCCAGTGTTGTGCGGGCCGTTCCCGCACGGATTGGGGGAATTTCGATGGCAGGGCAGGCTCTACGCGGCTGGACGCGATGCTTCCACCCGGCGCCGGCGGCCGAGACGCGGCTGGTCGTCTTCCCGCACGCCGGTGGCTCGGCGAGCGCGTACCGCCCGCTTTCGGCGGCCCTCTCCCCCACCCTCGAGGTGCACACCGCCCAGTACCCGGGACGGCAGGACCGCATGGGCGAGCCGGTCATCGACGATCTGCACGCCCTCTCCGAGCAACTGGTGGACGTCGTCGCCGCGCTCCCGAAGCCTTTCGCCCTCTTCGGCCACAGCATGGGCGCCATCGTCGCGTTCGAGGTCGCCCGGCTGCTCGAGGCGCGTGGCCTGGTTCCGGCGGCGCTGTTCGTCTCGGCTCGCCGCGGGCCGGACCTGCACAAGGAAAAGATGCACCATCTCGCCGACGACACCACGTTCTTGGCCGAGGTCAGCCGTCTCGGCGGCACGGCCGCGATGATCCTCGACGACCCCGACATCCGCGCTCTCGCGTTGCCCGCGCTGCGCGGCGACTACAAGGCCGTCGAGACCTACCGCTACCGGCCGGGCCCCGACGTGAGCTGCCCGATCGTGGCGCTCGCCGGCGACGCGGACCCGGTCCTGGACGTGCCGGATCTCGAAAACTGGCGCGAGCACACCACCGGCACCTTCGAGACGGAGGTGTTCAAGGGCGGGCATTTCTTCCTCGACGACCATCTGGACGCCGTCGTCGCCCGCGTCCTCGGCAAGCTGACCGTCAGTCCCTGACGCCTTCCCTGCTCGCCCACGCGACGACCTCGGTCCGGTTCGCCAGCCCCAGTTTCGCCAGGATGCTCCGGACGTGGCTTTCCACCGTGCGTTCGGAAAGCACGAGCTTCTCGGCGATCCGGCGGTTGCTCAGCGCGTCGGCGAGCAGGACGACGATCTCGCGTTCCCGGCCGGTGAGCGGGTCGGCGGCGCGGCGTCCGGCGCGGATCCGGTCGAGCAGTGCCGTGGCCCGCGCGAGCGGGCCCGGCATCACCAGCCGACGGAACTCGTCGAGAGCCTCACGCGCGATCCCTTGCGCACGAACGAGATCACCCCGGGCGACCAGGACTTCGGCGAGCAGCAGCCTCGCCGAAGCGACACCCGGCCGAGCGCCGATGCTCTCGTTGATGACGATCGTCTGCTCATACAGCCGCACCGCCTCGTCGTGGCGGCCGAGAAGGGCGTTGAGCCGCGCGGGCTGTTCCAGGGTCGAACCGGTGCAGAAGACGCCGGCGCCGCCGGACACGATCGGCCGTACCTCTTCGAGGCGCCGCAACAGGTACGCCGCCATCTCGACGTCGCCGAAGGCCTCGACCAGCGGCACCAGATTGGGCAGGGCGCCGGTGGTGTGCAGTGCGAACTCCGGGCTCCGCACCAAGGGCACCAGTTGCTCGTACCGGACCCTCGCCTCGTCGACGTTGCCCGTGATCAGGCTGAGCAACGGCCGTGAAACCAGCGTGACCGGCAGATGCGGGGCCCGGTCGAGCAAAGCCGCGTAGTCCCCTCGCAGATCGCGAGGATCCCCCGTGAGCAGCACGAGCTGGGTACGGAACGCGTAGGACATCCCTTTCGCGGAGAAGTCGTCCGCGAGTTCGGTGTCCGCCAGTTCCTCCGCCTCGAAGTCGAGTTCGCGTGCCTCGGCCAGATCTCCCCGCAACGCCAGCACCGAACTGCGCAGCCGCAGATCGTGCCAGCGGATCAGCGGCAGCCTGGTCAGCCGGGCCAGCGTCGTCACCGCGACGAGTTCGTCGTCGACGAGCGCCATCCGCCCGTCCTCCAGCGCGGCGTCGAGCCGCCATTTGTGGCCCCACAAGGAAACCAGCGGCTGCCCGGTCCGCGCGCCCAGTTCGGCCGCGAGTGCCCCGAGGCGCAGCCGCTCGACCAGTGGCAGGGTCTCCGGGGCGACCTTCATCCGCGCGCGGACGGTGTCGACCAGTGCCTCGGGATCACCGTCCTCTTCAGCGAGCGCGAAAGCCTCGTCGGCGAGTTTCCCCGCTTCGGCGAACCGGCCGTAGTCGGCTTCCACCGACGCGCTGTGCGCCAGCAGGCGGGCCCGCGTCGTCTTGTCGACCCCGTCCGCGGCGAGCGCGCGGGCAGCGAGATCGCGGATACCCGGCAGGAGATCCGGCGCCGCGACGTCGCGGACCACCAGTGCCGCGCGGGCGATCAGCCCTGCGTCGGCGGCACGCCGGGCGTGGTCGAGACTGCGCGCGAACCGGCCGGTCCGGTATTCGGCGACGGCGAGATCGAGCAGCAGTCCACCACGGTCCACTTCGGACAGTCCGGCTTTCGCGCGCGCGTCCAGCGCGATCGCCAGGAACCGCGCCGCTTCGTCGAAGGCCAATGCCCGGTTCGCTTCGGCGGCCGCGAGCACCGCCCACTCGGCCGTCTTCTCCGGCTCGGACGCCGAGCGCAGCCAATGCCCCGCGACGGTCCCGGCCAACGCGGGATCACGCCGGGCGCGTTCCTCGAGCGCGGCCGCGGCCCGGCCGTGCAGCGCTTCCCGCTCACCTTGCCCCAGATCCGCGTAGACACCGTCACGGACGACGGCATGCGCGAACCGGCCGGAACCCAGCACCCCGGCCTGGACGGCCTGGTCGAGCCCATCTGCGACGTCTCCGAGCGGCAGACCGGACACCTCCGCCAGCACGGGAGCGTCGACGTCCTCGCCGAGGACCGCAGCGATGGCGATCAGCCGCCGCACCCCAGGCTCCAAGGCCGACACCGCGGCGCGCACGAGATGCCCGAGTTCCGACCTGCCCGCCGAACGCGCGATCGCGCCGAGATAGAGCGGGTTCCCGCCGGAGCGGCGATGCGCCTCGCGGACGTCTCCCTCGGCGGGCGACGATCCTGACAGCTCGGTGAGCAGCACCCGGACGTCAGGCTCCGCCAGCGGCGGCAGTGAGATGCTCCGCGCGCCAGGACGGCGCAGGAGATCCGGCAGGGCGGCGTCCAGCGCGGGGGTGTGCCCGGTGTCCCGATGCGTCGCGATCACGGCCAGCTTCGAGCGCCGCAACTCCCCCGCCAGATGCCGCAGCAGGCGCAAGGACGCCTCGTCGGCCCAGTGGAGGTCTTCGAGGACGACGACCAGGCCGGACGGCTCCGCAGCGGCCACCAGCGCATCGGCCGCGGCCGCCACCAGCCGGAAGCGTGCCGCTTGGACGTCGGCGGCGCCCTCGGTCTCGGCGAACGCGGCCGTCACGGCCGAATCGACCGATGGCAGTGCTTCGACGACCCGCCGCCACGGCCACAGCGGCGGCGCGCCCGGGTCGTCGGCGCACCGGCCCCAGACGACTCCGGACGCCGAGGCCGTCGCCTCCTCGACCAGCCGGGTCTTGCCGATCCCGGGCGGCCCGGAGACGAGCATGAGCCCGCCGGAGCCCGCGGCGGCGTCGGCGAGCCTGCCGCGCAGGCTCGCCAGTTCGCCCGCCCGGCCCACGAACGGTTCCCGGTTCACGGAAGGAGTATCGCTCTCCGGGCCCGATTCCGTATCGCCCTGCGTACTGGCACTGATGTCCGGGAGCCGCCGCCGGCGCAGAGTCGGGGTGTCCGACGGGAAGGAAAACCCATGTACGCCACCGTCCACCAGTTCCGGCGTTCGCACGCCGACGAGTCCGAGGGCTGGGGCCACGCCCTCGCCGCGGAACTGCACCCCGGTACCGGTTCGCCGGGCACCTGCACCCTCGCCAAGGTCGGTGGGACGACCGGGCTCGTCGTCGCGCTGTGGCGCGACCGCGGGTCCGCGCTCGCCGCCGCCGACCGCCGCACTCCCGGCACGTCCGACGCCCGCGTGTACGAGGTCTCCGACGTCGAAAGCGGCGCGGCCGAACCCCGGATCGCGCAGACGACCTGGTTCGACCGCCCGCTCACCCAGGCCGAGGCCGACGCCGCCGACTTCGGCGGGCGTGAACGGATCTGGCCCGCCGTCCGGAAGCTCGACGGGGTCGGCGGGTTCTACGTCCTGACCGCCGAGGACCGGTCCAGCCTCGTGCTCGGCTTCACCGAGTCGATCGAGGCGTTGGAGGCCGTCCAGAAGGCGATCATGAGCACGGAACTGCTGCCCGGTGAGGATCCCGCGCTGCTCCCCGGCCCGGACCGGGTCGACGTCCACCGCGTGCTCCACACGTCCCTGCCCGCACACGGCCTGGTGGGTGAGCCGCGATGACCGCCGGGACGTCCTCGCGCACCGGTACCTGGACCGTGCTCGCCGAGCGGACCTCGGCCGCGTTCACCGTCCGGAACTTCGGATTCCGCGAGGTCCACGGCTCGATCCCGGTCAGCCTGGGCTCGGTGAAGGTCTCCGCGAGCGGTGTCATCGAAGTGGAGGCGGCGCTGAACCTCGACCAGATCGACACCGGGCACGCCAAACGCGACGCCGACCTGCGCAAACCCGGTCTGCTCGCGCTCGACGCGCATCCCGTGCTGACCTTCGCCGCGGACCGGATCGAAGGCGGCCCCGGCGAGTGGTCGATCGAAGGCACCCTCGGCGCGCGCGGCGAGTCATGCTCGCTCACGCTGACCGCGACCGGGCCGGAAGACAACGGCGACGGCACCTGGCGGGTGCGTGCCGAGGCCGTCTTCGACCGGCGGGCGATCGGCGTCCGCGCGCCGAGGTTCCTGATCGGCCGGGAGATCACGATCGCGCTCGACGTGGTCCTCGCCCCGCCTGGGTGATCAGGCCCAGGCGGAGAGCTCCTTGGCCAGCGCGGACGGTCCGCCGGCGGTACGCAACGTCGGCGGACCGGGCCAGCAGTCCTGGTGGTCGCCGGTGCGCAAGGTCTCGGCGAACCTGGCGACCAACCGCGGCGGCGACGCGGCCGACCGTCCGCCGAGATAGGCGACGACGACGTGGTGCTCGTCGCCCGCGTGCGTCGCGACCGCGGCCGACCAGCCGTGCTCCTCGTGCCACAGCAGGTCGACGTCGCGTTCGGGGAAACCGGGAAGACGCCAGTTCAGCCTCATCCGGGCGGTGACCGGGCCGGTGAGGTCGGCCGTGCACGAATCCATCCGTATCCCCAGCGCCGAAGCCACGTCCTCCAGATAGGCGTTCAGCCTGGTCATGAGATCCAGACCTGCTTCCGTGGGGGCGGGGGTCGAGGTGGTCACGGTCCCTCAGCTTCCTGTCATCTTGAGTTGGCGTGACGGGAATTACCCACCCGGGCGCGGCTTCACACCCTCATTTCGTCACACCCGGGTTTCGATTCGCTCAAGCCGTGGCCTCGATGACACGAGTCAGCGCCTTGTGCAGCGCCTCCAGCTCGGAGAGCTCCATGCCGAGCTTCTCCACTACGCGATACGGGATCTTCTCAGCCTCCGCGCGCAACGCGCGACCCGATTCCGTCAGCTCGACCGTCAGCAGCCGCTCGTCCTCGGCACTACGCCTGCGAGTGACGTAACCGATCGCCTCCAGCCGCTTGAGCAGCGGTGACAGCGTCGCGGGCTCGGCACGCAGAGCGACGCTCAGGTCCTTCACCGCCTGTGGCCCCCGCTCCCACAGCGCCAGCATGACGAGGTACTGCGGATGGGTGAGCCCGTGCGGCTCCAGCAGCGGACGGTAGATGGCGATGACGCTGCGAGACGCGACCGACAGCGCGAAACACACCTGACGTTCCAGCGCGAGCGGGTCCTCGCCCAGATCGATCGACTTCATCTCCGGCCCTTCCGAGTTCATGCCGCCGATCCTAGCCGTGGCGTGCACGACACTAATGATTAGCGTACTAACTGTTAGTGTACTGTGGCGATCATCGAAGGAAGGGAGTCGTCCGATGCCCCGCAAGCGCCCGGATGTGTTCCGCTGGCTGTGGTATTCACTCGGCGGCAGGCTGCCCGAGCGTTACCACGACTGGATCCTCCACGACGCGACCACCGGAAGCTGGCGCTGGCGGCACGTCGCCCGCAGCACGGTGATGATCGCCCCGCTGTGCGCGGTGTGGCTGCTCCTGCCCGGCCCGCTCCCCCTGCGGCTGGCGATCGTGCTGATGGCCGCGCTCGTGGCGTACTTCTACTCGATGGCCTACATGGAGGAGAGCATCGAGCACCGGCTCGCCAAGAACGGCTTCCCGCCGGGCATCGGCCGCCGGACCCGCGCCGAGGCCATCGCGGTCGCGGAGGCGGACATCACCGAGCGGTACCTCGCGCGCTATCGCTCGCCGAACCCCTGACCCGCCCCCACTCTTGATCCGCCCACGACCAGGCGGGATGAGGCCTCGCGACTAGGCTGAACGGTGATGAGACGCAAGCTCCGCCCGCCGCTCCCGCCCCGTCACGGGCTCGACCCCGCGAGGCTCAAGATGCCCGCCGAGGGGCCGTGGACGACGTTGCGGGAACACCTCGTCGAGCGGCTCCCCCGGGTCGCGCCCGAGCGGATCGAAGAGATGCTCCGCGAGGAGCGCATCGTCGGACTGGACGGGCCGCTCGACGTCGATTCGCCGTTCGTGCCGGACTCGTTCATCTGGTTTCATCGCGATCTGCCCGACGAGGTCGAAGTCCCGTTCGAGGTCTCCGTCGTGCACCGCGACGAGCATTTCCTGGTCGCCGACAAACCGCATTTCCTCGCGACGATCCCGCGCGGGCGGCACATTCTGCAGACCGCGCTGGTCCGCCTCCGCCGCGAACTCGACCTCCCGATGCTCATCCCCGCGCACCGGCTCGACCGGGTCACCGCGGGACTCGTCCTGTTCGTCATCACTCCCGAAGTCCGCGGCAAGTATCAGACGATGTTCCGGGATCGCTTGGTACACAAGGAATACGAGGCGATCGCCCGCTACGATCCGTCGGTCTCGATGCCGCGCGAGATCAGCAGCCGCATCGTCAAGGAACGCGGGGTCATCGCGGCGCAGGAAGTCGACGGGCCGCCCAACGCCGAAACCCGCGTCGAACTCATCGAGCACCGCGACAGTCTCGGCCGTTACCGCCTGCTCCCCGCGACCGGCCGCACCCACCAGCTCAGGCTCCACATGAGCGGGCTCGGATTGCCGATTCTCGGCGACGACTTCTACCCGGACCTGACCGAAACCCCGCTCGACGACTTCACCGAACCCTTGCAACTGCTGGCGAAGGTCCTCGAGTTCACCGATCCGATCACCCGCGAACGCCGCCGGTTCGAGAGCGGGCAGACCCTCGAAGCGTGGACGGACCTCGACGGGTGGCGCCGCGGTCCGTGAGCGGCGCGGAACGCAGGCGACCAGGGTGCGAAACGCGGCGGTACAGGTGGTCGTGGGGGGGGGGTTTTGTTTTTCCCCCCCCACCCCCCCCCCCCCCCCACCCCCCCAACCCCCCCCCCCCCCCCCCCCCCCCCAAAACCCTCCCTCTCCCCC
>NZ_JBVILA010000014.1:0-100498 GCF_055580625.1 Amycolatopsis sp. NPDC031561 | reverse complement strand
GGGGGGAAGAACTGCGGCGGTGGGGTTTTTGGGGGGGGTTTTTTCTGTTCCAAACCAAAACCCCCACCCACGACCAACCCGACCGAAGCCCAGCCCGACCGAAGCCACACCGGACGGCGCTACGGCTCACTTCCGCCAGAACTTGATCCCGCTCCAGGTCACTTTCACCGGACCGGCGCCACTGGCCGTCCGGTAGGCGCCGAACTTGTCGTAGTAGCTACCGCCGCTGCTGCTCACGGTCTGCTTCAGCGAGCCGTTGATGTACACCTTGTGCGTGCTCCCGACCTGGTGCACGGTGTTGACCCGCACCGACGTCCCGACGGTCGCCCCGCTGCCCAGCGTCTCCCCGCCGTGGACCGCGTAGAGCCGCCCGCCGCGTTCGACCGCGAGCATGAAGTACGGTCCGGCGGTCGGCGCGTCACGGAAGGTCTGTTTCAGGCTGATCCGGGTGCCCGCCATGCTGGTGATCCGGAACGAACCCTCGAACTGCCGGGTCCCGCCGGTGTAGGTCACGTAGCGCCGTTCGGCCCGCTGGTCACCGCTCCCGGTCGAGCAGGTCAGTTCGAAGTCGAGCCCGTCGACGTTGCCGCAGCCGCGTTCCTGGACGTTGAACGAGGGGTTCTCCGCCGTCCACGGCCCGGTTCCGACCTGGGCGTTCGCCGGCATCGCCGACGCCACCAGGCCGAGAGCGGCCGCCGCGACCACCCCTGCGGTCCGAAGTCGTCTCCGCATCCTGCCTCCTGCACACTCAGGGCGGCGGTGGTCCAGACCAGGACCAGGCTGCGACTGTACGAGCACGAACCGTCATCGGACAAGATGTTGACGCTCCGCCGTCCCGCTGATTGGGTAACGACGGTGATCCTCTCCATGACGGTCCTCGAAGGACTGGCGGCCGGGACGATCGACCTGGCGTTCCGGCGCTGGTCGAAACAGAACGTCCATCCCGGTGACGTCATGCGGTTGGAGGCCGGGGTGATCGAGGTCGATTCGGTCGAGATCGTCGATCCGGCCACCATCACCGACGCCGACGCCCGCCGCTCCGGGGCGGACTCGGCGAACGCGGTCCGCGGGACTCTGCGCGGCCCCGCGGACGCCCCGGTCCACCGCATCCGCTTGCGCTATCTCGGCCCCGATCCGCGGCGCGCGCTCAGCGCGGAGACCGAACTGTCCGAAAAGGACACCGAGGCCATCGGCAAACGACTGGCCAAGATGGACAGGCGCCGCTCATGGACCCGCGAAACCCTGCGGCTCATCAACGACAACCCCGGGCGCCGGGCCCAGGAGCTCGCCGGCCTTCTCGGCCGTGAGAAGGAAGCGTTGAAGGTCGACATCCGCAAACTCAAGGACCTCGGCCTGACGCTCAGCCTCGAAGTCGGCTACCGGATCTCCCCTCGCGGCGCGGCCTACCTGCGGCTCACCGAGGATCGCGGTAGAACGCGCTGAGTTCCGGGACGAGCCGCTCCGGCGGGACACTGTGGAACTCGCCGTCCAGCTCCACTTGCCTCGCTCCGGGGATCGCTTTCGTGACGGCGAGCGCGGCGGCCTTCAGCCAGTCCGTGCTGCCGTTGCTGTTCACCACGAGAACCGGTGCCGTGACCGACTCCAGCCCGCCCGGCACCTTCGAATCGCCCATCACCCGGGCGTCGTGGACCAGAGTCGGCGCGAACGACCGGAGCTCGGCCCACATCGGTGTCGCCTTCGCCTCGGCGACGGCCTCCGCGGGCGAGCCGACCGCGGACGTCATGAACAGCGCGACGGCGTCGTCCCACCGGTCCGCCGCGACCAGGTCGCGCATCTCGTCGGCGTATCCCTCGGGGACATCTTCCGCTTCGCCGCGATACGGCGGCTCGAAGACCGAAAGCCGTGCCATCGGCACTCCCGCCGCGGCGGCGAGGAAGGCCAGCGCGCCGCCGGACGAGATGCCGTGCACGATCACCGGCTCACCGAGCGAAGCCACGACCGCGGCAAGGTCTTCGATCTCGCGCTCGACCGCGTACGGCTCGACGTTCCCGCTGTCGCCCCGGCCCCGCCGGTCGTAGGTCACCACGGAGTACTCGGCCGTCAGCTCCGCGACCAGCGGCTCGTCGCCGTGACGATCGTTGGCCGCGCCTGCCACGACGACGACCGGCGGACCCGCCCCGCGCCGTTCGAGCGCGATCGGCGTTCCATCCGCGGACGTGACTGTGTCGATCATGGGGACCATCGTGCCCCGCCTTCCCGGCGGGCGCAGGTCAGTTTTTCCCGGCCGGGTCCTCTCGCGCCGCGACGCTCCGGGCTTGCCCTTCGTGGATGTCGCTCACCCACTCCCAGCCGGGCTCGGCCGAGGAGCCGATACGCGGGTCATCGGGTGTCCGGGCGTCACGCAGGGCGTGCACGTACGCCCGGTCCTGCTCGATCCGCGCGCGTACCTGGTCACCCCTGCCGACGGATCCGTGGCCGGGAACCACGACGGCCACGTCGTCCGCTATTTCTTCGAGCAGCCGCAGCCCGACGAGATACTCCTCGACCGGGTCATTGGTGCTCTTGAAGTTGTCGAGCATCGGGACGAAGACATCGGAGAGCATGTCGCCGGCGGCAAGCACCCCGCGTTCCACGATCAGCAGCGCCGCGTGGCCCGGGGAATGCGCCGGATGTTCGACGATCCGGGTTTCCGGGCCGTTCCAAGGAATTCGCGCGGTTCCGGCGGGCAGACCGGTGATGAGGCCGAACAGGTCCAGCGGCGTCTCCCCGGCGATTTCCGGTGGCAATCCCTCGGCCGCGCGAGCCTTCCAGTCCGCGTCCGACCGCAGATCGCGCATGTCGGCGGCGCAGCGGGCCGTGCCGTAACGAGGCACATCGCCGAGTTCGGCATGCCAGAGCACGTGATCCCAGTCGGGATGCGTCGAGAAACCCGCCACGACGGGCTGGCCCAACTCACGAAGATCATTCGCCAGACAGACCATTTCCCCGCCGGTTATCCCGGCATCGACGAGCAGCACACCATCCTCGCCCTGCACGACAACGGTGTTGTTCCGGAGCAGTTCGCTCTGGTGGACCAGCACGCCGTCCGCGACCCGCTCAAGCATGGGACTCCCCCCGTTCGTGATCGGAGGCCGGAGCTTAGCGTATTCACCCGGCTGTCAACCGGCGAAAGACGGTGGCGTGCCCTGAACCCTCGTTGCAAACTGTCGCGTTGAGGTGAGCCATGACCGAGAACGACGAATTCGCCGAGGCTCTGCGGACAGGGCCGTTCTGCCGCGCGTTGTCGATGGCGGTGCAGGCCCGAGGCCTCAGCCTCCGGCAGTTGAACTACCGCCTCCGTGCCCGAGGCGCCTCGGTGAGCGCGATGACGCTGAGCCATTGGCAGAGCGGCCGGAGCGTGCCGGAACGCGAGGAATCGCTTCGAGCGGTGGAAATCCTGGAAGAAGTGCTCGCCTTGCAAACGGGCTCCTTGCGCAGGCTGGTCGGTTCCCGGCGACCACGAGGTCGCGGTGTGCGATCCGCGGTACCGCTCCATCGACGGCATCGGGCGTGGGGACATCCGGCCTTTCTGCCGCCCTTGCTCGAAGAATTCCGGGACAGCCTGATGAAGCCGGTCCGCAAGATCGAATTGCACGAGACGTTCCATGTGCGGCCGGACAGGTGTACCGGCCGCCTCGTGGTGCGGGAGCTCGTCGAGGCCAGACAGGATCGGACGCGCACGATGATCTTCGCGGCCAGAAGCATGCCGGGCGTTGCGCCGCCTCTGGTGGTCGAGGGCAGCGGTTGCCGTCCCGGTACGGTGCTCACACTCGACGAAGAGGGCTTCTCGCTGACGGAATTGGTGCTGGACAGGACTTTACGATGCGGTGAACGGCTGGCCATCGGCTTCGTCCAGGAGTATCCGCAGCCGATCGTCGCCGAGAACCACCACCGCAGGATCGCGGAATCCGTGGGTCACTACCACGGTGAAGTCGTCTTCGCCCCCGGAGCGGAGCCGGTCTCATGCCGGACTTGGCGGGCCCGCACGCCCGAAAACCGGACCACCGGGTGGACCACCGTGCGGCCCGACGCCAGGCGCACCGTCCACGTGTCGCGGCGGAACGCGGCACCCGGAATCCACGGTCTCCACTGGACCTGGGAATAGCGTTTCTCTGTTTACGGATTCTTTCGCCGAGGGTTTCCCACAAGGAGCCGTCTCGTTATGTTCGAGACACACAGTTCTTGTGCCACAGGAAAACCGCGACGAAAGAAGGTCCACAGTGAACAGCAGAACCACCCGCGTCCTGGCTGTCGCCGCCCTCACCGGCGCGGCGTTCGGCATCGCGGCTCCGAGCGCTTCCGCGAGCGCGGTACCGAGCTACCGGACCTGGCTGTCCGACGTGCACACGGCGATGCAGGGCGGCACGGCGTACCTCGATGAGCGGATCGCCAAGGGTGGCTCGAAACTGGCCGTCGTCACCGACATCGACAACACCGCGCTCGAGACCTACTACAACCCCGGCGAGCCGACCGCGGACGTGCTCGCTTTCATCGAGCACGCCAAGGAAAAGGGTGTCTCGGTACTGGTGGCCAGCTACCGCTCCAGCGCGAGCGGCGCGAAGGAGGCGCTCACCGACGCCGGATACCCGGTGGACCGCGTCTGCGTGCGCAAGAGCTCCGAATCCCACGCGACCGACACGAAACAGCGCTGCCGCAAGGAGTACGCCGCCGCCGGGTACACCATCATCGCCAACGTCGGGAACCGTCCCGGCGACCTCACCGGCGGCAACTACGAAAAGGGCTTCAAGCTGCCCGACTACAACGAGCAGCTTTCCTAGCCGGTCGACGATCGGCGTGAGGGCCCGCACGCCGATCGAACAGGCGTTCGACAAATGCCGGAAGCCGGGGTAGGTTCGGTTGCCATGACCCCCGCGCTTCAAGCCTCGCTCTTCGACGAGTGCGCCGCCCTCGGGCTCGGCTCGCTCGACGGTCTCCGGCGCACCGAACTGACCCAGGGTGCCTGGATCGACGTGCTGCCGGGTTGGCTCACCGGCGCGGACGAACTGTTCACCCGGCTCGCCGAAGACGTGCCGTGGCATGCCGAACGACGGCAGATGTACGACCGTGTCGTCGCCGTTCCCCGGCTGCTGAGCCACTACGGCGAGGGCATGCCGCTCCCCCACCCGATCCTCACCGAAGCGCGGGAGACGCTCTCGGCGCATTACGCGGACGAGCTCGGCGAGCCGTTCGTGACCTCCGGTCTGTGCTTCTACCGGGACGGGCGTGACAGCGTCGCCTGGCACGGCGACGACACCGGCCGCTCCCGCACCGAAGACACCATGATCGCGATCGTCTCGGTCGGCGCGGCCCGGCAGCTGGCGCTGCGCCCTCGTGGCGGAGGCGAGACCGTCCGGCACGCCCTCGGCCACGGCGATCTGATCGTCATGGGCGGCAGTTGCCAGCGGACCTGGGAACACGCCGTCCCCAAGACCGCCAAACCGGTCGGGCCGAGGATCAGCGTCCAGTTCCGTCCGAGAGGGGTCGCCTGAGACTCAATCCAGCAGCACGGGCAGCGCGTCGACGCCGTAGACGATCGAGACCTTCCGGAAGCCCACCTCGTCCGGGTCGATCGCCAGCCGCATCTCCGGGAACCGGCGGATCAGCGCGGGATACGCGGTGCGCAGTTCCATCCTGGCCAGTTCGGCACCGATGCACCGGTGGATGCCCCAGCCGAAGGCGAGATGGGACGTCGGCTCGCGGGTCGCGTCGAACTTCTCCATGTCCTCGCCGAGGACACCGTCACGGTTCGCGACGCTGAGCGAGACCAGCACGATGTCGCCCTTCGCGATCCGGACGCCCGCGATCTCCATGTCCTCCTTGGCGAAACGCGGGAAGGCCATCTGCACGACGGTCAGGTACCGCAGCAGTTCCTCGACGAACTTGTGGACGGCCTCGTCGTCACCGCGCACGGTCTCGAAAAGCGATCGGTCCTTCAGCAACACGAGTGCGCCGAGCGCGAGCATGCTCGCCGTGGTCTCGAGCCCGCCGGTGAGCACACCGTCGGCGAGGCCCGCGAGTTCGCGGTCGTCGATCTCGTCGCCGTGCTCCTTGATGAGCATGCCGAGCAAGCCGTCGCCCGGGTTCTCGCGCTGCTTCTTGATGATGTCGTCCAGATAGGACAGTGACTCGGTCATCGCGCCGAGTGACGCGCCCGCCCCGCCGAAGAGGTCGAACCGCGCGGTGCTCAGCCGCTGGAACTCGTCGCGGTCCTCGTACGGGACGCCCAGCAGCTCGCAGATCGTCAGCGACGGGATCGGCAGCGCGAAGGCCTCCCACAGGTCGACAGGACCGTCCGCCTTCTCCATCGCGTCGAGCTGGTCGGCGACGATCTCGTCGATCCGCGGCGTCAGCCGCGAAAGCCGCCGCATGGTGAACTCCGGCGTGAGCAGCCGCCGCAGCCTGGTGTGCACCGGCGGATCGGCGAACCCGAGCCCGCCGGGGTTCTGGTCCTCGGTCACCCCCGCGCTGCCGACCAGGTTCGTGAAGTCGCTGCTGAACTCGGTCACCTTGCCGAGGACGGCCTTCGCCTCGTCGTAGCCGGTGACCAGCCAGCCACTCATCCCGAACGGCAGGTCCAGCCTGCTGATCGGCTCCTCCGCGCGGGTCCGGCCCAGCTCGGCAACCGGATCGAGACCGTCGCGTTTCAGCGGCGTCAGGAGGTTGTCCGGGATGATCGACATCTTGGACAGGTCGAAACCGTTCTTCTGCTGGCGCGCGAGGTAGCGACGACCGATCCATGCCAGCACGCGCGAGCGAATGCTCCCCATACTTCGCACCCTACTCCAGCCGCCGACCACCTGACCTGGCACAACAGGCCGCTTCCGGCCGGCGGGACAGGAATTTCGACGGCCGTTCACCCGTCGTCCCACTCGATTCGTCACGTCCAGAAGGTCGGATTCGGGCCGGGCGCGGTTCCCAGCGAGTGGGAGACGTCGGTCACCGTCGGTCACGACGAACATCGAGTAACGCCTGACAAGCGGCCTGCGTCGTGAAACTGTCGGACCTTACTGGGAGGATTCGGACATGCCAGCCTCGCTCATCGGACGCGACCATCCCGCGGGTGTGCTCCGCGCGGAGACAGCCCGTGCCGCCGAAAGCCATGGCGGCCTGGTGCTGGTCACCGGCGAGGCCGGGATCGGCAAGACCACGCTCGTCACCGGCGCCGCCGAAGAGGCGAAGCGCCTCGGCGCACTGGTGCTCAACGGGTCGTGCTGGGACTCGGCCAGCGCGCCGGGCTACTGGCCGTGGACGCAGGTGATCCGCGGGCTGCGGCGCTCGGTCGAGCCGGGCCGGTGGGCCGCGATGGCGGACAGTGAACTGGACGTCCTGCTCGGCGAGGCCCGCGGCGACGGCGCGGCCGACGGCTTCCGCCTCTACGACGCGGTCACGAGCGCGCTGGTGGCCGCGTCCCAGGAACGCCCGGTCGTGGTGGTACTCGACGATCTGCACTGGGCCGACCCGGCGTCGCTGCGGCTGCTCGAGTTCGCCGCGCAGCACACCTGGTTCGAACGGCTGCTGCTGATCGGCACGTACCGGGACGTCGAGGTCGAGACGACCGATCACCCGCTACGCTCGCTCATGCTGCCGTTGCTCGCGAAGGCCACTTCGGTGACGCTCACCGGTCTCGAACCGGACGAGGTCAGCACGCTCATGGCCAGGACGGCGGGCACGGAACCGGACGACGCGCTGGTCTCCGAGGTCCATCGCCGCACCGGCGGCAACCCTTTCTTCGTCGAGCAGACGGCGCGGCTGTGGCACAGCGGCGGCTCCGCCGAGACGATCGCGCCCGGCGTCGCCGACGCCCTGCAGAGACGGCTTTCCCTGCTCCCCCGGCCGGTTCTCGATCTGCTGACCACCGCGTCCGTACTCGGCAGGGAGTTCCACCGCAAGCTGCTCGCCGGGGTGGCGTCGGCACCCGTTCCCCAGGTGGACCGGCTGCTCGACCAGGCCGTCGCGGCACGACTGGCCGTGGTGCAGGGGCAGGGCCGGTTCGCGTTCGCCCACGACCTCGTCCGCGAGACGCTGTACGCGAACCTGTCCGAAGCGGAGCGCCGGAAGCAGCACGCCGCGGTCGTCGCGGCCGTCCGCGAGATGCCGACGTCACCGGACCGGATCTTTCCCGCGGACCTGGCCCGGCACGCGCTGCTCGCCGGCCGGGAGCTCGATCCGAATCTGGCCGTCGAACTGTTGCTGGCCGCGGCGATCGACGCCACCGGCCGGATGGCGGCCGAGGAGGCGGCCACGCATTACCGGCGGGCGATGGAGGTCGCCGAGGATCGACGGCGACGGGCGGTCATCGCACTCGAACTGGGCGCGCATCTGGCCCGTCACCACGAAACCGACGAGAGCAGGCAAGTTTTCGACGAGGTCTCCGCGCACATCCACGAACTCGACGACGACGACCTCCTCGCCCGCCTGGCGCTGACCCTGATCCGCGCCGATCACAAGGGACTGCGGGTCGACGAGACCATCCTGGTGCTCACCGAAGCGCACAGACGGCTCTGCGGCCGCGAGCCGGGTCAGGAACTCACCGTCCAGGAAATGACGCAGGAACTGACCGCGCACTTCATGATGACCGCCCGCGACGATCAGGACGATTCCGCGCTGCTGTTCGGTTTGTGGGCCCGCCACGACGCGATCTGGGGGCCGGGCAGCGCCGCGGAACGGGAACGGCTCACCGACGAACTGGTCGTGGTCGGCCGCCGGACGTCGAACCCGGAACTGGAGCACTACGCGGCGTCGTTCAAATGGGTGGCGCTGCTCGAACGGGGCGATCCCCGCTATTTCGAGCAGTACCAGGAGTTCGTCGCCTTGGCGAGCACCGGCCGGGCGCCGAGTTCGCAGCTGGCCTCCCGGATCGACCAGAGCATCATCGCCACGCTCCAAGGCCGGTTCGCCGAAGCCGAGACGTTGATCCAGCAGGTGATCTCCTGTCACGAGGGAGACGAGCATCCCCATTTCGGCGATCTGAGCCAGTTGCAGCGCTGGACGCGATGGTGTCTCGAGGGCCGCTTCGATGATCTCGCCGGATTACACCGCGAGATTCACGACGGCGGGTACGCCTACGGCCGGGTGTTGGAGGCGATCACCGCAGCCCAGCGGGGGGACGCCGCGGAAGCCGTGCGGCTCACCGATCTCGCCGCCGACGCGAAACCGTACCCCCGCGATCTGGAAGCGCTGTGGTTGCGCTGCCAGGCGCATACGGCGGCGGTCTCGCGCGACCCCGAACGCTGCGAAGCGGCGCGTGCGCTTCTCGCGCCCTACAGCGGGGAATGGCTGGTTTCCCTGTACGGCTGCGAAATCTCCGGCCCGGTCGACCTCTGGCTCGGCAGGCTGGACCTGGCGCAGGAACGCTGGGCCGACGCGGCGACCAGGCTGCGTGACGCCGCGCTCTCCGCGGACCGGCTGAGGACCACGGTCTGGGCGATCGAGGCCAAGTCCTGGCTGGCGATGGCCTTGCTCGGCCGCAATCACGAAGGGGACGCGATCACCGCGGCCACCTTACTGTCCGAAGTGGACAGAGAGGCCACCGCGATCGGCATGCGGCAGGTCGTGGCCAGGGTCGCCGAACTGCGGGATCGCACGCGGGTCCCGGCCGCCCCGCTCGCCGAGTTCCGTCGCGACGAAGCCGTGTGGACCTTGCACTTCGACGGCGTCACCGCACATCTTCCGGATTCGAAAGGCTTGCGGGACCTGCATTTCCTGCTCGGCAGGCCGGGTTCGGAAGTGGCGGCCGTCCGGCTGCTCGACCCCGAGGGCGGCGAGGTGGTCGTCGCCGCCAAGAGCCTCGGCGGGGACGCCGTCCTGGATGACGAGGCGAAGGCCCGGTATCGCGCCCGGCTGGACGAACTCGACGACCTGATCGACACCGCGACCGGGCTGGGCCAAGACACCCGCGCCGCCGCTTTGGACCGCGAGCGGGACGCGCTGCTGGCGGAACTGCGGTCCGCCGCCGGGCTCGGCGGCCGCACCCGGCGGCTCGGCGACGAGGCCGAACGCGCCCGCAAGACGGTGACCGCCCGGATCCGGGACACCCTGCGCAAACTCGACGACCAGCATCCGGCGCTGGCCGCGCACCTGCGCGCGTCGGTCACCACCGGGTCTTCGTGCCGCTACGCACCGGACGGCAAGGTCCCCTGGCGGCTGTGAGCCGCCAGGGGACCTTGTCACCCCCAGTTCACTTACGGTTGTAGAGGCGCATCGTGAGCGTGCCGAAGATCGCGAGGATGACCCCGCCCGCGATCAGCACCCAGGTGATCTCGCCGCCGTCCCAGTTGCCGTCCATCATCGAGCGGACCGCCGCGACCACGTGGGTCACCGGGTTGACGTTGACGAAGGCCTGCAGCCAGCCCGGCATCGTCTCCGGGTTGACGTAGATGTTGCTGAGGAAGGTCAGCGGGAACAGCACCATCATGCTGACCCCCATCACCGACTTCTCACTGCGCAGCAGCAGGCCGAACATCGTCCAGATCCACGAGAACGCGAACGAGAACGCCAGCAGCAGGAGGATCGCGGCGGCCACGCCGCCGACCCCGCCGCCGGGACGGAAGCCCATGATCAGCCCGACGCCGAGGATCACCACCGACGCGATGAGGTAGCGCAGCATGTCGCCGAGGAGGTATCCGACCATCGCCGCCGGCCGCCAGATCGGCAGCGTGCGGAACCGGTCGAACACGCCCTTCTCGATGTCGGTGTTCACCGAGATGCCGGTGTACATGGTGATCATCAGGATGCTGCTCGCCATGATGCCCGGCAGCACGAACTGCAGGTACTCCGTCGGCGAGCCGGACAGCGCGCCGCCGAACAGATACGTGAACATCAGCGTCATCATGATCGGGAACGCGGTGACGTCGAACAGCTGCTCCGGCACGTGCTTGATCTTCAACATCGCACGCCACCCGAAGGTGACCGAAGCCGACAGCGCGGTGGGGCGCTGCGGACGGTTCTTCGCGATCAGAACGGCGGCGAGATCCTCCGCCTTCGGTGCCGCGAGAACGGGTTCGTTTTCTTTGACTGCCGTAGTGCTCAAGCTGCACTCTCCTCAGGCGTGACGGTGCGGTCGGTGAGGGCCAGGAAGACCTCGTCGAGGCTCGGCTGGCCGAGGGAGAAGGTGTCGACGACGATCCCCGCGCGGGCGAGTTCGGCCAGTGCGCGGGCGGCGTGTTCGGCGGCGCCTTGTTCGGTGCTGTCACCCGAAAGGCGGGCCGTCAGCGCGAGCGGGTCCGATTCGAGCTGGACCTGCGCCTCCAGGATGCGGACGAGCAGCGCTTCGGCCTCCGGACGCTGATCGGCATCGCGCAGCCGGACGTGGACCGCGCCCGCGCCGACCGATGCCTTCAGCTGGCCCTTGGTGCCTTCGGCGATGACCTTGCCGCGGTCGATGACCGCGATCCGGGAGGCCAGCTGATCGGCCTCGTCGAGGTACTGCGTGGTCAGCAGGACGGTGGTGCCGTGCTGCACGATCGCACGCACGATGTCCCAGACCTGGTTGCGGCTGCGGGGATCGAGCCCGGTCGTCGGCTCGTCGAGGAAGAGCACGTCCGGGGTGTTGAGGATGCTCGCGGCGATGTCGATCCGCCGTCGCATCCCGCCGGAGTAGTTCTTCACCTGCCGCCCCGCGGCCTCGGACAGGCCGAACGCCGCCAGCAGCTCCTCCGCGCGGGCACGGGCCGCCGGTTTGCGGTGCCCGGTCAGCCTGCCGATCAGCACCAGGTTCTCGGTCCCGGTCAGATCCTCGTCGACCGAGGCGTACTGCCCGGTCAGGCTCACCATGGACCGGACAGCGTCCGCCTCGCGGACGACGTCCTTGCCGAAGACGCGAGCCTCACCGCCGTTGGGGCGGAGCAGGGTCGCGAGCATCTTCACCGCGGTGGTCTTGCCGGCGCCGTTGGGCCCGAGGACGCCGTACACGGTGCCCGCGGGGACCTTCAGGTCGATCCCGTCGACCGCCCGGTTCTCCCCGAACACCTTGACCAGCCCCGAGGCTTCGATGGCCAGTTCACTCATTTTCCTTGTTCCTTTCAGAAGCTTTCAGCAGACGTAGGGACGGGCGGTGCGTGCTTCGCGCAGGGCGAGGCCCCACCAGACGAGTTCGTCGAGCAAGGTGGTCACGGCCTGTCCTTGCCCGTCGTCGTCGATGGGGGCGCCGTCGCGGGCGAAGGTGCCGTCGAGGAGGTTGAAGGCGACCGTGTCCCGCATGGTCACGGTGTGCAGCTCGGTGAAGATCGAGCGAAGCTGCTCCACCGCGTAAAGGCCCTGCGAGCGGTAGCCGTACGAAACGAAACCCACCGGCTTCGCGCGCCACTCGTCGTAAGCGCAGTCGATCGCCTGCTTGAGCGACGCCGGGAAGCTGCGGTTGTACTCCGGGGTGACGACGACGAACGCCTCCGCGTCGTCGATCCGCGCGATGAACCGCTTCATCTCCGGGGTCGCCTGCTCCGGCAGCCCGGCGGGCAGGCCGAAGTCGATCAGGTCGAGGACGTCGAGAACGAGGTCGTCCCGGTCTTCCGCGCGACCGGTGAACCATTTGGCGACGGCATCCCCCACCCGTCCTTCCCGGGTACTGCCGATGATCACCGCGACCCGCAGCGGGCTGCAGTTCATGACCGACCTCCTCTCGCCTCACCCCCTGGGCGCGAGAAAGCCGCCGGGGTTCGCTAGATCGGATCTAGCGAAAGCCCGGCGGCTTCGGTCGGTGATCTCGCTACGCGTCCAGCGCGATCGCGATCGCGCCCAGCAGGGACGCGTCCTGGTCGAACTTCGCCGACACCAGCTCGGGCGGGAACGGCACCGCCTGCGCGAGCCGCTCCCGCAGCGCGGGCAGCAGGACGTCGGCCGAGCGGACCAGTCCCCCGCCGACGGCGATCCGCTGCGGGTCGAGCGCGATGGCGAGGTTCGCGACGTGCATCGACAGTTCGTCGAGCGCCGCACGGACCAGTTCCTTGGCCTGCGCGTTCTCCCTGGCGAGGCCGAACAGCTCGCCCGCGGTTACCGGGCGGCCGAGCGATTCACTCGCCCGGCCGCCCAGCCCACGCCCACCGACGACCTCCTCCAGCGGCGCCGCTCCGCTGGCGAACCCGTCGGTGTCCTGCGGCGAGCGGAGGTTGTAGCCGATCTCGCCCGCAGCTCCGTTGGCGCCGGCCAGCAGCCGGCCGCCGACCAGGACCGCCGCCGCGATCCCGGTCCCCAAGGACAGGAACACCGCCGGATCGGTGTCCGCCAGCGCCCCCCACCGCCATTCCGCGAGCGCCGCCGCCTTGGCGTCGGTGCCCACGGAGATCGGGACGCCGCCGAACTCGTCGGCGACGAGTTCCCGCAGCCGCAGTTCCTCCCAGCCCGGCACGTTGGGGGCCAGCAGGATGCGGTCCTCCAGCACGATGCCGGGGCTGACGACGCCGATCGCGACGAGCTCGTCGGCGGCGCCTTCGTCCGCGAGCAGTTTCCGTGAGGCGGCGAGCGCGCGGCTCACCACCTGTTCGGCGCCCGCTTGCGCGTCGGTGTCGAGCCGCCGGGTGACCAGCAGGCTCCCGGTTCTGTCCGCCAGACCGATCGCGACCTTCGTCCCGCCGAAGTCGATCCCCAGGATCAGTTCTTCCCCCGTCACTTCCCGTTCCCCTCTGCCGCCCCCGCGAACGATTCCTGAACACCCTTGGGCCCGAACGGCCAGACGCGCTCCGCCTTCGCGTAGGCGAGGAACGCCGCCACCCCGAGCGCGATCCATCCCACCGAAAGCCCGATCGAGAGCCAGGTGGCCGAGAAGTAGATGTAGACCCAGCCGAGCAACGCGATGATCGTCGGGATCGGGTAGAGCCACTGCCGGTACGGCCGGTCCAGTTCCGGACGCCGTCGCCGCAGCACCACGATCGCCGCGACCTGCGCGAGCGACTGGACGATCACCAGCACCGTCACCGCCGCGTTGATCACCGCGGTCAGCGTGAACAGCGACCCGACCGCGGCGATGAGGCCCATCGTCAGCACACCGGCGGTCGGCAGGTTCAGCTTCGGGTGCAGTTTGGCGAACACCGGCAGGAACACCTTGTCGCGCGCGGCCTCGAACGGGACCCGCGAGCCACCGAGCAGGCCGGCGAACACCGAGCCGATCGCGGCGATCACGATGAACACGGTGATGATCTTGGCCGCGCCCGTGCCCCACGCCTGTTCCAGCACGGTGGAGGCGACCGACGTGGCGCTCTTCAGCTCCTCCAACGGGATCGAGCCCAGCACGCCGAGCTGCAGCAGGAAGTACAGGCTCATGATGCCGAGGATCGAGAAGATGATCGACCGCGGCAGCGTCCGGCCCGGGTCACGCACCTCGCCGCCGAGGTACGCGCTGGTGTTGTAGCCGAGGTAGTCGTAGATCGCGATGATCAGGCCCGCGCCGAGCCCGGCCCAGAACGCGCCGCCGCCGAACGAGAACGCGCCCGGCGTGAAGGCGAACGCTTGCGCGCCGTCGAAATGCGTGAAGGCCGCGACGATCACCGAAAGCGCGGCGAACAGCATGATCGCGAACAGGACGGTGGTCAGTTTCCCGATCTCGCCGATCCGCCGGAACAGCGCCAGCACGACGAGCACGATGACGCCGAGCCCGATGACCTTGCCGAGCCCGGTCGTCCCCGCCTCGTCCGACACCCCCGGGATCAAGTACCCGAGGTACTGGACGAGCCCGATGAC
Organism: Amycolatopsis sp. NPDC031561; assembly: GCF_055580625.1. NCBI lineage: Bacteria > Bacillati > Actinomycetota > Actinomycetes > Pseudonocardiales > Pseudonocardiaceae > Amycolatopsis > Amycolatopsis sp. NPDC031561. Next base: position 85,828 of record NZ_JBVILA010000014.1, on the reverse strand, counting down.
GCCGGTGGACATGATCAGCGGGATGAACAGGACCGCGCTCCAGGCGAACAGGAACGGCATGAGCCTGCCGGTACGGGCGCCGAACGCCTCGCGCAGGTAGACGTAGGTGCCGCCGGCGCCGGGGAGGGCCGCGCCGAGTTCGGCCCAGATCAGGCCGTCGGCCAGCGCGATGACCGCGCCGATGAGCCAGCCGAACATGGCCTGGGGGCCGCCGAGGGTCGCCACCATCGCGGGGATGGTGACGAACGGGCCGATCCCGCACATCTGGGTCATGTTGATGGCGGTCGCCTGCAGCGGCCCGATCTTCCGCTCGAGCCCCGGCTGCGGGGGTGAACTCAAAACGCGCCTCCCTGTTAGTTAGTAAAGTTTCTTAACATATTTTCGGGCGTGTCGGAAGGCCGGGCGGCGAAGTTGTCGCGCACCGGTCCACCCGGAATTGCCCGAAAGGGCGGATTCAGCGAAATACCCCCGAACGGACCAATCCGGGACGTATCAGGGAGCGGTCATTCCGCGTCCTTACCCAGAAGGGCGTCTTCCAAGGACGGTGAGGTCCATGAAACGGCTGTTCAGCGCGGCGATGGCGATCGCCGCCCTCGGGTTCGCAGCGGGCTGCGGTGGAGCGTCCGCGCCCCGCGACACCGCTCCGGCAGACCAGACCAGTGGCGGTGTGACGACGGAGATCGCCCCGACCGCGTCGGCGGGCTCGGCGTCTTCCGCGTCGTCCGGCGGGGGCGGCGGCCACACCGAGGATTCGAAGCCGCCGGGAGTGCCCGGCAGCCCGATCATCTACGACCACACCCGCCTCGGCGCCGCCCCCGCGATCGCCCGGTCGGACATCCAGGGCGACATCAGGAAGGCCTGCGGCCCGAACCTGTGCGGCGTGAAGGTCGTCGTCGTCGGTGAGGGCGAGTGCACCGCGAGCATCACCCACTCCCCGGTCAAACCCGGCGGGACGGTGACGATCAAGGCCAAGGCGTGCCCGCCCGAGGTCACCGAGGAGACCACGACCTCGGAAAGCCCGGCGTCCACCAGCGAGCAACCCACCGAGACCACGTCGGGATGACCGCGCGGCGCGGCCTGCGGCGGCCGGTACCGACGGCCGCCGAGACCGACCCCGGGCCGCCACAGGCGCTCAAGCTGGTCGGTGCGGTACTGGCCAACACCACGCTGCTCACCGCGCTGTTGTACTTCTTCGGGCTCGTCGAGACGCAGGTGCTCTTCGCGTACTTCCGCGTGCACTACACGCTTCTCGCCCAGACCCCGGACGAGATCTTCGCGCGCGGCGTCGACGGCCTGTACTTGCCGTTGGCGGGCGCCGCGGGGGCGGTGCTCGGTTTCGTGATCGCCGTCCGGATCCTGCGGTTGCGGCTGACCGAGCGTTCGTGGGCCCGGCTGCTCCGGATCTGCGCCCCGGTCGCGGCCGGACTCGGTGCCCTGCTGGTCTGTGCGACCGTGTTCGTCACGCTGAACCCGGAGCCGTTCCGCGACCGCCCGGGCCTGCCGGGACTCGGCTTCGCACTCGGCGTGCTGATGCTGCTGTTCGCTTGGCGGCACTGGGCTTCGGCGCTGCGATCGAGCCTGCTGGAGCTCGTCCTCGGGTACGCACTGGTCAGCATCGGGCTGTTCTGGGCCGTCAGCGACTACTCGGCCGCCATCGGCGTCCGGCGCGGATTCGAGGTCGCGGCGCAGCTCCCCGCACGCCCCGCCGCGACGCTCTACAGCGCCGAAAGCCTCAACCTCACCTCCGGCGGTGTCCTCCAGGTGAAATGCGCGGATCCCGACGCCGCCTACAAATACCGGTACACCGGGCTGAAACTGCTGCTCCAGTCCGGTGGCCAGTACGTGTTCGTGCCGTCGGACTGGCGGGCGAACAGCGGCGTCGCGTTCGTGATCCCCAAGACCGACAAACTCCGGCTGGAATTCGGCCCCGCCCGGTCGGCGCCGCCCGCTGGTTGCTAGCCCAGGTGGCGCACCAGCCATTCGGTGACCGCGTCGTCGACCACCTTCGCGATCGGCAGCTGCGGCGCGGGTTCGATCCCCGGGTCTTCGGCCAGCGGGTGCGCGAGACCGGGCACTCCGGTCAGGCGGACGTCGTCCGGCTCGGCGTACTGCCCGCACAATCCCTCGACGAGTTCGCCGGCGTCCGTGCGGAAAGCGGGGAAATCCTCTTCGCCGCTGACCACCAGCAACGGAACCTGCGTGTCCCTGGCCGAAATTTCACCCGATCGTGCGACGAAGTCGAGTCGATCCGCCGCCTGATTCGCCTCGTCGTTCCACGGATAAGGCTGCTCCAGCATGCCTTCCACCACGCCGATCACCGAACGCGCCCGCACCGCGGGGTTGATCAGGGCCGCCGCGCGGACCGGGATCTCCCGCGTGGTCAGGATCGTCAGCGCCACGGCACCGCCCAGCGAACCGCCGACGACGGCCATCCGGGAAGTGTCGAAACCGAAGCGTTCGCGCAGTTCGGCCAGGGCGGCGGGGAACTCCAGCGCCGCCTGCGCGGCGATGGGATCGATGTAGGCGAGCATCGCGTCACGGAGGGCCCGCTCCACGAGCGCGTCCATGCTTCCGTCGACCATTCTCGCGCCGCACAAGGGCATTCCGAGGTACACGCGCCACGCGGGCACCCCCGCCAGCGGCAACGCGGCCGCGAACGCGGCGTCGGAGCGGGGCGCGTCGATCATGTGCCAGGCGACGACCACCGGCGCGGGGCCGCTGACCTCGGCCGATGGCGGCAAGACCGTGAACGGCACCCCCGCGGCCGTGCCGGTAATCGGTTCTCCCACGGGTGTCCTTCCTCGTACGCTGTCGATCTCCACGATATCCAGGACGCGCCGGAGGCGGACCTCGTTCCGCCACAGGCGAAACAGTATGCCCGCGAGGTCACCCCGACGCGCCGCGGAGGTGGTTGCGGGTGACCGGCGGCGGCCGAATAGTGTTGCGGCCCGGCCCTTTGGAGGTGAACCGCCCGTGCCAGCTGTCGACTACTACGAAGTGCTCGGCGTGGGCAAGGCCGCCTCGGTCAACGAGATCAAGACCGCGTACCGGCGGCTGGCGAAGTCGCATCACCCGGACGCCGGTGGTTCCGCGCTCACGTTCCAGCTGGTCCGCGAGGCCTACGACACGCTCAGCGATCCGCTGCGGCGCGCGGGCTACGACGCGGGCGGGCGCTCCGTGCGCGCACCGATCCGGCCGCGGCCGAGACGTCGCTTCGGCGACGAACCGGGCTACGAACCCGAACAGGTCGTGATCGACCCGGACAACCTCGAATGGTGGGAATTCGCCGCGCAGGACGAGCGCGTGCGCCACGGACGGCGGCGCGGCCCCGGCCACACCCCGGTCGTGGCTGCGGTCGGCGGGATGGTGCTGGTCCTGCTGCCGGTGCTGACCGGCGTCGGCTTCTCCGCGCCCACGCTGATCATCTGGCTGATCCTGACCGCCGGAACGGCCCTGCTGGTGCAGCGGCTCGCCCGCGGTTACCTCGCCGCCTCACGCGCCAAGAACCGGTTCGCCGCCGAATTCGGCGGGAAGCGCGTGTTCGGCACCCCCGGCACCGAGTCCGACGAACTCGCCGAGCGGCTCACCGCCGACCTGCTCGAGCGCTACCTGACCCGGCTGCCCGGCGCCCGCATCTTCCACGGCCTCTCGTGGCCGGACTCGGTGTTCGCCGACGTCGACCACGCGGTGCTGTGCGGGAAGCGGCTCGTGCTCATCGAATCGAAGCTGTGGCTGCCGGGGCACTACGAAACCGGCGACGACGACCGCCTGCTGCGCAACGGCCGCGCCTTCCGCGGCGGCGGGAGCAGGCTGACCGAAAGCCTCGCCGAGTACCGGCGGATCCTGCCGGGCGTCACCTTGCGCGGGGCGATGGTCGTGTACCCGAGCCGGACCGGCGAGATCACCACCGAGCACGACGATCCCTCCCCAGCGCCGCCGATGACGCCGGAGCAGTTCCTGCACGAGATCGGCGGCTGGCTGGCGGCAGAGCCGTCCACTGTGGACTCACCGACGATGCGGGTGGTGCGGGACCGGGTGGTCGGCACCCTCTGAGGACCCGGTCCCCGGTGCCACCCAGACCCCGATGCGCGTGAAGGCCCCCTTCCCTCGGCTGAGCCGAGGGAAGGGGGCCTTCACGCGCTGACTACTGACTACCGGCCCGAGCGCTCCTTCTTGGCGCGCGCGGAACGGGTGCAGACCTCACCGACGTCGACCGTCTGGCCGCGGTCGATGTAGACGTCCGCCAGCCCGACGAGCTTGCCCTTCGGCGACGTACAGGTCAGCTGGTACGCCTCCTTGGGTCCGTAGGTCGGCGGGATCGGCGACTGGAACGACACGCCGCCGGTCCAGTCGTCCACAGTGGACGGGTTGGCCTGGGCGTAGTTGACCAGCACGGCCCGGTAGTCCCCGGCGGGCGGGTCGAACAGGGTCGCGTGCTCCTCCGTGGTCCCGCCGTTCGCCGACGACGACACCATGTTGCCCGCGGCGTCGAAGACGTACAGGTCCCAGTCGGTGTCCGGGCTGGCCCACTTGACGTCGACGCTGAACTTCCCGTTGTCCACCTTGGGGAGCCCGTCCACGTGGAACGTGAAGCTCTCCGAGGCCGGATCGGCCGGGTAGTTGGTGTTGATCGCCGGCACGCCCGCCGGGTTCGTCACCGCGATGTTCGCCTGCGCCGGGCCCTGCGGCTCGCGGCCGTAGCGGCCCGCGACGTAGGGCCGGGTGGACGGGTTGATCGACCACGCGAACCGGCCGCCGGTCGAGGACAGCGACGAGTTCAGGTTGTCGGTCACGTAGATCGGCGGCTTCGTCGAACCGTCCGGCTGCACGACCGGCGACGTCGGCGTCTGGAACGTCTTGTGCAGCTTCAGCTGGTAACCCTTCGGCGCCGTACCGATCAGCGTCGAGTGGGCCGCCGGGTCGGCGGTGTTGGCCAGCATGTCGATGAAGGCACCGCGGTTGCCGCCCTTGCCCGCGCCAGCGGCGGGGGCGACGCCGGTGTACTCGGCGACGACACCGGCCTGGAACGGCGGGTGGAACTCGGTGTTGCCGATCTCGAAGGTGAAGCCCCAGCCACCAGTGGCCCAGTACGACCAGTCCTCGGTCGAGCCGGTCGTGTCGTAGAGCGCCCACGACGGCTGGCTGGTGTACCCGTTGCGCGAGGCCATCTTGTCGCCGAGGGCCTTGTACGCCGGCTCGTCGAGCGGCGGGCGGACGGCGGCGACACCCGGGACACGCAGCACCAGGTTGGAGAAGGTGTGCAGCGTGATCAGGTTGGTCACCTGGCGGTTGGACACGATCGAGCGGATGTTCTGCGTCTCCGGCTCGGAGAACGGCCCTGCCCCGCGGAAGGTGTCGTTGCGCCACACGGTCGACGCGCCGGCGCCGCCCCAGAAGCCCGCGTAGTTGCGGTTCGGGTCGGTGCCGCGTTCACGGCCGCCGGGGTTCGCCTTGCAGACGCCGGTCGCGAACTCCTTGGGCGAGTCGTTGACGTTGCAGTTCTTGCGCTTCATCTCGTAGTCGAAGCGCGAGAAGTCGCCCTTGGGCTCGGCTTCACGGGAGATTTCGAAGCCGTCCGGGTTGACGATCGGCACGACGATGTTGCGCGTCCGGCCGACCAGGCCGCGGATTTCGGCGTTGTTGCCGGTGTAGCCCTTGACCAGTTCGTGCGCCCATTCCATGGCGTGCTCGCCCGCGGGCCACTCCCGGGCGTGGTGCACACCCATGGTGAAGTTGACGGGCTTGCCGTCCGTGATGTTCTTGACGTCGCTCGCGATCTCGAGGCCGATGACGTCGCGGCCTTCCCAGGTCGGCTGCGGCAGCGTGAACGCCGTGACGAGTTTGGGGTTCTTGCGGGCCAGTTCCTTGGCCTCGAACTGGTAGTCGTAGAGGTGCCGGTAGCTCGTGCGCCCGGACGGCAGCATGGAGCCCGGCGTCTTCGCGGCGTACTCACGGTCGGTCTTGGCGTTCTGGATCGACCGGGCCGAGAGGTCGGCGTCGACGACCTTGGACTTGAAGCCGTTGTCGGCCAGCGTCTTCCGGTCGGCGTCGTTGGCGAGGACGACCTCGACGCCGGTGGCGTCGGCCTTCTCGGTGACGTCCAGGCCGAGCCGGAGCAGCTTGTCCTTGTCCTGCTTGGCCGGGGTCTCGACCCGGACCAGTTCGGCGCGCTGTGGCGGAGGCGCGGCGCCGGTCGGTGTTCCCTGCGGCGTGAGCGCGAGGAAGTCGACCCCCAGGACAGCGTCGCGTGTCTGCCCGTCGTACCGGCAGGTCTGCACGATCAGTTTCTGGTCCTTCTTCACGAAGCCTTCGGCGAGCTCGTGGCTGCGCAACGCGGCGGACGCGGCGACCACGGCGCCGGTGGCCTTGTCGAAGACGGCGAGATCCCAGTCACCCTCGTTGCCGCCGCGCGGCGCGAGACGTGCCTGGAGCAGACCGTCCACAGTGGACGTGAACTCCCGGCGATCGGTGCCGGACGTACCCGGCTTCTGCAACGCGGCGAAACAGGACCGCTGCACGGCCTGATTGGCTCGCACGACGTTGTCCGCGGCCCCCGCCGTCGTGGCCGACGGAAGTGCCACGAAGGTGCCGGCGAGCACCAGTGTCGCCGCCGTCCATCCCGCTCTTCGCCGGTTTGGTGAATACCCCACAGACTGACCTCCTTGGACAGTCCGGTGACCGGGTGAGGTCACCGGTAGCGAGACCCTAGACCCGGGACCCCACCTGAGGGACCCGCCACAAGTCGCCTGCACCCCTTTCGGCCCAACGATCTCACCGACCGTGCCGGAACGATCACCACGACGTGCACCGTAGAATGGGACTTTCCTGTCGATTCCGACAGGTCGGCCTAAGAAAACCTTCAGGTTGGGTGGTTACCTTTCAACCATGACGACGTCCCAGGTCACCGCCAGATCCCCGCTGGCCCTGCTCGCCGCCGTGGTCTCGGTCGCCGGTGGCGCGCTGCTGATCCTGCTTCTGCAGGTCCTCCCCGCCACCAGCGACATCAGCCCGGTCCGCCGCACCATCAGCGAATACGCGCTGAGCGAGAACAAGTGGATCTTCGACGTCGCGGTCCTGCTGGTCGCGTTCGGTTCGGCGATCGGCTTCGGCGCGCTGATCCGCCGCAGGCATCTTCCGCCGCTGTCCGCGGCGTCGGTCTTCTGCGCGCTCTGGACGTTGAGCCTGGTGGTGATCGTGGCGTTCCCCAAGAACAACTGGGCGATCGGGCCGAGCACCGGCGGGACCGTGCACCGGATCGCGAGCGTGGTGGCCTTCGTCTGCCTGCCGCTGGCCGTGTGGTTCGCCGCGAAGGCCGTCTTCCCCACTTCCCCCGCGCGCCGCGCCGTGACGCGGGTGCTCGCGGTGGCGGCGCTGGCCTGGTTCGGCGTGATCCTCGGGGCGATCGTGGTGTCGATGAACGGCGGCAGGCCGTGGTGGCAGGCGATCCCGCTGGGGCTGGTCGAACGCGCGATGGCGCTGACCGGGCTGATCGCGCTGGCGTCGCTCCTGATCCCGGCCCGGGTGGTCGCCACCGAGACCGAGGCCTTGCAGGTCGCGTCCTGACCGCCGGAGGCCTCGCCAGGGGATGGGACGAAGCCGCCGAGGGGTACGAGGCCTACTACGTCCCCCGGTTCGCGCCCTGGGTCGCCGCGGCGGTGCGGGCCCTCCCCCAGACCTTGCCCGACGGCCCCGTTCTCGTCCCCTGCTGCGGGACCTTCCCGGAACTGGATCTGCTCACCGAGCGGCTGCCCGGCCGCGAAATCATCGGTATCGACCTGTCGGCCGGCATGACCGCGCTGGCCCGGCGCCGGGCGGCGGGCAACCCGCTCGTGCGCGTCGTCGAAGGCGACGCCTCGGCACTCGACCTCCCTGCCGCGGCCGTCGTATCGGTCTTCGGCCTGCAGCAACTCCCCGAACCCGACGCCGCGCTCCGATCCTGGGCAGGCGCGCTGCGGCCGGGCGGATGGCTTTCGGTCGTCTACTGGCCGCGCAGCACCGAGCCGGACGGGCCGTTCACGGTGCTGTCCGACGTCCTGCGGGAGCACGTCCCCGCCGGGGACCGCTCCTGGGAAGACCGGCTCCTACCCGCGCTGGAAGACGCCGTGCTCGAACGGGAGGAGCCGTTGTCGTTCCCGATGGTCCATCCCGACGCGGACACGTTCTTCACCGCGCACACCCGCTCCGGCCCGATGCGGCCGCTGGCGAACGCGCGCGGTGAAGCGTTCATCGCCGCGCTGCGCGAGGAATTCCTGCGACGTGCCCCGGCAGGGGAATGGCGGCACCGGCCGCTTGCCCGGCATATCGTCGCGCGGGCGGCAGACCGGGCGTGAGCTCGAAGCCGTCCTCGTCCGCGTCCTTGCGCAACCGCGCCGTGCAGACCGAAAGGTGCACCACGTTGGCCCGCTTGTGATGGCGGTACACGTGGACGTCGGTGGCGAAGCACGCCGCGGCGAGGAGTGCCCGCCGCTGCTCGATGCGCTCGTAGCCGACCCCCGCCGGGCAGAACAGGGTGACCTCGACTTCGTCGCCCCTCGGTTTGGTCCACAGGATCACCGGCAGCTTGCCGTCGAGCGTGCACACCCGCGCCCGGGCGAACCCGGTCCGCAACCGGTGCTGCACGACGACCGACCGGAGCCGGTCACGAACGAAGCGTCGCGCCGATTTCCAGTAGAACAGCCAGTTGGCGACGCCGAACAGCACGACCGCGGTCCAGATCGGGCCGACGGCCTGGAACAGGGAGAACAGCGCGTACGGGAGGACGATCAGCGCGCCGATCTCGTACCGCCAGTGATAGAGGGCGGTGAACGGGTTGGGCCTCCTGACCACCGTGACCTCCCTGGCCAGTTCGGCGATCGCCTGTGGTTCCTGCCAGCGGTTCATGACCTTCCTCCTGTCCGTCCGGCGATTTGCTCGGCGGCCACCGCCGCCGCGGGAATGGAGCGGACGACACCGACGCCGGCGCAGTCGGGGCAAACGGCGTCCTCGTAGGGCCACCACCCCGTGCCCCCGCACGATTCGCACGCGTGCACGGTGTCCCAGCGAGGGTCGCGGTAGATACGCCGCCTGCCTTTCGACACGCGGGTCACCTGCCAGCCACGCTCGGCGGCTCTGGCGTCTTCGCCGGTCGCGAAAAGCCATTCGTGGAAGCGATCGGCAAGCCGATCGAACCAAGTTCGGGATGCTGACGTGTGGTTTTCGTGGTGGGTCATGGGGTTCACCCCCGATGCTGCGAAGCGCGGACTCGGGTCGGCACACACGACGCCTACTGCGGCATTCGTGTGGCCCGCAGACGGCTCGAGCCGGTTCGGATGCGCAGCGTCACATTCACATGGCTGACAGCATCCGCTTTCCGGTCGCGCCCGGGTCATACCGGCCCTGGTCGCCGGGTGGGTCACGAACCCCAGGACCTGGTAGAACAGGTCCCGGTGCGGCATTTCGCACGTTGTGACACGACGTTGACCAACGCGCCATCGCGGTCCGATTCGCTTGCTGTACTCTCCCCGTTGTGTGCACGTTCAGTCACCGCCCTACATTGCCTACCAGAGGTAGGTAAGCCCGTGTCTAGTGCCTACATGAAGCCTACATCGGCCGGGGACCAGCCGGTAAGCCCTGATGCGGAAACCGTTACCGCGTCGGGTGTCGGACGTGAGCTGCGACGGTTGCGCAAGGCCGCGGGCGAAACGCAGGCGGAGACCGCCAGGATCATCGGCGTCACCCGGGCGAACCTGACCCAGTGGGAGACCGGCAAATACCTGCCGTCCGCGCACAACGCCCGCCAGCTCGACGACCACTTCCGTGCCGCGAACGCGCTGGTCACGCTGGTGGAGAGGGCCCGATCCCCCCAGGACCACACCCCGCCCGCGATCGGCGAAGCGGGCGCCGTGGACACCTCCCGTTCGCTGCTGCAGGTCTTCCACACCGTCGGCGCCAAACTCGCCGGGCATCTGATCCGCGACGCCGAGGGCAAACCACTCGGCTGGCGGCACAACCTGCAGAAGAACACCGGCCCGAAGGCGCTGAGCACCGCGTACGGGATCAACGCGATGCTCGTGGTAGGCGATCCCTACATCGACCTACATACGCTCGCCGAAGATCTCTACACACTGCAGTCGGAGCACGGCTGGCGGGGCCGCGCAGGCGGCAAGCGGCCGGAGACCACCGCGTCGGTGGTGGACGCGCTGTTCCGCACCAGCACCATGTCCGCCGACGAAGGGCTGGGCCTGCTCGAGGGGTCGCTCGACCCGTACAGCAGGACCCGTCCGTACCTGTTGTCCGCCGTCTTGCACACGGCGGTCCGGCTGCGGCCGGACGCCCCGCTGACCGACCGGCTGATCGACGCCCTCCTGGCGGCCCGGCTCGACTTCGACGGCTCACGGCTGTGGCCGGAGAAGAACGAAGCAGGCCTCGTCGCCCCGGAGGCTTCGGTGGTCCACACCGCGCGATCGGTCGTCGCCCTTCGGGACGTTCTGCGCAGCCGTGAAGATCGCAACGACGTCCGGGACGCCGCCGACGAAGCCACACAATGGCTCATCGAGCGGTCACACCCGGACGACGGCGTGGCCGAAGATCTCGAGAGGCCCCGCCCCGACGGAGAAGGAACCACCCGGATCATCATCCGGCACTTCACCGCCGCCTGGGTCGTCCAAGCGCTCGCCACCGCCCCGCTCCTGCCACTCCCCCGGCTCAACCGGGCGCTCGGAACCCTCTGGGAGCGCTATGACGCCGAACAAGGGCTGTGGGCCTGGGGAAGCGGGGATCTACCCATCTGGCAGACGCTCGACGCCGTCACCTCCCTTCGCGCGGCCGCGCTCGCCGTCGCCGCGCCCCCGCTCAGCCCTCCAGGAACCCCAGGTACTTGATGATCGACACTCCGCCCGCGTTCCTCCGCGGTGTCACCGGCACACGACCCGGCGACGGCGACGCGGACCTGCCCTGGCTGCGCTCGGTGGCGCACCGGATCCAGGACGCTCCCGGTACTTTCCTTTCGTGGCTCGAAGAAATCCTCGATGACGAAGAAGCCGTCCGAGCCGCGGCGAAGCGTTCCTACTGGCACCCCAACGGGTTCGCCAAAATGGTGCTCCACGCCTCCGCCGATTTCCGGATCCGGCTCCACGTCTGGCCGGAGTCCGCGGAACCGTCGCGCGGCGAATCCAATCCGCACAGCCACCGGTGGGAATTCGCCTCGACCATCATCGCCGGGGAAGGCCTGCACATGGCCGAGTTCCGCGAAACCACCGAAGGCGGCAAGACGCACGACCGATACCGCTACGGTGCCGATCCGGCGAATCCGGCCGCCTTGCTCGCGGACGGCGAAGCCCGCCTCGAAGTGGAGAACACCCCGAGCGTCCGGCGCGGCGACGTCTACTCGTGCGACACCGGGATCGTGCACACCGTCCGGCCGATCGACGCGGGCTTGACCGCGACGGTGGTGATCCAGGGCCCGCATCGCACCAGCACGACCGTCGTCTACTGCGAACCCGGCCAGACCGAAGACCAGCCCAACGGCGAACTGACCGAGACCGATTTCCGGCTGCTCGTCGGTTCCGTCGCGAAAGCGGTGGCGTCATGCCGCTGACCTGGCCCGTCCACCGGCGCGGGGTGCTGACCGACAAGGCGATCAAACGCGCGCACCGGACCGGGGAACTCACCGTCACCCCGTTCGAACCGGACCTCGTCCGGCCCGCCGCGATCAGCCTGCGGCTCGGCGACGAGGCGTTCGCGCTGGACTCCACCGGCACCGTCGACATCGCCGACCGGAGCACTTATCCGGACCTCCGGAAGAAGGAACTCGACGCAGACGGCAGGCTGCGCGTCGAACCCGGCGAGGTCGTTCTCGCGCCGACACTGGAGAAAATCGGGCTCTCGGAGAAACTCGCCGGGATCGTCGACGGTACGAGCGACTACGCGAGGCTCGGTATCAGCGTCGTCCTGTGCGGGCAGGTCAGTCCCGGTTTCGGCCGCGAGAAGGGCGCCGTGCTGACCCTGGAGATCGTGAACCACCTGCGGCATCCAGTACTCCTGCACCCCGGCACGCGGATCTGCAACCTCATGCTGTTCGCCACCACCGGCAGCGACCAGCCCTACGGCACGCTGCCGCACAACTACTCCAGCGACCACTCCGTGGCCCCGTCCCGATTGGCGGATCATGTCGGGCGTAACTGAACTCTCGCCCGTCGGCGACCACGTCCGCCTGGGCGACCTCGGCGAGCACGCGATCCTCGAGCACCTCCTGCGGCCGCGCTACGGCGGTGTCCGCGGATTCGGTGACGACTGCGCCGTCCTCGACGCCTCGGAAGGGCTTCGCGGCGAACTGGTCGCCACCACGGACAGCTGCCCCACCCCGCTGGTCACCATCCTGGGTGAAACGGATCCGTATCACGCGGGCTGGCTGCTCGCGACGATCAACCTGTCCGATCTCGCGGCGGCCGGCGCCACCCCGCTCGGGCTGGTCGTCAACTACACGCTGCCGAAGACCACCACGGCCGACGAGTTCCGGCGACTGCTCGACGGCGTGGACGACTGCACCGCGATGCACGGGACCAAGGTCGTCGGCGGCGATCTCCGGGACGGCCCGGTCCGGCAGCTCACCGCGACCGCGATCGGCCGGTGCGTCCCCGGGAGCAGGCTCGGGCGCGCGGGCGCGGAAGTCGGCGACCGGCTGCTGCTGGTCGGTTCGCCCGGTTACCTCTGGTCGTACGCGTTGCTCGTCGAAAAGCAGGCGCGGCTTCCCGAGTCCGTCGTCGCCGAAATCCGGAAACGTGCCTGCCGCCCCATGGCACAGGTGACCGCCGGGAGGACGCTCGCCACGGCAGGGCTGGCACGCGCGGCGATGGACGTGTCCGACGGGCTTTTCCCCACGGTGCGGTCCCTTTGCGGCGCCAACGGTCTCGGCGCGCGCGTCACGACGGATCTCCATCTGGACGAGGCGCTCGTCGACGTCTGCAAGCAGTCGGGGCTTGGCCGGTTCGAGCTCGCGCAGGCTTGGGGCGACTGGACGCTCGTGGTCGCCGTGCGGCCGCAGGACGTCGAGCTCGCCAAGAAAACCCTTGCGGGGGAAGGCGTCGCGGCGCAGGAGATCGGCACTCTCGTGCCCCGCGAGGAGGGCATCTCGCTGGACGACGGTGAGCCTTGGGAAGGCATCGCGCAGGAGCGGTTCTCGCCCAGTTCGTGGCACGGCGGCGAGCTGCCGAAGCTGATCACCGAGGTCCTGGGCAGGCGCGCGGGCTGAACGCTCGTGAGTGCTCGTGAGTGGTAAGGACGGTTATTGACCGGTAGGTCGAATGTGGCGTGCTCATGCCGTCCTTCGGTGTCGGTCCGGGCCAACGCCGGACCGCGTGGCTTGGGTTGGTCGTGAGTGGTGATTCGGGTTAGAACCCGAATCGCCACTCACGACTGAGGAGCCACTGGTCCCGGCCACCATGAGCGCCGCACCGACCTTCCGGGTGTCGCGAAAGCCACGTTCAGGACATCAGACGTCCCGAAAGTGGCTTTCGCGACACGCCCGCTGGGCCTTCACAGCCCGAACTCACGAGCCACGGTCGCTTACCGCAGGCGGTAGGCGTTGACGATCGTCTGCGTCACCGAACCGCCGCCCGAATCCGTCGCGGAAAGCCGCAACGAGACGAAGGGCGACGAGCTGAACAGCGGCGCCACGACGAAAGCCTGCCGGTGCTCACCGCTCCCGACGACGGGCTGCCGATGCCAGCTCTTGCCCCCGTCGAAGGAGGCCTCGGCGGTGACCTGCCGGACGGTGCCCGTCACCCCGGCGGGGCGCTGGACCTCAATCGGCACGGCGAGCGGCAGCAAACGCCAGGCGTCGTTGGCCGAGCCGAGTGACGGAGTGGCCCTCAGCGCCATCAGCGGGAGCGGTTTCTCCCCCACGGCCCGTTGCGAGCGGAATTTCCACGACGTGACCACGTTGGCGGACAACTCGGCGTTGGAGCCTTCCGGCCGCTTCGCGTCGATGGTCAGCGTGTACTCGCCCGCTTCCGGCGGCACGGTGAAGGTCACCGGGCCGTTGTTCGGCCAAAGGTGGCCCGGCACCCGGGGCACGGAACCGATCTCCTTGCCGTCCCGCATGAGCCGGGTGGTGCCCTCCACCGCCGACAGGCTGACGTGGTCACCACTGGCCGCGAGCAGCGGGAACAGGAGACTGAAGGTGTCCCCGTCGCGCACCGTTTTGGTCAGTTTCGCCAGTGTCGGGCCGACGACCGCGCGGTTCCAGTCCTCTCGGGAGCGCTGGCCCGCCCGGTACTCGACGCCCGCCGCCGTTTCCTCGGTGTCGCTCCAAGTCCCGTTGGTACCGGCCCGGTCCACGAAGAGCCGCTTCAGCCACCGGATCTTCCCGGTGCTGTAGAACTCTTCCCGCGTCGAGGGCAACTGGGCCTGGGCGGTGAGGAACCAGGCGTTGCCGAGGGCGACTTCGTTGTCGTAGGGCGACGGCAGCACGTGCAGGTTGCCCCATTGCTTGCCGGTGGCGGCGTAGGTGGCGTTCACCTTGGCCAGTTCGTGATCACTCACCCGGTATCCGGAGACGTCGGGAACCCTGCCGTTGCTGGGGAATTGCAGGTTGTAGAGGTAGGGACTGTTCTCCGACCTGCCTTCGCCGGTCTGCTTGCTCATCATGGTCGTGACGAGGAAGTCGAAGTCGGGCACGTCGGTACGGGTGGGGGCGACGTAGGAGTACTGGTCGTCGCGGAAGAGCCTCGGCTGGTACCACGAGTGGCTCGTGACCCCCCGGCCCGCGACCCGTTCGGTGAAGGCGACGATCTGACCGTTCGAACTGGCGTCCCGGCGATCGGTCCGCACCGTCACGGGTTTCGCCAATCGCCCGTCCAGCACGACTTCCCGGTCTCGATCGAGTACGAAACCCGGTTCCGCGACCAAACTCGACCCCGGCGTCTCGTAGATCTCCGAGACGAACAGGTACCGGCCCTGCGGCAACCGGATCGGACCTCCGCCTTCCTGCGCGACGAAGATCTTCATGTCGCCACTGTCCAAATTGGTCACGATCAGCAGGCCGCTCGGCCCCTGCGGACCGGGGCCGTTGCCCTTGCGGTCGAAAAGCTTGACGTCGGCCGAAAAGACCTCGCGCTGCAGGTCCGCGCCGATCAGGCTGCGTACCTCGACACCGTCGGCGGAGGTGGCGAGCAGGGTGCCGCCGTAGGCAGCGCGGGGCTTCTGCCCGGGGTTCACCGTGATCGCCGCCGTCGCGGTCCCGCCCGCCGGCACCGTGACCTTCGGCCGGTCCACCGTGAACAGGCCGTCGGCCGCCGCTTTCCCGTTCTCGTCGCGGACGTCCAGCCGCAGGCCGAGATCGACGGGCTGGTCACCGCTGTTGCGGTAGGTGAGCTCGCGGGTCAGCGGTTTCGGGTCGGCCGCCGGGACGGTGCCGAAGGCCACCGTGGTGACATCGGCGTGCACCCGCTGCTTGACCGCCTTGGCGAGGTCGGTTCGTCCCGCTCCCTGTTGGAAGACGGTCGGCCCTTCGGCCGGTTTCGCGGTACTCGTGAGCCCGGCCTTGATCTGCTCGGGACGCCAGTCGGGGTGCTGCTGGACGAGCAGCGCCGCCGCTCCGGCGACATGGGGCGTCGCCATCGAGGTGCCCGACATGGGCTGGTAGTCGCCACCCGCCTTCGCCGCGACGATCCCCACGCCCGGCGCGGTGATCTCCGGCTTGACCGCGTTGTCCCCTCGTCGCGGTCCCTTGCCGGAGAACGACGCCAGCGCGTCGGCCCGGTCCACCGCGCCGACGGTGAGGGCCGCGTCGGCGCTGCCCGGGGAGCCCACCGTGCCCGCCCCGCGGTCCCCGTCGTTGCCGGCGGCGATCACGAACAGCACGCCGTTGTCCTTGGTGAGACGGTTCACCGCCGCCTCGAGAGGATCGACGTCCTCGGTGTCATCGCCGCCGAGGCTCAGATTGATCACCTTGGCGCCCTCGGCGACGGCCCATTCCATGCCGCTGATGATCTCCGACAAGCCGCCGCTGCCGTCGTCCCCGAGCACCTTGGCCGCGAGCAGCCCGGCGTCGGGAGCGACGCCCTTGAGCCGCCCGGCGGAAGCCGTGCCGGAGCCCAGGATCGTCGAGGCGACGTGGGTGCCGTGGCCGTGCCGGTCGGTGGGATCCCCGCCGCCCGAGAAGTCCTTGGCCGCGACCACCTTGCCCGCCAGATCCGGATGCTTGCCGTCGACACCGGTGTCCAGCACCGCGACCTTGACGTTCTTGCCGGTGAACCCGCTCCGCCACGCCTCCGGCGCACCGATCTGGGGCACACTGCGGTCGAGATTCGCCTTGACCTTCCGGTCCAGCCACACTTTCCGCACCGAAGCCGCGCCGGGACCGGTCAACGCGGACCAGAACTCCCCCGCGCGGTCCTTGGGTTGGGCGAACGCGGTCGCGCCGACGCTGTCCAGCCGTCGCACCGTTGTCGCGCCCGCGCCGGCCACCGCGCCTTCCTGCTGCACGATCAACGGCAGGGTCGGCCGCGCGCCGTCGTCGTAGCCGTCGGCGAGCAACCGGTCGATCCGGAACAGCCGCTCGTCCAGCACGCCCTTCGCCACCAGCGGGAGGGCGTCGGCGGGGAAGACCGACCAGCCGTTCTTGTCCTGGCTGCGTTGGAATCCCATCCGTTCCCGGCCGGGTCCCGGCTGCACCGAAAGCGCGGGCACGTCCCCCTGACGCTCCTGCACGGTGATCCGGTCGCCGGTGATCAGCGTGAGGGTGCGAGGCCCCGGCATCGCCGCGTTCTCCGGCGGTGCCGGGTCGGAAGCGGCCTGCGCGGTCTGTGCGCCGGTCACCCCGAGCATGGTCACCAGGAGCAGACTGGCCAGGACATGGGCTCTTCGGCGCATGTGGCACCTCCGTTTGCGCTCGTATCGGTGCGCCGAGGCTTTCGGAAGTGCAGGTCGGAGCGCCATACGTCGGGGCCGATCAGGTCGCCCGGAATAGCCGTTCGGGCACACGGTGATTACGGTCACATGCGGGCTAATCCTCCGCATGTCTACAGACCGACCGCTTAGTACGGCAGACTCCATGTCACTTCAACTCGACGACGAGGAGCAGACCCGTGACCGAACACCCCTCCCGCGTAGCGATCGTCACCGGAGCAGGCCGCGGCATCGGCGCGGCCGTGGCCAAGCGCCTCGCTTCCGACGGGTTCGCCGTCGGCCTGCTGGACCTCGACGAAGCGGGCGTCAAGCAGGTAGCCGAGGAGATCGTCGCCGAGGGCGGCAAGGCCGTCGGTGTCGCACTGGACGTCAACGACGCCGCGCAGGTCGAGGCGGCGGTGACCCGGGTGGCCGAGGAACTCGGCGCGCCGACCGTGCTGATCAACAACGCCGGCATCACCCGCGACAACCTGCTGTTCAAGATGACCGAGCAGGACTGGGACTCGGTGCTGGGCGTTCACCTGAAGGGGTCGTTCCTGATGACCCGTGAGGTGCAGAAGTACCAGACGCAGGAGAAGTGGGGCCGCATCGTCAACCTGTCCAGCACTTCGGCGCTGGGCAACCGCGGACAGGTCAACTACTCCGCGGCGAAGGCGGGCATGCAGGGCTTCACCAAGACCCTCGCGATCGAGCTGGGCAAGTTCAACGTCACCGCGAACGCCATCGCCCCCGGCTTCATCGCCACCGACATGACCGCGGCGACCGCCGAGCGGATCGGCATGTCCTTCGAGGACTTCAAGGCCGCGGCCGCGTCGCAGATCCCGGTCCAGCGCGTCGGCACGCCCGACGACATCGCCAACCTCGCGTCGTTCCTGGTGAGCGACGGCGCCGGATTCATCTCCGGCCAGGTCATCTACGTCGCCGGCGGACCGAAGGACTGAGTCATGCGCGAATTCGCCTCCCTGCAGGAGTTCGAGAACGCCGTCGGCGAGCACTTCGGCTACAGCGAATGGCTCACGCTCACCCAGGAACGGGTGAACCTGTTCGCCGACGCCACCGACGACCACCAGTGGATCCACGTCGACGTCGAGAAGGCGGCCGCGGGCCCGTTCGGGGCGCCGATCGCCCACGGTTTCCTGACGCTGTCGCTCATTTCGGGCTTCGTCGGGAAGCTCTACCGGGTCCACGGGCTCAAGATGGGCATCAACTACGGCCTCAACAAGGTCCGCTTCCCCCAGCCGGTCAAGGTGGGATCGAAGATCAGGGCGGGCGCCGAACTGGTCGAGGTCACCGACGTCACCGGTGGCAAGCAGGCCATCGTCCGGTGGACGATCGAGATCGACGGCGAGCCCAAACCGGCGTGTGTCGCGGAGATGGTCGTCCGGCTGATCGCCTGAGGAAGTGACCTCCGGCACCTCGCCGGACCTCCACTACCCGACATACCGACTGGTCGGTACTGTAACCGGAAAGCGAGACGCTGGAGGCACGATGAACCAGTCCGACCTGCCGGGCCTCGACCTGGCCAGGCTCAAGTCCCATCTGGACGAGCACCGGCCGGGTCTGGTCCAGGGCGACCTGAGCGGCCAGGTCGTGGAAGGGGGCCGGTCCAACCTCACCTACCTCGTGGGCGACGGCCGGTCCCGCTGGGTGGTCCGCCGCCCGCCGCTGGGCCACGTCCTGCCGACCGCGCACGACATGGGCCGCGAGTTCCGGGTGATCTCCGGCCTGCACGGCACGGCCGTCCCGGTGCCGGAAACCGTGCTGCTGTGCGAAGACACCGACGTCATCGGCTCGCGGTTCTACGTGATGGAGTTCGTCGAGGGCACGCCCTTCCGCTCGGACACCGAGCTGGCGGCGCTGGGACCGGCCAGGACTAAGGCCATCGCGGACGAACTGGTCGACACCCTGGTCGAGCTGCACGCTGTCGATCCGGAATCGGTGGGGCTGGGCGATTTCGGCCGTCCGGAGGGCTTCCTCGAACGCCAGTTGCGGCGCTGGAAGAAGCAGCTCGACGGCAACCGCAGCCGCGACCTCCCCGGCGTCGACGAACTGCATGAGCGGCTCGCCTCGACCGTGCCGGTTTCGGGCAGGCCGTCGATCGTCCACGGTGACTACCGGCTCGACAACGTGCTGGTGAACGCCGACGACCGGATCACCGCCGTGCTGGACTGGGAGATGTCCACCCTGGGAGACCCGCTGACCGACCTCGCGCTGCTGGTGGCCTACGCCGAGCGCGACAAGGTGTCACTGCAGTTCGTGTCCAACGCCAGTTCCGCACCGGGTTACCCACGCAACGACGAGGTCATCGCCCGGTACGCCGAGCGTTCGGGCCGCGACGTCTCCCGGCTCAACTGGTACGTGGGCTTCGCCTTCTTCAAACTCGCGGTGATCCTGGAAGGCATCCACCTCCGCTACAGCAAGGGCCAGACCGTCGGCGCCGGGTTCGACGGCATCGGCGCGGGCGTCGTCCCCCTGATCGCGCACGGCAACGAGACTCTCAAGGAAGAGGGATAACGGATGGACTTCGCCTTCGACGCGAAAACCGAGGAACTGCGGGGGAAACTCCTCGAGTTCATGGACTCGCACATCTACCCGGCCGAGGCCGTCTTCGAGCAGCAACTGGCCGAGCGCGACAGTGAGTGGTCGCAGCCGCCGATCGTCGAGGAACTCAAGGCCGAGGCCCGGAAACGCGGGCTGTGGAACTTCTTCCTTCCCGGTGACCACGGCGCCGGTTTGACGAACCTGCAGTACGCGCCGCTGGCCGAGATCACCGGCCGCAGCCTCCGGCTCGCCCCGACCGCGCTGAACTGCGCGGCGCCCGACACCGGGAACATGGAAGTCCTCACCATGTTCGGCACCGAGCAGCAGAAGAAGCAGTGGCTCCAGCCGTTGCTGGACGGCGAGATCCGGTCCGCGTTCGCGATGACCGAGCCCGACGTCGCCTCCTCCGACGCGCGCAACATCGCCACCAGCATCCGGCGCGACGGCGACCAGTACGTCATCAACGGCCGCAAGTGGTACATCTCCGGCGCGATGAACCCGAACTGCAAGATCTTCATCGTGATGGGCAAGACCGACCCGGACGGCCCGCCGCACAAGCAGCAGAGCATGATCCTGGTTCCCCGCGACACCCCGGGCATGACCGTCAAGCGCGGTATGCACGTGTTCGGCTACACCGACGGCGATCACGGTGGTCACGCCGAAGTAATCTTCGAGGACGCCCGCGTACCGGCGGAGAACCTGATCGCCGGTGAGGGCGACGGGTTCGCGGTCGCGCAGGCCCGCCTCGGACCGGGTCGGATCCACCACTGCATGCGCGCCATCGGTATGGCCGAACGCGCCCTCGAACTCATGTGCCGCCGGGCGCTTTCGCGCGAGACCTTCGGCAAGCCGATCGCCGAACAGGGCGTGGTGCAGGACTGGATCGCCGAAGCGCGGGTCAAGATCGAGCAGCAGCGGCTCCTGGTGCTCAAGACCGCTTGGCTGATGGACACCGTCGGCAACCAGGGCGCGCACACCGAGATCCAGGCGATCAAGATCTCCACCCCGATCACCGTCGAATGGATCCTCGACAAGGCCGTGCAGCTGTTCGGCGCGGGCGGGGTCAGCCAGGACTTCCCGGTCGCCGAGATGTGGGCACAGGTCCGGACACTGCGGCTGGCCGACGGCCCGGACGAGGTGCACAAGCGTTCGCTGGCGCACCGTGAACTGAAGAAGTACCGCACGGAGGCGTCGAAGTGACGACAGCACAGGACCTCAAGCAGCGCGTGGCCGACCTGCTGGCCGCGTACCCACCGGAAAGCACGCCACGCCAAGACTTCCTCGACGCGCGGTTCGACGCCGGGCTGGCGTGGATCCACTTCCCCGAAGGCCTGGGCGGCCTGAACGCGCCGCGCTCGCTTCAGTCCGTTGTGGACAAAGAGCTCGCGGCGGCGGGCGCGCCGGACAACGACAAACGACGGATCGGGATCGGTCTCGGCATGGCCGCGCCGACCATTCTCGCCTTCGGTACCCCGGAGCAGCATCAGCGCTTCCTGCGTCCACTGTGGACCGAGCGGGAGGTGTGGTGCCAGCTGTTCAGCGAGCCCGGCGCCGGCTCCGACCTCGCCGCGCTGGGCACCCGCGCGGTGCGCGACGGCGACGACTGGGTGGTCACCGGCCAGAAGGTCTGGACGTCGGGCGCGCACAAGTCGCAGTGGGCCATCCTGGTCACCCGCACCGATCCCGACGTGCCGAAGCACCGCGGCATGACGTACTTCGTCTGTGACATGACCGCGCCGGGCGTGGAGGTCCGGCCGCTGCGCCAGATCACCGGCGAGGCCGAGTTCAACGAGGTCTTCCTCAGCGAGGTCCGCATCCCCGACGCGCACCGCCTCGGCGCGGTCGGCGAGGGCTGGAAGGTCGCGCAGACCACGCTGATGAACGAGCGCGTCGCCATCGGCGGGGCCGAGTTCCCGCGTGACGGCGGAATGGTCGGCGTCGTCGCGGAAACCTGGCGTGAGCGCCCGGACCTGCGGACCTCCGAACTGCACGACCGCCTGCTGAAACTGTGGGTGGAGGGCGAAAGCCTGCGACTGGTGAGTTCGCGGCTGCGGCAGCAACTCGCCGCCGGAGCGCCCGGCCCGGAGGGTTCGGCGGTCAAGGTCGCGTTCTCCGAGCTGAACCAGGCGGCGTCCGGGCTGGAGATCGAACTGCTCGGCGACGAAGGCCTGCGCTACGACGACTGGACGATGCGGCGTCCCGACGGCGTGAACTTCCTCGGCCGCGAAGCCGGCTACCGCTATCTGCGCGCGAAGGGGAACTCGATCGAGGGCGGCACCTCGGAGGTCCTGCGCAACATCATCGCCGAACGCGTGCTGGGGCTGCCGTCCGAGCCGCGGATCGACAAGGACGTCGCCTGGAAGGACCTGCCCCGATGAGCGACCTGTTGTATTCCGAGGTCGAAGAGGACCTTCGCGCCAGTGTCCGCGACCTGTTCAAGGATCGCGCCGAACCGGCGGCCCTGATCGCCAGGACCGAGACGGCGGAACCGTACGACCTGACGTTGTGGCGCACGCTCGCCGCCGACCTCGGCGCGGCGGGCCTCGCCGTGCCGGAGGCGCTGGGCGGGCACGGCGCCTCGGCGCGTGAAGTCGCCGTCGTAATGGAGGAACTCGGGCGCAGCGTCGCCCCTGTCCCCTATCTCGGCAGTGCCGTGCTGGCGACGTCGGCCCTGCTGGCCACCGACACTTCGCAGGCGGAAGTGGTGGAGAAGCTCGGGAAACTGGCCGCGGGCGCGCTCGTCGGCTCGCTGGCCGTACCGCTGTCGACCGCGCCCGGCGCCGAGTTCCCCTCGACGGTCACCGCCGCCGCGGACGGCACGCTCAGCGGCCAGGTCCGCAGCGTCGTCGACGCTTCGGTGGCCGAACTGATCGTCGTCCCGGCGGTCGGGCCAGAGGGCCCCGGCCTCTACACGGTCGACGCGGCTTCGGCGGGAGTGACGGTCACCGAGGCGATTTCGCTGGACCTGACGCGGCGCATCGCCGACGTCACCTTGGAGAACGTGGCCGCGAAGCAGGTCGCAAGCTCCTCTGCGGCGGAGTCCGCGCTGAACACGGCACTCCTGACCGCGGCGGGACTGCTCGCTTCGGAACAACTCGGGATCGCCGAATGGGCGCTGACCGAAACGGTGCGGTATCTCAAGGAGCGCTACCAGTTCGGGCGTCAGGTCGGGTCTTTCCAGTCGCTGAAGCACCGGCTGGCGAACCTGTACACGGATCTGGTGAACGCCAGGGCGACCGCGCGCTACGCCGCCGACTGCCTGGCTTCCGGCGACGACATCGCGATCGCCGTCGCGGTGGCGCAGGCGCGCAACTCCCCCATCGCCGTCCACGCCGCCGAAGAGGCGATCCAGTTGCACGGCGGGATCGGCATGACCTGGGAGCACCCCGCGCACCTGTACCTGAAGCGCGCGAAGAGCGACGAGATCGCCTTGGGCACTCCTGGGCGGCATCGCGCGGCCCTCGCGCCGCTGATCGACCTGCCTGCCTGATTCTCCCGGCGGGGTCCGCACCGGAAAGTGTCGGACCCCGCCGGTATACCTGTTCGAACATCTGATCGAACAGGGAGTCATCATGAAACTGCTCGTGGCCACCTCGAAGACCCAGGGTGCGCGAGAAAACGACTTCAACCACTGCATCGAGGGCGAACTGATCTGGATCGCCCCGTGCTGCGACGACGGCGAAGACTCCCCCGATTCCGAATGCGGGTGCAGCCGGTCCTTCGCCGGGCTGAACTCGCACCACGGGACGACGACGGCACTCGTCGCGGAGCTACCCGACTTCACCTACTCCGACTACGCCGAAGCGTTGCGGTCGAGCCTGGCCGCCCAGGGCTGGCCCGCCGACGCCGACGAAGTGGCGACAGGACTGCTCGCCTTCACCGCCGGGTGGGACGTGGGAGCGGTGCTCGAACGCCGCAGCGAATGGTTCGCGGAACGGCTCGTGCCCGCACCACCAGGCTGAACCTATTCGGGTCGCAGCGCGGCCAGCAGGAGATCGGCGAAGTGGTCGCCGATCTGACGGGCCGAGAGCGCGCCACCGCGCCGGTACCAGGAACCGAGGTGGTGCACCGAGCCGAAGAAGAAGTCGACGATCACGTCGGCCGGTTTGTCCGCGCGGTATTCGCCGGACTCCTGGCCTTCTTCGATCAGCGTGCGGAAGCGCTCGTGGTACTTGCGCCGTTCCGCGCGGACGGCCTTCTGCTTCTCCACGCTGAGCTGGTGCATGGACTGCATGAAGATCGTGTTGTCGTCGAGGTTGTCGATCGTGCTGACGACCACGTCGGAAGCGGCGGAGCGCAACCGCTCCCGCAGCGGCGCCTCACTCGAGGCCACCTTTTCCAGTTGCTCGGTCTGCGCGCGCAGCACCCGGGCGTAGATCTCGTAAAGGAGGTCGTCCTTGGAGCCGAAGTAGTGGTACATCGCGCCCTTGGTGACCCCGGCCGCCTCGACGATCTCCTGCACGGAGGTGCGGTCGAAACCCTTCTTGGCGAAGAGCTTCGTGGCGTGCGACAGCAGACGGCGCGGCACGGCGGCCTGGTCGTCGCCGCTCGCCTCCACCGTCCCCGCCTTGCGGGTGGTCGCTCGTGTCATGGCCGGCTCCTTCTCGTGCGGACACTCAGCATACCGGCCGGTTTGTCGACGCCCCGGGAACCGCCGGTACCGGGCGGGAATTACCGGCCACTGGGAACTTGACACGGTCCCGACTGCCCGGTTCATACGGTTGGGTGACGGTCAGCCGGGCTCCGTCCTGGTGAACTGGGCGCATGAGCACCAGGCACACGGGCACCGGGACGGGTCTGCGGACGGACGTCCGCGTCGAGGAGGTGGAGGCCCTGCGGGACGACGCCGGTCTCGGCACGACCCCGCTCACGGTGCTCGCGGGCGAACCCGGTTGCGGTCGCGGCACGGTGCTCGACAGGCTCGCCGAGGAACTCACCCCGTCGGCCAAGGTGCTGGTGCTGCGGCTCGCCGAACTCGACCGGACACTCCCCTACGGCGCGATCTTCCGGCTTCTCGTCCTCCTCGGCGCGGACCGGGCCGAGGAGGAGCCCGCGCGGCGATCCGTGCTGGCCATGCTCGCCAGGGCGGGTGAAACCACGCCGACCCCGGAGACCGTCGCGAAGATCGCGACGGCCGTGTTCGCGCTCCTGCGGACCCAGACCCCGCTGGTGGTCCTGGTCGACGACGTCCAGTGGCTCGACGAGCACACCGCACGGCTGGTGAGCCCGCTGCTGCACCGGTGTTCGGCGGAGACGCCGATCAGCGTGGTGGCGACGCTGCGGATCGGCGCGGGGGACGACATGTCCGGGAGCCCCGCGCTGCGCGGCGCCTTCGCGCGGCTGCGGGCGGGTGGGCGCGCGAAGCTGCGGTTTCTCCGGCCGCTTTCGCGAGCCCAGTCGCGCTCCCTGCTGACCGGGCTGGTCTCGGCGCTGCCGAACGACGGGCTGGTGACCGAACTGCACGCCGCCGCCCGGGGCAACCCCGCCGCGCTGACCGCGCTCGTGCACGGTTACCGGTCCGCCGGGGCCCTGCGGATCGTCGACCGCACCGCGTACCGCGTCGAAAGGGTCGACGAACCGGTCGCCACCGTGGACCATCCGCTCCTGCGGGCGGTGACCGAGGCGGGCGGCGGAGTGCGGGAAGTGGCCGAGACGATGGCGATGCTCGGCCCGCTCGGCGCCTCCGCCACCGGACTGGCCGCGACCGCGCTGGAGTGGCGGGAGGACGACCTTCTCGGAGTGCTCGACAGGCTTGTCGCCGAACGCGTCCTGGTACGTGACCGGGACGGCGGATACCGGTTCCGGGTCCCCGCCGTCCGGGACGCCCTGCTGACCGGGATCGGGCCGTACGCCTTGCGAAGCCTGTCCGCGCAAGCGGTCCAAGCCGTGTGGTCGGGTTCCGCGACCGTCTCCGACCCGGATCTGGTGCTCGACTGGATCACCCAGGCCGGGTCGCTCGTCGACACGCGCCGCGCGTCGGCCGAACTCCTCGAGAACGGCAAACGTGTCCTGTTCACCGACGGCGCCAAGGCGGAACGCTGGCTCCACGCGACGTTGTCCTGGGTGACCGAACCGCCGGCGCGGACCGTCGTGCTGATGCTGCTGAGCGCGGCCAAGGCGTTGCACTACCGCGCCGCCGAGGCCGGGGAATGCGCGCGGCAGGTGCTCTGCAAACATCTCGGCCATCTGGAACCGGCGCAGGCGCAGGAACTCTCGACCGTGTTCATCACCGGGCTCGCGGCCCGCGGCGACCTCGGGGAGCTCGCCGAGATCGCCGCGGGCGCGTCCCCGGTGCTGCCGGACGACCCCGCCCTGATGGTGATCAACCGGGCGTACGCCCTGCTGCTGAGCCGTCGCTGGATCGAGGCCAGGGACCTGCTCGAACGGGAACGCGCGGTGTGGACCGGGAGCAACCACATCACCGCCGACTTCGGCACGATGTTCCTCGCGGCCTGCGGCGTCGTGCTCGGCGACACGTCCCAGCTGCACACCCTGGTCGCTCATCCGGAACTGTGGCGGTCGGGGCATCTGCCGCAGTACGGCATCGAACAGCGCCGGTTCGAAGTGGAAATGCTGCTGCAGCTGGGAGAACTCCAGCAGGCGCGGCGGCGGATCGCCGAGACCGGGATGACCCTCGACCAGCTCCCCGGGCCGAACCGGTTCGCGCTGAACTATCTGGGCGGGGACTGGCCGGAAGCGATGGAACTGGCCCGCCGCACGATGTTGGGCGGCACCGACCCCGCCCGGCCGCTGCACAGCCTGCTGACCCAGTGCGCGATCCGGATCCTCGGCGCGCAGGGCTGGCTCGCCAGGGCGCGGGCGCTGGCCGCCGACAGCCGTCGGTCCGGGATGCAGCACACGGTCGACCACGCCGAGTTCACCGTGCTCAGCCTCCTCGGCGACACCGAGGGCGCCGACGCGCTGCTGTACTCGGCCGCGCGCAGCGCCGACGCGGGCGGCTACCTGCTGGGCACCGAAGACCTCTGGGCCGACCTGGCCCGCTCGGCGCTGGTGCGGAACAAACAGCGCGAAGGGGAACATTGGGTGCGGCGCGCGGCGCGCACCGCGACCCAGCTCGACACCGCCCGCGCCCACCAGAACCACTACCTGGCGCGCGCGGCCGTCCATCGCGAGCCCGCCGCGGCCCGGCGTGCCGCCGCCATCGCGCGCGAACGCCGGGACGTCCCGTACGAGTCGGCGATGACGCTCCTGCGAGCGGGTCTCGCCGGGCACCGGCCGGAGCAGTCGTGGACCGAGGCGTACGAACTGTTCGGCGTGGTGGGAGCGTGGTTCTGGCGTGGCCGGGTGCGGAAACTGTTGCGCGACAACGGCTTCGCTGGGCCCGGCCGGACGGAGACCACAGCCGAGAACGAGCGGCTGCTGGCGATCCTCGTCGCCGAGGGCCTCACCAACCGGCAACTGGCGGTCGTCCTCGAAACCAGTGAGAAGAGCGTCGAGGGCAGGCTCAGCAGGCTGTTCTCCCGGACCGGGTACACGTCCCGTGTGGAGCTCGCGGCGGCGATCCTGACCGGCGAGTACCTGACCTGACCCCTCGGAGCCGGACCGCATTTAGAGGACTAAACGCGTGGGTACAGGTGGGCCGCGCGCGTCTAGCAGGTGAGAACGTCCACAGTCAACACATCGGGCGGTAACTGGCATCGTTCTCGGGTGCCACTGGCACCGAGCCAGTATCCGCGCCACACCGTTGTCGGGGGGTGGGGTGCGGGGCCACGGTGGAGATCGTCTTCGAAAGCTCCAAGCAAGGTGGTGACCCCGTGCGTTTCGACCTACTCGGCCCCTTCAACGTCGTGCACGACGGACGTCCGGTAGTGCTGCGCGGCGCGACCCAGCGAGCCGTGCTCGCCTATCTCCTGTTGCGCCACAACGAGGTCATCGCCACCAGCACCTTGTTGCAGGCGATCTGGGCGGACGAGATCCCCGCCACCGCGCGCAAGATGGTGCAGAACGCCGTTTCGGGGCTGCGCTCCACGCTGGCCCAGCGGACCGGCGCCACCGAGCAGGCGATGCTGCTCACCCACGCGCCCGGTTACCTGCTGCGCGTCGACGGCGACCAGGTCGACGCCGCCCGGTTCCGGCGGTTCGCGGCCGACGGCCGGACGGCGCAGGCGGGCGGTGACGTCGAGCGGGCCGTTTCGGCCTATCGGGAGGCGCTCGCGCTGTGGCGGGGCCCGGTGCTCGCCGATCTCACCGAGACCGGCGTGGTGTGGCCCGAGCTGGTCGCGCTGGAGGACCAGCGGATCGCCGTCCACGAAGATCTTTTCGGCCTGGAACTGGACCGCGGCCATCACCACGAAGTGCTCGCCGACCTGCGCGGGCTCGCCGAGGCCAACCCGAACCGCGAGCGGCTCAACGCCCAGCTGATGACCGCGCTCTACCGCTGCGGCCGTCACGTCGACGCGCTCGAGGTCTACCGGGCGACGCGGGCCAGTCTCGCCGAGGGTCTCGGCCTGGAGCCGGGCAAGGAACTGCGTGAGCTGGAACGCGCGATCCTCCAGCACGACGAAACCCTGCTCACCCGGCGGCCGGATCCGGCGCCGCGGCCCGAGCCCGCGGAAGAGCCTGCCCCGGTGGTCGCGCCGCTGCCGTTCACCCCGGCCCCGGTGATCGCCCTGCCCCGCACGGAGCCCGTCGAAAGCGAGCGGAAGCCGGTCGTCGCGATCGGTGTCGCCCTCGCCGCCACTCCGGACGACGATCCCGAGGAGGCCGTGGAGATCCAGGCACGGCTGCGGGACGTCGTCGAGGAGGAGGCCCTCGCCGCGGGCGCGCATCTGCCCGGCGATTCGGGCCCGGTCGTGCTCGCCTTGTTCGGCCTGCCCCGGACCGGTGACGACGACGCCGTCCACGCGACCCGGACCGCCCTGCGGATCCTCGACCGGCTGGCCACGGCCGGGATCGCCGGTCAGATCGGCGTCGACAGCGGCGACGTCCTCGTCGAGTTCACCGCCGCCGGTCCCGGCCAGGTGGCGGGCCCCGTGCTGGACCGCTGCGTCCGCTCGGCGCTGCGGGCACCCGAAGGCCGGATCCGGGTGTCGGACGCGGTACGCGAGGCCTCGGAGCCCGCCGTGGTGCACGAGGCTTCGGAGGACTCGCCCGGCTGGTGGCACGCCGTTTCGGCCCGTCAGCATCCGGTGGCCGAGCCCGCCGACCCCGGCGGTTTCGTCGGCCGTGACCACGACCGCGATCTGCTGAACCACCTTCTCGGCTTCGTCGAGCGCGGCGGCCGCCCGCATCGGGTGACGGTGCTCGGCGAGCCCGGAATCGGCAAGAGCCGCCTCCTCGCCGAGTTCGCCGAGACCTTGTCCGAGGAACCCCGCGTCCGGGTGCTGGACGCCGGGGCCGACGTCACCGAAGCGTTCGCCGTCGTTCCGGGACTGCTCCCCCAGACCGCCTCGCGGCTGCGCACCGAAGGCGGGGATTCGGCACTTCGAGCCGCCGCCACCGAGCTGACCGCCTACGGTCCCCTGGTGGTGCTGGCCGACGACCTGCATCGCGCCGACCACGAGACCCGCGACGCGGTCGCCAGGCTCGGGGAAGCCTGCGCGGGACTGCCGGTGCTGATCGTCGCGTCCGCCAGGCCCGGGCTGCTGGAGGCCGAACACGGCGAGCGATGCGGGACGACGGTGACCCTCGCCCCGCTTTCCGACGACGCCGTCGGCAAACTGCTCGACAAGCTGCTTCCCGGCACCGCCCGGCTCATCCGCGGCAGGCAGGAACTGATCGCCAAGATCGGCGGGAACCCCCGGTTCGCGCACGCGTACGCCCAGGGAGTGCACGGCCGCACCACCCCGTTTCCGGGACTGGGCCAGGCGATGACGCCGCCGCTGGTCCGCCGGACGCTCGCCGCGCAGCTCGACAACCTGCCCGCGGCCGAGAAATCCCTGCTGAAGGCGGCCAGTCTCACCGGGGACGCGTTCACCGCCGAGGACGTCGCCGCCGTCTGTGGCCGGGACACCGCCGAGATCGAAGGAACGCTGTCCCGGCTCGCGAGCCTCGCGGTGCTTCGGCGCGAGGACGACGACGCCGGCTACACGTTCCGCCGGGCGACTCTGCGAGAGCTGGTCTACCAGCGGATCCCGCGCGCGACCCGCACCGCGCTGCTGCGCCGCCCGGCTGTGCGCCGCATCGAAGCCCTCGCCTGACAAGGACCGTGAGTCTTGCTGCGACTGGACTATTACGGCCTGTTTAGTTCTCGCCGACCGGTGTCGGTGAGAACGTAGTAGGGCTGAGGTGAGGGCTCGTCGGGAGAGGGCTCGTCGCACCCGTCCACTATCCAGCCGCGTTCCAGCAGGCGCGTCAGCATCGGGTACAGCCGCTGGTTATGCACTTTCGTCGCACTTCGCAGATCCCCGGTGCGGAAGCGGGCTTCGACATCTCCCGCCAGGAACACCGCCGTCAGCCTGTGCATTTCCCGGGTCGACCGCATGGCCCGATTTTAGACCTCGTCGTCTTGCGCTGGAAGTTCCCGCGTCCGACTGCGTCGGTCCCGCCGACGTGGGCTCCGTTTCTCGGGCACGGGATTCTCCTAGCGCTGCGGTGGTTTCGGCTGAATGGGCCGAGGTTGTGGTCCGGGGTTGTCGCGTGTGGGCGAGCTGGGCCGATCCTTGCCTGGTCCCGGTCTCGTCGGTCCTGGTCCTGCGGGGTTTCGCGGCATCGAACCGTCCTCTGTGCCGATGCGAAGGACAGGTGGAACCCGGCCGCCGCACCGGGTCGGGCACCAGCGCGGCGGCCGGGAGATCAGGCATATGCGACCTGTGATCGAGCAGGGCTAGCCGACGCTCTGGTCGGCGAACACTGTCACTCCTCGTAAACTCGTAAACACATCTTGACAAGTTCTACGTCTCACGAGCACGCCAACTGGTCAAGACAAGCTTATGAGTGGGAGACTGGGGGCATGGTGGATCGCAGAAGCGGAGTTCCCGCGTTTCGGCAGGTCGCGTCCGACCTTCGGCGGAAGATCTCGGCAGGTACGTATTCGCCTGGCGATCAACTGCCGAGCGAACGTGAGCTGACCGAGGCTTACGACGTGTCACGGCCAACGGTCCGCGACGCCATCAACATGCTCAGGTCAGAGGGACTCGTCACCTCCGAGCACGGTCGCGGCGTCTTCGTACGGCCACCGGCCACGATCCAGCGCATCGCTCGTGCTCGCCTGTCCCGTGCCGCACGCGCCCAGAACAAGGGCGCCTTTCTCGCGGACGCGGCGACCCGCGGCTTCACACCTTCGACCTCGGTCAAGGTGCGGTTCGAGCAGGCCGATATCCGCGTCGCCGAACACCTCGTCATCGCCGAAGGCACTGAGATCACCGTGAGAGACCGGGTGATGCGTGCCGATGGGCTGGTGGTCCAACTCGCCGTGTCGCGTCTACCCCGTGACTTCACCCGTGGCACCGCGATCGAGGAAGTCGATACCGGAAGCGGTGGCACGTACGCGCGACTCGAAGAAGCCGGGCATGTGATCGGACGGTTCGTTGAGCACGTCGGTGCGCGGATGCCGACACCAGACGAAGCATCGCTGTTTCAGATCGCCGAAGGCGTCCCGGTTGTCACCGTTACCCGAGTCGCGCACAGCACCGAAGGCACGCCGCTGGAGATGAACGACATGATTCTGGCCGGTGATCGCTACGAACTGTCGTACGAGTGGTTGGCGGACTGACTCCCGTGCGCGACAAAGCCCCCGGTCGCCAAGCGACCAGGGGCATTCCCGCGCCACCGCTCAACCGGTGGGGCGCTGCATCACGTCCGACGTGTACTTCACCGAAGACGCCTCGTGCCGCGAAGTGAACGGGCACTTCCAGTCGTCTTCGGTCATCCGGCCCGCGAAGTGGCGGGACGGCATCTGGTACTCGTACGTGGTGAAACTCGGGTTGACCGAGCCGTTGTTGGTCGTCTCGCGTTTGCGGATCGCGTCCTGCATCGAGAAGAACTTGTCACCGAGCAACATGAACTGCATCAGCGAGTTGAACGCGATCGCCGGCCGGGGGAACCGGCGGCTCGCCCGTGACGCGCCCGGGTGCATGCCGACGACGAAGAACGAGTGCCCGGCGACGTGGAAGCCGAAGTTCGGTTCGTCGGGGTCGGACGTCGCGCCCTCGTCGAGGCCGTAGGTGCGGCTGTCGATGTCGTGCATGAGCTGGAGATGGTGCCACAGCAGGCGTTCGTGCTCTTCCTCGTCGAGGATCCCGCCTGGCTCCTCGAAGGTGGACACGAAGGTGCGGAAGCTCTTGTCCGACAACGTGGGCCGGATGTCGCGGGCGTAGCCGAGCATGTCGCGGTAATGGGCGCGCGCCGACTCCGGGTCACCCAGCGCCGGGTAGTGGCCGTGGACGATCGAGCCTTTCTTCAGCGCCGCGCGAGCGCCGAGACAGCTGAACTCCGTGGTCTGGATGAACGCTTCGAGCTCCGCCTTCGGGTCGCTCATTTCACTCCGCCTTTCCGGTGCTCCGCGGCCGGTCGCGGCCCGCCGGGGAGCCAGTCGAAGGCGCGCACGGTGACCGGGCGCGCCGGGACCGCCAGTGCGGCCGCGTTGCCCGCCCCGGCGTCCAGTTCCGTGATCGTCCACTCAGGACGGTCGTCGAGTGCGACGTCGCCGCCGGTGAGGGTGAAGGTGGGGCCCGGCAGTCCGGCGAGGCCGGTGCCTTCGGCCTTGAGGTAGGCCTCCTTGCAGGTCCAGTACCGGAAGAACGTCAGGGGTTCGCGGACGGCCGCGGCCTCTTCCGGGCGCAGCGTCCGCGCGGCCAGGCCGTCGTGGTCGACCTCTCGGACCTCTTCGACGTCCACGCCGATCCGGACCCCGGCGGCGACCGCGACCAGCGCCAGGTCGCCGGAGCGGGACAGGCTGAACTCGATCCCCGTCGCACCGGCCAGCGCCGGGCGGTCACCGTCGCGGGTGAACCGCAGCGCGGCCGGAGCGGTGCCCGTGTAGGAGGCGAGGATGTCGCGCAGGGCGACGTGCGAAGCCAGGAACCGGGCCCGTTCCTCGTCCACGGTGATGGCGGCCGCCCTGCGCAGCTCGTCTTCCGAGAGCGCGCCGAGCAGGGCGTACAGCTCGGACGAGCCGGGGGCGAGCACTCTGCCGAGGGGGACCCGCCACACGTGCGCGTCCCGGCAGGGCCGGAGCTGTTCGCCCAGCGCGCCCGAAGGCTGCTTCCAGGCCGGGAACCACTGCGTCGTCATCGGCCCAGCTTCCGGTGGATCACACCCAGGAGCTCCGGTACGCGCTGTTCGAGATAGAAGTGCCCGCCCGGGTAGGTGACCATCGTCGCGTCGGTGGCGAGTTCGAGCCACGCCGCCAGTTCGTCCAGATCGGCCCGCGGATCGTGATCGCCGCCGAACACGGTCAGCGGCACCGGCAGCGGGTCCCCCGGCGCGTGCCGGTAGGTCTCGTTGACCGCGAGGTCGGCCCGCATCAGGGGCAGGAACATCGCCAGCAGCTCCCGTTCCCGCCGCAGGACCTCCGGCAGCCCGCCGAGGGCGTGCAGTTCGGTGGCGAGCCGCTCGTCGGGCAGGCCTCGCAGCTGGAGCCGGGTGTCGGGCAGCTGCGGCGCGGCCCGTCCCGAGACGAACAGGTGTTTCGGCAGCGTGGCCCCGCGCTCGACGAGCCGCCGGGTGAGCAGGTACGCGGTCAGGGCGCCGACGCTGTGACCGAAGAACGCGAAGTCACCGGTCAGCGCGTCGCCGAGGCCGTCGATCGCCGCCTCGACAAGACTTTCGACGTCTTCGTGCGGCGTCTCGCGTCCGCGTTCGGCCCGGCCGGGCAGCTGGACCGGCAGGACGACCAGCTCGTCGCCCGCCGCCGGGATCCAGTCGCGGTAGACCGCCGCACTCGCTCCGGCGTGCGGGAAACAGAACAGCTTGGTCACCGCGCCCGGCGGGATCCCGCCGGGCAGCCAGGGCCGCGCCGTGATCGGCGCGGTCATCGCAGTTCCATCGTCAGATAGGACGGCGGCGGCTGGATCGTGCTCAGGTCGGACTCCAGGACGAGCCGGTCACCGTCGCGCGAGATCTCGGTGAAACCCGCGAACGCGTAGGTCACGTACATGACCCGGTTGCGCCCGGTCTCGACGAAGTCCGCGCGCAGCTTCGCGCCGTCTTCCTTCGCCAGCCCCATGATGTGGTTGAGCAGGACCGTGCCGACCCCGCGCGACATCACGCGGCACGACATCAGCATCATCCGCAGGTGCCAGGCCTCCGCGCCGCGTTCGGCCAGCGCCAGGCCGATCTTGCCGTAACCGCCGTACTTGTCCGAAAGGGACGCGACGAGCAGCACGTGGTCGGGCGAGGTCCGCAACTCGTCCAGTTCCTCGTACGAGTAGGTCCGGCCGGTCGAGTTGAGCTGGTTGGTGCGGACGGTCAGTTCCTCGGCCCGCTGCAGGTCTTCCCGCTGGGCACGGGCGATCGTGAACTTCATGTCCAAAGTGGACAGGAACTCCTCGCTGGTGCCCTCGTGGTCCTGTTCGACCTGCTCCCGTACGGCGGCCGCGCGGTAGAGGTCACGCCGCACTCGCGACTCGTCGGTGACGAACTTGGGCCGGAACTCCTCCGACGCCAGGGTCTCCCCCAGTTCCGCCACGTCGACGGTCTTGACCGACGGCAGCGCGTGCGCGACCTCGGCCAGTTCGAACGGCTGGTCGTCGACGAACGCGATCGCGTCGAGGCCGATGTTGAGCGCCTTCGCGATCCGTTCCACCGAGCCGGATTTGGGGTTCCAGGTGATCTGCGGGTACAGGAAGTATTCGTCGAGACCGGCCGCCTTCAGCCGCGCCATCGCCGCGTCGTGGTCGTTGCGGCTGGCCACCGAGTGCAGCACGCCCAGCTCGTCGAGGCGCCGGATCTCGGCGACCACGTCGGGGCGCACGGTCACCTCGCCGTCTTCGAGCAGGGTGCCGTCCCACACCGTGTTGTCCAGGTCCCACACCACGCATTTGATGCGGCCGCGCTTCGGTTTCTCCAAGACCTCGCTCATCCCGCCACCTCCCGGTACGCCTCGTCCGCGATGGTCAGCTCCTGGATCTGGGTGCTGCCCTCGATGATTTCCATGACCTTCGCGTCGCGGTAGAGCCGGGCCACCGGATAGTCCGGGCCGCAGCCGTTCGCGCCGTGGATCTGGACCGCGTCCGAAGCCGCCTTGGCCGCGGCGGTGGACGCGAAGTACTTGGCCACCCAGGTCGCCATGATGGTCGCCGGGTCGCCCGCGTCCTTGAGCCTGCCCGCCTTCTCGCACAGCAGCCGGGCGGCGTCGCGCGCGGTGACCATCTCGCTGATCTTGGCGCGGATCTGCGGCAGATCCCGCAGCAGCCCGCCCCCCGCCGAACGCGCCGACGTGTAGGCGGCCGACGCGGCCAACGCGGCCCGGATGATGCCGACCGAGCCGCACGCCACGCTGTAGCGCCCGAGGTCGAGCGCACCGGTCATCACCGTTCCCGCGGCCCAGCCCGGCGGGCCGACCAGCGCGGACGGGTCGAGCCGGACGTCGTCGAACTCGACGGTCGCCAGCATGCTCGCGGTGGTGCCGAGCATGTGCCGGACCGGGGTCACCGCGACCCCGGGATGGTCGGCGGGGACGAGGAACGCGCTCATCCCGGTCGCCGTGCCGGCGAACACCAACAGCAGCCCGGCGACCTGGCCGCCGGTGATCCAGGTCTTGCGGCCGCGCAGCGTCCAGACGCCGTTCTCGGCGACGGCCACGGTTCCCGCGGCCGTCGAGTCGCTTCCGCTGAAGTCCGGTTCGGTCAGGCAGAACGCGCCGAGGGTGGTGCCGTCGGACAGCACGGGCAGCCAGCGCTCACGCTGTTCGTCGTCACCCCAGCGCTGCACCGTCGCGGTCACCATCGCGTGCACGGTGAGCAGGCTCCGCAGCGACGAGCAGCCGCGGCCGACCTCCTCGTGCAGCCGTCCGAGGGTGACCATGTCCAGCCCTGCGCCGCCCGCCTCCGCGGGGAGGAACGGGGCCCACAGTCCCAGCTCCCCCACCCGCCGCAGCACGTCACCGGGGATGTTCTCGGCCCGGTCCCACGCGTCCGCGTGCGGGCCGACCTCCTCGTCGACGAAACGCCCGACCACCTCGGCTTCGGGGGTTTCGGGCCGTGTCCTCGCCCTCACGTTTACTCCCCGTTCAGTGCGCGGCCGCGGCGGTGCGCCGCTCGACCAGCTCGGTCATCCGCGTGACGGTGCGGAAGTTGTCCAGCTTCAGGTCCTCGTTGGGGATCCGCGTGGCGAACGCCTTCTCGATGAACATGACCAGCTCCATCGCGAACAGGGAGTTCACGAAACCCAGTGCGAAGATGTCCTGCTCGTCGGTGAACGACAGGCTGGGGAACTTCGCCCCGATGAAGGCGCGGATCTCGCCTCGGACGTCCTGCGACATGGTGGATGCCTTTCTCGTGGTACGGAAAGTGGGATGCGGCGAGCCTTCAGCCGCTGTAGTTGTAGAAACCCTTGCCACTCTTGCGACCGTGCAGTCCGGCGGCGGTCATCTGCTTGAGCAGCGGGCAGGGGCGGTACTTGCTGTCGCTGAACTCGTCGTAGAGCACTTCGACGCTGTAGAGGATCGTGTCGACGCCGATCAGGTCGGCGGTCTCCAGCGGGCCCATCGGATGCCCGAAGCAGCCGCGGAACACTTCGTCGACGGTCTCGGCGTCCGCGACTCCTTCGTGCACCAGGAAAGCGGCCTCGTTGACGGTGAGCATGAGCACGCGGTTGGAGACGAACCCGGAGGCGTCGTTGACCGGGATCGGCTTCTTCCCCATCGACAGCAGCAGTTCGCGCACGATGTCCTTGGTGGACTCGCTGGTGTGGTAGCCGGGGATGAACTCGCACGACGGCTTCATCGGCACGGGGTTCATGAAGTGCACGCCCATCACCTTGTCCGGCCGCCGGGTGAGCGCGGCGACCTTGGTGATCGGGATGGCGGAGGTGTTGACGACGAACACCGTGTCGGCCTTGCAGGCCTCGTCGAGTTTCGGGTACAGGCGGGACTTCAGGTCCCAGTTCTCGGTGATGTTCTCGATCACGACTTCGGCTTCGGCGAGCAGGTCGAGTTCGGTGCCGAAGGTGATCCGGCCGAGCACGGCGGCGGCGTCGATCTCCGGCCCGCCGAGCATGCGGCTCATCCGGCATTCGAGTTCGATCCGGTCGCGGGCGTCGGCGAGCTTGCCCGGGTCGACGTCGATGAGCACGGCCTCGTGCCCGCTGGTGGCGAGATTCTGCGCGACCCCGGTGCCCATCACACCGGCGCCGACGACTCCGACGAGGGTCATCGTTCCTCCTTGGCTGCGTTGCTCGTGGTCAGGTCCAGCACGCCGTCGAGCCGGCCGTGGGCGGCACGGACGGCGTCGGCGCCGCCGGGGTGCTCCTCGGCGAACACGACGGTCGCGCCCAGTTCGGCGCCCAGCCGGGCGGCCAGATCCCGGGCGGTGGTGTCGAGTTCGCCTTCGATCAGGTAGACCGGCCGCGCGGACCGGGCGCCGAGTGCGACGTCGGCGGCGGCCTGGGTCGGTTCGATCCAGTAGCGGTCGCGCTGGAACGGATAACCGGGCAACGTGGTCTTCCGCGGGTCACGGCCGTCGTGATAGGCCCGCCAGTCGATGTCCGCCCCGGACAGCCAGGCCCGGCCGAGCGCTTCGGTGAGCACGGCCGTGTCCTGGCGGGGGTCGGCCTCGCCGGGCAGGGTGGGTATCAGCAGCGGCCACGAGGTCTGCGGGAAATCGGGGTGGCCGCGGAACATCGAGCCGAGCGACTGCCCCGCTCCCAGTTCCAGCAACACGGTATCCGGGGAAGCACTGGCAATTTGCTCGATCATCGCGGCGAACCGCACCGGACGGCACATGTGCTCGGCCCAGTAGCCGGGGTCCTTCAGTTGCTTCGCGGTGATCGGCGCGCCGGTGACGTTCGAGAGGTACGGGACTTCCGGCTCGCGCGGGGTGAGGTTCTTCCGCGCCCACGCGGTCAGCTCGGCCGCGGCGGGGCGCAGGGCACGCGAGTGGAAGGCGTGCGTGGTGCGCAGCGGCCGGGCCGGGACGCCGTGTTCGGCGAGCGCGGCGGCCAGCTTCTCGACGCCGTCGCCCGCGCCGGACACCACGATCATCCGCGGCCCGTTCACCGCGGCGACGTCGACGCCGAACGCGGTCACGTCGCCCACCAGCGCGGTGAGTTCGGCCGCGCCGAGCGGCACCGCCGCCATCGCGCCGGTCGGCAGCTTTTCGATCAGCCGCGCGCGAGTGGCCACCAGCGCGGTGGCTTCTTCCAAAGTCAGGGCGCCCGCGAGCGCGGCGGCGGCGAACTCGCCGACGCTGTACCCGGCGAGCAGGGAGGGCTGGACGCCCCAGGCGCGCAGCAGACGGCCGAGCGCGTAGCCGAGGGTGAACACGGCGGGCTGGGTGACGGACGGCGCCGCGTCCTCGCTGTCGGTCGCGCGGCCCAGCAGACGGGCCAGATCTCCGCCGTCCGCACCACGAGCTCCGAGCAGGCTCTCCGTCGGGTCGGCGCCGAGATGGGACTTGAACAGCGCGGCGCATTCGTCGACGGCGGCCTTGAACTCGGGCTCGCTGTCGTACAGGCCTCCGGCCATTCCCCGGTACTGCTCGCCGACCCCGGCGAGCAGGAAGGCGGCCTTCCTCGGCTGCGTGTCCGTTTCGCCGACCACGCGGGTCTCGGACGCGAACGCGTCGGCGGCGTCGTCCACGGAGGACACGACGGTCATCCGGCGGTGGTCGAAGGCCTTCCGGCCGTTGTGCAGCGTGTAGGCGACGTCGGCCAGGTCCGTCCACTCAGGACGGTCCGCGGCCAGCCTGCCGGTCATCGCGTCGGCCGCCTCCGGGGTCCGCGCGGACCAGGCGAGCAGCTGATGCGGCCGGGCGGCCGGGCGCTCCGGGAAGTCCTCCGGCGCCTCCTCGATGACGACGTGGGCGTCGGTGCCGCCGAAGCCGTACGCGCTGACCCCGGCCAGCCGCGGCCGCTCGCCGCGCGGCCAGTCGGTCAGTTCCTTCTGCACCACCAGCTTGTCACCGCTGTGGGCCAGCTGCGGGTTCGGCTTCTCGAAGTTCACCGGCGGCGGCTGCTTCTCGTGGTGCAGCGCGAGCGCTGCCTTGATCAGCCTGGCGATCCCGCCGGCCTGGTTGATGTGCCCGAGGTTCGCGTCGATCGAGCCGAGCGTGATCCGCTCGACGCCGTCGACGTCGAAGATCTTCTGCAGTGCCGAAATCTCGGCGACGTCGCCGAACGGGGTGCCCAAGGTGGACACTTCGATGTGGTCGATCTCGGCGGGCTCGACGTCGGCGGCGGCCATCGCCTCGGCGACGACGGCGGCCTGGCCGGGTACGCCCGGCAGGTTGAAGCCCTGACGGGCGCGGTTGCCCTCGTGGTGGATGGCCCAGCCGCGGATCACCGCGTAGATCCGGTCGCCGTCGGCCTGCGCGTCCTCGAGCCGCCGCAGGACGACGACACCGAGGCCGTTGCCGGGGACCTTGCCGTTGGCACCCGCGTCGAGGATCCGGTTGATCCCGTCGGGCGCGAACCGGCTGCCCTCGCGGTAGAGGTAGCCCGGTTCCTGGGGCACGACAACGGAAACCGAGCCGGACACCACCAGGTCGGATTCGCCGGTGAGCAGGCTGGAGCAGCCCTGGGCGACCGCGGCGAGCGCGGTCGAGCTGCAGCTCTGGACGCTGACCGACGGACCGGTCAGGTCGAGCGAGTACGAGAGCCTGGACGCGATCAGGTCCTTTTCGTTCTGCAGGATCAGCTGGTCCGGGC
The DNA here is from genome assembly GCF_055580625.1 of Amycolatopsis sp. NPDC031561. Lineage (NCBI taxonomy): Bacteria > Bacillati > Actinomycetota > Actinomycetes > Pseudonocardiales > Pseudonocardiaceae > Amycolatopsis > Amycolatopsis sp. NPDC031561. Next base: position 46,633 of record NZ_JBVILA010000014.1, on the reverse strand, counting down.
CGACGGTCAGCGCGGTGACGTCGTTGGACAGCAGGTTCGACAGCAGGTAGGTGCTCGGGGCGCCGCCCGCGAACACGCCGGCCAGGCCCTCGATCCGGTCCGGGTCGACACCCGCGTCCTCCAACGCGTGCCACGCGCATTCGAGGAACAGCCGGTGCTGCGGGTCGAGCAGTTCGGCGTCGGTCCGGTTGTAGCCGAAGAAGTCGGCGTCGAAGCGGTCGATCCCGGGCAGCAACCCGGCCGCGGGGACGAACGCGGGGTCGTCGGCCACTTCGGCGGGGACTCCTGCGGCGAGCAGTTCGGCGCGGGTCATCCGGGTGATGCCGTCGCGGCCGACGCACAGATCGGCCCAGAACTTGCCGATGTCGGGCGCGCCGGGGAAGTTCCCGGCCATGCCGACGATCGCGATGTCGTCGCCGGTGTCCCGTTCTCGCGTGGTCATGGGGTGGTTCACCTTCCGGTCCGGCTCGGGCGCTTGCGGAGCTTCGCGGTGCGGGCGCGGCGGCGTTCGCCGCGGGCGGAGACGTCTTCGGCGGGCTCGGCCGTCACCTGCGGTGCGCCGGGTTCGCCGAGGAGCGTGACGAATTCGGCGATGGTCGGTTTCTCGAACAGGCTCGCCGGGGCCAGTTCGACACCGAATTCCTTGGCGACGCGGCCGATCAGCACCAGGCCGATCAGCGAAGTGCCGCCGAGGTCGAAGAACGGGTCGTGCACGCCGACCTCTTCCAGGCCGAGGCAGTCGCACCAGGCGGCGGCGACGCGTTCCTCCGCCGGAGTGCGCGGGGCGACGTACGCGGTGCGCAGTTCGGGCCGCGGGTACCGCTCCCCGGTGGGGATCGCGGCGTCGGCGCCGACCAGCGCGTCGACCGAGCCCATCCGGGCCAGCGCGGCCAGCACGTCGGTCAGCGGGAGCGGCAGCACGGTCACCAGCGGCTCGCCGGAGGCGACGATCCGCGAGAGCAGCTCGGTACCTTCTTCGGCACCGATGCCGAACTCCTCGCGGAACTTGCGCGACCCTTCCTGCGCTTCGGTGGAGCCGGATAGCCCGGACGACGTCCAGGCGTCCAGCTGCCAGGGACCCCACGCGACCGACACGACCTGTTTGGCCGGGCCTCGTCCGCCCGCGGCGGCGGAGGCGACACCGTCGAGGAAGGCGTTGGCCGCGGAGTAGTCGATCTCGCCGACGCCCACGGTGAGCGTCACCGTCGAGGAGTACAGGACCAGCAGATCGACCGGTTCGACGCGCAGCGCGTCGGTCAGGGCGAGGGTGCCGTCGATCTTCGGCGCCAGCACCGCGGCCGCCTGCTCACGGGTCTTGTTCTGCAGCAGGCCGCCACCGGCGATCCCGGCGGCGTGCACGACGCCGTCGAGGTACCCGAAGTAGCCGCGGACCTCGGCCAGCAGCGCGGCGGCCTCGCCGGGGGCGCTGACGTCGGCCCGCAGGGTCAGGACGTCGGCACCGAGGGCACGCAGGTCACGCACAGCCAGCAGTACTTCGCTCGTACGGTCGTCGACACCGTGGTCGGAGATCCAGTCGTCCCAGGTCTCCTCCGGCGGCAGTTCGGAGCGGCCTGCCAGCGCGAGGTTCACGCCCAGCGGCGCCAAGCGCTTGGCCAGGGCCAGGCCGAGGACACCGAGTCCGCCGGTGATCAGGTAGGTTCCGCCGGGCTTCCAGGCCAGTGCGTCGTCGGTCTCCGGCAGCTCGACGACGTCGAAGCCGCGCAGCCAGCGCCGTCCGCCGCGCCAGGCGGCGACCGCGACCCCGTCGACCGTGTCCACTGTGGACGCCGTGAGCAGGTCGAGCTCGTGGGTGGCCTGGACGACCTTGTCCCCGGTGCGGTCGAAGTCCGCGTACTGCGCGTGGACCGACGGGTACTCGGCGGCGATGGCGTCGGCCGTCGCGGCGATGGTCGGGGCGAAGGCGTCGGTGGCGTCCCCGCCGACGACGTCGAAGCCATTGTGTCCCAAGGCGAGCAGGTCGACGCGGCGCCCGGCGCATTCGGCGCCGATGGCCTTGCCGAGTTCCAGGAGGCTGTAGAAGCCGGATTCGAGGCCGCTCGCGGTGAGGCCGAGGGCGTGCACGATCCGCAGCGGTCCGTCACCGGCGAGCGCTTGGCGGTCCACATCGGACGCGACCGTGACGCGGTGCCCGGCGGCTTCCGCGGCGACCGCGAAGCCGTCGGCGAACGCGCCCGGTTCGGCGAACAGAACCAGGTCGCCCGGGGTCGCGGGCACCCGGCGGGTGGTGTCCCGGTGCCAGGTCGGCGTGTGCGCGGCGAGGCCCGAACGGACCGGGGTCTCGGCCGCGGGCTCACCGGCCGACATCTGCGTCAGCGACCAGCCGTTGCCCCTCGACGCGACCTCCGGCCAGTAGCGGGTCCGCTGGAAGCGGTACCCGGGCAGGGAAACGAACCGGCGGTCCGGCCCCGCGCCCTCCGCCCAGCCGATCTGGACGCCGTGCTCCCAGAGCGCGCCGAGCGCGGTCAGCCAGGCACGCCGTCCGGCCCCGGCCACCGGCTCCGGCAGCAGCGAGACCACCGGAGTCTGCGGCAGGTAGCGGCCGGCCGCCTCGGCGACGTCGTCCCCGAGCCCGGCTTCGACCAGGACACCGGCGTACTTGGCCAGCGCCAGCAGACCGTCTTCGAAGCGGTCGTCCGCGATCCGCCAGTGCGCCGGATCCGCGGCCTCGGCGGCGGTGAGCACCGCGCCGGTGCGGGGCGAGATCACCGGTACCGTCGGCGTTCCCACCTTCGGAACCGACCCGCCGAGCGCGAGTTCGAGGCCCTCGGCGAGCCCGAACAGCCCACCCGCGACGGCGGCGACGCACTCGCCGGTCCCGCGGCCGAGCAGCACCGCCGGTTCGAGGCCCCACGCGGTCAGCAGCCGGGTGAGGGCGTACTCGACGGCGAAGACCACGGCCCGTTCGTCGGCCTCGGCGGTGCCGTAAAGCGCGCCGAGCAGATCCACGCGGCCGTCCAGCAGGGCCGCACAGTCGTCGATCGCGGCGCGGAAGGCGAGTTCGGTGCGGTAGAGCTCGTCGGTGGTGCCCTGCCAGGCTCGGCGGGTGCCGGGCAGCAGGAGACCGAAGCGCCGCTTGTCGGTGACGGCCGTGCCGCCGGTGACCGAGTTCAGCGCCGTGACAGCGTCGGCGGAGTCGCGGACCAGCACCGCCTTGCGGAGCGGAAGAGCGCTGCGTCCGGCCTGGGTGGTGAAGGCGACGTCGGCGAGTTCGACGTCTTCGGTCAAGTGGGCGGCGAGGGCTTCCGCGTTGGCGCGCAGCCCGGCTTCACTCTGCCCGGACAGCGTGAGCAGCTGCCATTCCCCGCCCGGGGTGGCGGCCGGGGCGGGCGCGGCCCGGTCGAGGACGAAGTGGACGTTCGAGCCGGACCAGCCGAACGAGCTGACGCCCGCGCGCAGGATCCCGTCCGCGTTGGCCGGGAACGGCCGCGCTTCGGGGACCGGGCGCACCGTGCCGTCCACGGTGACCACCGAGTTCGGCGTGCTCATGTGCAGGTTGCCCGGCAGGGTCCCGTTTTCCAGTGACAGCACCGTCTTGATCAGCCCGGCCATGCCCGCCGCGGCCAGCGTGTGCCCGACGTTCGTCTTGACCGCGCCGACGTAGAGCGGCTCGGGGGCGTTGCGTTCGCCGAAGATCTCGCCGAGCGCGGTGAACTCGATCGCGTCACCGAGCTGGGTGCCGGAGCCGTGCGCCTCGACGTAACCGATCTCGTCGGGAGCGACCCCGGCGTCGGCCAGCGCAGCGCGGATGACCGCGTTCTGCGCCGCGCGGTTCGGTGCGGTGAGGCCGTTGCTGCGGCCGTCCTGGTTGGTCGCGGTGCCGCGGATGACCGCCCGGGTCCGCCTGCCCGGGCCAACCTCGCCCGCCCGGCGGAGCACGACGACGCCGCCGCCCTCGCCGATGACGTAGCCGTCGGCGCTCTCGTCGAAGGTCTTGGTGCGGCCGTCGACCGCGAGCATGCTCATCTTGCAGGACTGGATGAAGACGTCCGGGTTGATCATCGCCGAGGCCGCGCCCACGATCGCGATGTCGCACTCGCCCCGGCGGAGGCTCTGCACGGCCAGGTGCGCCGCGCTCAGCGCCGACGAGCAGGCGGTGTCGACGGTCAGGCACGGTCCGCGCAGGTCGAGCAGATGCGCGATGCGCCCGGCGGCGGCGGAAAGCGAGCTGCCGAGCCCGAAGTAGGGGTCGTCGGCCGCGTCCATGCCGTCGGCTTCGAGCTGCCGCATGCTGTACTGCATGGTGTCGATCAGGCCCGCGAACACGCCGGTGCGGCTGCCGCGCAGTTCGTCCGCGGTGAGCCCGGCGTCCTCGATGCCCTCCCACACCAGCTCCATGAGCAGCCGGAACGTCGGGTCGAGCCGCCGCGCTTCCTGCGGTGACAGGCCGAAGAACGCGGCGTCCCAGCCGGCGATGTCGTCGACGAACGCGCCCTGCTGCGTGTACGCCTTGCCCGGCGCGGTGCGGTCGGGATCGTAGTAGTCGGCGGCGGTCCAGCGGTCCGGCGGCACCTCGCGCACGAGATCCTTGCCCTGGACCAGGTTCTCCCAGAACTTCTCCGGGGTGTCGCTGCCACCGGCGAACCGGCAGGACAGGCCGACGACGGCGACGTCCTGGCCCGCCGCGGCCGGGCCGGTGACGCTGGTCCGGGTCTCCGGCGCGACCGGGGTGAGCGCGGCCAGCAGATGCGCGGCGAGCGCGGCCGGGGTCGCGTGGTCGAACACCATCGTCGGCGGCAGCGCCAGCCCGGTCTCGGTGTTGATCCGGCCGCGCAGTTCGATGGCGGTGAGCGAATCGATGCCCAGTTTGGTGAACTGCTGCCCGGCCGGGACACCGTCGGTGTGCCCGAGGACGGCGGCGGTGTGGGTCAGGACCAGTTCGGTGACGACGCGTTCGCGTTCGGCCTCGGGCAGTCCGGCGAGCCGGGTGCGCCACGCGTCGGCGGCTTCCGCACCCTCGGCGGTCTGTGCGGCTTCGGCGGCGGCGATGGCGGCGACCTCGGGCAGGTCGGCCAGCAGCGGGCTGGGCCGCAGCGCGGCGAACGGCGGCGCGAACTTCTCCCAGGTCAGTTCGGCGACGGTCAGCGCGGTCTCGTCGCGGTCGAGCGCCTGGCCGAGCGCGACGAGCCCGGTTTCGGGTGCCATGGCCGGAACGCCGAGTCCGCTGAGCATTTCGTCGAGGTCCGCGCCGACCCCCATGCCGACCCGGCCCCAGCGGCCCCACGCGATCGACGTCGCGGGCAGGCCGTGCGCCCGGCGCCGCTGCGCGACCGCTTCGAGGTGCGCGTTCGCGGCGCCGTAAGCACTCTGGACCGCGTTGCCGATGGAAGCGGCGATCGACGAGAACAGCACGAAGGCGTCGAGGTCGAGTCCTTCGGTGAGTTCTTCGAGGTTGCGCGTCCCGGCCACCTTGGGGCGCAGGACGTCGGCGTAGCGCTCGCGGTCCATCGTCTCGATGAGGCCGAGTTCGAGCACCCCGGCGAGGTGGAACACGGCGCGGAGGTCGCCGCGGACCGGCTGGACGACAGCGGCCAGCGCGTCCCTGTCCGCGACGTCGCAGGCCGCGATGGTGACGCGGGTTCCCAGGTCACCGGCCAGTTCGGCGGCGCCGGGAGCGTCTTCTCCCTGGCGTGACACCAGGACGACGTGTTCGGCGCCGTGTTCGACCAGCCACCGGGCGACGATCCCGCCCAGGCCGCCGGTGCCACCGGTGACGAGTACGGTGCCGCGCGGCTTCCAGGACCGCTTGGGCTCGGCGGGTTCGGCGTGCGCGAGCCGCCTGCCGAAAGCGCCGGTCGCGCGGACGGCGACCTGGTCTTCGCCGCGCGGGCCGGTGAGGACGCCGCGCAGCAGGGCGACCACCCGCTCCCCCGGCTCGGCCGGGACGTCGACGAGCCCGCCCCACGCTTGGGGGTTCTCCAGCGCGGCCGCGCGGCCGAAGCCCCACAGCTGGGACTGCGCGGGCGCGTCCGGCGCGTCGTGGGCACCGGTCGAGACCGCGCCGCGGGTCAGTGTCCACAGTGGACCTTGAGGATCACGCGCGGCCAGTTCCCGCACCAGCGTCATGGTGGCCTCGGCGCCGAAGGACAGTCCGTCGCTCTCGGTTTCGTCCAAGGCCAGCAAGGACAGGATGCCGTCGAAAGACTCGGCGGGCAGTTCCACGCGACCGGGCCGCTCGACGACGAGCCGCCGCACCTCGGCTCCCGCCAAGACCTCGGCCGCGGTCTCGATCCACGGGTGCTCTTTTGCCGAAGTGACGAGCAGCCAGCGGCCGGTGGCCGTGGTCGTCGCGGGAGTGAAGGGCTGCCACCGAACGTGATAGGCCAGCGAAGCCGCTTCGGCCGCCAGCGACCGGGCACGGCGGTAGCGCGACAGGGCGGGCAGGACCGTGCCGAGCGGGGCTTCGACGTCGGACAGCTTCAGCTCGGCGGCGAACTCGCCGACATCGCCTCCCTCGACGACCGACCAGAACCGGCCGTCCTCGGCCGCGGCAGGCGCGCCCGCACCCGGATCCTCCAGCCAGAAGCGCTTGCGCTGGAACGGATAGGTCGGCAACGTGACCGTGCGGGCGCCGCTGCCACCCAGGTAGGCGGCCCAGTCGACCCGGGCACCGTTGGCGTGCGCGAGCCCGAGCGCGGTGACGAGCGTGGCCGCTTGGTCGCGGTCCTTGCGCTGGGTGGCGGCGAAGACAGCGCCGTCCGGGCGGACCGAGCGGCCCATCGGGGTCAGGCCTGCGTCCGGGCCGAGTTCGAGGAACGTCGTGACACCTTGGCCGTGCAGGGTTTCCACCGCCTCGGCGAACCGGACGGTGCCGCGGACGTGCTCGGCCCAGTACTCCGGATCGGTGAGCCTGCCCGCGGTTTCCCCGGTCAGCGTCGAGACGACCGGGATCGTCGGCTCGCGGTAGGTCAGGGTGCGCGCGACCGCGGCGAACTCGGCCAGCATCGGCTCCATCAGCGCCGAGTGGAAGGCGTGGGACACCGAGAGCCGGGTGGTGCGGCGGCCCGGGAAGCGTTCGGCGACAGCGGTCGCCGCCGCCTCGGCGCCGGAAAGGACGACAGCGCGGGGTCCGTTGACCGCCGCGAGCGCGACGTCCTCGGACAGGTACGGACGCACCTCGTCCTCGGTCGCCTCGAGCGCGATCATCGCGCCGCCCTCGGGCAACGCCTGCATCAGCCTGCCGCGGGCCAGAACCAGCTTCGCCGTGTCCTCCAGGGAAAGCACCCCGGCGACATGCGCGGCCGCGAGCTCGCCGACCGAGTGCCCGGCGAGGAAGTCCGGGGTGACCCCCCAGGACGCCACGAGCCGGAAGAGCGCGACCTCGAAGGCGAACAGGGCGGGCTGGGCGAATTCGGTGCGGTCGAGGCGCGCGGCGTCGGTGCCGAACACGACGTCCCGGACGCCGGGCAGCCGCGCGCAGACCTCGTCGAAGGCGTCGGCGAACACCGGGAAGCACTCGTGGAGACGGCGGCCCATGCCGAGCCGCTGCGATCCCTGGCCGGTGAACAGCACGGCCAGCCGTCCGGCGGTGTCGCTGCCGGTGACCGTGCCCGCTTCGCCGCCCGCGAGGGCGCGGAGACCGGCGGCCAGTTCGGTACGGTCGGCGCCGGTGACGACGGCGCGGTGTTCCATCCCGGCCCGGGTGATGGCCAGCGACAAGGCCACATCGACGGGCTCGGCACCGGACTCGTCCACAGTGGACAACAGCGCGGCGGCCTGTGCGCGGACGGCGGCGGGAGAAGCGCCGGACAGGACGTAGGGAACCACCGGCGGAGCGACGATTTCGCGGTCCGCGGCGGGTTCGTCCGACGGCTGTTCCAGGACGACGTGCGCGTTGGTGCCGCTGATCCCGAACGAGGACACCCCCGCGCGGCGCGGCCGGTCCGTGGCGGTCCACGGGCGAGCCTTGTCGAGCAGTTCCACGGAACCGGCCGACCAGTCGACGTGCGGGGACGGCGCGTCGACGTGCAGGGTCGCGGGCAACGTGCCGTGACGCATCGCCTCGACCAGCTTGACGATCCCGGCGAGCCCGGCGGCGGCCTGGGTGTGGCCGATGTTCGACTTCACGGAACCGAGCCACAGCGGGGTTTCCCGGTCGCGGCCGTAGGTGGCCAGCAAGGCCTGCGCCTCGATCGGGTCGCCCAGCGCGGTACCGGTGCCGTGCGCCTCGACGACGTCCACAGTGGACGCGTCGATCCCGGCGTTCGCCAGCGCCGCGCGGATCACGCGCTGCTGCGAGGGGCCGTTCGGGGCGGTCAGGCCGCTGGAGGCGCCGTCGGAGTTGACCGCGCTGCCGCGAACGAGCGCGAGGACCGGATGGCCGTTGCGGTGGGCGTCGGAAAGGCGTTCCAGCACCAGCATCCCGGCACCCTCGGCCCAGTTCGTGCCGTCGGCGGCCGCCGCGAAGGGCTTGCAGCGGCCGTCCGGCGCGAGCCCCCGCTGCCGCGAGAACTCGACGAACGCGCCCGGCGTCGCCATCACCGTGACACCGCCGGCCAGGGCGAGCGTGCACTCTCCCGACCGCAGAGCGCGGGCCGCGAGGTGGACCGCGACCAGCGAAGATGAACACGCCGTGTCGATCGACACCGACGGTCCTTCGAGGCCGAGCGCGTAGGAAACCCGGCCGGACACCACACTGCCGGAGGTGCCGATGCCCAAGTAGCCTTCGTGTTCCTCGGGCAGGGCGGTCAGCCGCGAGGCGTAGTCGGTGAACCCGACCCCGGCGAACACACCGGTGGCGCTGCCTTTGAGCGAGAGCGGGTCGATCCCGGCCCGCTCGACGGCTTCCCACGCGGTCTCGAGCAGAAGCCGCTGCTGCGGATCGGTCGCCTCGGCCTCCCGCGGCGAGATGCCGAACAGTTCGTTGTCGAACTCGGCGGCGTCGTGCAGGAAGCCGCCTTCACGGACGTAACTGGTGCCTGGGACGGACGCGTCGAGGTCGTGGATCGCGTCGGTGTCCCAGCCGCGGTCGACGGGGAACGGCGAGATCGCGTCGGCGCCCGAATCGACCAGGTCCCACAGCTGTTCCGGGGTGCGGACACCGCCGGGGAACCGGCAGCTCATCGCGACGATCGCGATGGGCTCGGTTTCCTTCTCCCGCGCGTCCGCCAGCTCGCGGCGGCTCTCACGCAGGTCGGCCGCCATCCGCTTGAGGTAGTCGACGTACTGCTCTTCCGAAGGCATGGGTCACGGCTCCTGAGGGTCTGTCGCGGGTCAGCGCGGGCCGAACTCGTTGTCGATCAGCGCGAGGAGGTCGTCCGGGGAAGCGGCTTCGAGGTCGGCGGTGGCGTGCGCGGGCTTCTTCGCCGCCCAGGCCGACACCAGCCGCTTCAGCCGTCCGTCGATCTCCGCGTCGCCGGGGTCGGCGCCGTCGAGCAGGGCTTCGAGCCGGGTGATCTGTTCGGTCACCGCGGCACCGGCGCTGGTCTCGGGGGCGAGTTCGGTCTGGAGGTACTTGGCCAGCGCGTCCGGCGCCGGGTAGTCGAAGACGACCGTCGTGGGCAGGGTGAGCCCGGTCGCCGCGGCCAGCGCGGTCCGGAACTCGACCGCGGTGAGCGAGTCGAAACCGAGGTCGAGGAAGCCGCGCCCGGGGGCGATCGCGGCCGCCCCGGCGTGCCCGAGCACGGCCGCGGCCTGCCCGCGCACCAGGTCGAGCAACGCGCGTTCCTGCTCCGCTTCGGCCAGCCCGGCGAGTTTGAGCCGCAACTCGCCCGCATCGGCCGCCGCGGCCCGGCGCCGCACGGCGGGAACCAGATCGCGCAGCACCGGCGGGAGCTGTCCGGCCGCGGCGAGCCCGGCTCGATCGAGCTTCACCGGGACCGACGCCGCCAGGTCCGTGGCCAGCGCCGCGTCGAACAGTGCCAAGCCTTCTTCGGTGCTCAGCGCGGGGAAACCGTTGCGGCTCAGCCGTTGTCCGGCTTGCTCGCCGAGCGCGCCGCCCATGCCGTCGGCCCAGCGGCCCCAGGCCAGCGAGCGGGCGGGCAGGCCGAGAGCCCGGCGGTGCACGGCGAGACCGTCGAGGAACGCGTTGGCGGCGGCGTAGTTGCCCTGCCCGGCGTTGCCGAGCACACCGGCGGCGGAGGAGAACAGGACGAACACCGCGAGTTCGCGGCCCTTCGTCAGTTCGTGCAGATGCCAGGCCGCGGCGGCCTTGGGACCGAACACGGTCGCGAGCCGCTCCGGGGTGAGCGTGTCGACGAGGCCGTCGTCGAGAACACCCGCCGCGTGCACGATCCCGGTCAGTCCGGGGATTCCGGCCAGCAGGGTTTCGACGGCGGCGCGGTCGGCGACGTCGCAGGCCTCGACCCGGACGTGGGCGCCGAGCTCGGTCAGTTCGGCGGTCAGCTCCGCCGCACCCGGGGCGTCCGGGCCGCGTCGGCTGGTGAGAACCAGTTCGCGGACCCCGTGCGTCTTCACCAGATGCCGCGCGAGGTGGGCACCGAGCCCACCGGTGCCGCCGGTGACGAGCATCGTTCCGCCTGCCAGCTCAGGTGCTTCGGCGGCGGAGTCACGCACCTGCGCGAGCCTTGGCGCGTACAGCTTGCCGTCGCGCAGCAGCAGTTGGTCCTCGCCGGTGGCCAGCGCCTTGCCGAGAATCGTCGTGTCGCCGTCGCCGTCGACGAGGACGAACCGGCCGGGGTTCTCCGACTGCGCGGCACGCACCAGGCCCCAGACCGCGGCGGCCGCGGGATCGGCACCGTCCTCTTCGGACAGTGCGACCGCTCCGGCGGTCAGGACGACCAAGCGGGTGTCCGTGTACTTCGGGTCCTGGAGCGCGGCGAGCACGGTCGCGGTCGCCGCCCGGGCCGCGTCGGCGACATCGCCGTCGGGCTCGGCGAGTTCCAGCACGACGGCGTCGGGCAGGTCCGCACCGCCGTCGCCCGCCGGGACCGGTGTCCAGACGATCCGGTGCAGCGACTCGCTCGGCGCCGTCACGGCCGCCGGGCGTTCCCCGAAGGTCACCTCGGCGGACAGCACCGGGGCACCGGCGAGGTCGAAGACCGCCAGCTCCCCCGCCGGGCTCAGGCTCGCCCGGACGGTGGTGGCGCCGGTGGCGTGCAGGGTCACGTTCCGCCAGGCGACCGGCCAGCCGTGCTCGGCCAGGACCGGGTCGAGCAAGTCCGGGTGCAGGCCGTACAGCTGCGCGGTGTCGTCCGGCACGGTCAGTTCGGTCAGGGTGCCTTCCGGGGCCGACGGCGCCGGAACCGGTGTGGTCACCAGGAATCCGGTGCCGTGCCGCTGCCAGTCCTTCCCGGCGCGGGTGTGGATCGAGACCGGGCGGCGGCCGCCGTCGTCGGGACCGACGGCGGCCTGGACCTCGCGGTCCCCGGTCAGCGGCGCCTCGACGGCGAACTCCGCGAGGGTGCCCGTGCCGGCCTCGTCACCGGCGCGGATCGCGAGTTCGACAAGCAGCGTGTCCGAGGGGTCGGACGGCAGGACTCCGGTGCACAGGACCGAACCATCGCCCGCCGAGGTGACCGCGGAGGCCAGGACCGGATGGCGCAGGCCGCCGGCGACCCGCGCCACGGCCGGTTCGCGCAGCCAGTACCGCTCGTGCTGGAAGGCGTAGGTCGGCAGGTCGATCACGCGTGGTTTCGCGGGGGCGAAGAACGCGGGCCAGTCGACGCCGATCCCGCGGACGTGCAGCCGGGCCAGTGCGGTCACCACCGTGGTGGGCTCGTCCCGATCGTCGCGCAGGGCGGGGATCGCTTCACCGGAACCCGCCGCCAGTGCCGAAAGCACCGCCGCCGGGCCGATCTCGAGGAAGGTCGTCGCGCCTTCGCCCGCCAGGAAGCCGAGTGCGTCGGCGAACCGGACCGGTTCCCGCACGTGCCGCACCCAGTACGCGGGATCGGTCAGCTCGGTGGCGACGGCGCCGGTGACGGCCGAGACGACCGGGATCTTCGGCTCGGCGTAGGTCAGGCTCCGCGCCACTTCGGCGAAGTCTTCGAGCATGGGGTCCATCAGCGGCGAGTGGAACGCGTGGGAGACGTCGAGGCGCTTCACCTTGCGGCCACGGGCTTCCAGCGCCGACGCGGCGGCCAGCACCGGTTCCTCCGCGCCCGAGAGCACGATGGCGTCGGGCCCGTTGACCGCGGCGACGGCGACCCCGTCGAACTCGGTGGCCTCGTCCTCGGTCGCCTGCACGGCGATCATCGCGCCGCCTTCGGGCAGTGCCTCCATGAGCCTGCCGCGGGCTTCGATCAGTTTCGCCGCGTCCTCCAGGGAGAAAACGCCCGCGACGTACGCGGCAGCGATCTCGCCGATCGAGTGCCCGGCGAGGTAGGCAGGACGCACGCCCCACGATTCGAAGAGCCGATAGAGCGCGACTTCCAGGGCGAAGATGGCGGGCTGGGCGGTCCCGGTCCGGCTGAGATCGCCATCGATCGGGAGAAGCGCGGCGATCTCGTCGTAAGCCTTCGCGAAGGCGGGGAAGGCTTCGTACAGGCCGCGACCCATTCCGGCGCGCTGCGAACCCTGTCCGGTGAACAGGAACGCGAGCCTGCCGGTCGCGGGTTCGCCGGTGACGACGCCTCCCGCCGATCCGCCGGAGGCCAGTGCCCGCAGTCCGGCGCCGGGTTCGCCGACGACGACCGCGCGGTACCCGTGGTGGGTCCGGGTGGTCGCCAGCGAGAAACCGGCGTCGACCGAAACATCCACAGTAGACAGACGAGAAGCCTGAGCGGCCAGGGCATCCGGCGTACGCCCGGAGAGCACCAAGGGCAGGACAGGCAGCGATCCCGAAGGCTCGGGCTCGGCTTCGGCCGGAGCCTGTTCGAGGACGATGTGGGCGTTCGTGCCGCTGATACCGAACGAAGACACCCCGGCGCGGCGCGGCTGTCCGGTCTCCGGCCACGGCGTCTGCGCGGTGAGCAGGGAGATGTCGCCGGTGGTCCAGTCGACGTGCGGGGTCGGCTCGTCCACGTGCAGGCTCGCCGGGACGACACCGTGGTTCATCGCCTCGACCATCTTGATGATCCCGGCGACCCCGGCGGCGGCCTGGGTGTGGCCGATGTTCGACTTCACCGAACCGAGCAGCAGGGGCCGCTCGCGGTCACGGCCGTAGGTCGCCAGCAGTGCTTGCGCCTCGATCGGGTCGCCCAGCGGCGTGCCGGTACCGTGTGCCTCGACGACGTCCACAGTGGACGCTTCGACGCCCGCGTTCGCCAGCGCCGAGCGGATCACCCGCTGCTGCGAGGGACCGTTGGGCGCGGTGAGGCCGTTGGACGCGCCGTCCTGGTTGACCGCCGAGCCCTTGACCACCGCGAGGACCCGGTGGCCGTTGCGGCGCGCGTCGGAAAGGCGTTCCAGCACCAGGATTCCGACGCCTTCGGCCCAGTTCGTGCCGTCGGCGGCCCCGGCGAACGGCTTGCAGCGCCCGTCCGGTGCCAATCCGCGCTGGCGGGAGAACTCGACGAACATGTCGGGCGAGGCCATCACGTTGACACCGCCCGCCAGTGCCAGCGAGCACTCCCCCGACCGCAGCGACTGCGCGGCCAGGTGCACGGCCACCAGGGACGAAGAGCAGGCGGTGTCGACGGAAACGGCCGGGCCTTCCAGTCCCAGTGCGTAGGCGACCCGGCCGGAGACGACACTGCTGAAGGACGCGGTGCCGAGGAAACCTTCGACCTGCTCGGGAATCGCGCTCAGCCGCGAGATGTAGTCGTTGGACAGCGCACCGGCGAACACGCCGGTGCTGGTGCCGCGCAGGGAACCGGGCTCGATACCCGCGCGCTCCAGCGCCTCCCACGCGGTCTCGAGGACCTGGCGTTGCTGCGGGTCGATCGCCAGCGCCTCACGCGGCGAGATCCCGAAGAACTCGGCGTCGAAATCTCCCGCGTTGTACAGGAAAGCGCCTTCGGAGGCGTAGGTGGTGCCGCGGTGGTCGGGGTCCGGGTGGAACAACGAGTCCAGGGGCCAGTCGCGGTCGGCCGGGAAGTCTCCGACGCCGTCGCGACCTTCGGCGACCAGCTGCCAGAGCTCGGCGGGCGAAGTGACCTCGCCGGGGTACCGGCAGCCCATGCCGACGATGACGACCGGGTCGTCGTGGATACCGGCCCCGGCCGTGGCGGGGGGTACCACGACCGGGGCCGGCGTTTCGTCCCCGACGAGCTCGCCGCGCAGGAAGACCTTCAGCGCGTCCGGTGTCGGGTGGTCGAAGACGAGCGTGGCGGGCAACCGGAGACCGGTCGCGGCGCCGAGACGGTTGCGCAGTTCGACCGCGGTGAGCGAGTCGAAGCCGATTTCGTTGAACGCGCGGGTCGCGGCGATCCCGGCCGCGTCGGTGTGGCCGAGCACCAGCGCGACCTCGCGGCGCACCAGGTCCAGCAGCAGCTCGTCCCGGTCCGGCGCGGGCAGCCCGGCGAGTTTGCGCCGCAGTTCGCCCGCTTGTTCGGCACTGGCCGTCTTGGCCTTGGCACGGCCGAAGCCGCCGACGAGCGCGCGGATCAGCGGCGAGATCGGGGCGTCGCTGCCGCGCACGGTCGCGCGGTCGAACTTGAGGCCCAGCAGGACGGCGTGGTCGAGGCCGACCGCGCGGTCGAACATCGCCAGGCCCTCTTCGGGGTCGATCGGCGGGAAACCGCTGCGGCGCATGCGTTCTTCGCCCGCGTCGCCGAGTTCGCCCTTCATGCCGCCGGACCAGAGGCCCCAGGCGACCGACTGCGCCGCGAGACCTTCGGCGCGACGGCGAGTGGCGAGGCCGTCGAGGAAGGCGTTGGCGGCGGCGTAGTTTCCCTGGCCCGGGTTGCCGAGCACACCGGCCGCCGAGGAGAACTGGACGAACCAGCGCAGCGGGAGCCCTGCGGTCAGCTCGTGCAGGTGCCAGGCCGCGTCCGCCTTGGGAGCCAGGACACGGTCGAGACGTTCGGGGTTGAGCGCGTCGATCGGGGCGTCGTCGAGGACACCGGCCGCGTGGACGACGCCGGTAAGCGGGTGCTCTTCGGGGATCGAGGCCAGCAGCGCGGCGACGGCGTCGCGGTCCGCGCTGTCGCAGGCGGCGATGGTGACGGTCGCGCCCAAAGCCTTCAACTCGCGGGAAAGTTCGGTCGCGCCGGGTGCGTCCGGGCCCCGGCGGCTGGTCAGCAGCAGATGCCGGACGCCGTACTCCGTGATGAGGTGCTTGGCGAGCATCGCGCCGAGACCACCGGTACCGCCGGTGATCAGGACCGTGCCCTCGGGCTCCGGGCCGCGCGGAATGGTGAGCACGACCTTGCCGATGTGCTTGGCCTGGCTCAGCAACCGGAACGCCTCCGGTGCCCGGCGGACGTCCCAGACGCGGCGCGGCAACGGCTTCAGGACCCCGTCGGCGAACAGTTGCAGCACTTCGGCCCACATGCGGGAGAACTGCTCGGGGCCCGCTTCGATCAGGTCGTAGGGCCGGTACTCGACACCGGGGTGCCGGGCGGCGACCTCTTCGGGATCGCGCAGCCCCGCCTTGCCCATCTCCAGGAACCGGCCGCCGCGCGGCAGCAGCCGCAGGGAGGCGTCCACGAAGTCGCCGGTGAGCGCGTCGAGGACGACGTCCACCCCGCGTCCTTCGCTGGTGGCGAGGAAGTGCTGTTCGAAGTCGAGGGTGCGGGAGTTGGCGATGTGGGCGTCGTCGAGCCCGGCCTCGCGCAGCACGTGCTGCTTGGCGGGGCTGGCGGTGCTGTAGACCTCGGCGCCGAGATGCCGCGCGATCTGGATCGCGGCCATGCCGACGCCACCGGCACCGGCGTGGACGAGCACGGACTCCCCCGCCTTCAGGCCGGTGAGTTCCTTGAGCCCGAAGTACGCGGTGAGGAACACCAGCGGCACGGACGCGGCTTCTTCGTCCGTCCAGCCGTCGGGGATCCGCGCGCACATCGACCGCTGCGCGGTGGTGATGGAGCCGATGCCGCCGATCGCGACACCCATCACGCGGTCGCCGGGTTTGAGATCGCCTGTGCCTTCAACGTCGGACCCGGTTTCCAGCACCACACCGGCGATCTCGTTGCCGAGCGGGCCGGGTTCGCCTTCGAACATGCCGAGGACGTTGAGCGCGTCGCGGAAGTTGAGTCCCGCGGCGGCGACGGCGACCCGGATGTGCCCGGGCGCCAACGGTTCCAGGGCTTGTGGGCAGGGCTCCAGGCGCAGTTCTTCCAGGGTGCCGCGCGTGGCCATGCCGAGGCGCCACGCGGGTTCGGCGGGCGGGCTCAGTTCGTCGGTTCCCGGGACGGGGCCGAGGCGCAGTACGGCGAAAGCGCTGTCGCGCAGGGTGAGCTGGGGTTCTCCGGTCGCCAGCGCGGCGGCGAGTTCGGTGTCGGAGAGGTCGCCGGTCTCGGTGTCGACGAGGACGACACGGCCCGGGAGTTCGCTTTGCGCGGAGCGGCCGAGTCCCCAGACCGCGGCGGCGGCCGGGTCGACCTTGCCCGGTCCGATCGCCGCGCAGGTGACGATGACGAGTTTCGCGTCGGCGAACCGGTCTTCGGTGGAGAACTGCTGCAGAACGGCGAGGACCTCGCGGGTGGCGATCCGGGCGCCCGCCGGGTCGGTGAAGACCGGGAGCACGACCACCGGCGGCACGGCGCCGCCGCCGATCCGCCCGTGGTAGGCCCATTCGGCCGGTGCCGGATCGGCCGGGGTGGGGATCGGGGTCCAGTCGAGGCGGAACAGCGAGTCGAGACCAGGGGTCGCCGAGGTGACCGGGGCTAGTTCATGCAGGGTCAGGGAACCGATGGTGACGACAGGAGCACCGGTCCCGTCGGCGGCGAGCAGGGTCACGGCGCCGGACGCGGCAGGCGTGAGCTTCAGCCGCAGCGCGGACGCGCCGGTGGCGTGCAGGGTGACGTCCTGCCAGAGGAACGGCAGCTTCGCGCCGCCTGGTTCGTCGGCCAGCAGGCCGATCGCGTGCAGACCGGCGTCCAGCAGGGCGGGGTGCAGGCCGAATCGCTCGATGTCGGCCTTCGCGGTGTCTTCCGGCAGCGCGGTCTCGGCGAAGATCTCCTCGCCGAGGCGCCAAGCCGCCTTGAGTCCCCGGAAAACCGGGCCGTACTCGAGACCCGCGGCGGCGAACACCGGGTAGACCTCGGTGACGTCGATCGCCACAGCGTCGCGCGGCGGCCATTCGGCGAGGTCGAAGCCCGCGGCGGGAGCCTGCGGGGCAAGCGTTCCCGAGCCGTGCAGCGTCCAGGCGCCTTCACCGGCGCGGGAGTAGACGGCGACGGCGCGGCGGGCGCTCTCGTCCGGTGCCGCCAGGACGACCTGGACGTCGAGCGGGCCCGCCAGGACCATCGGCTCGCGCAGGGTGAGTTCTTCCAGGTGCGCGCAGCCGGCCTCGTCACCGGCCCGCAGCGCCAGTTCGACCAGTGCGGTGCCGGGGACGAGGACGGTGCCCGCGACCGCGTGGTCGGAAAGCCAGGGGTGGGTGGACGGCGAGATCCGGCCGGTGAGGACGATCCCGGCACCGTCGGCGAGCGGGACGGACGCGCCCAGCAGCGGGTGGGCGGCGTCGGCGAGGCCGAGCCCGCCGGGGTCGCCCGCGCCGAGTCCGCCGCGCAGCCAGTAGTTCTCGCGCTGGAACGGGTAGGTGGGCAGATCGATCGTGCGGGCGCCGGTGCCGTCGTGGAACGTGGTCCAGTCGACGCGGGCGCCGCGGACGTGCAGCTCGGCGAGCGCGGTCATCGCCGTCCGTGCCTCGGGGCGGTCCTTGCGCAGCACCGGGACGGTGAGGATGCCTTCGGGCGGCAGTGTCCGCGCGACCATCCCCGCCAGCACCGAATCCGGGCCGATCTCGACGAAGCGGGAAACGCCTTCACCGCGCAGGAAACCGATCCCGTCGGCGAACCGGACGGGCTGCCGGACGTGCCGCGGCCAGTAGCCGGGCACGGTGACCTCATCGGGTCCGGCGAGACGGCCGGTCACGTTGGACACCACCGGGATCGACGGTGTCCCGTGCGGGATTTCTTCGGCGATCGCGCCGAATTCGGCGAGCATGCCGTCCATCCGCGCGGAATGCGACGCGTGGGAAATGTTGAGCCGCTTGATCTTCCGGCCGCGTTCGGCGAACTTCGCGGCCAGTGCCTCGGCGGCGGCCTCCTCGCCGGAGACGACGACCGAGTCGGGCGCGTTGAGCGCGCCGATGGCGAGGCCGTCGGTCAGTTCGGCCGAGACCTCCTCTTCGGTGGCCTGGATGCCGATCATCGCGCCGCCCGGCGGCTGGGCCTCCATCAGGCGGCCGCGCGCGGTGATCATCCGCGCGGCACCGGCGAGGTCCCAGACCCCGG
The DNA here is from genome assembly GCF_055580625.1 of Amycolatopsis sp. NPDC031561. Lineage (NCBI taxonomy): Bacteria > Bacillati > Actinomycetota > Actinomycetes > Pseudonocardiales > Pseudonocardiaceae > Amycolatopsis > Amycolatopsis sp. NPDC031561. The sequence goes on along the minus strand of NZ_JBVILA010000014.1, from coordinate 28,370 downwards.
CGACGTGGGCCGCGGCAAGTTCACCCGCGGAGTGGCCGACGACGTAGTCCGGCCGGGCGCCCCACGACTCCAGCAGCCGGAAGAGCGCGACCTGCAGGGCGAACATCGCGGGCTGCGCGTAGGTCATCCGGTCGAGCAGCTTCTGGTCGTCGCCGAAGACGACCTCGGCCAGCGGGCGGTCGAGGTGCGTGTCGAGGGCGGCGCACGCCTCGTCGAAGGCCGCGCGATAGGCGGGGAAGGTGTCGTACAGCTCGCGGCCCATGCCGCAGCGCTGCGCGCCCATCCCGGAGAACAGGAACGCGGTGCGCCCGAGCAGCGGTTCGCCGGTGACGACGCCGGGGGCGGGTTCGCCCGCGGCGAGGGCGGTCAGTCCCGCTTTGAGGTCTTCGGGGGTACTGCCGACGATCGCGGCACGCGACTCCAGCGCGGTCCGGGTGGTGGCCAGTGACCAGCCGAGGTCGAGCGGGTCGACGTGGTCCGAATTGGACACAGTGGACAGGAGGTCGGCCGCGGCGGCCTTGAGCGCGGCGGGTCCGCGGGCCGACAGCGGCCAGGTCTGGACGGCGGGCGGGATCCGCTCCGGCTCGGTGTCCTCGCTTTCGGGGGCCTGCTCCAGGATGACGTGCGCGTTGGTGCCGCTCATGCCGAAGGACGACACCCCGGCCCGGCGGGGCCGGTCGCCGGTGTCCCACGGCTTCGGTTCGGTGAGCAGTTCGACGGCGCCCGCCGTCCAGTCGACGTGCGGGGAAGGCTCGTCCACGTGCAGGGTGCGCGGCAGGACACCGCGGCGCATGGCCTCGACCATCTTGATGATCCCGGCGGCGCCCGCGGCGGCCTGGGTGTGCCCGATGTTCGACTTGATCGACCCGAGCCACAGCGGGTTTTCCCGTTCGCGGCCGTAGGTCGCCAAAAGCGCCTGTGCCTCGATCGGGTCGCCGAGGGTGGTGCCGGTGCCGTGCGCCTCGACGGCGTCGACGTCGGCGGCGGTCAGCTTCGCGTTCTTCAGCGCGGCGCGGATGACGCGCTGCTGGGCCGGGCCGTTGGGCGCGGTCAGGCCGTTGGACGCGCCGTCCTGGTTGACCGCGGATCCCTTGAGGACGGCGAGGATCCGGTGCCCGTTGCGGCGGGCGTCGGACAGTCGCTCCAGCAGGAGCATGCCCGCGCCCTCGGACCAGCCGGTGCCGTCGGCTCCGGCGGCGAACGCCTTGCAGCGCCCGTCCGGCGCCATCCCGCGCTGCCGCGAGAACTCGACGAACGTCTCCGGCGTGGCCATCACCGTGACCCCGCCCGCCAGCGCGAGCGAGCACTCCCCCGACCGCAGCGCGTGCGCCGCGAGGTGGACCGCGACCAGCGAAGACGAGCACGCCGTGTCGATCGTGATCGCCGGCCCCTCCAACCCGAGGGTGTAGGCGAGCCTGCCCGACAGCACGCTGTTGGACGAGCCGGTGCCGAGAAACCCTTCGACCTCTTCGGATCCGCCGTCGAACCCGGAGACGTACTCGCTGCGCATCGCACCGGCGAACACCCCGGTGGCACTGCCCTTCAACGCGGCCGTGTCCAGCCCCGCCCGTTCGAACGTCTCCCAGGTGACCTCCAGCAGCAGCCGCTGTTGGGGGTCCATCGCCAGGGCTTCCCGCGGCGAGATGCCGAAGAAGCCCGCGTCGAACTCCCCGGCGTCGTGGAGGAATCCGCCCTGATCGCTGTAGCTGGTGCCCCGGTGTTCCGGGTCCGGGTGGTACAGCCCGTCGGTGTCCCAGCCCCGGTTCACCGGGAATCCCGTCATCCCGTCCCCGCCGCCGTCGACGAGGTCCCACAGTCCTTCCGGCGAGGTGACCCCGCCCGGGAACCGGCAGGCCATGCCGATCACGGCCAGCGGCTCGGAGCCGCTCTCCTCGGCTTCTCGCAGACGGCGCCGCGTCTCACGCAGTTCGGCGGTCAGTCGCTTGAGGTAGTCGAGCGTCCGCTCGTCGGTGGTCATGACGGTGGTCCTCCTCGCGGCGCCGGGCCGGGGTCAGAGTTCGTTGTCCAGCAGGGCGAACATGTCGTCGATGGTGTCCACTTCCAGATCCGCGTCGCCGCCGGACGGCCGGACCCGGTCCTGCCACAGGGCGACCAGGTTCCGCAGCTTCGCCTCGACCTCGGCACCGTCCGCGGCCGTGATGTCCACTGTGGACAGCTCGGCGGCGAGCCGGTCGATACCGGACGCCAGGCCGGTTTCCTCGGCCGGAACCGCAGGAACTACCTCGGACTGCAGGTACTTGGCGAGGTCGTCCGGGGTCGGGTAGTCGAAGATCAGCGTCGCGGGCAGGCGCAGCCCGGTGGCCGCGTCGAGCCCGTTGCGCAGCTCGACCGCGGTGAGCGAGTCGAAGCCCAGTTCGGTGAACGCCCGGCCCGGCTCGATCGAGTCCGCGCCGTCGTGCCCGAGGGCCGCCGCGGCCTGACCGCGCACCACCCCGAGCAGCACCAGTTCGGCGTCCGCCTGCGAAAGCCCGGCGAGCCGTCGCTTGAGCCCGTCGGCCTGCGCCGCCGCGTCCACCGGTGCGGCGCGCCGCACCGAACCGCGGACGAGACCGCGCAGCAGCGGCGGTACCGGTCCGGTCATCGTGCGGAGCCCCGCGACGTCGAGCTTGACCGGCACCGAGACCGGCTCGGCCAGGCCGGTGGCCAGGTCGAACAGCTCCAGTCCTTCGACCGGGTCGAAACTGCCGACCCCGTCGCGGCCCATCCGGTCCGCGTCCGCCGCGCCGCCCATCCCGTCGGCCCAGAGGCCGAAGGCGAGCGACGTCGCGGGCAGCCCGAGGCCGCGGCGGTGGTGCGCCAGCCCGTCGAGGAACGTGTTGGCCGCGGCGTAGTTCGCCTGCCCCGGCGCGCCGAGCACCCCGGCGGCCGAGGAGAACAGGACGAACATCGTCAGGTCGTGGCCGCGGGTCAGCTCGTGCAGGTTCCACGCCGCGTCCACCTTGGGCCGCAGCACCTTCTCGAGCCGCTCGGGGGTGAGCGCGGTCAGCAGTCCGTCGTCGAGGACGCCTGCAGCGTGCACCACACCGGTGAGGTCCGGAGTGCGGTCCAGGACCGCGGCGAGCGCGTCGCGGTCGGCGGCGTCGCACGCCTCGATCCGCACGGTGGCGCCCAGCGCGGTCAAGTCGGCCGTCAGTTCGGCCGCGCCGGGCGCGTCCGGACCGCGACGGCTGGTGAGCACCAGGCTGGTGACGCCGTGCTCGGTGACCAGATGCCTGGCCAGCACCGCGCCGAGGCCGCCGGTACCGCCGGTGACGAGCACCGTGCCGCCGATCGGGCGGCGCGGCACGGTCAGTACGACCTTGCCGACGTGCTTGGCCTGCGACAGGAAGCGCAGCGCCTCCGGTGCCCGGCGCAGATCCCAGGTGCGGACCGGCAGCGGGGTGAGCGCGCCCTGGTCGAACAAGACGATCAGCTCCTCCCATATCTGCGCGATCCGGCGGTTGCCCGCTTCGATCACGTCGAACGCCTGGTAAGTCACACCGGGATGGTGCCCCGCGGCGCCGCCGTCCGGACGGACGTCGGTCTTCCCCATTTCCACGAACCGCCCACCGCGCGGTAACAGGCGCATCGAGGCGTCGATGAAGTCGCCGGTCAGCGCGTTGAGGACGACGTCCACCCCGTTCCCGCCGGTGGTTTCGCGGAACCGTTCCTCGAAGTCGAGCGTCCGCGACGACGCGATGTGGTCGTCGTCCAGCCCGGCCGCGCGCAGGACGTCCCACTTGCCCTCGCTCGCGGTGCCGAACACCTCGGCGCCGACGTGCCGGGCGAGCTGCGTGGCGGCCATCCCGACACCGCCGGCCGCGGCGTGGATCAGCACCGACTCGCCCTTCTTCAACGCGCCGAGGTCGGTCAGCGCGTAGTAGGCGGTGAGGAACACCAGCGGCACGGACGCGGCTTCTTCGAACGTCCAGCCCTCGGGCATCTTGGCCACCAGATCGCGGTCGGCGAAGGTGAGCGGGCCGAACCCGCCGTGCACCAGGCCCATCACCCGGTCTCCGACGGCGAGATCGTCCACTTCGGACCCGACGTCGGTGACGACACCGGCGGCCTCGTACCCGATCCGGCCCGCGTCTCCCGGGTACATGCCGAGCACGTTGAGCACGTCGCGGAAGTTCGTCCCGGCCGCGCGGGTGGCGATCCGGACCTCACGCGGCAGCAACGGTTCGAGCACGTCCGGGTACGGCTCGAAGGAGAGCCTGTCGAGCGTTCCCTTGACGACGCTGTCGAGACGCCAGGCCGGTTCGTGCCACGGCGGCACGAGGTCCGGCGACGACGCCGCGGTCAGCAGCCGGGCGGCATGGACGACGCCGTCGCGCACAGCGAGCTGGGTTTCGTCGCCCAGCACCGCCAGCGCGGTGTCGACGTCGGCCTCGGCCGCGTCGAGCAGCACCAGACGGCCGGGATGTTCCGACTGAGCACTGCGGACCAGACCCCAGACCGCGGCCGAAGCCGGGTCGACACTGTCCGAAGTAGACACGGCGACACCGTTCTCGGTACGCACCACGAGCGTGGTGTCCTTCTCCTCGGCCAGCCACTCCTGCAGTTTCGCCAGCGTGCTCAGCAGCAGCGCATGCGTGGCCGCCGGGGTGTCCCCGGCCTCCGGCACCGCCGGCAGGATCTCCGTCGGTGTCGCCGGGGCCTCGTTCGTCACCTGCGCCCAGCCGAGCCGGAACAGCGAGTCCGAAGTGGACGGAGCGGCCGGGCCGAGGTCGGCGACCTCGCGCAGCAGCAGCGCTCCCACCGTCAGCACCGGGGCGCCGGCGCCGTCGGTGAGCTCCAGGCGGACCGAGTCGGTGCCGGTGGCGGAGACCCGGACGCGGGCGGCGGTGGCGCCCGCCGCGTGCAGGACGACGTCGCGCCAGAGGAACGGCAGCCGGGTGGTCGTGGTGTCCCCGGTGGGCAGCAGGCCGATCGCGTGCAGCGCGGCGTCGAGCAGCGCCGGGTGCAGGCCGAACTTCCCTGCGTCGCCGTGGGCGGCGGCGGGCAGTTCGAGATCGGCGCAGACGTCGTCGCCCACCCGCCACGCGGCGGTGAGGCCCTGGAACACCGGCCCGTACTGCAGGCCCGCTTCGGCGAGACCCGGGTAGAGCTCGGTTACGTCGAGGGCTTCGGCCCCGGCGGGCGGCCACACGGTCTCCTTGGCCGCCGGGTAGGCGTCCCCGGGGGCGAGCAGGCCGGTCGCGTGCTCGGTCCACGGCGCCTCGCCGAGGCGGGAGTGGATCGACACCGGACGCCGTCCGTCGTCGTCCGGGGCACCGAGGACGACCTGAACGGCGAGCCCACCGGTCTCCGGCAGCACCATCGGCGCGGCCAGGGTCAGTTCGGCGACGCGGGCGCAGCCGAGTTCGTCGCCCACCCGGACGACGAGTTCGACCAGTGCCGCGCCGGGGACCAGCACGGTGCCGAGCACCGCGTGGTCGGCCAGCCACGGCTGCGAGGCGCGGGACAACCGGCCGTAGCCGACCAGCCCGTCCTCGCCCGCCGTCGGCACGGTCGCGCCGAGCAGCGGATGCCCGGCCGCGGCCAAGCCCAGCCCGGCGGCGTCGCCCGCGGTGGCGGGCGGGTCGAGCCAGAACCGCTCACGCTGGAACGCGTAGGTCGGCAGTGCCGCGGCGCGGGCGTCCGTGCCGTCGAAGAACGCCGTCCAGTCGACGTCGGTACCCGCCGCAACCAGTCGGCTAAACGCGAGCGAGGCGGTCTGCCGTTCGTCACGGTCCTTGCGCAGGAGCGGGACGAACACCGCGTCCGGGGCGCTGTCCGCGCCCATCGCCGAGAGCACGCCGTCCGGGCCCAGCTCCGCGAACCGGGTGACCCCGGCGGCGGCGAGCGCGGCGACACCGTCGGCGAACCGGACCGGCTCACGGACATGCCGCACCCAGTAGGCCGGGTCGGTCAAATCCGCCGATGCGGTCACGGTGGAGACGATCGGGATCCGCGGTTCGGCGTAGCTCAGGCTTTCCGCCACTTCGGCGAATTCCGCGAGCATCGGCTCCATCAGCGCCGAGTGGAACGCGTGCGAAACGACCAGGGCCTTGGTGCGGCGTCCCTCCCCGGCGAACCGGGCGGCGACCTCGCGGACCGGACCGTCCACACCGGACAGGACGATCGCCTGCGGTCCGTTGACCGCGGCCAGGCAGACGTCGTCGGACAGATGCTCGCGCACCTCGTCCTCGGTCGCCTGGACCGCGACCATCGCGCCGCCTTCCGGCAGCGCCTCCATCAGCCGTCCTCGTGCCTCGACCAGTTTCGCCGCGTCCTCCAGGGAGAACACGCCCGCCACGTGGGCGGCCGCGATCTCGCCGATCGAGTGACCGGCCAGGAAATCGGGCCGGATCCCCCACGACTCCACGAGCCGTGACAACGCCACTTCGAGGGCGAAGATCGCGGGCTGGGCGGTGCCGGTCCGGTTGAGATCACCATCGAGGGGCAGCAGCGCGGCGACCTCGTCGTATGCCTCGGCGAACACCGGGAAAGCGGCGTAGAGCCCTTCGCCCATGCCGAGCCGCTGGGAACCCTGGCCGGTGAACAGCATCGCGAGTTTGCCTTCGGCCGCGCGGCCGGTGACGACCTCCGGGGTGGTCCGGCCACCGGCGAGCGCGGCCAGACCGGCGCGCAGCGCGTCGGCGTCGCCGGTGAGCACCGCCCGCCGTTCGAACGCGGTCCGGGTGGTCGCCAGCGCGTAGCCGATGTCCAGCGGGTCGGCGAATCCGACGGTGCCGAGCAGTCGCCCGGCCTGGGCTCGCAGCGCGTCTTCGGTGCGGGCGCTCAGCACCCACGGCAGGAGCGACGGCGGCGCCGGAGTCCTGGCGGGAGCCGCCGGTTCCGGGACCTGTTCGAGGATGACGTGCGCGTTGGTCCCGCTGATGCCGAACGCCGACACCGCCGCGCGCCGCGGTCGTCCGGCCTCGGGCCACGGCCGCGCCTCGGTGAGCAGCCGGACCTCACCCTCGCTCCAGTCGACATGCGGTGACGGCTCGTCGACGTGCAGGGTCGCGGGCAGCACGCCGTGCCGCATCGCCTCGACCATCTTGATGATCCCGGCGAGTCCGGCGGCGGCCTGGGTGTGGCCGATGTTGGACTTCACCGAGCCGAGCCACAGCGGCTCCTCGCGGTCCTGGCCGTAGGTGGCCAGAAGCGCTTGCGCCTCGATCGGGTCGCCCAGCGCCGTACCGGTGCCGTGCGCCTCGACGATGTCCACAGTGGACGATTCGACGCCCGCCGCGGCCAGGGCACGCCGGATGACCCGCTGCTGCGAGGGGCCGTTGGGCGCGGTCATGCCGTTGGACGCGCCGTCCTGGTTGACCGCCGACCCCTTGACGACGGCCAGTATGCGACGTCCGTTGCGGCGCGCGTCGGAAAGCCTTTCCAGGAGCAGGAAACCGGCGCCCTCGGCCCAGGCTGTGCCGTCGGCCGCCGCCGCGAACGGCTTGCAGCGGCCGTCGGCGGCCAGGCCGCGCTGACGGGAGAACTCGATGAACGGGTTGGGGCTGGCCATCACGGTCGCGCCGCCGACCAGCGCCAGGCCGCATTCACCCGAACGCAGCGCTTGCGCCGCCCAGTGCAGGGCGACCAGCGAAGACGAGCACGCCGTGTCGACCGACACCGCCGGGCCTTCGAGCCCGAAGGTGTAGGCGACCCGGCCGGTCAGCACGCTGCTCGCGCTGCCGGTGCCGAGCAGACCCTCCATCCCCTCCGGGGTGGCGGCCAGCCGGGAGGCGTAGTCGTCGTACATCACACCGGCGAACACACCGGTGGCGCTGCCGCGCAGCGAGACCGGGTCGATCCCGGCGCGTTCGAACGCCTCCTGCGCGGTCTCCAGCAGCAACCGCTGCTGCGGGTCGACGGTGACCGCTTCCCGCGGCGAGATGCCGAAGAACTCCGCGTCGAAGTCGGCGGCGTCGTGCAGGAAACCGCCCTCGCGGGCGTAACTGGTGCCGGGGTGGTCGGGGTCCGGGTGGTACAGCCCGTCGAGATCCCAGCCTCGGTCGGACGGGAACGGCGTGATCGCGTCGGTCCCTTCGGAGACCAAGCGCCACAGCTCCTCCGGCGAGCTGACGCCGCCCGGGAACCGGCAGCTCATCGCGACGATCGCGATCGGCTCGTCCGGTTCGGCCACGCGGACCGGCTCGATGTCTACAGTGGACTCGTCACCGGCCAGCTCGGACCGGATGTGGGCGGCGAGCGCCGCCGGGGTCGGATGGTCGAACACCAGCGTGGCGGGCAGCCTCAGGCCGGTCGCCTCGCCGAGCCGGTTCCGCAGTTCGACAGCGGTGAGGGAGTCGAAGCCGAGTTCCGTGAACGCGCGTCCGGCCTCGACCGACGTCGCCGTGCCGTGTCCGAGCACGTCGGCGACGTGACCCCGGACCAGATCGACCAGATGCGAGAGCTGGTCGGCGGGCGAAAGCCGGGTCAGCGTCGCGGTCAGCCCGGCGGCGGCCGCGGCGTTGGCCGCGCCACGCCGCTTCGGCATCCGGACCAGTCCGCGCAGGGCGGGTGCGGGCTCGCTGGTGCGGGCCAACGTGCGCAGCGTCGCCAGATCGAGCTTCACCGGGACCGGAACCGGCGTCGAGGCGGCCACTGCGGCGTCGAACAACGCCAGGCCCTCTTCGTCGGTCAGCGCGCCGAACCCGGCGCGAGCGAGACGGTCCACATCGGACTGTCCGCCCATGCCGTTGGCCCACAGGCCGTACGCCAGCGAACGGGCGGGCAGCCCCTCCGCGTGCCGTCGGCGCGCGAGGTCGTCGAGCAGGGCGTTGGCCGCGGCGTAGCTGGCCTGCCCCGGACCGCCGAGGATCCCGGACACCGAGGACACCAGGACGAACTGGGTCAGCGGCTTGCCGAGGGTGAGTTCGTGGAGCGCGAGCGCCGCGTCGGACTTGGGCCGCAGCACGGTGTCGAAGCGCTCCGGGGTCAGTTCGGTGACGACGCCGTCGTCGAGCACGCCGGCGGCGTGCACGATCCCGGTGAGGTCTTCGATCCCGTCGAGCAGCGCGGCGAGCGCGGCGCGGTCGGTGACGTCGCAGGCGACGACCTCTGCGCCGAGTTCTTCCGCCAGCTCCGGGGCGCCGGGCGCGTCGAGGCCGCGGCGGCTGGTGAGAACCAGCCTCGTGACCTGCGGCGCGAGGTGCCGGGCGAGCGCGGCCCCGACCCCGCCGGTACCGCCGGTGACGAGAACCGTGCCCTCACCCCAAATCGCGGCTTCTCCCGGCGTCGCCCGGGTCAGGCGCGGGACCTCCGCCACGCCGTCGCGGATCCGGACCTGCGGTTCGCCGGTGGCCAGCGCCAGGCCGACGTCGTCCCCTTCGAGGACGACGAACCGGTCCGGGTGTTCCGAAGCGGCGGTGCGGGCGAGACCGCGGACGGCGGCCCCCGCCGGGGTGTCGCCGGTGCGCACCACCAGACGTGTCCCGCCGCCGGCCAGGAACTCCTGGATCGCCGTGAGGGTCGCGGCCAGCGCGTCGCGCGGCTCGCCGTCCGGTGCGGTGAAGACCTGGACGTCCTCGGCGACCTCGCCGTCGGCGGGCACCTCGACCCAGGTCAGCTCGTACAGCGAGTCGGTGCCGCGCGGCCCCGGGGCCTCCGCGGTCCGGACGGCGACCGTGCCGAGGGTGGCGACCGGCGCGCCGGTGGTGTCGGTGACCAGCAAGGACACCCCGGATCCGGCGGGCGTGACCCGGACGCGCAGCGCGGTGGCGCCGGTGGCGTACAGGGTGACGTCGCCGAAGAGGAACGGCAGCCGGGTGCCCTCACCGGGGAGCAGGCCCAAGGTGTGGAGCGCCGCGTCGAGCAGCGCCGGGTGCAGCCCGAAGCCGTCGACTTCGGTGCCCTCGGGCAGTTCCACCTCGGCGAACACGGTGTCCTCGTCGCGCCAGGCGGTGGTGAGGCCGCGGAACGGCGGCCCGTAGTCGAGACCCGCGGCCGCCAGGTCGGCGTAGAGCCCGTCGAGCGGGACGGGTTCCGCGGCGGGCGGCCATTCGGTCAGCCCGGACGGCACGGTGGCCGTTTCCGGGACGAGGGTCCCGGCGGCGTGCTCGGTCCACTCCCCCTGCGGGGCACGCGAGTGCACGGAAACCGGCCGTCGCCCGCCCGTGCCCTCCGCTCCGACGAGCACCTGGACGTCGAGCGCGCCGTGCGGTGGCAGCACCAGCGGTGCGGCGAGGGTCAGTTCCTCCACTCCCGCGCACCCGGCTTCGTCACCCGCGCGGACGGCGAGTTCGAGCAGCCCGGTGCCGGGGACGAGGACCTCGCCGAACGCGGCGTGCCCGGCCAGCCACGGATGCGTGGCGACCGAAAGCCGTCCGGTGAGGACCCAGCCGTCGCCGTCGGCGAACGGCACCGCGGCGCCCAGCAGCGGGTGCCCGGCGGCCTGGAGCCCCGCCGTGGTGACGTCGCCCGCACCGGCTCCGGCGGCGAGCCAGAAGCGGCGGCGGTCGAACACCGACGTCGGCAGGTCGACGACGCGGGCGCCGGTCGGGCGGAACACCGCGGCCCAGTCGACTCCGGCACCGCGGGTGTACGCGGCGGCCAGCGTGGTGAGCGCGGTCTCCGCCTCGTCACGGTCGGCGCGCAGGAACGACGCCGCGAAGGTGTCCGGGCCGTCGTCGGCGAGCGCGGTCAGGACGGCGGCCGGGCCCAGTTCCACGAACCGGGTCACGCCCGCCTCGCGCAGCCACGCCAGCCCGGCGGCGAACCGGACGGTGGCGCGGACGTGCTCCACCCAGTACTCCGGCTCGGCGACCCGCGCCGTGCGCTCGCCGTCCACAGTGGACACGAACGGGATGGCCGGGTCCTTGAAGTCCAGTTCCCGCACCACGGCGGCGAACTCGTCGAGCATCGGTTCCATCAGGGCCGAGTGGAAGGCGTGTGACACCTCCAGCCGCTTGGTGCGGCGGCCGAGCTTTTCGAACTTCTTGGCCAGCTTCAGCGTCGGTGAGGCGGCCCCCGAAAGAACGACCGCGTTCGGGCCGTTGACGGCGGCCAGCGAGACCTTGGGCGTCAGGTGCTCGCGCACCTCGTCCTCGCTCGCCTGCACGGCGACCATCGCGCCGCCCTCGGGCAGCGCCTCCATCAACCGGCCGCGCGCCTCGACGAGTTTGGCCGCGTCCTCCAGGGAAAGAACCCCGGCCACGTGAGCGGCCGCGATCTCACCGATCGAGTGCCCGGCCACGAAGTCGGGGACGACGCCCCAGGATTCGGCGAGCCGGTACAGCGCGACTTCCAGCGCGAAGATCGCCGGCTGCGCGGCGCCGGTGCGGTTCAAATCGCCCCCGGCCGGGAGCAGCGCGGTGACCTCGTCATAGGCGGCGGCGAACACGGGGAACGCGGCGTAGAGCCCTTCGCCCATGCCGAGCCGTTGCGATCCCTGTCCGGTGAACAGGAACGCCGTCCGGCCGGACAGGACGCGGCCGGTGACGACCGACGGGGTCGCCGTGCCCCCGGCGAGGGACTCCAGTCCCGTGCGGAGATCCGCGTCCGTGGCACCGAGCACGACGGCACGCCGCTCGTGCGCGGTACGGGTGGTGGCGAGCGCGAAGCCGACGTCGACCGGCTCGCCGTCACGGCCGAGCAGACGCCCGGCCTGCTCCCGGAGAGTGTCTTCGGCGCGGCCGGAGAGCACCCACGGCACGAGAGCCGGAGCGACGACCTCGCGCGGGGCCAGGGTTTCGGCCGGTGGCTGCTCGAGGATGACGTGCGCGTTGGTCCCGCTGATCCCGAACGACGACACGGCGGATCGCCGCGGCCGCCCGGTTTCCGGCCAGCCCCGGCCCTCGGCGAGCAGTTCGACGTCACCGGCTTCCCAGTCGACGTGCGGAGTCGCCTCGCCCAGGTGCAACGTCTTCGGCAGGACACCGTGGCGCATCGCCTGGACCATCTTGATGATCCCGGCGACGCCCGCGGCGGCCTGCGTGTGACCGAAGTTGGACTTCACGGAGCCGAGGTACAGCGGTTCGCCGTCGCGCTCGCGGCCATAGGTGGCCAGGAGTGCCTGCGCCTCGATCGGGTCACCCAGCGTCGTACCGGTGCCGTGCGCCTCGACAGCGTCCACAGTGGACGACGGGACACCGGCGGCGGCCAGCGCTTGGCGGATCACCCGCTGCTGCGAGGGACCGTTGGGCGCGGTGAGCCCGTTGGACGCGCCGTCGGAGTTGACCGCCGAGCCCTTGACCACCGCCAGCACGCGGTGCCCGTTGCGGCGCGCGTCGGAAAGCCTTTCCAGCACGAGCATCCCGGCACCTTCGGCCCAGCCGGTTCCGTCGGCGTCGGACGAGAAGGACTTGCAGCGGCCGTCGGCGGCGAGGCCACGCTGACGGGAGAAGCCGATGAACGTCTCCGGCGTCGCCATCACCGTGACCCCACCGGCCAGCGCCAGCGAGCACTCCCCCGACCGCAACGCCTGCGTCGCCCAGTGCAGGGCGACCAGCGACGAGGAGCAGGCCGTGTCGACCGACACCGCGGGCCCCTCCAGGCCCAGGGTGTAGGCCACGCGGCCGGACAGCACGCTGCCCGAGGTGCCGGTGCCGAGGAACCCTTCGACGTCGTCGGGGACGTCGTTGCCGAGCCGGGTGCCGTAGTCGTGGTACATGACTCCGGCGAACACCCCGGTCGGGCTGCCCTTGAGTGACGTCGGGTCGGTCCCGGAGCGCTCCAGGGCTTCCCAGGCGACTTCGAGCAGCAACCGCTGCTGCGGATCCATCGCGAGCGCTTCCCGGGGCGAGATCCCGAAGAACTCAGGGTCGAAGTCGCCCGCGTCGTGCAGGAACCCGCCTTCGCGGGTGTAGGTCTTGCCCGGCCGGTCGGGGTCGGGGTCGTAGATGCCGTCGACGTCCCAGCCGCGGTCCTCGGGGAACCGGGTCACGCCGTCCTTGCCGCCGGAAACGAGCTCCCACAGCTCTTCCGGTGACGTCACGCCGCCCGGGTAGCGGCAGGCCATGCCGACGATGACGATCGGGTCGCCGTCGGCGCGGGCCGCGGTGAAGACCGGCGTCGCCTCACCGGGTTCGTCGAGCAGTTCGGCGAGCAGGAATTCGGCCAGCGCGAGGGGGGTCGGGTGATCGAAGGTCAGCGTCGCGGGCAGGCGCAACCCGGTGACCGTGCCGAGGCGGTTGCGGAACTCGACCGCGGTGAGCGAGTCGAACCCGAGGTCACCGAAGGCGCGGTCGGCCTCGACGGCGTCGGGGCTGGTGTGGCTGAGGACGTGCGCCGCCTCGGTGCGGACCAGTTCGGTCAGCAGCCGCACGCGTTCGGTGGCGGGCACCCCCGCGAGCCGCTGCCGCAGCCCGGCCGCTTCCGCTTCCTCCGCCGCACGACGGCGCCGTGGCCGGACCAGGCTCCGCAGCACGTGCGGGACCTCGGCTTCGGCACGCAGCGCGGCCAGGTCGAGCTTGGTCGCGACGGGACGCGGGTCGTCGCCGAAGGCCAGCAGGTCGAACAGTTCCAGCCCGGCTTCGACGGGCAGCGCCGCTCCACCGCGGCCTTCACCCATGCCGGTTTCCCAGAGGCCGAAGGCGATAGAGGTGCCGGGGAGGCCCTGGGCACGCCGGGAGGCGGCGAGTCCGTCGAGGTAGCCGTTGGCCGCGGCGTAGTTCGCCTGGCCGGGTGCGCCGAGGGCGCCGGCGATCGAGGAGAACGTGACGAACAGCTTGAGGCCGCTGGTCAGTTCGTGCAGATGCCGCGCGGCCTCGGACTTGGGGCCCGCGACGGCGGCGAGCCGTTCGGGGGTCATCGCGGAGAGGACGCCGTCGTCGAGGACGCCCGCGGCGTGCACCACGCCACTCAGCGGCTCCTCCGCGAGAGCGAGCACGGACTCGAGCTGGGAACGGTCGGCGACGTCGCACGCGGCGATCGTCACCTCTGCGCCGAGCGCGACCAGGTCCTCTCGCAGGGCTTCGGCACCGGGGGCGTCGGCGCCGCGACGTCCGACGAGCAGCAGGTGCCGGACGCCGTGGCGCTCGACGAGCCGCCGGGCGACGTGCGCGCCGAGTCCGCCGGTACCGCCGGTGACCAGCACGGTGCCGTCGAGGGTCCAGTCCGGGTCGGCGGTGGCGCGGGACCGGGTCAACCGGGGGACGCGCAGACCGTCTTCGGTGAGCGCGACCTCGGGTTCACCGGTCGCCGCCGCGATCTTGGCGTCTCCGGTGCCGTGGACCAGGACGAACTTGTCCGGGTACTCGGCCTGCGCGCTGCGCACCAGTCCGGCGACGGCGGCGTGCTCCGGGCTGTCACCGGTGAGGTGCACGACGAGCCGGTCTTCGGCCGTCTGCAACGCATCGAGCGCGGCCTCGACCGACGAGGCTTCGGACACGGCGACGTCTTCGCTCTCCGAAGGCGTCGCGACGGGGATCCAGTCGATGCCGAACAGCGCGTCGGTGGTGGCGCTGGGCAGCGGCCCGTCGCCCACCGGACGCAGGCTCAGCGAGCCGACCGAGAGCACCGGAGCACCGGTGCCGTCGGTGACACGCAAGGAAACGGCGTCCGGACTGGCCGGGGTGAGCCGGGCCCGCACCGTGGTCGCACCGGTGGCGTGCAACGCCAACCCGGCCCACGAGAACGGCAGCCGGGCCGGGCCGCCGGTCAGGCCGACGGCGTGCAGGACCGCGTCGAGCAGGGCCGGATGCAGCCCGAACCCGCGGACGTCGGTGCCCTCGGGCAGCGCGACTTCCGCGAAGATCTCGTCACCCTGGCGCCAGGCCGCGCGCAGACCGCGGAACGGGTCCGCGTAGGTGAGCCCGGCTTCGGCGAGGGTCGCGTAGAAGCCTTCCAGGTCAACGGATTCAGCGCCGGTCGGCGGCCATGCAGGCTCGGCCGCGGGCTCGGTGTCCGTCGCGATCAGCGAACCGGTGGCATGCAGCGTCCATTCGCCGTCTTGAGGACGCGAGTGCACCGCCAGCGTACGGTGGCCGTCACCGTCCGAAAGGGACACTCGCAGCTGGACCGGCGCCGCGGTGAGCACCAGCGGTGCCTGCAGCGTCAGTTCCTCGACGGTGCCGCAACCGACCTCGTCGCCCGCCCGGACGGCCAGTTCGGCGAACGCGGTCCCCGGCAGCAGGACGGCGTCGCGGACGCGGTGCCCGGCCAGCCACGGCTGTTCGTCGAGCGACAACCGCCCGGTGAGGACCAGCCCGCCGCGTTCGGGCAGCGCGACGGCGGCGCCCAGCAGCGGGTGGTCGAGCGCGCCGAGACCCAGCGCGGTGGCGTCGCCGGAACCCGGCGGCGCCAGCAGCCAGAAACGGCGGCGCTGGAACGGATAGGTGGGCAGGTTCGCGGGCCGCGCGCCACTGCCGTCGAAGAAGCGGTCCCAGTCGACGGGAGCGCCCGCCGCGTGCACCGCGCCCAGCGCGGTCATCGCGGACCGGGCCTCGTCGGAGTCCTTGCGCAGGGCGGAGACGAAGACGCCGTCGGTACCCATCGCGGAGAGCACGGCGTCGGGGCCGAGTTCGAGGAACGCCGTGACGCCCTCGGCGGTCAGCGCCGCGAGGCCGTCGGCGAACCGCACGGTCTCGCGGACGTGGCGCACCCAATAACCCGGGTCGGTCAGATCGGCCGATCCGCTCACCGTGGACACGATCGGGATCCGCGGCTCGGCGTACTCCAGCGACTCCGCGACCTCGGCGAACTCCGCCAGCATCGGCTCCATCAGCGCCGAGTGGAACGCGTGCGACACCACGAGATGCTTGGTACGACGCCCGTCCTGCGCGAACCTGGCGGCGACCGCGCGGACCGGACCGTCCACACCGGACAGGACGACCGCGTCGGGCCCGTTGACGGCGGCGAGGCTCACCTCGTCGGTCAGGAACTCGCGCACCTCGTCTTCGGACGCCTGGACCGCGACCATCGCGCCGCCCTCGGGCAGCGCCTCCATCAACCGGCCGCGTGCCTCGACGAGCTTCGCGGCGTCCTCCAGGGAAAGCACGCCCGCCACGTGCGCCGCCGCGATCTCACCGATCGAGTGCCCGGCCAGGAAGTCCGGGGTCACGCCCCAGGACTCGTAGAGCCGGAACAGCGCCACTTCCAGGGCGAAGATCGCGGGCTGCGCGGTGCCGGTGCGGTCGATGTCGCCGTCGAGGGGCAGCAGCGCGGCGACCTCGTCGTAAGCCGCCGCGAAGGCGGGGAAGGTCTCGTAAAGGCCTTGGCCCATGCCGGTTCGCTGGGAACCCTGACCGGTGAACAGGAACGCGAGCCGTCCGGTGACCGCGCGGCCGGAGACGACGTTGACCGCCCGGCCGGTGTCGGCGAACGCGGCCAGCCCGGCCCGCAGGACGGACGGATCGGTCCCGACGACGACGGCGCGCCGCTCGTGCGCGGTGCGGGCGGTGGCCAGCGACCAGGCGACGTCGAGCGGGTCGGCCGTCAGGTCGGCGAGCCGCGCGGCCTGTGCCCGCAGGGCTTCCTCGGAGCGGCCGGACAGCACCCACGGCAGCAGCGCGGGCCGGGCGGCCGGTCCTTCCGTGCTTTCTTCTGTGGGGACGTGTTCGAGGACAACGTGCGCGTTGGTCCCGCTGAACCCGAACGAGGACACCCCCGCCCGGCGCGGACGGCCGGTCTCCGGCCAGTCCGCGGCCTCGGTGGCCACGCGGATCGCGCCCGCCTCCCAGTCGACCTGGGCCGACGGCGCGTCGACGTGCAGCGTCGCGGGGACGACACCGTGCCGCATCGCCTCGATCATCTTGATCACCCCGGCCACTCCGGCGGCGGCCTGGGTGTGCCCGAAGTTCGACTTCACCGAGCCGAGCAGCAACGGCTCTTCGCGGTCCTGGCCGTAGGTGGCCAGCAGCGCCTGTGCCTCGATCGGGTCGCCCAGCCTGGTTCCGGTGCCGTGCGCCTCGACGACGTCGATGTCCGAAGTGGACAGTCTGGCGTTGGCGAGCGCCTGCCGGATCACGCGTTGCTGCGACGGTCCGTTCGGGGCGGTGAGCCCGCTGGACGCGCCGTCCTGGTTGATCGCGGATCCCTTGAGCAGGGCGAGAACCGGGTGACCGTTGCGGCGCGCGTCGGACAGCTTCTCCAGCAGGACGAACCCGGCGCCCTCACCCCAGCTGACGCCGTCGGCGCCGTTGGCGAAGGCCTTGCAGCGGCCGTCGACCGCCATCGCGTTCTGCTTGCTGAAGTCGACGAACGGGTCGGGGTTGGCCATCACGGTGACGCCGCCCGCCAGCGCGAGGGAGCATTCCCCCGAACGCAGGGCTTGGCTCGCCAGATGCATCGCGACCAGCGAGGACGAGCACGCCGTGTCCACCGACACGGCAGGTCCCTCGAACCCGAAGGTGTAGGAGACGCGGCCGGACATCATCGCGCCGGACGTGCCGGTGCCGAGGAAACCTTCGACCTCCTCCGGGATCTTCGTCAGCCTGGACGCGTATTCGTGGTAGATCGCGCCGGTGAAAACACCGGTGTCGCTGCCGCGCAAGGTGCCGGGCGGGATGCCCGCGCGCTCGAAGGCCTCCCACGCGATCTCCAGCAGCAACCGCTGCTGCGGGTCCATGGCGAGGGCTTCGCGGGGCGAGATGCCGAAGAACTCCGGGTCGAAGTCCCCCGCGTCGGGCAGGAAACCGCCGGTGCGGGTGTTCGACACGCCCTGTTTGCCCGGGGTCGTGTCGAACAGCGCGGCAAGGTCCCAGCCGCGATCGGCCGGGAAGTCCGTCAGGCCTTCGCGGCCTTCGGAAACGAGGCGCCACAGGTCTTCCGGCGTGTTGACGTCGCCGGGGAACCGGCAGCTGGTCGCGACGATCGCGATCGGCTCACCGGCGTCGACGACGCGGGCACGGGCGCGAGGCCCGGCGGTGAGATCGCCGAGCAGTTCCGAGCGGACGTAACCGGCGAGGGCGACCGGGGTCGGGTGGTCGAAGATCACCGTCGACGGCAGCCGCAGCCCGGTCACGGAACCGAGGCGGTTGCGCAGTTCGACCGCGGTCAGCGAGTCGAAGCCGAGGTCCATGAAGCCGCGGCCGGGTTCGACCGTGGCCGCGTTGACGTGCCCGAGCACCAGGGCGACCTGGGTGCGGACGAGGTCCAGCAGTTCGCGGTCCTGGTCGGCTTCGGTCAGTCCGGCGAGCCGCCTCGCCAGCGAGGAGTCCTGGCCACCGCCCGATTTCGCGGTCCGGCGGCCGGGTTTGACCAGCGTATCCAGCAGTGGTGGGAGCGGGCCGGACGCGGCGAGCACCGGCAGGTCCAGCTGAACGGGGACGGCGAGCGGCGCTCCGGCGGCGATGGCCGCGTCGAACAGCGCGAGGCCGTCCTCGACGGCGAGCGCGGGAGTGCCACCGGCGCGCAGCCGCGCCAGGTGGGCTTCACCGAGCGTCTCCGCCATGCCCGCGGCCCACGGGCCCCAGGCCAGCGATTGCCCGGCCAGGCCGAGCGAGCGGCGGTGGGCGGCGAGCCCGTCGAGGTAGCCGTTGGCCGCCGCGTAGTTGCCCTGCCCCGGGGCGCCGAGCACCCCGGCGGCCGAGGAGAACGTGACGAACAGGTCCGGGTCGCCGGACAGTTCGTGCAGATGGCGGGCCGCGTCGGCCTTCGGGCCGAGTACGAAGTCGAGCCGCTCCTGGGTGAGCGCGTCGATGGTGCCGTCGTCCAGCACACCGGCGGCGTGCACGACACCGGTCAGGTCGACGCCGTCCAGCAGCGCCACCACGGCTTCGCGATCGGAGACGTCGCAAGCGACGACCCGGACTTCGGCGTCGAGTTCTTCCACCAGCTCCGCCGCTCCGGGCGCGTCGAGCCCCCGGCGGCTGGTGAGCAGGAGCTTCCGGGCTCCGTGCTTGGTCACCAGATGACGGGCGACCAAGGCGCCGAGACCACCCGTGCCGCCGGTGATCAGCACCGTCCGGTCCGGGTCGAGTGTCCTCGGCATGGTGAGCGCGACCTTGCCGATGTGCTTGGCCTGGCCGAGGAACCGGAACGCTTCCCGGGCCTCGCGGACGTCCCAGGTCCGGGTCGGCAGCGGGGCGAGCGCGCCGGACTCGAACAGATCGGTCAGCGCGTCCCACAGCTGGGCGGTCCGCTCCGGCCCGGCGTCGATCAGGTCGAAGGCGCGGTAGTGGACGCCTTCGGGCTCGCGGATGTCGGTCTTGCCCATCTCCAGGAACCGGCCGCCCGGCGCCATCGTCCGGATCGAGGCGTCGATGAAGTCCCCGGCGAGGGCGTTCAGGACGACGTCGATACCGCTGAACCGCTCCTCGAACTCCAACGTGCGGCTCGAGGCGATGTGCGCGTCGTCGAGTCCGGCGTCGCGCAGCACGTACTGCTTGCCTTCGCTCGCGGTGCCGTACACCTCGGCGCCCAGATGACGCGCGAGCTGCGTCGCGGCCATCCCCACCCCGCCGGCGGCGGCGTGGATCAGGATCGACTCGCCCGCTTTGAGCCCGGCCAGGTCGACCAGCGCGTAGTACGCGGTCAGGAACACCAACGGCGTCGAGGCCGCCTGCTCGTAGGTCCAGTCCGCGGGTTTGCGGGTGATCATCGGCCGCTCGGCGATCGCGATCGGCCCGGCGCCACCGGAGACGAGGCCCATCACCTGGTCGCCGGGGCTCAGGTCGGTGACGTCGGCGCCGACTTCGAGGACGGTCCCGGCGAACTCGCTGCCGAGCAGTCCGGCCTCACCGGGGTACATGCCGAGCGCGTTGAGCACGTCGCGGAAGTTGAGACCGGCGGCGCGGACGGAAACCCGGACGCCCAGCGGCCCGAGCGGCTCGTCGGGCAGCGGTTCCAGGGTCAGGTGGTCGAAGGTGCCCTTGCCGGACAGGCCGAGCCGCCAGTTGCCCGGCGGCGGGAGCAGGCGTCCGGTGGATTCGGGCGTGACCAGGCGCGGGACGCGCAGTTCGCCCTCACGAACGGCGATTTGCGGCTCCCCTGCGGCCAGTACCGCGTCGGTGAGTTCGTCGGCGTCGGCGAGCAGGAACCGGTCCGGGTGCTCGGACTGCGCACTGCGCACCAGTCCCCACACCGCGGCCGACACCGGGTCCACATCGGACTGTCCAGTGTGGACTAGCAGTTTCGCCTCGGCGAAGCGGTCTTCGGCGAGGAAGGTCCGGAGCACGTCGAGGGTCGCGCCGGTGACGGCGTGCACGTCGTCACCTTCCGCGCGGTACACGACGACCTCGGGTGCCTCATCGGTGACGTCGGCGAACCTCGCCCAGCGCGGGACTTCGCCATCCGGTGTGGCGATCGGCCGCCAAGCCAGTTCGTACAGTCCCTCGCGAGTGGTCGCGGGACGCAGCTGCCCGGCCGAAACCGGGCGGACGACCAGGGAGCCGACGGTGGCGACCGGCGCACCGGTCCCGTCGGCGACGCGCAAGGTGACCGCGTCGGTGCCGGCCGGGGTGAGCCGGACGCGCAGTTCGGCCGCGCCGGAGGCGTGCAGAACGACGTCGCTCCAGGCGAAGGGCAGCCGGGCGGGGCCGTCACCGTCGGCGGCGAGCGCGTGCAGCGCCGCGTCGAGCAGCGCCGGGTGCAGGCCGAATCGAGCCGCCTGGTCGCGGGCGTCGTCGGGCAGTGAGACCTCGGCGTACGTGTGCTCGCCGTCGCGCCACAAAGTCCGCAAGCCCTGGAAGATCTCGCCGTATTCCAGGCCGAGCGCGGCCAGTTCCGGGTAGCGGCCTTCGAGGGAGACGGCCTCGGCGCCGGGCGGCGGCCACTCGGCCAGGTCCCAGTCGGGTGCGGGCGAGGACGGGGCGAGCGCGCCGGTGGCGTGCAGCGTCCACTCCCCCGCGCCGTGGGGACGCGAGTGCACGGTGAGCGGTCGGTGGCCGGTTTCCTCCGGCGTCCCGGCCCACAGCTGGACCTGGACCGCGCCGCTCTCGGGGAGCACCAGCGGCGTCTGCAGCGTCAGCTCTTCCAGTACCGCCAGGCCGGTTTCGTCGGCGGCTCGGACGGCCAGTTCGACCAGCGCGGTACCGGGTACGACGACCTGGCCGTGCACCACGTGCTCGGCGAGCCACGGATGCGTCCGCAGCGAAAGGCTTCCGGTGAACAGGAATCCGCCCGCGTCGGCGACCGAAACGGCGGCGCCGAGCAGCGGATGGTCGAGCGAACCGAGGCCGAGGCCCGCCGCGTCACCGGCGGCGTGCGTGGCGGGAAGCCAGTAGAACTCGCGCTGGAACGGGTACGTGGGCAGCTCGACCGGCCGCGCGCCGTCGAACGCGGCGGCCCAGCCGACCTTGCCGCCGTCGGCGTACACGGCGGCCAGCGCGGCGACGAAGGTCTCGGGTTCGGGCCGGTCACGGCGCAGGGCCGGGACGAACAGGCCGTCCGCGCTTTCCTGCCCAGCCGCGGAAAGGACGCCGTCCGGGCCCAGTTCGAGGAAACGGGTGACGCCTGCCTCGGCCAGCGCGCCGACGCCGTCCGCGAACCGCACGGCCTCGCGCACGTGCCGGACCCAGTAGGCCGGGTCGAGGATCTCGGCGGTCTCGGCGATGCGGCCGGTGACGTTCGAAACCAAGGCGATCTTCGGCGTCTTGTAGGTGACTCGGCGGGCGACGGCGGCGAAGTCGTCGAGCATGCCGTCCATCAGCGCCGAGTGGAACGCGTGGGAGACGGAGAGGTTCTTGGTCCGGCGGCCCTGCTCGGTGAACACGGCGGCGACGATCCGCACGGCGTCCTCGGTACCGGAGACGACGATCGCGCGCGGACCGTTGACGGCCGCGATGTCCGCACCTGTCACCAGGGCGGCGCGAACCTCGTCCTCGGCGGCTTCGATGGCGCACATCGCGCCCCCGCGCGGCAAAGCGCTCATCAGGCGGCCGCGTGCCGCGACAAGTTCGGCCGCGTCGTCCAGTGACCAGATGCCGGCGACGTGCGCCGCGGCGAGTTCACCGACGGAATGACCGATCAGGAAATCCGGGACTACACCCCAGGATTCGACCAGTCGGTAGAGCGAGACCTCCAGCGCGAACAGCGCGGGCTGGGCGTTCCCGGTGTCGTTCAAGGCTTCGGCGTCCTCGCCGAAGACGACCTCGCGCACGCCGGGCAGCAGCTCGCAGACCTCGTCGAACGCGGTGGCGAAGGCCGGGTACGCCTCGTACAGCTCGCGGCCCATGCCGAGTCGCTGCGAGCCCTGGCCGGTGAAGCACACCGCGAGGGCGCCGTCGGTCGCTTCGCCGACGGTGACGCTCGAATCCCCCTCCGCGACCGCCGTCAGCCCGGCGCGCAGTGTGGCTTCGTCGCGGCCGGTGACGACGGCACGGTGCTCGAAGGCGGACCGGGTCGCGGCCAGCGACCAGCCGATGTCGGCCGGGTGGCCCTCGACGTCCAGCAGCGCGCGGGCCTGGGCGCGCAACGCCGCCGGGGTACGGCCGGACAGCACCCACGGGATCACCGGCGGAGTAGCCGCGTCCACTGTGGACGGCTCGACGGCGGGCGCCTGCTCCAGCAGCACATGGGAGTTGGTCCCGCTGATGCCGAACGACGAGACACCCGCCCGGCGGGTCTCCCCCTCCGGCCAAGGACGCGCCGAAGCCAGCAGCTCGATCGTTCCCGGCGACCAGTCGACCTGGGGACTCGGCGCGTCGATGTGCAGGCTCGCCGGCAGGATTCCGTTGCGCAGGGCCAAAACCATCTTGATGATCCCGGCGACCCCCGCCGCGGCCTGGGTGTGGCCGATGTTCGTCTTCACCGAACCGAGCAGCAACGGCCCCCGCTCGCCGCGGTCGCGGCCGTAGGTGGCCTGGAGGGCCTGGACCTCGATCGGGTCGCCCAGCGTCGTCCCGGTGCCGTGCGCCTCGACGACGTCGACGTCCTTCGTCGACAGACGAGCGTCGGCGAGCGCCTGGCGGATGACGCGCTGCTGCGAAGGACCGTTGGGGGCGGTGAGGCCGTTGGACGCGCCGTCCTGGTTGACCGCGGAGCCGCGCACGACGGCCAGCACGGGGTGGCCGTTGCGCTGGGCGTCGGACAGCCGCTCCAGCACGATCATGCCGGCGCCCTCGCCCCACGCGGTGCCGTCGGCCCCGGCGGCGAACGCCTTGACCAGGCCGTCACGGGCGAGGCCGCGCTGGCGGGAGAACTCGATGAAGGCGTCCGGGCTCGCCATCACGGTGGCACCACCCGAGAGCGCGAGGTCGCACTCCCCCGCCCGCAAGGCGCGGACGGCCAGGTGGAGCGTGACCAGCGACGCCGAGCACGCCGTGTCGACGGTGACCGACGGGCCTTCCAGCCCGAGGACGTACGAGATCCGTCCGGAAAGGACACTGCCGGAGATCCCGGTGCCGAGGTAGCCCTCGACACCTTCGACACCCTTGGGCAAGTCACGGCCGTAGTCCTGGCCGTTGGTGCCGACGAAGACCCCGGCGCGGCTGCCGGACAGCGACGCGGGGTCGATCCCGCCGCGCTCCAGCGCCTCCCACGACGTCTCCAGCAGCAACCGTTGCTGCGGGTCCATCGAGACGGCCTCGCGCGGCGAGATGCCGAAGAACTCGGGGTCGAAGTCCCCGGCGCCGTCGACGAAACCGCCTCGGTCGACGTAGCTGGTGCCGAGGTGGTCCGGGTCCGGGTCGACGAGCGCGCCGACGTCCCAGCCGCGGTCGTCCGGGAACCCGGTGATCCCGTGGTCCCCGGCGGTCAGCAGTTCCCAGAACCGCTCCGGCGACCGGACGCCGCCCGGGAAGCGGCAGCCCATGCCGACGATGGCGATCGGTTCGGCGGCGCGGTCTTCCAGCGCGGCGAGCCTGCCGCGCGTGCGCTGCAGTTCGCCGGTGACTCGCGTCAGGTAGTCGCGAAGCTTGTCGTTCTCACCCACGGTGTCCCCACTCATCGGTCGAGGTCGCGTGCACTCGGGCTCAAGCACCGAGTTGCTGGTCAATGAAGGCGAAGAGTTCGTCGTCCGAAGACGGCGTGAAGCCGGGCCCGTCCAGGCGCTCGGCGAGTTTCCGCAGCCGCTCGCCCGCCCTGGCGTGCTCTTCGCCGCCGGGATCGAGACGGCCCAGCGCGGCTTCCAGCCCGTCGAGCAGGTCGCCGACGTCGGCGGTGTCAGCGCTGTGCGCCGCGGCGAGTTCCTGCCAGAGGTAGGCGGCGAGGGCCTGCGGCGTCGGATGGTCGAAGACGAGCGTCGCGGGCACGGCGAGGCCGGTCGCGGCGTCGAGCCGGTTGCGCAGTTCGACCGCGGTGAGCGAGTCGAACCCGAGTTCGGTGAACGCGCGGTCCGGTCCGATCGCCGACGTGTCCGGATGGCCGAGCACGCGGGCCACGGTCTCGCGGGCGACCTTCAGCAGCAGCCGCCGCTGTTCGGGCTCGATCAGCCCGGCCAGCCGGGACCGCAGATCCGCCACCGGCGCCTCGGCCGCCGCGGTTTCCGGCCGGGGCAGTTCGGCGAGCATGGGAGCGGCCCGGAAGTCCTCGAAGAACGACGACCAGTCGAAGTCGGCGACGGTGACACAGGTGTCGTCCGCGGCGATCGCCCGGACGAACTCCTCCGCCGCCGACTCCGGCGTCATCGGGCGCAAACCCTTGCGACGGACGGCTTCGTCGACGTCCTCGGCCATCCCGCCCTCGGCCCACGGGCCCCAGGCGATCGACAGCGCCTTGACCCCCTCGGCCCGCCACTGGGCCGCGAGCGCGTCGAGTTCCGCGTTCGCGGCGGCGTAGGCGGCCTGGCCACCGTTGCCGAGCACTCCGGCGACCGAGGAGAACAGTACGAAGGCGTCGAGGTCCTTCGTGAGTTCGCGCAGGTGCCGCGCGGCGGTCACCTTGGGGCGGGCGACGGCTTCGAACCGTTCCGGGGTCGCGTCGTCGAGCAGGGCGTCGTCGAGGACCCCGGCGGTGTGCACGACCACCCTGAGATCCTCCAGGCCGGTGACCACTGTGGACAGTGCGTCGCGGTCGGCGGCGTCGCAGGCGTGGATGTCGACGCGGGCGCCGAGACCTTCCAGCCGTTCACGCAGTTCCGCCGCACCCGGTGCGTCCTCACCGCGGCGCGACAGGAGCACGACGTGGTCCGTCCCGGCGCGGATCAGCCGTTCGGCCACCAGCGCGCCCAGCGCCCCGGTGCCGCCGGTGACCAGCGCGGTGCCGGAAGTGGTCCACGGGGTGGCCGGCGCGGGAGCGGCGGGGACGAACCGGCGGGCGAAGATCCCGTCCTCGCGGATCGCGACCTCGTCTTCCGGACCGCCGAGCACTTCGCGCAGCCGGGCGACCACGCCGTCGTCCGGCTGATCGGGCAGCGTCACGCAGCCACCCCAGCGGCGGGGCTGCTCGATCGCCGCGACCCGCGCGACCGCGGCGACACCGGGGTCGCCGGTGGCGCACCAGATCCTCGCCGGGGTGTCCCGCAGGAGCGCGGCGAGCGCGGCACCGTCCGCCGGGAAGGCGAGGACAGGCCCGGTGTCGGGCACTTCCGTGACCAGGGGCGCGTCGAGTGCCTTCGCGGCGGCTTCGGCCCAAGCGCTGGATTCGGGGGCGTAGACGGTCCACGCTTCCGACGTCTGGGCTGGTTCGACCGGGCGCCACACGATTTCGTAACGCCGGGCCGGTGGCGTGCTGCGGTCGGCGGCGGCGAGCCAGAAGCGGTCCCGCCGGAAGGGATACGTCGGCAAGTCGACACGGGTGCCGCCGCCGAGGATCCCGGCCCAGTCGAGCCGGACCCCGGCGGTGAACAGCCTCGCCCGCGCCAGATCGGCGGCGGCCGCCTCGTCGCGGTCTTTCCGTTGCGTGGCGATGAAAGTGCCGTCGCTGACGCAGTCCGCGCCGAGCGCGGTCAGCGAAGCGTCCGGGCCGATCTCGACGAAGCGCCGGGCGCCGCGCGCGTGCAGGGTCGCGATGCCGTCGGCGAACCGGACGGGCTCGCGCACCTGCCGTACCCAGTACTCCGGGTCGCGAACGTCCCCGGAGGCGAGCGGGATCCGCGGTTCGGCATACGTCACGCTCTCGGCGACCTCGCGGAAGTCGTCGAGCATCCCGTCCATCATCGCGGAGTGGAAGGCATGACTGACCGAAAGCCGTTTGGTGCGGCGGCCCGGGAAGGCTTCGAGCAGGGCGGTGACCGCGGCTTCCTCGCCGGAGAGCACGACGGACGAAGGACCGTTGATCGCGGCGATGCTGACGCCGCCGGGCAGGTCCAGTTCCGCTTCGGTGGCCTGCAGCGCGACCATCACCCCGCCGGAAGGCTGTGCCTGCATCAACCGGCCGCGGGCGGCGACCAGCCGGGCGGCGTCGTCGAGCGACCACACGCCGGCGAGGTACGCGGCGGTGAGCTCGCCGATCGAATGCCCCAGCAGGAAGTCGGGTTCGACGCCCCAGGACCGCACCAACCCGGCCATCGCGACCTCGAAGGCGAACAACGCGGGCTGCGCCACGTCGGTCCGGTCGATCCGCGTCTGGTCTTCGCAGGACAGGATTTCGGCGAGTGTGAAGCCGGTGTGCGCGTCGAGCCGTTCCGCGACGCGGGCGAAGGCCTCGCCGAAGACGGGGAACGCCGAAGAAAGCGTGGTGCCCATCGCGAGCCGCTGCGCGCCTTGCCCGGTACACAGGAACGCCAGCTTGCCGCTGCCCGCCCGGCCGGTGACAACGCCGGGCGCGGACTCGCCGCGGGCCAAGGCGCCGAGTCCGGCGAGGAGTTCTTCTTCGTCGGCGCCGGTGACGACCGCGCGGTACGGCAGCGCGGCCCTTCCGGTGGCCAGCGACCAGGCGAGGTCGGCGGGGTCTCCCCCGGTCTGGCGCAGCCGGTCCGCCAGCTCGGGCAGCGCGGCCTCGGACCGCGCGGACAGCACCCACGGGACGCGGGTTCGCTCGGCGCTCACGGTCTCGGCGGGCGCCGGTTCCGGGGCCTGGCGGAGGATGACGTGCGAGTTGGTGCCGCTGATCCCGAACGACGACACCGCGGCCGCGCGCGGACGGCCGGTCTCGGGCCAGGGCCGGTGCTCGGTGAGAAGTTCGACCGCGCCGGAATCCCAGGCGACGTGCGGGGACGGCTCGTCGGCGTGCAGCGTGCGCGGCAGTTCGCCGCGGCGCAGTGCCTCGACCATCTTGATGATCCCGGCGACCCCCGCCGCAGCCTGCGTGTGCCCGAGGTTCGACTTGACCGAACCGAGGTACAGCGGGACGTCGCGGTCGCGTCCGTAGGTGGCCAGCAGAGTGTCGGCCTCGATCGGGTCACCGAGTTTCGTGCCCGTGCCGTGCGCTTCGACGACGTCGATGTCCGAAGTGGACAGATCGGCGCCCGCCAGCGCGGCGCGGATCACGCGTTGCTGCGACGGGCCGTTCGGCGCGGTGAGCCCGTTCGACGCCCCGTCGGAGTTGACCGCGGAACCCTGCACGACGGCGAGCACCCGGTGTCCGTTCCGGACGGCGTCGGACAGCTTCTCCAGCACCAGAACCCCGGCGCCCTCACCCCAGCCGGTACCGTCTGCGCCCGCGCCGAACGATTTGCAGCGTCCGTCCGGGGCGAGCCCGCGCTGGCGGGAGAATTCGACGAAGGTGTCCGGGACGGCCATCACGGTCGCGCCACCGGCCAGGGCGAGCGAGCACTCCCCCGCCCGGAGCGCCTGCGCGGCGAGGTGCACGGCCACCAGCGACGACGAGCACGCGGTGTCGACCGAAACGGCCGGGCCCTCGAAACCGAAGGTGTACGCGACACGGCCGGAAAGCACGCTGCCCGCCGTCCCGGTGCCGAGGAAGCCTTCGACGCCCTCCGGCAACTCGGTGACGCCGGATCCGTAGTCGTGGTACATGATCCCGGCGAACACACCGGTCGCGCTGCCCTTCAACGCCGAGGCGTCGAGCCCGGCGCGCTCGATCGCTTCCCAGCTGATCTGGAGCAGGAGCCGCTGCTGCGGATCCATCGCGAGCGCCTCACGCGGCGAGATGCCGAAGAACTCGGGGTCGAATTCGGCGGCCTCGTGGAGGAATCCCCCTTCCCGGGCGTAGGACGTGCCGGGATGATCGGGATCGGGGTGGAACAGCTCGGCGAGGTTCCAGCCGCGATCGGCGGGGAACTCCGAGACCGCGTCGCGGCCTTCGGCCACCAGCTCCCACAGCGCTTCGGGCGAGTCGGCCCCGCCGGGGTAGCGGCATCCCATGCCGATGATCGCGACCGGTTCCCGCGCCGCTTCGGCGAGTTCGCGGTTACGCGCGGCCAGCCTGCTGTTCTCCTTGACCGATTCCCGCAGCGCGGTCACCAGTTCTTCGGGTGTCGCCATCAGATTCTCCGGACCGGACGAGACGGGCGCAGCTCGGGCATGGCCTCATCCTGGGCGCGGCCGCCGCTCCCCCCGCGCGGTCTTTGCCACCCCGGCCCCATTCCCCGGTAACCGAAGACCCACCCAAGTACGTGAAGGCCCCTTGCGCCGTGGGGGGGGGGGGGGGAGGGGGGGGGGGGGGGGGGGGGGGGAGGGGGGGGGGGGGGGGGAAGAAAGGGGGGGGGGGGGGGG